>NZ_CCDP010000002.1:0-1051009 GCF_000723585.1 Virgibacillus salexigens | reverse complement strand
ATTTGGCTTTGAAACGTCGTTGAATGATCTCTTATTTAGTTTTTAGGGTACAAATCCCTACATATTTTTTGAAATTGTACTTGATTTTTTCCAAGAAACAATTATAATAATGGTTGTCACTGTTTTTTCGACAATCACTTGGCAGATATCATTGTCTGGTAGCAATAGCGGAGAGGTCACACCTGTTCCCATGCCGAACACAGTAGTTAAGCTCTCCAGCGCCAATGGTAGTTGGGGCTTTGCCCCTGCAAGAGTAGGACGCCGCCAGGCCATTTCATAAACTGACCGTAAGTACTACGGTCAGTTTTTTGTTTATATAGACTAAGGTTTTTAAGCATATATATGGTGGGCATACCATATTTTGATATATATTATTTTATAAAATAAAACAGGAGGTGCGAAAATTTGGAGGAAATCCTAGATGACTTATTAGGTGAACATTTCTATCTCATTATGACACGTGTGTTAATTGCACTGGTTTTATCTGGATTAATTGGATTTGAAAGAGAGATTAAGAATCATTCAGCGGGTTTTCGCACACACATCTTAGTTGGTGTGGGTTCTTGTTTAATGATGCTTCTTTCGCTATTTGGTTTCGAATCATTTATGGAAGAATATGATCAAGTTCAATTTGACCCAGCGAGAATTCCTTCATATGTTATTAGTGGGATCGGCTTTCTTGGAGCGGGTACGATTATTGTTTATGGTGGAACCATTCGTGGTTTAACAACTGCTGCTTCTATATGGACCGTAGCTGGACTAGGTTTAGTAGTCGGAGCAGGAATGTACGCAGCAGCTGTTTTTACAACGTTGATTATTTTATTGAGTTTAATTTTTCTTAATAACTTTGAGCGATTGTTTAGACGTGGTGGCAGCTCGAATTTAATACAAATTGTTACATTACCTGGTTTACATGTAAATGAAGTTGTTGCTGCTTTTGAAAAATTTAATTTAACAATAAAAGAAGTAGAGATCATCAAAATAGAAAATGACTTGCGAAATATATTTATTAAAATCGAAAAAAAGCCAGACTTAGATCGTATATCATTATTCGAGGAGATCTCAAAGGTTGATCATGTTAAAAATATCACGGAACTTAAATAAGAAAGACTACAAAAAGAACCTTACAACATACAATAAGTTGTAAGGTTTTTAAAAAATTTAAGGATGATACCACTCTTAGGTTTTGTATCTTTGTTTTTTGTCAAAAATAAGCTTAGACAATGTATTTGCATCTTTAGTATTTTGCCGTATAATAAAGGTATAGTCAAAGATAGTCAAAGTCAAAGGATAATGATCTAAAAGGGGGTGGGCATATGAGTAATATATCAGATATAATTGAAAATTATCTAAAGCAAATACTCCAAGCAAAAGGGAAAAATGTAATTGAAATAAAACGAAGCGAGATTGCTGATCAATTTCAATGTGTCCCCTCACAAATTAATTATGTGATTAACACTAGGTTTACCGTGGAAAAAGGATATATAGTTGAAAGTAAACGTGGAGGCGGTGGATATATTCGAATCATGCGAGTTATTCATCAAGATAAATCGGATCTAATTGATGAGATTATTAGTATGGTCAATCCAACCGTCTCGCAACAAAAAACCATAGATGTCTTAGAAAGGTTATTAGAGGAACAAATTGTTACGCAGAGGGAAGCAAAGATTATGCTTAGTGCAATAGGAAGAGAAACGCTAGCTTTCCAACTGCCATTACGTGATGAGATCCGTGCACGCATATTAACTTCTATGCTTCGTACGTTAAAGTATTTAAATAAGTAAAGGGGGTAATCAGAAAATGAAGTGCCAGGAATGTCATGAGCGACCTGCGACACTCCATTTTTCCCAAGTAATTCAAGGGAAGAAAATGGAAGTCCATGTTTGCAATGTTTGTGCAAAGGAAAAAGGGTATATGAATTATCCTGAAGATGGTTATTCCTTGCATCATTTGTTATCTGGACTCTTTAACTTTGATACATCTAATATTGCAAGCGCACAAGGAACTACTTACCAGCAGGTAAATGAATTGCAGTGTCCAAAATGTGAATTGACTTTTTCTGAATTTAAACAGATTGGTAAATTTGGGTGTGCAGTCTGTTATGAAACGTTTAATGAACGTCTTGACCCTATTTTTCGCCGAGTACATGCAGGAAATACAAAGCATAATGGTAAAATACCGAAACGTCAGGGTGGGGACTTGCATAAAAAGAAACAGATAGAAGCTTTAAAAGATCAATTAAAATCCTTAGTTGAAAATGAAGCGTTTGAAGAAGCTGCAAAAGTCCGAGATAAAATTAAAGCATTGAATCAAGACCAGGATAAGCCAGAGGCAGGTGATCAGTCTTGACTTTACAACAGTTTATGAATGAAGCGCTTAGCCCGTGGATGAGAAAAGAAGGCCCAGATAGCGATATTGTATTAAGCAGTCGGATTCGGCTTGCTAGAAACTTTGCAAATGTAGCTTATCCTATTCTTGCTGATCCAGATCAATTAGAAGAAATTCGCAATTTCTTTAAAGAGAAATATGAGAATCAATCTTTTGAGGAATATAAACAGTTTGCTTTTATCTCTATTCGAGATTTATCATCAGTAGAAAAACGGGTATTAGTAGAAAAACATTTAATTAGCCCTTTATTGGCAAAATATTCCGAATCAGCAGCCACTTTAATATCAGAAAATGAGCAAGTGTCATTAATGATTAACGAAGAAGATCACATTCGAATGCAATTATACTTCCCAGGTTTTCAGCTATCCAAAGCACTTAATAAGGCTTTTGAATTTGATGATTGGCTAGAAGAGAAAATTAATTATGCATTTGATGAAACAAGAGGGTATTTAACCAGCTGTCCTACAAATGTGGGTACCGGTATGCGTGCTTCTGTTATGATGCATCTTCCTGCACTCGTTTTTACAAAGCAAATTAATCGTATGATTCCAGCAATTAATCAATTAGGTTTAGTAGTTCGCGGAATCTATGGGGAAGGCAGTGAGGCTCAAGGTAATATTTTTCAAATTTCTAACCAAATAACCCTTGGAAAGTCGGAAGAAGATATTGTTGAGGATTTGCAAAGCGTGGTACAGCAGCTTATTGAGCATGAGCGACATGCACGGGAACAGTTAATGGATCAAATGCGTACAAAATTAGAGGACCGGATATGCCGTTCATATGGTGTACTAGAATATGCAAGAATTATTGAATCGAAAGAAGCTGCTCAATGTTTATCAGATGTTCGATTAGGGATAGACTTAGGATTATTAGGAAATGTTTCTCGAAATATATTAAATGAATTAATGATACTTACGCAACCAGGATTCTTACAACAATATGCCAAAAAAACGTTGACAGCAAATGAACGTGATGTGTTACGAGCGTCACTCATTCGCCAGCGATTAGAATTAGAGAAATAGATAGGAGGAATTATTATATGATGTTTGGACGTTTCACTGAAAGAGCACAAAAGGTACTAGCGTTATCACAAGAAGAAGCTGTACGACTTGGACATAATAATATTGGTACAGAACATATCCTTTTAGGACTTGTCAGAGAGGGCGAAGGGATAGCTGCTAAAGCCTTGCAATCATTAAACCTTGAAATATCTAAAATTCAAGAAGAGGTGGAGAAATTAATTGGAGTTGGCAAACAGCCAATGCAGTCGATTCACTACACGCCTCGTGCCAAAAAGGTTGTGGAACTTTCACAAGACGAAGCAAGGAAACTAGGGCATTCCTATGTAGGTACAGAGCATATTTTACTGGGACTTATCCGAGAAGGCGAAGGCGTTGCGGCACGCGTATTGAATAATTTAGGTGTTAGCTTAAATAAAGCGAGACAACAGGTGCTTCAATTGCTTGGAAGCAATGAATCACAGACAAATCGTCAAGGTCGTGGTCAGCAATCCAATGCAAATACGCCTACATTAGATTCATTAGCTCGTGATTTAACTGTAAGTGCAAAAGAAGGGAATATTGATCCGGTTATTGGACGTAGTAAGGAAATCGAAAGAGTAATTCAAGTTTTAAGTCGCCGGACAAAAAACAATCCAGTACTAATTGGAGAACCTGGTGTTGGGAAGACAGCTGTAGCAGAAGGGTTAGCCCAACAGATTATTAATAATGAAGTTCCGGAAATATTACGCGATAAACGCGTGATGACCCTGGATATGGGTACAGTAGTTGCAGGAACAAAATACCGTGGTGAATTCGAGGATCGGTTAAAAAAAGTGATGGAAGAGATTCGCCAGGCAGGAAACATTATTCTGTTTATCGATGAATTACACACATTGATCGGTGCTGGTGGGGCAGAAGGAGCAATTGATGCTTCCAATATACTTAAACCATCTTTAGCTCGTGGAGAACTACAATGTATTGGTGCTACTACATTGGATGAGTACCGTAAATATATTGAAAAAGATGCTGCTCTGGAACGTAGATTCCAGCCAATCCAAGTAGATGAGCCGACATTAGAGGAAACCGTTCAAATATTAAATGGTTTACGTGATCGTTATGAAGCGCATCACCGTGTAACGATAACAGATGAAGCAATAGAAGCAGCTGCTAACCTATCTGATCGCTATATTACTGATCGTTTTCTCCCGGATAAGGCAATTGATTTAATTGATGAGGCTGGTTCAAAGGTTCGTTTACGCTCTTATACCGTTCCACCAAACCTAAAAGAATTAGAACAAAAACTTGAAGAAGTCCGAAAAGAAAAGGATGCAGCTGTGCAAAGTCAAGAATTTGAAAAAGCGGCATCGCTTCGTGATTCAGAACAACGTCTTCGTGAAGAGTTAGAAGAAACAAAGAATGAGTGGAAAGAAAAACAAGGCCAAACCGATTCAGAAGTCACCATCGAAGATATTGCTAGTGTTGTTTCTACCTGGACTGGTGTGCCTGTTTCGAAATTAACCAAAGACGAAAGCGATCGATTATTAAATATGGAAGGAATACTACACAATCGTGTAATTGGGCAAGAGGAAGCTGTAAATGCTATTTCCAAAGCTATTCGAAGAGCACGTGCTGGATTAAAAGATCCGAAGCGGCCAATTGGTTCCTTTATTTTCTTAGGCCCTACTGGTGTTGGAAAAACAGAATTGGCTCGTGCCCTAGCAGAAGCAATGTTTGAAGATGAAGATGCTATGATTCGAATAGATATGTCGGAGTATATGGAAAAACACGCTACTTCTCGCTTAGTTGGTTCTCCTCCAGGATACGTTGGTTATGACGAGGGAGGACAATTAACAGAAAAGGTACGTAGAAAACCATATTCTGTTGTTCTATTAGATGAAGTAGAGAAGGCACATCCAGAAGTATTTAATATTTTATTACAAGTGTTGGAAGATGGTCGACTTACAGATTCTAAAGGGCGGGTTGTAGATTTTCGTAATACCGTCCTAATCATGACTTCTAATGTAGGTGCAAGCGAATTAAAACGAAATAAATATGTTGGCTTTAATCTTGAGGAGGAAGGCCAAGAATATAAAGATATGAAATCAAAGGTGATGGATGAGATGAAAAAGTCATTCCGTCCAGAGTTTCTTAACCGAATTGACGAAACCATTGTATTCCATTCCTTAGAGAAAAAGCATATGAAGAATATTGTAACCTTAATGGTAGAGCAGTTACAACGACGCCTTAAGGGCCAAGATATTGATTTCTCACTAACAGATAAGGCAGTTGAAAAAATTGCTAATGAAGGATTTGATCCAGAATATGGCGCTAGACCACTTCGTCGTTCCATCCAGAAAAACATCGAAGATTTATTATCAGAAGAACTGCTTAAAGAAACAATAACAAAAGGTCAAAAAGTGAAAATAGGTTTAAATAATAAAGGGGAATTTATTATTCTTCCTTAAATCCTATAAGGAAAAATGGTCTTCATGAGAGTAAGGTGCTCTTATGGAGACCCTTTTAGATATACTTTATAAAAAATGCAGAATGGAAGAAATGCCCTAATCGTATAACGTTCATCCGCACCATATGGTATGTTAAAATAGAAAAGAAAGATGAAATTCAAGTAGCTACGCTTCAAAACATATAAACTTCTTATTAAAGCGAAACCGATAGGCATGTAGAAACTCCATTGTAATTTCCCTCAAAACTATTCATTATTGATATGCCAGTCAACTAAATTGTGGCAAGACTATGGAAATATTTGATTAAATTGATAGGAACCTGTAACTTTCTTATTGCTAAAATCGTTTATAATAGATAAGTGAAGGGGTAGAGGAATTTGGCGAAACGAAAAACAAAATATGTTTGTCATGAATGTGGGTATGAATCCGCCAAATGGATGGGTAAATGCCCTGGTTGTAATAATTGGAATACATTCATTGAAGAAATTGAAGTTACTGGCGGCAGACATAAACAGTCTTTCCAAACAGGAGCAAGATCTATTGGTAAACCAGAAAAGATTACGTCAATTGAAACAAAAGAGGAGCCAAGGATCACTACAACGATGAAAGAGTTCAATCGTGTACTAGGTGGTGGAATTGTTCCGGGATCTTTAGTACTTATTGGTGGTGATCCTGGTATAGGGAAGTCCACCTTGTTATTACAGATTTCATCGCATTTAGCGGATAAACAATTGCCAGTTCTTTATATTTCAGGTGAGGAATCGACAAAGCAAACAAAACTAAGAGCCGATCGCTTAGGTGTTAAATCAGGCTTATTATATGTGCTAGCGGAGACAAATTTAATGGATATAGCCAATCAAATAGAAGCAGTAAAGCCTTCTTTTGTGGTGATTGATTCCATACAAACCATCTTTCGCGAAGAAGTCTCAAGCGCACCGGGAAGTGTTTCACAAGTACGAGAATGTACATCCGAATTGATGAAGCTTGCAAAAACAAATGGAATTCCAATATTTATTGTGGGACATGTAACCAAAGAAGGGGCTATTGCTGGTCCCAGACTATTAGAACATATGGTTGATGCTGTGCTCTATTTTGAAGGAGAGCGTCATCATACGTATCGGATATTACGCGGTGTGAAAAACCGGTTTGGCAGTACGAATGAGATGGGTATCTTTGAAATGAAAGAGGAAGGATTACGAGAAGTACTAAACCCCTCTGAGATATTTTTAGAAGAACGTTCACAGGGTGCCGCTGGATCAACTGTTGTTGCATCGATGGAAGGAACTAGACCTGTACTTGTTGAAATACAAGCATTAATATCTCCGACTGCTTTTGGAAATCCACGTAGGATGGCTACTGGTGTGGATCACAACCGTGTTCCGTTATTAATGGCAGTATTGGAAAAGCGTGTTGGACTAATGCTTCAGAACCAAGATGCTTATATAAAGGTTGCTGGAGGCGTGAAATTGGATGAACCAGCTATTGATTTAGCAATAGCTGTAAGCATTGCTTCTAGTTTTCGAGATCAACCTACAAAACCAGATGATATTTTTATAGGTGAAGTAGGCTTAACAGGCGAAATTAGGCGTGTGTCTAGGATAGAACAACGTGTTCAGGAAGCAGCGAAGCTTGGATTTAAACGGGTAATTTGCCCAAAAAATAATTTAGACGGTTGGACAACCCCTGATAATATTGAAGTCATTGGTGTTAATTCGGTACAAGAGGCATTGAATTTAGGTGTAAGTCGATAAATGGAATAATATTTATTGTAATATGTTTTTTTATTTGATATAATAATATGTTTATATATTTGAATTAGGATGATGGCTATGCTATGCTTTAATTGACATTATAATATTTTATTACTTTCGAAGGATTATTTTTTTTGAACCTCGGCAATAATATAGGTTAGGAGGTGGCAGTGGTGCTGAAAAAGATAGTTCATTTATTCTTTATTATATTAGGCGGTACCGTTGGGTATTTATATGTCCCTGATATCTTGACTTTATTAGATTTTACAGATGCAAATTGGGTGTTTTCACCATATGTAGGAACGGTAATTGGTGCAATTATTTTCTTTCTCCTTTCATATTGGCTTGTTGATTATATTGTCGGTTTTTTAAAGTGGGTAGAAGAAGCGCTTATAAAATTGCCTGTTGGTGATCTGTTTTTTGGAAGTTTAGGTTTAATGGCAGGATTAATTATTGCCTTTTTAGTTAATATACCATTAACGGATATTAATATTGAATTAGTATCTCAAGTACTTCCGTTGTTTACAACAATATTGCTAGGTTACTTTGGTTTTCAAGTTGGGTTTAGAAGAAGAGATGAATTTTTAAACTTATTGAATATCAATAAAAAGGAACGTGAAAAACGCAAGCCGGCTGAAAATGAGCAGCAACAAGTTTCTGCCATTTCACCGAAAGCTAAAATTTTAGATACGAGTGTTATCATTGATGGGCGTATTGCTGATATTTGCCAAACAAATTTTTTAGAGGGGACCATTGTAATCCCTCAGTTCGTTCTAGGTGAATTGCAGCATATTGCCGATTCATCCGATGTGCTAAAAAGGAATAGAGGCCGTAGAGGGCTTGATGTATTAAACCGTATCCAGAAGGAATTGCCTGTTAAAGTGGAAATTTACGAAGGTGATTTTGAAGATATACATGAAGTGGATAGTAAACTTATTAAGTTAGCAAAAGTAATTGATGGCATCGTTGTGACGAATGATTTTAATTTAAATAAAGTCTGTGATTTACAAAGTGTGCATGTGTTAAATATCAATGATTTAGCGAATGCGGTTAAACCAGTTGTTTTACCTGGAGAAGAACTTGTCGTCCAAGTCATTAAAGACGGTAAAGAACACAATCAAGGTATTGCTTACTTAGATGATGGTACTATGATTGTGGTTGAAGAGGGTAGAGATTATATTGGCAAAACCATAGAGGTATTAATTACGAGTGTGTTGCAAACATCTGCCGGTCGAATGATATTTGCTAAACCAAAATTACTTGAAAAAGCACTGTAAAAAAGGTATAACTTATAAAGGATAGATAAAGTGATAACATCGATTGTTATCACTTTTGTTATACTGAAGAGGGAAGTATAATTTTATTTAGAAATCATCTTAGACTATCACCGCAGTTAACGCAGGATGTAACGTTGCCTGTGCCATTAAAGCCGGATGAGTCTATTAGTTACTTATTTTATGTATTGATATAGAAAGGGGCAGAACCATGACAAACCAGGTTCGAGTACGTTATGCGCCAAGTCCAACTGGTCATTTGCATATCGGGAATGCACGTACAGCATTATTTAACTATTTATACGCCAAACATTTTAATGGGAAAATGGTCATTCGAATAGAAGACACAGACGATAAAAGAAACGTAGCTGGTGGGGAAGAAAGTCAGCTCAAATTTCTAAAATGGCTCGGTGTTGATTGGGATGAGGGAGCAGACATAGGTGGTGATTATGGCCCTTATCGCCAAATGGAACGACTTGACATCTATCAGAAATATGTAGACGAACTCTTAGAGAGGGGTTTAGCATATAAATGTTATATGACAGAAGAGGAATTAGATGAAGAAAGAGAGGAGCAGCGTGCAAAAGGACAAGTTCCTAAATATTCAGGTGCACACCGTGATTTAACAGCCGAACAGATTGCAGTGTTTGAAGAGGAAGGGCGTAAGCCAAGCATTCGTTTCCGTGTACCAGATAATACGACGTATACGTTTATGGATGTGGTTCGTGGCAAGATCACATTCGAATCCAGTGATTTTGGTGATTGGGTCATTGTAAAGAAAAGCGGAATACCTACGTATAATTTCGCAGTTGCCATTGATGATCATTTAATGGAAATTACAAATGTTTTGCGTGGGGAGGAGCATATCTCGAATACTCCGAAACAAATGATGGTTTATGAAGCGTTTGGTTGGGAGCCGCCACAGTTTGGACATATGACGCTTATTCTTAATGAAGAGCGAAAAAAATTAAGTAAACGTGACCAACATATTTTGCAATTTATTGAGCAGTATCATAATCTTGGGTACTTACCAGAAGCTCTCTTTAATTTCATTGCCTTATTAGGCTGGTCACCAGTTGGAGAGGAAGAGATCTTCGATAAAGAAACATTGATTTCTATTTTTGATCCAGAAAGACTTTCAACGTCTGCCGCAATATTTGATCGTCACAAATTGAAATGGATGAATAATGAGTATATAAAAGCAGCAGATTTAGGGGATGTAATTGAACTTGCAATGCCGCATTTAGTGGAAGCTGGTAAGCTATCAGCAAATATGGATGCAGCTACAAAGGAATGGGTAGAAAAGGTAATTGCGCTTTATAAAGATCAATTAAGGTATGGTGCGGAGATCGTGGAGTTAACCGATATGTTCTTTAATAAAGAGATCGCTTTTGATGAAGGTGCGATGGATGTTCTGCAAGAAGAACAAGTTCCAGAAGTGTTACAAGTATTCACAGATAAGCTTATCCACTTAGAGGATTTCTCAAAAGACGCTATTAAAGCACAAATCAAGGCAACGCAAAAAGAGACCGGACACCGCGGTAAACGTTTATTTATGCCGATTCGTGTAGCAACAACAGGTCAAACGCATGGTCCAGAGCTTCCGATGGCAATTGAATTACTGGGAAAAGAAGATGTGGTTGCTCGTCTTGATCAAGTTTTAAATAAATTAGATGCTTAATAATTCACATTCCGCATAATATATAATATAGTATTATTACAATATGGAACGATGAAGAGGGAAAGTAGGAAGTAACCCGCTTATACAGAGAGAATCACCTAGGCTGCGAGTGGTTTTAAGCATTGTTTCCGAAGTGCTCCTCAGAGTCTGTTATGGAAATTAGTACATAACGGCGGTTCTCTACCGTTATAAGAGCTAAGTTGGTAGGGGTTTGTGCTCTTTTCTCCCCCTTCAAACAGAGTGGAACCGCGCATAAGCGTCTCTGTGTATTGTACACAGGGACGCTTATTTTTGATATAAGCACTAGATATACAAATGTTAACGGTGAGGAGGATACGAAATTGGGGATATGGAAGCGGATGAGAGAAGATATGGATGTAGTTTTTGAGCAAGATCCGGCAGCACGAACGTATATCGAAGTTTGCCTAACCTATTCAGGATTACATGCCGTGTGGTCTCATCGCATTGCACATGCTTTTTATAAACGGAGAATGTTTTTTATTGCCCGTGTGATATCACAAGTGAGCCGTTTTTTAACTGGAATTGAAATCCACCCAGGAGCGATCATTGGCCGCCGTTTGTTTATCGACCATGGCATGGGGGTGGTCATAGGGGAAACATGTGAAATAGGAGATAATGTAACCATCTTCCAGGGAGTGACCTTGGGCGGTACTGGTAAGGAAAAAGGGAAGCGTCATCCTACCGTTAAAAACAATGCATTAATTGCAACTGGTGCCAAGGTGCTTGGGTCCATTACGATCGGTGAAAGTGCAAAAGTAGGTGGTGGTTCCGTGGTACTCCGAGATGTACCAGATCATGCTACTGTTGTAGGAGTTCCAGGAAAAGTAGTTAAGCAAAATGGGGAAAAAGTAAGAAGAGATCTGGACCATCATAAGATGCCGGATCCTGTTTCCAACCGCTGTGAATATTTACAAAACGAAATAGATGCGTTAAAAGGTGAAATTGCAGAATTGAAGGAAGGGAAAAAACATCATGTCGATTAAAATTTATAATACACTTACAGGCCAAAAAGAAGTATTTAAACCCTTAAATGAAGGCAAAGTAAGCATTTATGTATGTGGACCTACTGTATACAATTACATCCATATAGGCAATGCTAGACCGGCTATTGTGTTTGATACCGTTCGACGTTACTTTGAATATAAAGGTTTCACTGTTGATTATGTACTTAATTTCACAGATGTGGATGATAAATTAATTAAGGCTGCAAATGAACTAGGGGAAGAAGTGCCGGAGGTTGCAGGCCGATTTATTGATGCTTATCTTGAAGATGTTGGTGCGTTAGGAGTGAAGAAAGCAACAAGAAACCCACGTGTAACGGAGACGATGGATGATATTATTCAATTCATAGAAAAGCTTATTGAGAAGGGTTACGCATACGAGGCTGAAGGTGATGTATATTTTAAGCCTCGTCAATTTGATGGGTATGGTAAGTTATCACATCAATCCATTGATGAATTGCGGGCAGGTTCTCGAATTCAAGTTGGAGAAAAGAAAAAGGATCCATTGGATTTTGCTCTTTGGAAACAAGCAAAGGAAGGAGAAATAGCTTGGGATTCTCCTTGGGGCAAAGGGCGTCCAGGGTGGCATATAGAATGCTCTGCTATGGTAAAGAAATATTTAGGTGATACCATTGATATTCATGCTGGCGGACAAGATTTAGCATTTCCTCATCATGAAAATGAAATAGCACAGTCGGAAGCAATGAACGGAAAAACATTTGCTAATTATTGGATGCATAATGGATATATTAATATAGATAATGAAAAAATGTCTAAATCACTAGGGAATTTTGTGCTAACGCGAGATTTAATTAATCAGCATGATCCGCAAGTACTTCGTTTCTTTATGCTCAGTGTACATTATCGTCACCCAATCAATTTTACAGAAGAGTTGCTTAAGAGTGCAGAAAACAGTTTGGAAAGAATTACAACAGCATATGATAATCTTGCACATCGTAAAGCTTCCAGCATGGACTTAGTTGACCATAAAGATAGATGGATGGAAAAAATATCTAATTGGAAGCAGCAATTTGAAGATGAAATGGATGATGACTTTAATACTGCAAATGGAATATCAGTGCTTTTTGATGTTACAAAAGAAGCAAATGTTTATTTGCAATCACATCAAACATGCAGCCATGTAATTGAAGCATTTCAAGAGACGATACAGTCTTTCTTAAATGTGTTAGGTATTGAAATAAAAGAAGACCAGCCGTTGCTTGATGAAGATATTGAGGCATTAATTGAAGAGAGGAATGAAGCTAGAAAAGCCCGTAACTTTGAACGAGCAGATGAGATTCGTGATATGCTAAAGGATAAAAATATTCTACTAGAGGATACACCTCAAGGAGTACGATGGAAGAGGGGCTAATATGAAGGACGATGTGAAACAGATGAAAAGCTTAGCCCTTGCTTATATGGGAGATGCTGTCTATGAAGTGTATATTAGGGAGCATCTCTTGCAACATGGTCAAGTAAAGCCGCAACAATTACACAAAGAAGCAATTAAATACGTGTCAGGGAAAGCACAGGCAAATGTTGTCATGCAGTGGTTGGAAATAGGGTATCTCAGTGAGGAGGAACAACGGGTAGTAGCTAGGGGCCGAAATGCGAAGTCTGGTTCGGTTCCTAAGAATTTAAGTGTCCAAGCCTATCGTTATAGTACAGCATTTGAAGCACTCATCGGGTATCATTACTTGTCAAAACATCAAGCGCGTCTGGATGAACTAATAGAGGATGCCATTAAAGTTACAGAAAGGAGTGAGGCTTAATGGATCAAGAATTAATTATCGGTAAGAACCCGGTGATAGAAGCATTGAATTCGGGTCGGTCAGTTAATAAAGTGTTAATTTCGGAACAATTGAATGCGACCACACAAGGTAAAATTATTCAATTCGGTAAAACTGCAGGGACAATTGTACAGAAAGTGCCAAAGCGTAAATTAGATCAGCTATCCAATGGTAATCATCAAGGGGTGGTTGCCTATGTAGCTTCCTATAACTATGCTACGTTGGATGACTTGTTCCAGAAAGCACAGGAGCGGTCAGAATCACCTTTCTTTATCATCTTAGATGAATTGGAAGACCCTCATAACTTGGGTTCTATTCTCCGTTCTGCTGATGCTGTGGGAGCACATGGGGTTATTATTCCTAAACGTCGCTCCGTAGGATTAACAGCAACCGTTGCTAAAACTGCGGCAGGTGCAATTGAGCATATTCCGGTAGCTAGAGTGACCAATATTGCAACTACAATTGATGAATTAAAAGATCGCCATATATGGGTGGTTGGGACAGAAGCAAATGCGACGGAAGACTACAGGAAGCTGGATGGTACATTACCGATTGCGATTGTGATAGGTAACGAAGGAAAAGGGATGAGTCGTTTAGTTCAAAAGAAGTGCGATTGGACGGTCAGCCTTCCGATGAAAGGAAAAGTTTCCTCTTTAAACGCGTCCGTTGCCTGTGGGCTACTATTGTACGAGGTTTATCGCAAAAGGTTTCCTGTTGGTGAATAAAGATGATTGTAGTAATTGTTGATGGATATAACATAATTGGAGCATGGGAAGAACTTCAGAAACTAAAAGAGAAAGATGTTGGACAAGCTAGAGATCGCTTAATCGAACTAATGGCAGAATATCAAGCTTATTCGGGGTATCGAGTGATTGTTGTTTTTGATGCTTACTATGTTAGAGGAATTGCCAGTAAACTAAAGGCATACGATGTGGAAGTTATCTTTACTAAAGAGAAAGAAACAGCTGATGAATGTATAGAGAAGCTAGTAAAAGAAGTGAAAAACATTCAAACCCAAGTGTATGTTGCAACTTCGGATTACGCTGAACAACGTACAATATTTGGTAGTGGAGCTTTACGAAAGTCGGCAAGAGAGCTATTTATAGAATCGAAAAATATAGAAAAAGAAATAGAAGCAACAATCGATCTGCATCATAAAACCCAGGCTCATATGAAAATTGAGTTGGACCAAGCCGTTCTGGAAAAATTTGAGAAGTGGCGAAGGGGAGAAATGTAAAAATAGGGTTAAACCGCATCATTCTCCTCTTTTGCTGTGTTGACGATTATAAAGCGCTTCCTGTATAATAAGTTTTAAATTGACTGCGTGGTAGTCAGGGGGTCATCTTGGTGAGTGCCAACCATATGGAGATTGACGAGAAGCATTTGAGTATGTTGGATGATGAGGGGATATTGCAGCTTATCCATCAAGGAAATAGTCAAGCGCTGGATTATTTAATACATAAGTATAGGAATTTTGTACGGGCAAAAGCTCGAACCTATTTCTTAATAGGCGCTGATAAAGAGGATATTATTCAGGAAGGGATGATTGGCCTGTATAAGGCGATCCGTGATTATGACGGGGACAAGCTATCGTCTTTTAAAGCTTTTGCAGAATTATGTGTTACTAGACAAATTATTACAGCAATTAAAACCGCCACTCGGCAAAAGCATATTCCTCTTAATTCCTATGTATCTTTGGACAAGCCAATTTATGATGAAGAGACTGACCGCACTTTATTAGATGTGATTGCAGGATCAAAAGCCATAGACCCGCAGGAGCTTTTGATAAATAGAGAGAAGTTTGGGGATATGGAACTAAAATTATCAGAATTGTTAAGCGAATTAGAGAAGAAAGTGCTTCATCTTTATCTGGACGGTAGGACGTATCAGGAGATATCTGTGGATCTTAACCGGCATGTAAAGTCTATTGATAATGCGCTTCAACGAGTGAAGCGCAAATTAGAGCAGCTCATAGAAGGGAATGAGCTTACACATTAGGAGATATATTGACACGATATTGCAAGCGTGCTAGAGTTGATAGTAGATTATTCCCTCGTTTGAGGTGACGTTATGAACAAAAAGATAACTTTGGCATGTGCAGAATGTTCAAGTAGAAATTATACCACACATAAGAATGTATCCACACAACCTGCACGGCTGGAAGTGAAAAAATACTGCAAAGTTTGCGGTAAGCATACGCTGCACCGTGAGACGAAATAGACTCCGATGCGCTGAATATAGTATGGGGTTAGCTAGTAAGGGTCAAAAATAGATAAGGTGACCCACGATTTTCAGGTTAGGTAGGGGGTACAAGTATGTTTCGTTTCTTAAAAAATGTTTCAAGAGAAATGAAAAAAGTTAGCTGGCCAAGCGGCAAGGAATTAACTAGTTATACAATTACGGTTATTACAACAGTAGCTTTCATGGCATTATTTTTCTTTTTAATTGATCTTGGAATTACACAAATTTTGAATCTGTTATAATATTGATTGAATATTTATAGGATAAATATGCTATAATGAAGAATAATATACGACTTTTTAGAAAAACCCGGAGGAAAACGGGTTTTTTAAATTGGCAAATAAATGTAATGAGAATCAATTGAAAATTAAGGGGATATCCCCTCATTTCATATAAAATGACTAATAGTAAAAGGGAGGGAAGGACAAAGTTAGATTGTCCTAATAAAATGGAGAAAAATTGGTATGTCGTTCACACATACTCTGGTTATGAGAACAAAGTAAAAATGAATTTAGAAAAACGTGTCCAATCAATGGGGATGGAAGACAAGATCTTCCGTGTTATTGTCCCAGAGGATGAAGAAACGGAAATAAAAAATGGGAAGAAGAAAGTAACGAAGAAAAAGTTCTTTCCTGGTTATGTATTAACAGAGATGGTTATGACTGATGATTCTTGGTATGTGGTAAGGAATACACCTGGTGTAACTGGCTTTATTGGTTCAAGTGGCGGTGGAACGAAACCAACTCCATTGCTGCCAGATGAAGTAGAGAGTGTGCTAAAACGTATGGGTGTGGATGAAGCTGTCGTACAGTTTGACTTTGAATTAAAAGAAAATGTACGAGTAACAGATGGCCCCTTTACTGATTTCACAGGCAGTATTGAAAATATAGATACGGATAAACAAAAAGTGAAAGTTCACGTAAATATGTTTGGCAGAGAGACACCTGTAGAATTGGACTTCTCTCAAATTGAAAAACTATCATAAAACAACAAAAGAAAATTAGACAAACCTTGCATTATTTTAAAATCCATGCTAAAATTCTTTTGTTATTCATGTATCTACCCCATAGGTAGAACAAATTTGAGTGGGAGGGCATCACAAGGACCCTATTACCACATCACGGACTTTAAGGAGGTGTGTCTCGTGGCTAAAAAAGTAATTAAGCTTGTAAAATTACAAATCCCGGCTGGGAAAGCAAATCCAGCTCCGCCAGTAGGTCCTGCATTAGGTCAGGCAGGTGTGAATATCATGGGATTCTGTAAAGAATTCAACGCACGTACGCAAGATCAAGCGGGTATGATTATCCCTGTTGAAATTACGGTGTTTGAAGACCGTTCATTTACATTTATTACAAAAACTCCACCTGCAGCTGTGCTGTTGAAAAAAGCAGCTGGTATTGAAACTGCTTCAGGTGAGCCTAATCGTAATAAAGTCGCTACAATTAAACGCGATAAAGTAAAAGAAATCGCAGAAACAAAAATGCCTGATTTAAATGCTGCTGACGTAGAAGCAGCGATGCGCATGGTTGAAGGAACCGCACGCAGCATGGGTATCAACATCGAAGACTAATCATGATGACCTATGTGCAGTCAACAGTAGCTATTTAGCTTGTTGACTAGTCAGCATTCTTACTTTGCGAAGCCAATCTTTGCATTGGAATGTTTACTGAGAGTACGGTATAGGTTGCGGTTGGGTTGCCTCTCGCAACCTTTTTCGTGAAGATGATAATTCGGTTTGGTACCAAATTATCCTCTTAAGCTTTATAAAAGCCGGGTCGTGCTTTTATAAGTGGGAGGTATAACCGTTATAACCACATTAGAGGAGGAAATAAAATGGCTAAAAAAGGAAAAAAACATCAAGAAGCTTTGAAGCTTGTTGATCGTTCAAAATCATATGAAGTAGCTGAAGCAATTGCTCTAGTTAAAGAGACTGCAAAAGCTAATTTCGATGAAACAGTAGAAGCTGCTTTTCGTTTAGGAGTAGATCCGAAGAAAGCAGATCAACAAATTCGGGGAGCAATGGTGCTTCCTCATGGAACAGGTAAATCACAACGAGTGCTTGTTTTCGCTAAAGGTGATAAAGCGAAAGAAGCGGAAGCTGCTGGTGCTGATTATGTTGGAGAATCTGACTATATCAACAAAATTAACCAAGGCTGGTTTGAGTTTGATGTAGTAGTTGCTACTCCAGACATGATGGCAGAAGTTGGTAAACTTGGACGTGTATTAGGACCAAAAGGTCTAATGCCGAATCCAAAAACAGGAACAGTTACATTTGAAGTAGAAAAAGCTGTTCAAGATATTAAAGCGGGTAAAGTTGAATACCGTGTTGATAAATCTGCTAACATTCATGTTCCAATCGGCAAGATTTCATTTGATAATCAGAAACTTGTTGAGAACTTTGAAGCTATTACAGATACGCTTGTTAAAGCGAAGCCTCAAGCTTCTAAAGGGACGTACATGAAAAATGCATCTGTCGCTTCAACGATGGGGCCTGGAATCCGTGTTGACGTTTCAAATATGGTTCGTCGATAAAAAGTTATTGACTTTTTATTAAGAATTCGTTATACTGATTTTTGGCGATAAAAGAATATGTTGTACCGTAGACAGCAGGGACGCGCAGACGTTTAATTCATCCTGCCGAGGTGTTTATAAATAAATTGGTAATCGACTGATGTGTGATTCCAATAAAAATAAGCTCCCATGTCTGCGTGGGAGCTTTTTTAATAACTATAATTGCTTTGAGAATACGGTATAATAAGTAACTTTTAGGAGGTGGAAGAATGTCTGATATTATCGAACAAAAGAAACAACTTGTCGAAGAAATTAAAGATAAATTCTTGGCAAGTGAAACTTCAGTAGTAGTAGATTACCGAGGTTTGAATGTTGCAGAAGTAACAGAGCTACGTCAGCAACTGCGTGCAGAGGGGATAGAATTCAAAGTGTACAAAAACTCTATGACTCGCCGCGCGGTAGAGGCTGCTGAATTAAATGATCTTAGTGAAACGCTTGTTGGACCGTCTGCTGTTGCATTTAGTAATGACGATGTAGTAGCTCCAGCAAGAGTCCTGAATGAGTTTGCTAAAAAACATGAAGCACTTGAAATCAAAGGTGGCGTAATTCAAGGGAATGTTGCTACAATTGATCAAATTAAAGAATTAGCAGATCTTCCAAATTACGAAGGTATGGTATCTATGCTTCTTAGTGTGCTTCAAGCACCAATTCGTAATCTTGCATATGCTACTCAAGCAGTTGCAGATCAAAAAGAGGAACAAGGCGCTTAATTGGACCGTTTCGGTATAAACAATAAATAATTTATAAAAATTAGGAGGAAAAATATCATGACTAAAGAACAAATCATTGATGCAGTTAAAGAAATGTCTGTATTAGAACTTAATGATTTAGTGAAAGCAATTGAAGAAGAATTTGGAGTAACAGCTGCAGCACCTGTAGCAGTAGCAGGTGGAGCTGCTGGCGGTGGCGAAGCTGCTGAAGAACAAACTGAATTTGATGTAGTGCTTAATGATGCTGGCGCTTCTAAAATTAAGGTTGTTAAAGCAGTACGTGAAATCACTGGTCTAGGTCTTAAAGATGCAAAAGACCTTGTTGATAATGCACCAAAACCAGTAAAAGAAGGCGTATCTAAAGAAGACGCTGAAGAAGTTAAAGGTAAGCTAGAAGAAGCAGGTGCAACTGTAGAAGTTAAGTAATTAATTTCAATATCTGGAGCTCGTCGTATTACTGCGGCGGGCTCTCTATATATCTTATAATAGAAGCTATGGAATATGCGGCTTTTAATAATAATGAATACAGCCTTCAATTTTTAATTAAAAGTAGGTGCCAAATGACAGAGCATTACTTTTCGCAAAAACCTCAAACAAAAAGTTCACCAGAAACTTGGGATTATCTATTAAACGGTAAAACTTTTACATTTACAAGTGACATCGGTGTGTTCTCTAAAAATGAAGTAGATTTCGGGAGTAAACAGTTGATTGAACAATTTAAAGAACCGGCTATTACAGGTGATCTATTAGATCTTGGTTGTGGTTATGGGCCAATTGGTATCGCAATTGCAGACAAGTATAAAGATCGCCATCTTGTTATGGTTGATATTAATGAACGTGCAATTGCATTAGCTGAGCAGAACGCTTCTCGAAATCAAGTTACTAATGTTGAATGTATGGAGAGTGATCGTTTATCCGCTGTTAAAAACAGAAGTTTTGCAGCCATCCTCACTAATCCTCCTATACGGGCGGGTAAAAAAGTAGTACACCAAATGTTTGTGGAGGCTCAACAAGTATTGAAAGAACATGGTGAATTATGGGTGGTCATTCAAAAAAAGCAAGGAGCTCCCTCTGCCAAAGAGAAACTAGCAAGTCTGTTTGGTGAAGTTGAAGTGGTTGCAAAAAACAAAGGTTATTATATCTTTCGGGCCACTAACGTTTGACCCGCCACCTCACTTGTGATAAGATAGAAAAATGCTAACATGGGGGTTCTTATGTCAAGGATTTAATTCATGAATTCACTAGGTATATTTCATTGAACTTCGGAAACAATGGTAAAATCGGAAAAAATTGGCTTTTGTTTCGCTAATTTTACTAAGTTCATAAAGTGAGGAATTTGTTTCATGAATGATCTTTCTAACTTGTTATCAGATGAACCAATAGTATACGCTTGTAATGATAAAGTATTGCAAGTCTGTTAAGTATGTTTAGCGATTTATGTTAATCGATATTCGAAAAACCAAAGGGAGCTTTTGCTTCTATTTCGGTTTTTCTAATTATATTAAATTTGGAGTAGAATTACAATCTACGAAAAAAATGTATGATTTAAGGGGTGAAGCAGTTGACAGGACAATTAGTTCAGTATGGACGGCACCGCCAGCGTAGAAGCTATGCACGTATCAGCGAAGTATTAGAGTTGCCGAATCTAATCGAGATCCAAACCGCATCA
This sequence comes from Virgibacillus salexigens, assembly GCF_000723585.1. Taxonomy (NCBI): domain Bacteria; kingdom Bacillati; phylum Bacillota; class Bacilli; order Caryophanales; family Bacillaceae; genus Virgibacillus; species Virgibacillus salexigens. The sequence goes on along the minus strand of NZ_CCDP010000002.1, from coordinate 1,030,446 downwards.
TATGATTGGTTTTTAGAAGAGGGTCTACGAGAAATGTTTCAAGATATTTCACCAATTGAAGACTTCACAGGTAATTTATCACTTGAATTTGTCGACTACAGTTTAGGAGAGCCTAAATATCCAGTGGATGAATCAAAAGAAAGAGATGTAACGTACAATGCTCCGCTTCGTGTGAAGGTTCGTTTAATTAACAATGAAACTGGTGAAGTGAAAGAGCAGGAAGTGTTCATGGGTGATTTTCCATTAATGACAGATACAGGTACTTTTGTAATTAATGGTGCAGAACGTGTTATCGTTTCGCAGCTCGTACGATCACCTAGTGTTTATTATAATGAAAAAATAGATAAAAATGGGAAGAGGGGCGTTGCTGCAACTGTTATTCCTAACCGAGGAGCTTGGTTGGAGTTTGAAACAGATGCCAAAGACGTTGTTCACGTCCGTATCGATCGTACACGTAAATTGCCAATCACTGTGCTCTTACGTGCACTTGGTTTTGGTACGGATCAGGAAATAATTGACCTGATAGGTGATAATGAGTACCTAAAAAACACACTCGAAAAGGATAACACAGAAACAACAGAAAAAGCGTTGCTGGAAATCTATGAGCGCTTACGTCCTGGAGAGCCACCAACTGTTGAAAACGCCAAGAGTTTGTTAGTTTCTCGCTTTTTTGATCCAAAACGTTATGACCTTGCACATGTAGGTCGTTACAAAATGAACAAAAAGCTTCATATAAAAAATCGCTTGTTTAACCAAGTGCTAGCAGAATCGGTTGTCGATCCAGAAACTGGTGAAGTATTAGCTGAAAAAGGTGACAAGTTAGAAAGAAAATTACTAAACAAAATCATTCCTTACCTAGAACGTGAAGAAGAAAAAATCGGTGAAAAAGTACTTGAACCAAAAGATGGAGTACTGGATGATGAGATTTTACTTCAATCCATTAAAATCGTTGACCCTACTGACCCGAGCGGAGAAAGAGAATTAAATGTAATCGGAAATGCGGGTATTGATGCAGGTGTTAAGAATATTACACCAGCTGACATTTTATCTGCAATCAGTTACTTCTTTAATTTACTTCATCAAGTAGGAGACACAGATGATATCGATCATTTAGGTAATCGTCGCTTGCGTTCTGTTGGGGAATTATTACAGAATCAATTCCGTATCGGCCTGTCTCGTATGGAGCGTGTGGTTCGGGAGAGAATGTCGATCCAAGACACATCGAGTATCACGCCACAACAGTTGATTAATATTCGTCCGGTTATTGCTTCTATCAAGGAATTCTTTGGTAGCTCGCAATTGTCACAATTCATGGATCAAACCAATCCGCTTGCTGAGCTAACACATAAACGGCGTTTGTCTGCACTAGGTCCTGGTGGTTTGACGCGTGAACGCGCAGGGTTTGAAGTACGTGACGTTCACTATTCTCACTATGGACGTATGTGTCCAATTGAAACACCGGAAGGTCCGAATATTGGTTTAATTAACTCGTTATCAAGTTTTGCCAAGGTCAATAAATTTGGGTTTATCGAAACACCTTATCGCCGCGTTGATCCAGAGACAGGTAAAGTAACGGCACAGATCGATTACCTTACTGCTGATGAGGAAGATAACTATGTTGTTGCTCAGGCAAATGCCAAACTTACAGAAGATGGTCGATTTGCTGATGAAGAAGTAATTGCTCGTTTCCGTGGGGAGAACACGATTGTTCCACGTGAAAAACTTGATTATATGGATGTGTCACCAAAACAGGTGGTATCAGCTGCGACTGCTTGTATTCCTTTCTTAGAAAACGATGACTCTAACCGAGCCTTAATGGGTGCAAACATGCAGCGTCAAGCTGTACCGTTGATGCAACCTGAAGCACCGATTGTCGGTACTGGAATGGAATATGTAAATGGTAAGGATTCTGGAGCTGCAATTATTTGTCGTCACGAAGGTGTTGTAGAGCGCGTAGAAGCTAAGCAAGTACATGTTCGTAGAATCTCAAATGTAGATGGAAAAGAAGTTAAAGGTGATCTTGATGAATATAAAATGCAAAAGTTTATTCGTTCTAACCAAGGTACGTGTTATAACCAACGCCCAATTGTCAGTGAAGGTGACCGTGTAACGAAAGGTGAAATCCTAGCCGATGGTCCATCAATGGAGGACGGTGAACTTGCGCTTGGACGCAACGTTCTTGTCGGTTTCATGACATGGGAAGGTTATAACTACGAGGACGCCATTATTATGAGTGAACGACTTGTAAAAGATGATGTTTATACTTCCATTCATATTGAGGAGTATGAGTCCGAAGCACGTGATACGAAGCTTGGACCGGAAGAAATCACTAGAGACATTCCAAACGTTGGAGAAGATGCCTTGAAAAACCTAAACGAATATGGAATTATTCGCGTTGGTGCTGAAGTCTCTGATGGAGATATTCTAGTTGGTAAAGTAACACCAAAAGGGGTTACCGAATTATCAGCTGAAGAACGCCTCCTTCATGCCATCTTTGGTGAAAAAGCTCGAGAAGTTCGTGATACTTCATTACGTGTGCCTCATGGAGCTGGTGGTATTGTTTTAGATGTTAAAATCTTTAACCGCGAAGACGGTGACGAATTACCTCCAGGAGTGAATGAATTGGTTCGTGTATATATTGTGCAAAAACGTAAAATACACGAAGGAGATAAAATGGCCGGTCGACACGGTAATAAAGGTGTTATTTCTAAAATCTTACCAGAAGAGGATATGCCTTTCTTACCAGACGGTACGCCAATTGATATTATGCTTAACCCATTGGGGGTACCATCACGAATGAACATCGGACAGGTGTTTGAATTACATTTAGGTATGGCTGCAAGAGCTCTTGGTCTTCATGTTGCTACACCAGTATTTGATGGTGCGAGGGAAGAAGATGTTTGGGAGACACTTGAAGAAGCTGGCATGCCTAGAGATGCCAAAACCATTCTTTACGATGGAAGATCTGGTGAACCATTTGACAATCGTGTGTCAGTAGGTGTCATGTATATGATCAAACTTGCGCATATGGTTGATGACAAGTTACATGCTCGTTCAACAGGTCCTTATTCTCTAGTAACGCAACAACCACTTGGTGGTAAAGCACAATTTGGTGGTCAGCGTTTCGGTGAGATGGAGGTATGGGCACTTGAGGCTTATGGTGCTGCTTATACACTGCAAGAAATCTTAACAGTGAAATCGGATGATGTTGTCGGACGTGTTAAAACATACGAGGCAATTGTAAAAGGCGATAATGTACCAGAACCTGGAGTACCTGAATCCTTTAAAGTACTAATTAAAGAATTGCAAAGCCTTGGTATGGATGTCAAAATGCTGTCTAGCGATGAAGAAGAAATAGAAATGCGTGAATTAGAGGAAGAAGAAACACAGCAGGCAAGTAAGCTTAATATTGAAGTAGAAGAAAATTAAAAGCTAAATAGGTTGGCTTTACAGGAGTCAACCTAAAAGCTTTCAATTATAAATCAGATACATTGGTAGCTTGGTAAAATCGGACACTAAAAGGGAGGTTGGCCCCTTGCTAGATGTAAATAATTTTGAGTATATGAAAATAGGTTTGGCTTCACCGGAGAAAATTCGTTCATGGTCATATGGTGAAGTTAAAAAGCCTGAAACGATTAATTACCGTACACTAAAGCCTGAAAAAGATGGATTGTTCTGCGAACGAATTTTTGGGCCGCAAAAAGATTGGGAATGTCATTGCGGGAAATACAAACGAGTACGCTATAAAGGTGTTGTTTGTGACCGTTGTGGAGTAGAGGTAACGAAAGCTAAAGTTCGTCGTGAACGTATGGGTCACATTGAACTAGCAGCACCAGTATCCCATATTTGGTATTTTAAAGGAATCCCAAGCCGAATGGGTCTTGTTTTAGACATGTCGCCACGTGCGTTAGAGGAAGTAATTTACTTCGCTGCGTATATTGTGACAGAAACTGGGAATACACCTTTAGAAAAGAAACAATTATTGTCTGAAAAGGAATACCGGGCTTATTACGATAAATACGGAAAATCTTTTAAAGCCCAAATGGGTGCAGAAGCAATCCGTAAGTTACTGCAAGACATTGACTTAGAAAAAGAAGTAGATGTATTAAAAGAAGAGTTAAAAACAGCACAAGGACAGCGCAGAACACGTGCTATTAAGCGATTAGAAGTATTGGAGTCTTTCCGCCATTCTGGGAACGAAGCATCTTGGATGATTTTAGATGTTTTACCAGTTATTCCACCGGAAATTCGTCCAATGGTTCAACTAGATGGCGGTCGTTTTGCTACATCAGATTTAAATGACCTATATCGCCGTGTAATCAATCGGAACAACCGACTAAAACGTTTGTTAGACCTAGGTGCACCGAGCATTATTGTTCAAAATGAAAAGCGTATGCTACAAGAAGCGGTAGATGCATTGATTGATAATGGCCGCCGTGGTCGTCCGGTAACCGGTCCTGGAAATCGTCCACTAAAATCTCTTTCCCATATGTTGAAAGGGAAACAAGGACGCTTCCGTCAAAACCTATTAGGTAAACGTGTAGACTACTCTGGACGTTCAGTAATCGTCGTTGGGCCACATTTGAAGATGTATCAATGTGGATTGCCAAAAGAAATGGCGCTAGAGCTTTTCAAACCATTTATCATGAAAGAACTTGTAGAAAAAGGGATTGCACATAATATTAAATCGGCAAAACGGAAAGTTGAACGCGTGCATCCGGAGGTTTGGGATGTTTTAGAAGAAGTAATTAAAGAGCATCCAGTATTGCTTAACCGTGCACCAACGCTACACAGGTTAGGTATTCAAGCTTTCGAACCTACACTAGTGGAAGGTCGTGCGATTCGACTGCATCCGTTAGTATGTACAGCTTATAACGCCGACTTTGATGGTGACCAAATGGCTGTTCACGTACCGTTATCTGCAGAGGCGCAAGCAGAAGCAAGAATTCTTATGTTAGCTGCGCAAAACATCCTTAACCCGAAAGATGGGAAGCCGGTTGTTACTCCATCTCAGGATATGGTATTGGGTAACTATTATCTTACACTTGAACGCGAGAATGCTATTGGCGAGGGTTCTGTGTTTAATGATTTAAATGAAGCATTGCTAGCTTACCAAAATGGATATGTTCACTTGCACACTAGAGTGGCAGTGCACACTTCTGGATTAAGCAATAAATCTTTCTCAGATGAACGCCAATCTCAATTATTGATTACGACAGTTGGTAAGTTAATTTTTAACGAGATTTTACCAGAGTCGTTCCCGTATATTAACGAACCTACACAGGCTAATCTGGAGGAACGTACCCCAGAAATGTACTTTGTGGAAAAAGGAACAGACATTAAAGAGGTTATTCAATCTCGCGAAATCATAAAACCGTTCAAAAAAGGATTCTTGGGTGATATTATTGCTGAAGTCTTTAAACGGTTTAAAATTAGCGAAACCTCAAAAATGTTAGATAGAATGAAAGACCTTGGCTTTAGTTACTCTACAAAAGCGGGTATGACCGTAGGTATTTCTGATATCGTGGTACTTCCAGAGAAAGAAGAAATACTCGAAGAAGCACAAATGAAAGTAGATAAAGTCCTGAAACAGTTCCGTCGTGGTCTGATTACAGATGATGAACGTTATGATCGAGTTATTTCTGTCTGGTCACAAGCGAAAGATACCATTCAAGATAAGTTAATGCACTCACTTAGCAGTAGAAACCCTATCTTTATGATGAGTGATTCTGGTGCAAGGGGTAACGCATCTAACTTTACGCAGCTTGCCGGTATGCGTGGGCTAATGGCAAACCCAGCTGGTAAGATTATTGAATTACCGATTAAATCAAGCTTCCGTGAAGGGTTAACTGTATTAGAGTACTTTATTTCTACGCACGGTGCTCGTAAAGGTCTTGCTGATACAGCATTGAAGACGGCCGATTCTGGTTACCTAACAAGACGACTTGTTGATGTTGCACAAGATGTTATTGTTCGCGAACAAGACTGTGGTACGGATCGAGGGTTAACCGTATCTGCTTTACAAGAAGGTTCGGAAATGATTGAACCATTAATTGATCGTTTAATCGGACGTATAGCATTCTATGAAGTGAAACATCCTGAAACCAACGAAGTACTTGTTGAAGCTGACGCCTTAATTTCTGAGGATCAAGCGAAACAAATTACCGAAGCGGGTATTGAGAAGGTAACGATCCGCAGTGCGTTTACTTGTAACACCAAACATGGTGTTTGCCAAAAATGTTATGGTCGAAACCTAGCAACTGGTGCTGACGTTGAAGTTGGTGAAGCAGTAGGAATTATTGCCGCTCAATCTATCGGTGAACCAGGTACACAGCTAACGATGCGTACATTCCATACTGGTGGTGTTGCTGGAGACGATATTACTCAAGGTCTACCGCGTATCCAAGAATTATTTGAAGCGCGTAATCCGAAAGGGCAAGCGGTTATTAGTGAAATTTTCGGTACGGTACATGAAATCAAGGAAGTAAAAGACCGACAAGAAGTGGTTGTTCAAGGTGAAGTCGAACAACGTTCCTATACCGTTCCTTATAATGCTCGACTTAAGGTTACTGTGGGCGATGAAATCATTGCAGGTCAAGAACTAACAGAAGGTTCGATTGATCCAAAAGATCTCTTACGCATTCAAGGTGTAGAAGGCGTGCAAGACTACTTGCTACGGGAAGTTCAACGAGTTTACCGAATGCAAGGGGTAGAAATTGGTGATAAGCACGTAGAAGTAATGGTACGCCAGATGCTTCGTAAGATCCGTGTAACAGATTCTGGAGATACGAATGTACTGCCAGGATCGTTGTTAGAGCTTCATCAATTTAGAGATGCCAACCACACGGTGCTAAATGAAGGATATCAACCTGCTATTGGAAAACCGGTATTACTTGGTATTACAAAAGCATCTCTTGAAACAGATTCATTCTTATCTGCAGCATCCTTCCAAGAAACAACAAGAGTTCTTACCGATGCAGCAATTAAAGGTAAGCGCGATGAATTACTTGGTCTTAAAGAGAATGTTATTATTGGTAAACTTGTACCAGCTGGTACGGGAATGCAGCGATATCGTAAAGTACAACCAGCAACTGATGAACCAATAGAAGTTGAAGAAGTAGAAGAAACAACAGAAACTGTACAATAAGAAAATGACTCCTTGCATATCGTAATTGATATGTGAGGAGTCCATATAGTACAGTATAAAAAGGACAAGTGAGCTTGACGGAAGTGTAAAAATATCTATTTTTATATTGACATAAAAAAATGCCAGTGATAGAATATTCAAGGTGCTTCCGATTATACTTGTTGCTTTGGAGGATATGGAATGTCTTATGAAAAAGTAATGCAAGTTCAATCAAGGGTAATTATCGGATTAAAGCAAACACTTAAAGCCATGAAAAATGGTGAGATAAGTGAAGTGTTTATTGCTGATGATGCTGATCAACATATGACACAAAAAGTTTCAAGTTTGGCTAAAGAGCTTGATATCCCATGTCATTATGTGGATTCTAAAGAAAAACTCGGAGCTGCATGTGGCATTGAGGTGGGGGCATCAACAGTGGCAATTAAACATGGATAGTTTTGACGAAAAATCGTTAAAACTTTGTTTTTTGCCAAAAGATGAACCACCTGGATGTGTGGAATTAAACATCCCGCTAAGATCATTAGTTGAACAGATGATATAGATAAAGAAAGGAGGAAAATAGAATGCCTACTATTAATCAGCTTGTACGCAAAGGACGCGTAAGCAAACCAAAGAAGTCTGACTCTCCAGCACTTAATAAAGGGTACAATAGCTTCAAAAAGAAATTCACAGATCAAAATTCTCCACAAAAACGTGGCGTTTGTACTCGTGTTGGTACACTAACACCTAAGAAACCAAACTCAGCGCTTCGTAAATATGCACGTGTACGTCTTTCTAACAACATGGAAGTAACTGCATATATCCCTGGAATTGGTCACAATCTGCAAGAGCACAGTGTTGTACTTCTACGTGGAGGTCGTGTTAAAGACTTACCTGGTGTACGTTATCACATTGTTCGTGGTGCGCTAGATACTGCAGGTGTAGAAGGACGTAAACAAGGTCGTTCTAAATACGGTACGAAAAAATCAAAAAAATAAGTAAGTGACTATATACCAGACAGAAGAAAGGAGGAAGGACATATGCCACGTAAAGGACCAGTACCTAAACGCGATGTCTTGCCAGATCCACTTTATCAATCAAAATTAGTGACTCGTTTAATTAACCAAATTATGGTTGATGGAAAAAGAGGGAAAGCTCAAAAAATTCTTTATCGCGCATTTGAACTTGTTTCAGAAAGAAGCGGTCAAAATGCAATGGAAGTATTTGAGCAGGCAATGAAAAATGTAATGCCAGTTCTTGAGGTTCGTGCACGTCGTGTTGGTGGATCTAACTACCAAGTACCGATGGAAGTACGCCCGGAACGTCGCCAAGCATTAGGTCTACGTTATATCGTGAATTATTCTCGCCTACGCGGGGAAAAAACAATGGAAGAACGCCTTGCAAACGAAATTTTAGATGCTTCTAATAATACAGGCGCTTCTGTTAAAAAACGCGAAGAAATGCACAAAATGGCGGAAGCTAACAAAGCATTCGCACACTATCGCTGGTAATTTAAAACAAACCCAAGCTAGGAAGGAGAAGAATACATGGCTAGAGAATTCTCCTTGGAAAAGACGCGTAATATTGGTATTATGGCACACATTGATGCAGGTAAGACCACTACTACCGAGCGTATTCTTTTCTATACAGGACGTATTCATAAGATTGGTGAAACACATGAAGGTGCTTCACAGATGGACTGGATGGAGCAGGAGCAAGAACGCGGAATTACAATTACTTCCGCAGCAACGACTGCTGCTTGGAAAGAACATCGTATTAACATCATCGATACACCTGGACACGTAGACTTCACTGTAGAAGTTGAACGTTCTTTACGTGTACTTGATGGTGCAGTAACGGTTCTTGATGCCCAATCTGGTGTTGAACCACAGACAGAAACAGTATGGCGTCAAGCAACAACTTATGGTGTACCTCGTATTGTATTCATTAACAAAATGGATAAAGTCGGTGCTGATTTCCTTTATTCGACCGGAACATTAAAAGAGCGCTTAGGTGCTAATGCACATCCGGTTCAGTTACCAATCGGTGCTGAAGATGATTTTGAAGGTCTGATTGACTTGATCACCATGAAAGCATTCTATTATGAAGATGATCTTGGTACTCGTGCAGAATCACGTGAGATTCCTGCAGAATATAAAGATAAAGCTGAAGAACTTCGTGCTAGCCTAATTGAGGCTGTTTCTGAACTTGATGAAGACTTAATGATGAAGTATTTAGAAGGGGAAGAAATTTCTAACGAAGAACTTAAGCTGGCAATTCGTAAAGCTACACTAAATGTTGAGTTTTATCCAGTTTATGCTGGATCAGCATTTAAAAACAAGGGTGTTCAATTAATGCTTGATGGTGTTATTGATTATCTTCCTGCTCCAACGGATGTAGCTGCTATTGAGGGTATTGTACCTCAAACAGAAGAAGAAGTAACTCGTCCTTCTGATGATAATGCACCATTCTCTGCGTTAGCATTTAAGGTTATGACGGACCCGTATGTAGGGAAACTTACTTTCTTCCGCGTATACTCTGGGACATTAGATTCCGGTTCTTACGTGAAAAACTCTGTGAAGGATAAACGTGAGCGTGTAGGACGTATTTTACAAATGCATGCGAATTCGCGTGAAGAGATCTCTAGAGTTTATGCTGGTGAGATCGCAGCTGCAGTTGGTTTAAAAGATACATCTACTGGTGATACTCTTTGTGACGAGAAAAACCTAGTTATTCTTGAATCCATGGAATTCCCAGAACCAGTACTTGGTGTAGCAATCGAACCAAAAACAAAAGCAGACCAAGATAAAATGGCAATTGCTTTAGGAAAATTAGCCGAAGAAGATCCAACATTTAAAACGGAGACAGATGAAGAAACAGGGCAAACCATTATCTCTGGTATGGGTGAACTTCACCTTGATGTCATTGTTGACCGTCTAAAACGTGAGTTTAAAGTAGAAGCGAATGTTGGTGCTCCACAGGTTTCTTATCGCGAAACATTCCGTTCATCTGCTGAAGTTGAAGGGAAATTCGTACGTCAGTCTGGTGGTCGTGGACAATACGGTCACGTTTGGGTTAAATTTGAACCAAACGAAGAAGGCGCTGGCTTCGAATTTGAAAATAAAATTGTTGGTGGGGTAGTTCCTAGAGAATATATTCCTTCTGTACAAAATGGTATCGAAGAAGCATTGGAAAATGGTGTATTAGCTGGCTATCCATTAATCGATGTGAAAGCAACACTATATGATGGTAGTTACCATGACGTTGACTCAAACGAGATGGCGTTTAAAGTTGCTGGTTCATTAGCACTAAAAGCTGCTAAAAACAAATGTAGCCCAGTTCTACTTGAGCCTATTGCAAAAGTAGAAATTGTTATCCCAGAAGAGTACATGGGAGATATTATGGGTGATGTTACAGCACGTCGTGGTCGTGTAGAAGGAATGGAAGCGCGTGGACCACTTCAAGTTGTTAAAGGTTTCGTGCCTTTAGCTGAAATGTTCGGTTATGCAACGGCTCTACGTTCTAACACACAAGGTCGCGGAACATTCACAATGCATTTTGATCATTATGAAGAAGTACCTAAGAGTATTTCTGAAGAAATAATTAAGAAAAATGCAGGCGAATAATTGATTTTTTAATTAATCTAAAGTATAACTTGTATTAAAGGCTAAGAAATGATAGGAAGTATTGTTTCTTAGCTAACCATAAATATTAAAAAAACACTTTTACTTATTTAAAGGAGGAACTATAAATGGCTAAAGAAAAGTTCGATCGCTCTAAAAGTCACGTGAACGTTGGTACAATTGGACACGTTGACCATGGTAAAACTACGTTAACTGCAGCAATTACAATTGTAATGCACAAAAAATCTGGTAAAGGTACTGAAATGGCTTATGACCAAATCGATAACGCGCCAGAAGAGAAAGAGCGTGGAATCACTATCGCAACTTCTCACGTAGAATATGAAACTGACACTCGTCACTATGCACACGTTGACTGCCCAGGACACGCTGACTATGTTAAAAACATGATCACTGGTGCTGCTCAAATGGACGGCGCTATCCTAGTAGTATCTGCTGCAGATGGTCCAATGCCACAAACTCGTGAGCACATCCTACTATCTAAAAACGTTGGGGTACCTTCCATCGTTGTATTCCTTAACAAAACAGATATGGTAGATGACGAAGAGCTTCTTGAACTTGTTGAAATGGAAGTTCGTGACCTATTAACAGAATACGATTTCCCTGGTGATGATGTACCAGTAATCAAAGGTTCTGCCCTTAAAGCAATTGAAGGAGATGCAGAATACGAAGAGAAAATCGTTGAACTTATGGCTGCAGTTGATGAGTACATTCCAACTCCAGACCGTGACAAAGATAAACCATTCATGATGCCAGTTGAGGACGTATTCTCAATCACTGGTCGTGGTACAGTTGCTACTGGTCGTGTAGAACGTGGTGAAGTACGTGTTGGTGATGATGTTGAAATCATCGGCCTTAACGAAAAAGCTGCTAAAACTACTGTAACTGGTGTAGAAATGTTCCGTAAGCTTCTAGATTACGCTGAAGCTGGCGATAACATTGGTGCACTACTACGTGGTGTAGCACGTGATGATATCAACCGTGGACAAGTGTTGGCTAAACCAGGTTCAATCACTCCACACACGAAATTTAAATCTGAAGTTTACGTACTATCTAAAGAAGAAGGTGGACGTCATACTCCGTTCTTCCAAAACTATCGTCCACAATTCTATTTCCGTACTACTGACGTAACTGGTGTTATCACTCTACCAGAAGGTACTGAAATGGTTATGCCTGGAGATAACATTGAAATGACTGTAGAGCTTATTTCTCCAATCGCTATTGAAGATGGTACTCGCTTCTCTATTCGTGAAGGCGGACGTACAGTTGGATCTGGCGTTGTAACTGAAATTAACGAGTAATTAAAAAAACCGTAGATGTAACATTCATCTGCGGTTTTTTATTATGTTGATTTCGTATTATTTTTTTGAACTTCTCAACAAGGTCTAAACCTATTTATAGCATGCTTTTTAGTGCAAGAAACCTTAACTCAGAAATGAAACTTGCAGATTGCTAAAAATTTCTGCTTACTACTAATAGAAAATTTCTTTCATCCCTTGCAATCACTAGCTATAACAAGTATAATACATAAATGTGCAATTACCTATAAATTATCGATAAAGGGTTGCATTGACCAGCTATATTCTATATAATAAGAATGTTGGTCATCAGAGGCGATGAAGCGGAAGGTTGTTGGCACACCCGGCCCCTTTGCCATGGCGAGTGGTTAAGAAATTTCCGCGGAGTATGTCTATACGAAATATGGGCGAAAAAAGGAGGGAAAATAATGGCAAAAGAAAAAATTAGAATCCGTTTGAAAGCTTATGATCACCGTATTTTAGATCAATCAGCTGAAAAGATTGTAGACACAGCGAAACGTTCCGGAGCAAATGTTTCTGGTCCAATTCCGTTGCCTACAGAAAAATCAGTTTACACTGTATTACGTGCGGTTCATAAATACAAGGATTCACGTGAGCAATTCGAAATGCGTACACATAAACGTCTAATCGATATTGTTAACCCTACACCGCAAACGGTCGATTCACTAATGCGTCTTGACTTACCATCTGGTGTGGATATTGAAATCAAATTATAATTCTTTTTTATAAATAGGAGGTGTAACGGATGACGAAAGGAATCTTAGGTCGTAAAATCGGCATGACTCAGCTTTTCTCTGAAACTGGTGAATTAATTCCCGTAACAGTAATTCAAGCTGAGCCAAATGTTGTTTTGCAAAAAAGAACAATGGAAAATGACGGTTATGAAGCACTACAACTCGGTTTTGCTGATGTAAAGGAATCACGTACTAATAAGGCGGAAAAAGGTCATGCTGAAAAAGCAAACACAACCCCTAAGCGCTACGTTCGTGAAATCCGTAACGCAAATCTTGACGAACATGAAGTAGGTCAAGAAATCAGCGTGAATGTTTTTGAAGCAGGAGAAAAAATCGATGTTACTGGTACAACGAAAGGGAAAGGATTCCAAGGTTCAATTAAGCGTCACAACCAACAACGTGGCCCAATGTCCCATGGTTCCCATTTCCACAGAAGTCCTGGTGCACTTGGTTCTATTGACCCAATGCGCGTATTTAAAGGAAGACCTCTTCCGGGACGTATGGGTGGAGATCAAGTAACGATTCAAAACCTTGAGGTTGTAAAAGTAGACGAAGAAAGTAATCTTCTATTAGTGAAAGGGAATGTCCCTGGAGCGAAAAAATCATTCGTGAAAATAACAAGTACTATTAAGGCTAACTAATCATACACACGAAGGGAGGATATGTCATGCCTAAAGTAGCACTATTGAAACAAGACGGTACACAAGCTGGCGATTTAGAATTGAACGATGCTGTATTCGGTATTGAGCCAAATACGCATGTTTTACATGAAGCAGTAGTTATGCAAGGTGCATCTACACGCCAAGGGACGCATGCGGTTAAAAACCGTTCTGAAGTTCGTGGCGGTGGTCGCAAACCATGGCGCCAAAAAGGAACTGGTCGTGCACGTCAAGGATCTATCCGCTCACCGCAATGGGTAGGTGGTGGAACTGTATTCGGACCAACTCCACGCAGCTATAGCTATAAATTACCGAAGAAAGTACGTCGTTTAGCAATGAAATCTGCATTGTCTTCAAAAGTAAAAGAAGATAATCTTGTTGTTTTGGAAGGTATTGCAATGGATGCTCCAAAAACAAAAGAAGTAGTAAAAATGTTAGAAGCTTTGAGCATTGATACGAAAGCTTTGATTGTAGTTGCTGAGAAAGACGAAACAGTCATCCGTTCAGCAAATAATCTTCAATCAGTAACTGTATTAACTGTTGAAGAATTAAATGTTCTAGACTTGCTTGGACATGACAAGCTGATCCTAACGAAGGATGCAGCTGAAAAAGCAGGGGAGGTGCTTGCATAATGAAAGATCCACGTGATATTATAAAGCGCCCTGTCATTACGGAGCATTCAGCTGATTTAATGGCAGAAAAAAAATACACGTTTGAGGTAGCTCCAAAAGCAAACAAAACAGAAATTAAGAATGCTGTAGAATTAGTTTTCGGAGTGAAGGTTGTAAAAGTTAACACATTAAACCTAAAAGGTAAGTTTAAGCGTATGGGTCGTTACGGTGGATATCGCCCAGATCGTAAAAAAGCTATTGTCGAGCTTTCGGAAGATAGTAAAGAACTAGACTTCTTTGAAGCATAAAAAAAGAAATTCGTAAAAGGAGGGAAAAAAGATGGCGATTAAAAAGTTTAAACCAACGTCCAATGGTAGACGTAATATGTCCGTATCTGACTTTGCTGAAATCACTACAGATACGCCTGAAAAATCCCTTTTAAGCCCTGTTTACAAACGCGGCGGTCGTAATAATCAAGGGAAATTAACTGTTCGTCATCAAGGTGGCGGCCACAAGCGTCAATACCGTATCATTGACTTCAAACGTGATAAAGATGGTATACCAGGACGCGTTGCTACTGTTGAATATGATCCAAACCGTTCAGCTAACATTGCGTTAATTAACTATGCTGATGGTGAAAAACGTTATATCCTTGCCCCTAAAGGAGTAAAAGTAGGTCAGGAAATAGAGTCTGGCGAAAATGCTGATATCAAACTTGGTAATGCTTTGCCACTGGCTAACATTCCTGTCGGTACAATTATTCACAATGTCGAGTTGAAACCAGGTCGTGGTGGGCAACTAGCACGTTCAGCTGGAGCGGATGCTCAAATTCTTGGACGTGAAGACAAATATACGTTGGTTCGTCTAGCATCAGGAGAAGTTCGTTTAATTCTATCTACTTGTCGCGCAACTGTAGGTCAAGTTGGTAATATTGAGCATGAACTTGTACGTGTTGGAAAAGCAGGTCGTTCTCGTTGGTTAGGCAAACGCCCAACTGTACGCGGATCTGTAATGAACCCTAATGATCACCCGCACGGTGGTGGTGAAGGACGTGCTCCTATCGGTCGTAAGTCACCAATGTCACCTTGGGGTAAACCAACACTTGGATATAAAACGCGTCAACGTAATAAGCCAAGTGATAAATATATCGTTCGTAAGCGTAAAAAATAGTTAAATCTAGTGGCGGGACATCACCCGTCTCTCAATTGCGAAAGGAGGTTTATCCATGGGTCGTAGTTTGAAAAAAGGACCTTTTGCAGATGACCATCTGATGTCAAAGATTGAAACGTTAAATGAAAGTGACAAAAAACAAGTAATTAAGACTTGGTCACGCCGTTCTACTATATTCCCTACTTTTGTTGGCCACACCATTGCTGTGTATGACGGACGCAAACATGTACCGGTTTACATCACAGAAGATATGGTTGGACATAAATTAGGAGAATTCGCGCCAACACGCACTTACAGAGGGCACGGTGGCGACGATAAGAAAACAAAACGCTAATGAGAGGAGGCACACAACATGCAAGCTAAAGCCGTTGCTAAATCGGTTCGTATTGCTCCTCGTAAAGTACGTTTAGTCGTTGATCTTATTCGAGGAAAAAATGTTGGTGAAGCAATTGCGATATTACGCCATACACAACGCGGTGCTTCTCCAGTCGTAGAAAAAGTATTAAATTCTGCTGTAGCTAATGCAGAACATAATTATGAGATGGATACAGACAATCTAGTGATTTCAGAAGCATATGTCAATGAAGGTGCTACTTTGAAACGTTTCCGTCCACGTGCACAAGGACGTGCAAGTAGAATCAACAAACGCACTAGCCACATTACAGTTGTGGTAACAGAAAAGAAGGAGGGATAGTCAGTGGGTCAAAAAGTAAATCCAACGGGTCTTCGTGTCGGTATTATTAAAGACTGGGAGTCTAAATGGTACGCAGGCAAAGATTATGCAGACTTACTACATGAAGATATTAAAATAAGAGAATATCTTGAAAACCGTCTATCAATTGCTGCTGTTTCTTCTATCGACATTGAGCGTGCAGCAAACCGTGTAAACATTACAATTCATACTGGAAAACCAGGAATGGTAATCGGTAAAGGCGGTTCAGAAGTAGAAGCGCTACGTAAATCATTGAACAGCTTAACTGGCAAGCGAGTTCATATCAATATCGTAGAAATTAAAAAAGTAGACTTAGATGCGACGTTAGTTGCTGAAAATATTGCTCGTCAATTAGAGAATCGTATTTCTTTCCGTCGTGCTCAGAAACAATCTATTCAACGTGCAATGCGCGCTGGGGCTAAAGGGATTAAAACACAAGTATCTGGTCGTCTTGGTGGAGCAGATATCGCTCGTGCGGAACATTATAGCGAAGGAACAGTACCACTACACACACTTCGTGCTGACATCGATTATGGCACAGCAGAAGCAGACACAACCTATGGTAAATTAGGTGTTAAAGTGTGGATCTATCGTGGAGAAGTCCTTCCAACTAAATCAGAAAAATAAGGAAGGGGGCAATGCATTATGTTAATGCCTAAACGTGTGAAATATCGTAAACAACATCGTGGTAAAATGAGAGGCCAAGCTAAAGGTGGCACTACTGTGGCTTTTGGTGAATATGGTTTACAAGCAACAGAAGCTACTTGGATCACTAGTCGTCAAATCGAAGCTGCTCGTATTGCAATGACACGTTACATGAAACGTGGCGGTAAAGTTTGGATCAAAATCTTTCCTGATAAACCATACACTGCAAAACCCCTAGAAGTTCGTATGGGTTCCGGTAAAGGTGCTCCTGAAGGATGGGTAGCAGTAGTGAAACCAGGAAAAATTATGTTTGAAATCGCAGGTGTATCAGAAGAGGTTGCTCGCGAAGCGTTGCGTCTTGCTTCTCATAAACTTCCGATTAAAACTAAGTTTGTAAAACGTGAAGAAATTGGTGGTGAAAGCAATGAAGGCTAATGAAATTAGAGAACTAACCACTGCCGAAATTGAACAAAAAGTGAAATCGTTAAAAGAAGAGTTATTTAATTTGCGTTTCCAACTTGCGACTGGTCAATTGGAAAATACGGCACGTATTCGTGAAGTAAGAAAAACAATTGCTCGCCTTAAAACTGTTGTACGCCAACGTGAACTTAGCGTAAATAACTAGAAATCTGAGAGGAGGTTACCCTCAAAATGACTGAACGTAATAATCGTAAACTTTACACAGGCCGTGTTGTTTCTGACAAGTCGGATAAAACAATCACTGTTTTAGTTGAAACTTATAAGTTTCATAAATTGTACGGTAAACGTGTTAAGTATTCTAAAAAATTCAAAGCACATGATGAGAATAACCAAGCAAAAACTGGTGATATCGTAAGTATCATGGAAACTCGTCCGCTATCAGCTACTAAACGTTTTCGTCTCGTTGAAATCGTTGAAGAAGCGGTAATTATATAATAAAGTTCGCTCGGAAGGTATCCGAAGGGAGGTCACAGCGATATGATTCAACAAGAAACTCGTTTAAAAGTTGCAGATAACTCTGGTGCACGTGAATTGTTGACCATTAAGGTGTTGGGTGGATCTGGACGCAAGACTGCTAATATTGGTGATGTTATTGTTTGTACTGTAAAAGAAGCAACACCAGGAGGCGTTGTCAAAAAAGGTGAAGTTGTTAAAGCTGTCATCGTACGTTCAAAATCTGGTGCACGCCGTAAAGATGGATCATATATTCGTTTTGATGAAAATGCAGCGGTAATTGTTCGTGATGATAAAAGTCCAAGAGGAACTCGTATCTTCGGACCAGTCGCACGTGAATTACGTGAAGCAAAATTCATGAAAATCGTATCTCTTGCTCCAGAAGTATTATAAGCTTAAAAATTAGCCTTGTTAGGAGGTGCGTTAAGCATGCATGTAAAAAAAGGTGATAAAGTAAAAGTTATTTCCGGTAAAGACCGTGGAAAAGAAGGCACTATCTTAGAAGCATTTCCCAAGAAGGATCGTGTGCTCGTAGAAGGAATCAACATGATTAAAAAACATGCGAAACCTTCACAAGAGAATCCGCAAGGCGGTATTCTGAATCAAGAAGCAGCTATCCATGTTTCTAATGTAATGCTAATAGACCCTAAATCCGGAGAACCAACTCGTGTTGGCCATGAAGAACGTGATGGAAAGAAAGTCCGCATCGCTAAAAAATCCGGTGAAGCGTTAGATAAATAGTTTCAGGCGAAAGGAGGGCCACATGATGAATCAATTGAAAACAAAGTACCAAGATGAAGTATTACCATCTTTAATGAATAAATTTAATTATGAATCTGTTATGCAAGTACCAGCAATCGAAAAAATTGTTATTAACATGGGTGTTGGTGATGCAGTACAGAACTCGAAAGCTTTGGATAACGCTGTCGAAGAGCTTGCGTTAATTTCTGGTCAAAAACCAATGATAACTCGTGCTAAGAAATCTATCGCTGGATTCCGTCTACGTGAAGGTATGCCAATCGGCGCTAAAGTAACCCTTCGCGGAGAGCGTATGTACGAATTTCTTCAAAAGCTAATTGCAGTATCACTTCCACGTGTACGTGACTTCCGTGGTATCTCTAAAAAGGCTTTTGATGGTCGTGGAAATTACACATTAGGTGTTAAAGAACAACTAATTTTCCCAGAAATTAATTATGATAAAGTAAACAAGGTTCGTGGTATGGATATTGTTATCGTAACAAGCTCTAATACTGACGAAGAAGCTCGTGAACTTCTGGCTCAACTAGGCATGCCTTTCCAAAAATAAGCCAAAGAGCTAATACAAGGAGGGAAAATTGTGGCTAAAAAATCCATGATTGCAAAACAAAAACGTCCACAAAAATATCAAGTACGTGAGTATACACGTTGTGAGCGTTGTGGTCGTCCACATTCTGTAATCCGTAAATTTAAACTTTGCCGTATTTGTTTCCGCGAACTTGCCTATAAAGGTCAAATTCCTGGTGTCAAAAAAGCAAGCTGGTAAACCCCGATTCGGGAAGGAGGTAATGATTAATGGTTATGACAGATCCAATCGCAGATATGCTAACTCGTATTCGTAATGCTAACATGGTAAAACATGAAAAGTTAGAGCTTCCTGCTTCTAAAATGAAAAAAGAGGTCGCAGACATCCTGAAACGTGAAGGTTTTGTTTCTGACTATGAGCTTGTTGAAGACAGCAAGCAAGGTATTCTGCGTATTTTCCTTAAATACGGTGTAAACGAAGAGCGAGTAATTACAGGTATCAAACGTATTAGTAAACCAGGACTACGTGTCTATGCAAAAGCTAATGAAGTACCTCGCGTACTTAACGGTTTAGGTATTGCTATCGTTTCCACTTCTAGAGGTGTGCTTTCTGACAAAGAAGCTCGTTCTCAAGCAGTTGGTGGCGAAGTAATTGCATATGTCTGGTAATTGAACATTTATTGATGAGGAGGTGCATGGGATGTCTCGTATAGGACTTAAACCGATTGAAATTCCCCAAGGTGTAGAAGTAAAATTCGATGGTACGGTAGTAACAGTTAAAGGACCTAAAGGTGAATTAACTAGAGATCTACATCCAGATATTAAAGTTAATATGGAAGATAACGTGATTACGTTAGAACGTCCAAGTGATCACAAAGATCACCGCGCTCTACACGGAACGACTCGTAGCCTTATCAACAACATGGTTGAAGGTGTAAGTAAAGGGTTTGAAAAATCTCTTGAAATTATCGGGGTTGGTTACCGTGCTCTAAAACAAGGCAATAAAGTTGTGATTAACGCAGGTTACTCACACCCTGTTGAACTAGATCCAATCGACGGAATTGAAATTGAAGTACCGAAGAATACACAAATCGTTGTAAAAGGTATTGATAAAGAATTAGTTGGCGCTGTTGCTTCTAACATTAGAGCAATTCGTCCTCCTGAACCGTATAAAGGTAAAGGGATTCGCTATGAAGGTGAATATGTACGTCGTAAAGAAGGTAAAACTGCTAAGTAAGAATAGTTAGGGAGCAGAAAGGAGTGACCTAAATGATTACAAAACCTGACAAAAATGTTGTACGTAAAAGAAGGCACGCACGTGTACGTAAAAGTCTTTTCGGCACACAAGAGCGTCCGCGTCTAAACGTATATCGTTCAAATAAACACATCTATGTACAATTGATTGATGATATAGAAGGAGTTACTGTTGCAAGTGCTTCTACGAAAGATAATGAACTGAATGCAGGCTCTACAAGCAATGTAGAAGCGGCAAAGCAGGTCGGAGAAATGATTGCTAAACGTGCTCAGGATAAAGGTTACAAATCGGTTGTTTTCGATCGCGGAGGCTACCTTTATCATGGACGTGTGAAAGCTTTGGCAGATGCTGCAAGAGAAGCAGGTCTTGAATTTTAATCGATAAAGGAGGGACATACATGAGTAAAAACATTGATCCGAACAAATTAGATCTTGAAGAACGTGTTGTTACGGTCAACCGTGTTGCAAAAGTTGTAAAAGGTGGACGTCGTTTCCGTTTTGCAGCTCTAGTAGTTGTCGGTGATAAAAATGGTCATGTAGGTTTTGGTACAGGGAAAGCTCAAGAAGTACCAGAAGCAATTAAAAAAGCAGTTGATGATGCAAAGAAAAATTTAATTTCAGTACCAATTGTTGGAACTACTATTCCGCATGAAATTCATGGTCAATATGGTTCAGGTAATGTATTATTAAAACCAGCAACAGAAGGTACTGGAGTTATCTCTGGTGGACCAGTTCGTGCAATCTTAGAACTTGCTGGTGTAGGTGATATTCTAACGAAATCACTCGGTTCAAATACACCGATTAATATGATCCGTGCAACATTAAATGGACTATCAAACTTGAAGCGTGCAGAAGATGTAGCAAAACTACGTGGAAAGTCTGTAGAAGAACTGTTAGGATAAGGAGGGAACTGTTATGTCTAAAAAACTAGAAATCACCCTCACGCGCAGTGTTATTGGTGGAACAGAAGCACAAAAGAAAACTGTTCAAGCATTAGGCTTAAAAAAAATTCGTCAATCAGTTGTTCATGAAGATACTCCAGCGCTTCGCGGCATGGTAGATAAAGTATCTCATTTACTAACGGTTAAAGAAGTTTAATTTTAAAATCAGCGTAAAGAGGAGGTGCTCGAATGAAACTTCATGAATTGAAGGCTGCAGAAGGTGCACGTAAAAACCGTAATCGTGTAGGTCGCGGTATGTCATCAGGTAACGGTAAAACTTCAGGACGTGGACATAAAGGACAAAAAGCACGTTCAGGCGGTGGAACTCGCCCAGGTTTTGAAGGTGGTCAAATGCCACTATTCCAACGTTTACCAAAACGAGGATTTACAAACATCCATCGTAAAGAGTTTGCTATTGTAAACTTAGATACGTTAAATCGTTTTGAAGACGGCACAGAAATTACACCTGAGCTATTACTGGAAGAAGGTGTCGTAAGCAAACTAAAAGCCGGTATTAAAGTACTAGGCAATGGTGCTATCGAAAAGAAACTAACAGTAAAAGCTCATAAGTTCTCGGCTTCAGCTAAAGAAGCAATCGAGGCAGCGGGCGGTCAAACAGAGGTGATCTAATGTTCCGTACAATCTCCAATTTTATGCGCGTAGGTGACATTAGACGGAAAATAATCTTCACATTACTTATGTTAATTGTCTTCCGTCTAGGCACATTTATTCCTGTGCCGTTTACAGATAAGCAAGCACTTGATCAATTGATGAGCTCACAAAATGTGTTTGGTTTTCTAAATACATTTGGTGGGGGAGCACTACAAAACTTTTCAGTTCTTGCCATGGGGATTATGCCTTACATTACAGCGTCTATTATTATGCAACTCTTGCAAATGGATGTTGTACCTAAATTTGCAGAATGGAAAAAGCAAGGTGATGCGGGTCGGAAGAAATTGGCACAGGTTACGCGTTACGGCACGATCGTACTTGCATTTATCCAAGCAATTGCGATGTCAATTGGCTTCAATGCAATGGCAGGTGGTATGTTAATCTCAGACCCTGGCGTAATGAAGTTCCTTGTTATTGCAATTGTCTTAACAAGTGGAACAGCATTTCTGATGTGGCTCGGCGAACAAATCACTGCAAATGGAGTAGGTAATGGTATTTCCATTATCATTTTTGCAGGTATCGTTGCAGCTGTGCCAAATGGAGTGAAACAATTATACAGCCAGTATTTTGTAAATCCTGGTGATGATTTGTTTATTAATATTGTTATTGTTGCACTAATTGCTTTGGTAGTTGTAGCAGTGACGGTTGGTGTTATCTTTATTCAACAGGCATTGCGCAAAATACCAATTCAATACGCGAAAAAACTTGTTAATCGCTCTCCGGTTGGCGGACATTCTACACATTTACCATTAAAAGTAAATGCTGCTGGAGTAATCCCAGTCATCTTTGCGATTGCATTTATAATGGCACCAAGTACGGTTGCCGGTTTCTTTGAAGGTAATGAAATAGCGGCTACGATTCAGCGTATATTCGATTATACACAGCCAATTGGTATGGTTATCTATGTGGCATTAATAATTGCTTTCACTTATTTCTATACCTTTGTTCAAGTTAATCCAGAACAAATGGCCGAGAATTTACAAAAACAAGGTGGTTACATCCCGGGGATTCGCCCAGGTAAGAACACAGAAACGTATTTAACAAGAGTTCTTTACCGTTTAACGTTTGTAGGTGCATTGTTTTTAGCGGCTGTATCTGTACTACCTATTGCCCTTGGTGGAATGGCGAATCTACCTGCTTCTGTACAAATTGGCGGAACGAGTTTGTTAATCGTTGTAGGTGTAGCCCTGCAAACGATGAAACAATTGGAAAGTCAGTTAGTAAAGCGTCACTACAAAGGGTTTATAAAGTAATTTTTGCTGACAATGAGAGCGAGGGGAAATTTGTTGAACTTGATTTTAATGGGTCTGCCAGGTGCTGGTAAAGGTACGCAGGCTGAGAAAATAAATGAAAAATATAACATCCCTCATATTTCAACAGGAGATATGTTCCGTTTAGCTATTAAAGAGGGAACAGACCTAGGAAAGAAAGCAAAAGAATATATGGATCAAGGCGAACTTGTTCCAGATGAAGTTACGATTGGAATTGTCAGAGAGCGCTTGAATAAGGACGACTGTAAAAATGGTTTTCTATTGGATGGTTTCCCAAGAACGATCAACCAAGCCGAAGCCTTACAAGACTTATTACAAGATATGAACGAAACCATTGATTATGTACTTCATGTAGATGTACCAGAAGAAAAATTAGTGGAGCGTTTAACTGGTCGTAGAATTTGTCCGACATGCGGAGCAACTTATCATGTGGTTTATAACCCTCCTAAAGAGGATGGGATTTGTGATAAGGATGGTTCACAGTTAATCCAACGAGATGATGATAAAGCTGATACGGTGAAAAAGCGTCTATCTGTTAATATAGAACAAACAAAACCGTTATTAGATTTTTATGAGGATAAAGGATATCTTGTAACCGTTGATGGAAACCAAGATATTGATCAAGTATTTCGTGATATTCAATCCAAAATTGAGAAATAAGCATCTAAGCTGTTTTTAGCACACAAGGGATGCATTTCTATTTGCTAAAAGTTATAATTAGTTGTGAGTAACATACGCTTAAGACGTGTATTACTTTATAATATAAGTGACACAGGATAAAAAGTAGTAAACCTTTTTCCTATAAATAGTTGTTCTAATAGAGGTTAAAGTAGTGTGTCTAACGCTTGCTTCACCCTCTTGGGACATCATCTAAAAGGTAGCCATATAAACTATAGCCTAAGTGAAGGTGATCGTTGTTGAACGAAGATGATTCGATTCCGCTAATAGGTCAAGTTGTTCGTATTATGCAAGGACGAGAAGCGGGTCAATACGCAGTGGTAATTAAATTTATCGATGATAAGTATGTCCTGCTTGCAGATGGGGAAAAACGTAAATATGATCGACCAAAGAAAAAGAATATGCATCATATTGAATTAATGGATTACGTTTCTCCGGAAGTCCAAAACAGCCTTCTAGAAACTGGTCGTGTCACAAATGGTAAATTGCGATTTGCCATAGCAAAATTTGTCAATGAAGTTGTGACTGATTTGAAGAAGGGAGATCAACACGATGGCGAAAGACGATGTAATTGAAGTGGAAGGAACCGTAACAGAAACGTTGCCGAATGCGATGTTCAATGTTGAGCTAGAAAATGGCCATACCGTATTGGCCCATGTGTCTGGTAAGATTCGCATGCATTTCATTCGCATTCTTCCTGGCGATAAAGTAACGGTTGAACTTTCTCCGTATGATTTAACAAGAGGACGAATTACGTACCGTTATAAATAAGCTCTGCTCCATTTAAAGGAGGTAAAGATGATGAAAGTAAGAGCATCTGTAAAACCCATTTGTGAAAAATGTAAAGTAATTAAACGTAAAGGCAAAGTAATGGTCATTTGCGAAAATCCAAAGCATAAGCAAAAACAAGGATAATAAACAGGAGGTGTTTAAACGATATGGCACGTATTGCAGGTATTGATGTTCCACGTGATAAACGTGTGGTAATTTCACTAACATACATTTATGGAGTTGGTAAAACTACTGCACAGCAAATCCTTAAAGAAGCAGGCGTTTCTGAGGATACACGCGTACGCGACCTTACTGAGGATGAATTAGGTAAAATCCGTAAAGCAACGGATGAATATACAATCGAAGGTGACCTTCGTCGTGAAGTATCCCTTAATATTAAACGACTAATCGAAATTGGCTCTTATCGTGGGGTTCGTCATCGCCGTGGTCTTCCTCTTCGTGGACAAAAAACGAAAAACAACTCACGTACACGTAAAGGACCACGTCGTACGATCGCTAACAAGAAGAAATAACGAAAAAGGAGGTATATATAACCTATGGCACGTAAAACAAACACACGTAAACGTCGTGTGAAAAAGAATATTGAGTCAGGTATAGCACATATCCGTTCTACATTCAATAACACGATTGTTACGATCACGGATAAACAAGGTAACTCTATTGGATGGAGTTCAGCTGGTGCACTTGGCTTCAAAGGCTCTCGTAAATCTACGCCTTTTGCTGCACAAATGGCAGCTGAAACTGCTGCTAAGTCTGCAATTGATAATGGTATGAAAACACTTGAAGTAACGGTTAAAGGACCTGGAGCTGGTCGTGAAGCGGCTATTCGTTCACTTCAAGCAGCAGGATTGGAAGTTACAGCAATTGTTGACGTAACTCCAGTTCCTCATAATGGTTGTCGCCCACCAAAACGTCGTCGTGTATAATTATACCGTATATAATTTGTCACCCTGTCTATAATGGGTTATGATAGCTAAAAATGCAAAGGAGTGTATCCTTAGCGAACAGCATCCGAGAGACAAGAACGTACGAAAGAACTGCAGGTAGTGCAGAAACGCCAACTGCCTATTTGAGGAATTTCGGTTAGACAGTGGTCTAACCGGGGTTTCGACGTTTTAAAGGAGGGTTTTATTGAATGATCGAAATTGAAAAACCAAAAATTGAAACGGTAGAAATCAGCGATGATGCTACATTTGGAAAATTCGTAGTCGAACCGCTCGAACGTGGATATGGTACCACTCTAGGAAACTCCTTGCGTCGTATCCTACTATCCTCACTTCCAGGTGCTGCTGTTACATCAGTTCAAATTGATGGAGCGCTACATGAATTTTCAACAATCGAAGGTGTTGTTGAAGATGTGACAACGATTATTTTGAACCTGAAGAAGCTAGCTCTAAAAATTTACTCTGACGAAGAGAAAACATTAGAGATTGATGTGCAGGGAGAAGGAAAAGTTACGGCTGCAGACTTAACCTATGATAGTGATGTAGAAGTCTTAAATCCTGATTTGCCTATTGCTACATTAAACAGCAAAGGTAACTTGCATATGAAGATTACAGCAGAACGTGGACGTGGCTATCGTCCAGCTGATGCTAATAAAAGAGATGACCAACCAATTGGAATGATTCCAATTGATTCTATTTTTACTCCAGTGTCACGTGTTACCTATCAAGTAGAGAATACACGAGTAGGGCAAGTAGCTAATTTTGATAAATTAACAATGGATGTATGGACAGACGGAAGCATTCGTCCTGAAGAAGCCGTTTCTTTAGGCGCGAAAGTCTTTACGGAGCATCTTAATATTTTTGTAGGTTTAACAGATGAAGCACAAAACGCAGAGATTATGGTCGAGAAAGAAGAAGATCAAAAAGAAAAAGTGATGGAAATGACCATCGAAGAACTTGATTTATCTGTTAGATCTTATAACTGCTTAAAGCGTGCTGGTATTAATACAGTTCAAGAGCTTGCAAATAAATCTGAAGAAGATATGATGAAAGTTCGTAATCTTGGTCGTAAATCACTAGAAGAGGTAAAAGTTAAGTTAAATGATTTAGGTCTAGGCTTACGAGATGATGACTGATCATATAGACACCTAGATTAGGGCAATATGCTGAAATCACTATTATTCAAGCAGGTTGTTCGTTTAACTTTAGATTTAATCATAGTCATCAAGAAAGGGAGGGATAGTCCATGGCTAGAAAATTAGGTCGTACAACCGATCATCGTATGGCTTTGCTTCGTAACCTTGCTTCTGATTTAATTATTCATGAGCGGATCGAAACAACAGAAGCAAAAGCAAAGGAGCTAAAATCCGTCGTTGAAAAAATGATTACCTTGGGAAAACGTGGAGATCTTCATGCACGTCGCCAAGCTTCATCATTTTTATATAACCAGGAAGCTAACGAAAACGAAAGTGTAATTCAAAAGCTTTTCGATGATGTGGCTCCACGTTACGAAGACCGTCAAGGTGGATACACTCGTGTTCTTAAATTGGGTGCTCGTCAAGGTGATGGAGCAAACATGGCAATTATTGAACTAGTTTAATGTAACCACAACGACAAGGGCAGGACTGAATCTCTTCTACGAGGTGCATCCAAGCCCTTTTTTTGTAGTGGGAAGCGACTGTTTAGAGACGTTGCCATAAGTAAAAGGAATAACTCCGCTTCTTTTACTTATGGCCTCGGTTACATAAGATCCCAAGGTAGAGACGAGGAGGAGAAACAGATGAGAAGCAAATTAATCGAGTTTAGAAATGTGTCATTTCGATATGGAGAAGAACAGCCTTGGGTACTAAAAGATTGCTCATTTGAAATCTATGAAAATGAGTGGGTAGCAATTATTGGACATAATGGTTCGGGTAAATCCACGATTGCTAAGTTAATGAACGGTTTATTATTTCCTCAAAGAGGAGAAATATTCATAGATCAGAAGCCAGTTACACCAGATACGATCTGGGAAGTGCGTAAAGATGTAGGTATGGTATTTCAAAATCCAGATAATCAATTTGTCGGTACCACCGTACAAGATGATGTTGCGTTCGGTATGGAAAATAGAGGTTTTACAAGGACAGAGATGTTAACTCGCCTGGAGGAAGTATTGGCTGCTGTTGGCATGCCAGCATATCGACAAACAGAGCCTCATCGTTTATCGGGAGGCCAAAAACAGCGTGTGGCAATTGCGAGTGTCCTAGCAGTATCTCCCCAAGTAATTATCTTAGATGAAGCCACAGCTATGCTTGATCCAAAAGGTAGACAGCGTATTATGCAAACAATCAAAGATGTGCAGCATAGCAAAGATATTACGTTATTGACGATTACCCATGATTTACACGAAATCGTCCAAGCTGATCGTGTTATTGTGATGAATGATGGACAACTATGGGACGAAGGATTACCAAGAGAGGTATTTTCTAAAAAAGATGGGCTTAAAGAAATAGGATTGGATACGCCATTTATTTCCAGTTTAGCAGAAGAATTAAAGCTGGCTGGTATTTCTCTTACACAAGAACCATTAAATCACGAAGAACTTTTGGAGGACTTATGGACATTACATTCAAGAACGTAAGCTTTGTATATCAGCAACATTCACCATTCGCTCATCGTGCATTAGATAAGTTAGATTTGCATATTCCTTCTGGTTCATTTGTAGCTGTTGTCGGACACACAGGTTCTGGTAAATCTACGCTTATTCAACATTTAAATGGGTTAGTTCGTCCAACAGAAGGGGATGTGTGGATTGGAGATTTTCACCTGAATGCAGAACATAAACCAAAGAATATGAAGGAATTAAGAAGTAAAGTTGGTGTTGTATTTCAATATCCGGAGCACCAACTTTTTGAGGAAACGGTAGAAAAGGATATCCGATTCGGTCCCAAAAATTTTGGTGTTGGGGATAGAGAAATACAAAGGCGCGTGAAAGAAGTACTTCCATCTGTTGGTCTAACAGAGGATTTCTTGGACCGTTCTCCGTTTGACTTAAGCGGAGGGCAAATGCGCCGAGTTGCCATTGCAGGTGTGTTAGCTACCAAACCAGATGTCCTCGTATTAGATGAACCGACTGCTGGATTAGACCCACGTGGTCAAAAGGAAATGATGGAGATGTTTTATGCTGCACATCAAGAGCAAAAGCTAACCACGATTCTTGTTACTCATAGCATGGAAGATGCGGCAACCTATGCTGACCATGTGATTATTCTTAATAAAGGTACTAAATATATGGAAGGAAAGCCTGAAGCAGTTTTTGTTCAAAAAGAAGCATTGCAGCAAGTGCAATTAGATGTTCCTGAGGTTGTTCGGTTTCTTGATCTATTTGAGAAGAAGTTTGGAATGTCTATTCCATATAGACGGCAATCCGTGAAAGACATAGCTAAAGCTATTGAGAAGGTAATGACGGGAGGCAGCGGCCATGAATAATGCGCTCGTAATTGGTCAGTATGTTCCTGGAAATTCTCTCATTCATCGGCTAGACCCGCGTACAAAAATAACGATAATCTTTTTCTTTGTGTTTATTGTGTTCTTTGCGAATAACTTTTGGAGTTATGCTATATTAACCGTTTTTGCCTTGGCCAGTTTGTTCACATCGCGGGTACCTATTCGATTTATTCTAAAAGGGTTAATGCCAGTATGGTTCTTAATTATTTTTACTTTTATTCTCCATATGGTTGTAACAAAAGAGGGAACGCCAGTCTTTAACATCTTTACATTCACTGTTTATTCCGGTGGTATTCTTCAGGGGTTTGCAATCTCGATGCGTTTTTTCTTGTTAATTCTAGTAACTTCATTATTAACGTTAACGACTACCCCTATCGAGATAACAGATGCAATCGAAGAATTGCTCC
This sequence comes from Virgibacillus salexigens, assembly GCF_000723585.1. Lineage (NCBI taxonomy): Bacteria > Bacillati > Bacillota > Bacilli > Caryophanales > Bacillaceae > Virgibacillus > Virgibacillus salexigens. The sequence continues at coordinate 1,001,170 of NZ_CCDP010000002.1, read as the reverse complement.
ATCCATTAAAAAAGGTAAGGTTCCCTGTCCATGAACTAGCCTTAATGATGTCAATCTCCCTACGGTTTATCCCGACCTTATTACAAGAAACAGAGAAAATTTCAAAGGCACAAGCATCTAGAGGGGTTGATTTTCGAACTGGACCAATCAAAGAAAGGGTACAAGCAGTGGTACCATTATTAGTGCCTCTTTTCGTTAGCGCGTTTAAACGTGCCGAAGAACTAGCAATGGCGATGGAGGCAAGAGGTTATCAAGGTGGACAAGGTAGAACAAAGCTGCGTGAATTAAAAATCGGCAAGCGCGATATTTTTGTCTATTGCTTATTTATTGGTGTGGTTATCGGTCTATTGTTTATACGAAATTAAGAGAGAAAGGCTAGAGCAATATGGTTAGAGTGAAATGCATTATTAAGTACGATGGATCACAATTTTCGGGGTTCCAGATACAACCTAAAAAGCGAACCGTACAGGGGCTACTTGAGCAGGCATTAACAAAAATGCATAAAGGAAAGCCTGTACGAATCCAAGCTTCAGGACGAACCGATTCAGGGGTGCATGCAAAAGGACAAACCATTCATTTTGATTCTCCCTATGATATTCCTTTATACAACTGGAAGCAGGCGTTAAATACGTTACTGCCAAACGATTTATATGTAAAGCAGGTGGCTTTTGCTTCAGATACATTTCATGCTCGTTACGATGTAGTTGAAAAAGAATATCGTTACTATGTATGGAACGAGAAGGAACCTGACGTATTTAAGCGTAACTATGCATATTTCTTTCCCTATTCCTTGAATATAGAAGCGATCCAGAAGGCATGCGGCTATCTTGAAGGAACGCATGATTTTACCACTTTCTCTTCTGCAAAGGCATCAGCAAAAGGAACAAAACAACGGACGTTATACGCTGTATCTTGTGGAAAACAGGGCTCTGAGATCGAATTTATATTTCGAGGAAGTGGTTTTTTATATAATATGGTACGAATCATTGTTGGTGTCTTATTAGATATAGGCCAGGGAAGGCGTCAGCCGTCCGAAATTCATGATTTACTAGCTAAGAAGGATAGAAGGCTTGTTGGGGAGACAGTGCCCCCAGAAGGGCTCTATTTGTGGAATGTCAGGTATGGGGAAGTTGACTAAGGGGGTTTACAAAGAAATTGCAACTCATATGCATCAGAGCTTGACAAAAATCTAGTTATTGGTGTATTATGATCTATGGCATTTTATTTCTAAACCATGATTAGCCCCGGAAACTAATTATGTTGAAATAGACGAATGAATATGGAAAAATGATTTTTTAAATATGGAGGGAAACACTCATGCGCACAACTTTCATGGCAAATGAAAATAACATTGAACGCAAATGGCTAGTTGTTGATGCAGAAGGTCAGCGTTTAGGTCGCTTAGCGAGTGAAGTTGCTGCGATCCTTCGTGGAAAGCACAAGCCAACTTATACACCACATGCAGACACAGGTGACCATGTGATCATCATTAATGCAGATAAAATCGAATTAAGTGGTAAAAAAATTACGGACAAAAAATACTACCGTCATACAAGCTATGCTGGTGGATTAAAAGAACGTACAGCATATGAAATGCGTACGAAATATCCAGAGCAAATGCTAGAGCTAGCTGTAAAAGGAATGCTTCCTAATGGCCCTCTAGGTCGTAAAATGGCTAAAAAACTTCATGTATTTAGAGGTTCTGAACACAATCATCAAGCACAAAAACCGGAAGTTTATGAGCTTCGCGGGTAACTAAAAGGAGGTAATTAATTTGGCACAAGTACAATACTATGGTACAGGTCGTCGTAAAAAATCAACTGCACGCGTACGTTTAGTACCAGGCTCAGGTAATGTTACTATTAACGGACGTAATGCATCTGATTATTTCCCATACGAAACACAAATCTTAATTCTTAATCAACCACTTGCAGCTACAGAAACTCAAGGAACGTATGACGTAATGGTAAACGTTCATGGTGGAGGATTCACTGGTCAAGCTGGCGCTATCCGTCATGGAATTGCACGCGCACTACTTGAAGCAGATCCAGAGTACCGTTCTTCTCTTAAAACAGAAGGTTACCTAACTCGTGATGCTCGTATGAAAGAACGTAAGAAATACGGTCTTAAAAAAGCACGTCGTGCACCTCAGTTCTCAAAACGTTAAGATACCAACGTTTCAAGGCTCTCAACCAATTCGGTTGGGAGTCTTTTTTATGGTCAATTTGGCGTTCGTGACTATATTTTGACTATAGTTATTCAGATTCCATAAATTTTTGAAACGTATTTGCTGTTTTTTGAGAAACAAAATTAGTAACGTGCGTGTAAACATTCATCGTTGTTTGAATATCCTAATGGCCTAATCTTGCTTGTACTTCTTTTATAGAAGCTCCAGCTTCAAAAAGAAGTGAAGCATGTGTGTGTCTTAACCCATGAATTGTAATCGGATGAAGCTCATGTCTTTTAATAAAAGATTTGAGTATATCATTTGGTTGGGCTAATCTAAGAGGACGCATATCTGGTCTAGTTAAGACGTATTCTATTTCCATCGTAATAATCCTTGTAAATTAGAACGCTTTCTTAGTATTACTCCGTTTGCAATAAATTCGTTAAAATCTGCGATTGCCAAAATAGATAAGGCTTATATGAAAGAATGAGCGCTAATCTTTATTCCAGAAAAGGGCCCGATCGTATTATAAGGTCAACCGGAAATATGATATTTTTCTGGTTGACCTAATGTTTTATAGGTTATTCTTTAGGTAGTCGGGGTAGGACGTAAGCGCCCGTGGGACTTGATCCCGTCCGTAATACTGTCCACCCCCTACTTGTAGAAACATGTTTGAGGCTGATTGGGGCACTGACCCCGCATAACAAGCGAAGCTATGACACTACAAGATAGACAGGGGCTACCGACAAATCTACTAAAAGGAGATGTGATAAATTATGGATCCAGTGATTGGCCTGGATGTTGCAAAAGGAGAAAGCCAAGTTCAAGCTTTCCTGGCAAGAAAGCAGCCTTTCGGGAAGACCTTTAAGTTTAAGCATGATACCAATGGTATGAGTGATTTTTTTATATTTTACAAAGAAGTGGAGTTCCAAGCTGAATCTAAACCGGTTGTTGTGTTTGAGTCGACAGGACACTATCATGAACCTATTTTACAGTACCTTGAGGAAAGAAAGATTACTTACTACTTAGTGAATCCTGTAGTTTCTTACGAAACGAAAAAAAGTAGTCTTCGAAAAGTAAAGTCAGACCCAGCCGATGCGAAACACCTGTGTGAAATGTATTACAAAGAGGACTTAGTAGCCTATCATCGAAAATGTGTTCAAACGATGAATTTGAGAAATTTATGTAGACAACACGATTCTTTAACACGTAACTATGTACAACTGAAACTTCAGTTCCAAACGATATTGGATTAAGTATTCCCTGAATATAAAGGAGTTTATAGTAATTTATACGCACCTCTTTCCTTAAAAACGTTACTCCTCTTTCCTACTTCTCATGAAGTATTAAAGGTTCCAACGGATGAATTAGCTAAGGAGATGCATGGACTAGGAGGAAAGAGGTCGTATGATTGGTTTTATGAAAAGGCCTTGAAGTTAAAAGAAGCAGCAGAACGAAACCCCTTTAAGAAAACGCTGTATCAAAGCCACTTGGTTACACTAAAAATGTATATTCAAATGATTCTTCAACAACGAGAGTTTCTGAACGTACTTGAGCAGGAGATTGAGACGTTAGCGAAACAATTTGAGGTGTATGAGATTCTTACATCCATCCCCGGAGTAGGTACTAAAATTGCAGCCACTCTGATTTCAGAAATAGGGGATGTCACACAATTTAGTCACCCTAAGAAACTAGTAGCCTATGCAGGACTTGATCCAAGGGTATACCAATCAGGTAAGTTTACAGCTACGATAAACTGGATAACCAAAAGAGGATCTACGAAGCTACGTCAGACCATCTATTCAGCTGTTCAGTGTGGACTAACCAATAACCGGAATGTGAAAATTCGAGAGTATTATGACAAAAAAAGAAGTGAGGGCAAGCCTCACAAAGTAGCCATCATAGCTTGCGCCAACAAGCTATTGCATTGGATTTATGCCATATTAAAGCATAAGCAAAAATATACCGCATAAACCCATACAAATAATTACACAACTTACAAAAAATTCAATTATAAATATTGAAGCTTTTTTGTGATGCACATTTTTATTATACCATCTTTAATCTAGTATGATTACTTAAAAAGTATTGACTTATATTAGCTGGTATTACTGAAGAACGTTCCATTACATTTTTGATTCAAAAACTGTCATAAATAAAGTCTTCTTTCTATGTATAGTTGAGTGATATATCATACATGGTTTTATGAAAAAGTCCAGGCTCTTCAAATGGCAAATTATGTGCAACTCCTGAAAAAAAGATCGTCTCTTTAATAGGTGCGGTTAAACTACTATAAAATTCTTGAACAAGCAAATTTGGCGTATTGAAATCAAATTCGCCCAACAAAAAATAAACCGGACAGTTTACATCCTTAATTTGATCAAGTAAATTCACTGTCATTACTTCATCCCACATGACTCGCATAGAGAAAGTATTACCTTCATTTAATTTATCGATGTCGGTCTCTTTATATTCTGATCTCTTTTGGATGATATGTACCGTTCGTTTAAAAAAATCTGTATCTTTATAGACAACTCCCCCAAATTCAGTAAGCCATTTCCTTTGAATAAATAAATCATTAAGCGTCTTATATGGAGGATGACCGATAGCTTTTAGTTCACTGGTTGCTTTCTGTAACTCATTTCGCTTTGCAAAGTCTACTGTAAAGTTATAGCTTAATAATTCCCCTCGTTGCAAATGTACACTTTGACCCACTCCAACATATGCATAGATTAAATCGGGGTATTTTTGTGCCAACAACATTCCAATAATGCTGCCCCACGAATGCCCAACCACAAATATTTTATCCTTTTTAAACCGGTAGATAAGGTATCTAGTCAATTCATGCGCATCATGTACAAAGTTCTCTATATTCATTGATTCCTCTGATAAGGAATCATTATATGATAAACCCGCCCCTCTCTGATCCCAATTGACTACAATAAAGTCTTTTTCTAATGAAGTTTGATATTCAGGTGCCCATCCAATTTGGGCGTTCCCGGGTCCACCATGAAGAAAAAGAATGACTGGATTATTAATATTTTCACCACGAAGCAAGACCCATTGCTCAACTTGATCAAGCATTACTTTTTCTAAAGAATTGACACTCTGTTTTCCTTCGATCATTGGTGTAAATCTATCCATACATTAATCCCCCCTTTGCATTATTTAGAAAAAACCTATTAAACACTATAAGATTTTGCTTCAAAACAAAATCTTATAGTTAATTCTACTTTATTTCGCCACAATCCTGCTCTGTTTAGCTTAAGAAGACTTACTCCATTATATGGCCTGATTCATAAATAGATCGCAGATTCTTACTCCAGAATTGCGCCCGATTACCGAAGACTTGAATCCAAGATAATTTGCGTATGTTCTTCGACTAAAGCCCCCACTTGATTTCGAGATATTGGAATAGATCAATAATGTAAAATATCCGTATTACTAGTAGAGGTAAACATTTTAGCAATCGGTCTGAAATATACTGTATAATTAAATGTTTCCTATTGGACTTCTGCAACCCCCCATTGGAATCCCCTTATGATTAATGTGCTTTTTCAGATTCACAATAGCGTTTCCTTGATAGACTTGTTCCATAATATTTTCTATTTTTTCGCTTTCTTGTTTACTTACTATTTGCTTCATAAGCATTTTTTTGAACCATTGACTAATTTCCGTCGGTAAAACATTCCCAGCAATGGAAGAAAGACGATCATATCCATGTAATACTTTTTCTTCTAAATCCATTTCTCCACCAGCATAAAAGTACAAAACGTTATGCATACCTTTTTTTATTCGTTCAACTTTTTCTTTATTGCCAGCATCTTTTATTCCAACCACTAAGTTATTCTTACTTAATTGAATAATACTTTTTTCCGATAAATCAAATCCAGTTCTTTTTGGATTGTTATATAAAATTGTAGGTTTATTACTAAGGTGGATAATCCTCTCTGTATAAACTAATGCTTCTTGTTGAGTCGGTATAACATAAGGGGGATACCCAAGCATGATACCTGATATTTTTGAATGACAAATCTTTTCAGCTAATTCCTCTGCTTCTTTCTGTCTAATTGAAGCTACACCAAATATAATTTCCATATTACTAATGAGTTCTTCTTCCAGTTCTAATCCATTTATTATTTCAATTTTCTCTTGGAGGTTTAGACTATGCTGTTCTCCAGTAGTTCCAGAGACAAGAACAGATTTTACTCCTTGTTTATACAGGCCTTTTATATGGCTTATTGTTCCTTGAACATTTATAGACTCATCTTCAAAAAAAGCTGTTGGTACAGCAATATGAACTTTTTCGGTTAGCATTTTATTATCCCTCTTTTCTTTTTTATATACTTGTACTAAACTGCCTGTTAGCACAATAATCGATATCCACTGGGCTGCTTTCCCGCAATTGTTTAAAGATCGAATTCACGATATAAACATCTAAACTCTAAGATAGAATTGATCACTTCGTTTTCCTAGCTTTCATCACTTCGGCAAATTGTCGAGAGTTTGAATCTTTTTCTTTATTTAGTTTATCAATAATATTGATATAGTCCTCTTCATTTCGATTTTGACTCAATTTAAAGGCTGCTTGAACTTCTTGCACTTTTACTTTAAATCCAACAATACCTTTAGTTTGGTTTTTGGTTTTTGGAGAGAAGTTCTCCCATAACGCTGCATTTTCACGGTGTTGTTCATACTTTTGCAATAGAGACTTTAAGTCTTCCAGCAATTCTTGTTCACTCATCAGACTAGCCGTTCCATATACATGGACAGCTTGATAATTCCATGTGGGGACATTTTCAGACTTGTACCACGAGGATGAAATATAAGCATGGGGCCCTTGATACATAACAAGAACAGGATCATCCCCGAAAGTTTTCCACTGTGAATTCGCATAAGCAAAATGCCCAGTAAGATAGTAGTCATCCCCTTGTTTATGCAACTCCAAAGGTAAGTGAGTCGCTATAGGTTTTCCTTCTTCTGTCGTTACGATCGTGCCGAAAGAGTTCCTCTGAATAAAGTCTTTGATTTCAACAAAGTCTGTGACTCTAAAATGCTTTGGGATATACATCCTCATTCACCTCTCCACATAATTATTAGAGCTTTTTAACCATTATTAAGTCCGTTTGTTCTTCATCCCCCATATAAAAAGAGTGCGCTCCCGTTTGAGTAAAACCCAATCTCTTGTAAAAAGAAATGGCATTTTTATTTTTTTCCCACACGCCCAGCCATATCTTCTTTTTATTCTGTTCCATAGCAATATCCATAGCTTTATTGAACAGGTATTTACCAAGGCCAAGCTTTTGAAATTTATTAATAATATAAATCCGCTCAATCTCAAGGGCGTCATCATCCATTTCTTCAGTCTGGGCATCCTCAGTATTAACCTTTAAATATCCAGCGACCTCACCATTAAAAGAAACAAAAAAGAAATGGGATGAAGGATTGGATAACTCATTTTCTACTTGGTTTATGTTAAAAGCCTCTTCCAAGTATGCTTTCATATTTTCTGGAGAATTCTGATCCTCAAACGTCTCCTTAAATGTTTCATAACCAATTTCTTGAAGTTTTCGTGAATCTCCCAATGTACATCTTGTCATATTTATATTCATAAAAACCTTTCGCTCCTCTCTACAATCAGTAACTTCTCTTGTTTCCTTTTTTTACGAATTCCCAGTCTTTTTCTATATTTCTTCTTACTCTTTGAAGAAGATCAAAAAGATTTTCTATTTCTTCTTCGGACAAACGCTCTAAAGCAATGGTATTGGAATGATCATTTTCTCTTTTTATAATAGGAAAAACCTTTTTACCTTTCTCTGTTGGTAAGAGTTTTTTTATTTTTTTGTTATGTTCGTCTTCTTTCTTCACAATAAAGCCATTCATTTCAAGTTTCTTAATAGAACGAGCTGCTGTGGTACGATCTACTTTTATCATCTCAGCTACCTTCTCTTGAATGATTCCCGGACTTTCACAGATTCTCACAAGATATAAATACTGCCCTCTCGTGAGGTCATATTCTTTGAATTCTATATTACTTATTGAATCTAACGCCCTCGCTATGATTCCAATTTCACGTAGTATTTCCTTCATATTTAACCCCTCACGCAATATTTTTGTTGCAAATGCATCATTTAACGTTATATACTTACCCTAACTTATTTTTGTTGCACTTGCAATAAAAAAATATTAGTGAAGAGGTAGATTAGTGTGAAGTTTTTCTTTTATGTAGTAGGAATCTTGATTTTAACCATCGGCATTTCTTTCACGATATAATCTGACCTTGGGACTTCCCCTTTTGACGCCCTTTTGGTAGGACTGTCTATCCATCTGGGTTTTACGGTCGGTACTTGGGAAATAATCATTGCTTTGATATTAATAGGGTGTAATTCACTTTTAAAAAAACAAAAACCAGAAGTTTGGGGATTGTTAACAGCATTTATAACGGGGGTTAGTATCGATATGTGGCTCTTTTTATTAGATACTTTTCACACACCTGAACTATGGTACAGCAAAGCTGTTTACTTTGGAATCGGCTTAGTTGTTATAGGATTAGGTACTGCCATCTATCTGAACACAAATTTTGCACCGATTCCGGTTGACCGGTTAACGTTAATCATACAAGAATTAACCAGAACCAATATATTTTCTTCGAGATCATTAATTTACCTAATATTTTTAATGATGGCCATGATTTTTAAAGGACCAATTGGTGTTGGCACTTTATTAATCGTCTGCTTAAGTGGTCTAATACTGAACTACTTTATGTCATGTACTAAAAAGTTACTGGAGCAAGCCTCTTAAATCCTCGTACACCAAAAAGCTTTGAGAGAAAGAATGCATTCAATATAGAGTGCTTTTTCTGGGTTATCTCGAAATCAAGTCTTCCAGATAATGGCCCGTTAGTTGAATAAGCGAATAATTTAAACTCAGATTTTTCCCGCACCTATCACATTTTAATTCCATTTGATCATTCCTTCCGTATATATTAATTTCCGCACCTCACGAATAAAACTTTTCATAATAATTAATGAATATAAAAAGATGGTGGTTTTTTAACTTTATGTTAGTTTTTAGAAACTAACATAAAACTAACGAAGAAAAATAAAATAGCAAAATAAGAAGAATTTAATGTGGATTATGTTTTATAAAATATGCATTATGATAAATAAAAACGAATGCGAGAGAAACTTAAAAAAACGAGGTCAAGTATGGGCGGCATGATGTAAATCACCGCCCAGCAACCTTAGCCTTACAATGTTTTTAGATTTGGATATTGCTTATTCGCACTAAAAACTAACAAAAAGCTAATATTATTTTTTCAGCGTAATAATCTTAAAATGGCGTTTTCATATAAAGTTTTTACTTTTACGGAAACGTCCTTTTTCATTTTGTGGGTAATATGTATAAGTCTTATTTTTGTTTTAGATTTAATGATACACGTTGAATTAACAGTGAAATTGTGATAGATTTTTGTGATTCATGGTACATAAGGGAGAGTTTAAAATGAAGCTACCATCTTTTCTTGTTATTTTTTTAATGTCAATAATACTTATTGGTTGTAGTAATGAGGACTCGGACGAATCAAAGAGTGGCGAACAGAGTAATTCAACTCTTATAAAGAATCATAAGTTCAACCTAGAGGATAAAGGAACTTTTTATAGGCATAGTAAAGTAAATAATATCGGTAAATATGAAACAGGTCCAGTAAGCATAACTTTAGAGTCGGCAGAAATAGTAAGTGGAAAATATAATGAAAAGTACGATTATGAGGATGTTAATCCTGAAGGTGAAAAAATGATAAATTTTCAGGCACGATTCGAATTAACTCAGGAGATAGAGGATATCACCTTTAATCAAGAATATATGCATCTATTATTGGATAGTGAGGAAATGTCTGAACACCCACTAGAATTAAGGAGTAGTGCAATTGATATTCCTATAATTAGAAATTACAATAATACTCGACAAATAACCTTCGCAATAAAAGAAACTAATATTCAAAAATTTAAAAAGCAACATTAATTATAGATTCACCTGTCGATAGTAGTGGTGAACCTTTAGGAGAAGACTTAGAGATTGAGGTAGATTTTTCTAAAAGTAATAATTAATACATACTGAGATTTATTTAATATTAGTAGTTATGATTTTAAATCTAACCTAAAAAGTAAAGAAAGCCTTTTAATAATAAGGCTTTCTTACTTGAAAACACTCTAATAATTTTGTTTTTAACATGATTAGTAAAAAATAGCTAATCTAAGTGTTTGCCTATGTTGGGTTTGTTGTTGTCATTTGACTACATTTTGACTATAAAAACGTTAATCACCCTTATATACCAAGAATTTGCCCTCTTTGTTCTTATCGAACAAAGAGGGTTTTTCATGACTAAATTTAGACATTGATACGTACGTCAAACATGATAGACACCTTTCCGGAATTGGTGCGGTATTTCGTTAGCAAAAAAACCGGTACAGGCGAACCTGCGTCGCCCTGTCAAATGGTATTTGGGATTTATTGTACCGAGTTTTCATTTTCCCGTAAATTAAACGAGAGGATCGATTAGTTGAAGTTAATCGTTGTTTTCACAACAATGGAAATAACGATTCTCTTTCGTATTTCTTTCTTTTCCGAATAAAGGATCTTGAAAAAGTCATTCATTCTTTGCATCGTATTATCTTCTTTTGGTAAATAATATGCAGTATTTCAAACCTACACTTCTTTGATCGAGCTTGACCCCGTTCAAAGCCTAACATACATATCTATTGTGAATGTGTCGTTGAAGTAGCGTCACGATGATTAAAATAAGATACGAGGCTTTACAATCTATAGATAGTCTAAAGAGTTACCTTATGGTGAAAGAAGGAATATATAGTTATTCTGCAAAAGGGCCAGATAATTGAATAATGACAAAATTGACTTGACAAAAAGACTAATTGAGCTATATGCTTAACCCGTTTATTCTAATTAGACCATTGCATACAAAGAAAGAAGGTTTTTCTATGAAATCTATATTATTAATCGGACAATCAAATATGGCAGGCAGAGGGTTTATTGAGGATGTACCGCCGATTTATAATGAGGACATAAATATGTTGCGAAACGGTAGGTGGCAAATGATGGCAGAACCGCTTCATTTTGATCGTCACATATCTGGTATTGGGCCTGCAGCCTCTTTTGCTCAGGCTTGGACAGAAGATCATTCGGGCGAGTCCATTGGGCTAATAACATGTGCCGAGGGAGGCAGCTCTATTGATGAGTGGTCAATTGATGGACTTTTAACAAGACATGCAATTTCTGAAGCAAGATTCGCTATGGAAACAAGTGAAATAGTGGGAATACTTTGGCATCAAGGAGAAAGCGATAGTTACGGAGAACGTTATCAGACGTATGAAGCTAAATTGCTTTCTTTATTTAAACACTTGAGAGAAGAATTGAATGCACCAAATATCCCGATTATTATCGGTGAGTTGGGACATTACCTTGGAGAGGTCGGATTTGGAAAAAGTGCTGTAGAATATAAACAAATAAACCAGATATTATCTAAAGTTGCTCATACCGAAAAAAATTGCTATTTTGTAACATCAAAAGGCTTAACAGCAAATCCAGATGGTATTCATATTGATGCAATCTCCCAAAGAAAATTTGGGTTGAGATACTATGAAGCTTTTTCAAAACAAAAGCATGTTTTGGATATTTTAGACATAGAGCATGGATGGATTGAAAAGGAAGCAAAACGTGAACGAACTAAAAATGAACGTATATTTGTTCAAAGTATGAAGTTTGCCTTAGGAAAATTGAGTTTTGAGGAGTTCTCTATTAATGTCTCCACTATTAATGAAAGTAAGTAAAGCAAAATCAATCTCATTTGATGAGGAGGGATCAATTGATTCAACTGTTAATATTAGGTTTGTTAAAAGAAAACCCAGGTTTATATGGATAGGAACTTTTGGCAATTATGATGAGCGAAATCATTTGTAGTCAATTATACCAAAGGTTTTCTTTATTATAATATTCAACAGTTAGAAGAAAAAAGATTGCCGCATTTTTAAAGAAAAGAATGCAGATTTAGTTCATTAAAATGAAACATCTTTAATTTTATTGAATGATTTACATATTAAGATGAGAATATATATGATGCTTTTCTTCTTTTACTTTATTCGTGTTTTCTATATTAGCCAATGATGTTAGGTTCTTTGTAGTTGCTGCTATTCTTATGATCTTATACATGAGTAGTTTGATAAAAGGATTAAAGGCTTTTAGAAAGCATAAACAAGATACATCTATATAAATGAGAGATATAGGACAGTTATTTAGGTTTGTGTTAATTTTTTTCATATATCATAGGTTAAGAGAGAGGTAAACATGAAGTATGCACATATTTTATTATTTATAGTTCTAATTGCTGTTAGTGGGTGTAGCAATAAGAGGAGAATATAAGTCAATCTCAGGAAAAGAGCAATCCTATTCTGATACAAGAACATCAATTTGGCCTAGAATCCGGACGCGGAGGGGAATTTTACAGGTACAAAAGTATAAATGATATTGGTACATATGAAACAGGGCCAATTACAATAACGGTTGAATTCGCAGAAACAGTGAAAGGAAGTATAACAAAAGATTTTAGGTCAGGCAATAAGGACACTTATAAGTCGATGGAAATAATAAATTTTCAAGTGAGATTTGAATTAAATAAAGAAGTAGACGATGATAGTACATTTAATAATGAAGAAAATATTCATCTTTCAACGGATACTGGTGAAGTAATTCAACAACCATTCCAATTTTTGAGCAGTGTTGTTAATATGTCTATACTTAAAAATACTCAAGAGTATAATAATGGAAGTTACCTTCGTCAATTTACATTTAGGTTGAAAGAATCTACTGCTCAAGATATTAAAAAGGCAACATTAATTATAGATTCACCTGTGGATGGTAGTGGTGAGCCTCTAGGAGAGCACTTAGAGATTGAGGTCGATTTTTCTAAGAGTAATAATTAATACATACTGAGAATTAATTAAAATATTTAATTTATATTTTAAAATCTAATAATTTTGTCTTAAGGACCAGATAGTTGAATAAGCATTTGATGCGATTCTGAGAAGTGAAACATTCTAACATATAATATAGATGCAAGCCTGAAAATGATGCTTCATTTAAATCTCAGTGGTAAATTATTGGAAGATATCACATGTCTGGTATTGAAATCTTGAAAAGTATTTTTAGTTTTAAATCTTTGAAAATAAGCGTTATTGGATTCTTTTACCCATATTTATAACTGCTGTTTTGTTAACGCTTCTTCTTATTGCTGATAAGTATAAAATACTACCCGTTTACTCTTAATGGGTTTATTAGTAATCTTGTTTTTGGACTGTATAGTGTGTCTGGAATTTCTTGAGCGAAAAAAAGAATAATAGGGATTAAATTCGATCGGATCATTTAAAAACACTTAGGAATGAAAGAGGTGAAGAAAGATGATTGTATTACTAACATTGTCAGCTATATCCCTATTTTTAGTCATTACTAAGACTTTAAAGAACCACACAAATAATAAATTTCTGAAACAGTTTGGATTGGCTATATTAGTGGGAATCATAACGATAAATAATCTTATTACGAATAACAGTGGAACGGCTTTGAAATATGCTGTTATAGGTATAGGAATAATGTCATTTATTGCTATTCTAACTGAAATAATAATTTTCAAGAAGAAACAAACTACATCATGAATTTAGCTAATTGCTTTATTCAACAAACAGGCACAAAACAGGAATACAGATGCATCACCTATTAGAGTCAACGGCGCTTTCCATGGATTTAGAAGATGCTTTTCTTATGACTGATTAAAAGAGGGTGGCTACCCTTCTGAATTTAACAGATGGATGAACGGTCTTATAGTCGCATCCACGATTGCCGTTATGAGACTTGGAGATAATCAGGGTCAGTATAGAAAGGGAGGATAAGATGGATGAAACAGAATGGGATATACAAGAAGTTAAGCGTTTAAAAAAGAAGCAGTTAATCCAATACAATTTTGGGATGCTGTTTTTATTCCTTCTGTTTGCTTATTATGTAAAGACAGGTGGAACGTTTTTAGCTTTTTTAATTCTTTGTTGCGTGTTTTTTTGGATTATGGCAGCGCATACATTATATACCCTTAAGACAGGAAAGATGATTGGTACAAAGACAAACAGGCTTGTCCAGGCTTTTGACAGGGATCACAGGGGAGAGAGGCGCTGGAAGCGAAAAACAATGACAGAGGCTGTCATCATCAGTATGATTAGCGTTATTTTTACGGTGCTTTTGTTTATGATCAACTTTGACTCAGTAAAATTAGATTTTCCTTCTGATACTTTCCCGTTAATCGGGGGTTGGTTAGGATTTAATATAGGAGAAATCGTCAGAATGAATAATTTATAATAAACACTTTGATATTTTACAGTTACCTACATATAATTCTATCAATCAATTATTCATAAGAAAGGCTAATGCCATTTATTATAAAGTGTATCAAGATTATCAAAGGAGAAAGGGTGTTATTAATGAGAACCCCAAGTAGATATTCAGTGTTGATTGCTTTATTAATATTGATTGGCATCACATCGTTTGTAGTTTTATGGAATATGATTCCTGCCAAAGGTATAGCCTTTATCTTACTGGTAATTGTATCAGTAGTTACTACTCTTTCGTTAATTGGAACAATACTTTCTGCAACAGAAATCTACAAGGCAAAGGATCTGAAACACAGAATAATAAATATAACTTGCTTAGTAGTATCACTCACAACTTTTTTGATACCTATCACCTTTAATTTGCTCCCTAACTTAAAGATGTAAGTTTATGAATGGAGTATTCATCAAACGGGTACTTATCCTGAATAAGAACTTGGTCCATCGACCAGCATAAAGGGGCTATGAATATGTTGAGTTATTATAGTAATCTTTCTTCAGGGGTATGCGATATAGATAAATACATTGGTCTTTCATTTGATGATGTGGAATTTTATAGTGACAGATTAGCTTCCTGTAAGGGGGAAATTCGTGAGCCGGGAGTTGGGACGGGTCGAGTGTAATCGGAATTTTATTTTACGGCCTACTTGTTGCTTTTAGAGGTGTTATATTATCTCTTCGATATAATGGTCATTTTATTGAAGAAAGAAGGGGAATAGAAGGGGATGTTTCTATATAATGCATGTTGCGATTTAAGAGGGATTTTAATATCGATACCTTACGTCAACTAGCTTTCTTCATAGCTATCACTGATGTAAGCAATGTATGCGAACCTATTTAAAAATTCTGCAAAAGCTATTGACAAAGCTGGGAAGCTCCTATAAAGTGATTATTAAATTAAAATGATATACAATTATTTCCTTATAAAGAGTCGGGGGAGGAATCTGGTCTTTTGATCCCGCAGCAACCTCATGTTAGAGATGAAGGTGCTAAGTCCAGCAGACAAATTGTCTGAAAGATGAGGGTAAATGATCATACCTAAGCCCTTGTCCTTTGAAGGATAAGGGCTTAAAATTTTTTTAATTATAAACCATACTATATTGATCGGAATACTTTAATTAAAAGGAGTGTGTTGCAGCTTGAGAAAATTAATCATATTCTCACTCGTTGGTTTTTTTGCCCAATTAATTGATGGATCGTTAGGAATGGCATTCGGTTTAACATCCTCGTCTTTACTACTAGCATATGGAGTAGCCCCTGCAATCGCATCAGCTTCCATTCATATGGCGGAGATTGCTACTACAGCGGCATCGGGGATTTCCCATTATAAATTTGGCAATGTCGATAAAGGAATTGTATTTCGCTTGATGATTCCTGGAATGATAAGTGCGTTTTGTGGGGCAGCTTTTTTAAGTAGTATACCTGGAGATTTGATTAAGCCTTATATTTCTGGCTTCTTGCTTCTCTTAGGGATATATATCCTCTTCCGTTTTTTAATAATAAAGACAGATACGGGATCGAATGGGAAGCATCGGCAATTGAAGCATCGTTTTTTATATCCTCTTGCTATGATTGCGGGTTTTTTTGATTCCGTAGGTGGTGGTGGCTGGGGGCCAATAAATACCCCTGTGCTCCTTTCCCGAAAAGGAGCAGTGCCTCGTAAGGTAATTGGTACGGTGGATACAAGCGAATTTGGTATTACTATTTCTGCTACGTTAGGCTTTGTAATGTTTTTAGGATGGGAGCAGATTAATTGGATTTGGGTGTTAGCGTTTGTCATTGGTGGCGTATTTGCAGCACCACTTGCTGCTTGGCTTGTTCGGAAAATCCCATCCTTTATCCTTGGCGTATTAGTAGGAGGTTTTATTATTCTAACAAATGCCAATACGATATTAACAGAGATAGCTGTTGCTTCTAATATAACTACAATTATTTATGCAATAATGATTATCGGTTGGATTATTTCGATTGTTACGGTGGTTCGAAGAAATAGCAAATCAGCCAATCAATTCCAAAATGCGGGATAGCAACCAAGATACCCACCGAGTAGGTTTTGGCGGGTATCTTAGTTTATTCCTCTTCCATCATTCCATAAGTGAAACTGTTTTCTAATGTGAACAATTTGTCCAATATGGTATGCGTTATGCATGGTTATATGCGCAATGGTTTCTTCCCAGTCATGGAGGTGTATCGATTCTTTCACTACGCTTTCCCATTCGGAGTATAGGCTGTCGATTTTTAAAAGCGCTGCATCCCAGGAATGATTTTCATTATTATGAAATGTTTCCTTGATTGTTTGTAATGGATGATCCTTGTCCTCCATTTGTTTAAAGCGGTTTAGATGTTTCTCGTTGTAGTAAATTAAATGATTGATAATCTCCCGAATACTATTGGTTTCATCCATGCTTATCTTGGAAGCATCTTCTTCTGTCAGGTCCTTCACTGCAGTTTGGAAGGACACAAACCAGCCATCCGTATCATGGACAGCCTTCAGCTGTAATAATAGTAATTCCTTTGGAGTCATTAAACGTACCTCCTTTTTTAGTATCATAACACATATTTGGAAGTTATCGGAAGATTTCAGCAATAGAAGTAGAATGATAAAGGCAAAGGAGGGGAGAGGAAGCAAAAGGTTACAAAAAATGAAAGGCATGAGTCCGATTTGATTGTGAACTCATGCCCAACAAATTTCCTAATCCGTGGAAAGTTGTACGAAGTATTAATTTACTATTTGAACTGGTAATTCTTTCACTCCAAACTCTAATGCATCATCTAAATCATTCATATAAACATCTAATCTATCTCCTGTAATTGCTCCACCCCTATCTTCGCAAGTAAATGTTTTGTCAAAATATGGTATGGAAATTTTGGTCCCAAAGGATAAGTCTGGCGGGCAAGCAACCGTTTGCCCTTCTTGTACTTCAGCGCCTGAAGCTGTTATACCATAACCAGGGTCACCTGGTTCTTTCCCTGTTGATTCATAGCCAGCTGTATAGGCTGTTACTGTATACGTTTCGCCCTTCACATCCGGAATGGTTAGCGTTTGACCAATAAATATTTTATCTGGATCGGTAATAGCAGGATTTGAATTAAGTAGTTCATCCACACTTACATTGTGATCCATTGAAATTTTTGATAGGGCATCTCCCGATTCAACTGTATACTTTCCACTAGCATGTGCTTCGGTAGAAAATAAAAATAAACCTAAGGTTAGTAATGTTACTAAAGTTATGTACTTCATCTTAATACCTCCATTAATTGTTTTAAAAACTGGAATGTTTTTATATGCTTTCGTATATCAATCTACTTTTCCAACGGACTTTAATAGAATTGAAAAATTGTAATCGAATTTTAATAGGGAATGTAGGTTCGGGTATCGATGATAAAAAGAGCTATTCCTAATAAGTGGTCCCGGTTTAGGTGAAGGTTCTAATTGCGGAAGTTAAGGGAAGGTGGTTATTATTATTTTTACTAAAAACAATAATAAAAAGGCATGAGCCCGGCGAACTTCCGGGCCCATGCTAATCAAATCTGATAAGAGATGCTGTAGAATCAGTTGAAAGCTTTTATGATGAGTTTGTATCATGGACGTACCAAATAAAGACGATTGATGAATATTTACCAATATCATAATCTAGAAGGTTAATTAGAAGAAATAGATCGATGTATTCGCTTAATTGTTTCCATATGTAATGCTTCATGGTAAAAGCTAAATAAAAATGCTTCACCAACCGTGTAAAACGTAACTCCTGCCTTGTTTGTAAATGGCGTTGGCAGCTTTTCATACAAACGCCCTTCAATAAAGGATTCTATCCTCGTTTTTTGTTCCGTCAAGACCTCAGCAATCTCTACAAATGAAGGTGGTGCTTCCTCCCAGTTTGCCGGTTTCGTTCCAGCAGCAAAAAAACGTCCAAAGTCTTTAGGAATGTTCATTTCTTCCTTTAAAAGACCAAAGACAAGCTTTTCTTGTATAAATGCGATATGTCCGAAGTTCCAACGAATATTATTGTTAAAACCTTTCGGAATAATGTCCGACGTTTCCTCTGGAATTTTCTTCATCGCCTGTTCGGTAATGCTGCGTACGGTTTCCATATGTTTAAAAATGGTTTGTTCCAAGAAAAACCCTCCCATATTCATGATCTCTGTTAGTCATTTCGTCATTATTATCCTTTTTTCCTGCTAGATAGTAAGAGATTATATCTATAGAGGACGGTATGATGATGAAATATTAAGAACTTTTCATTCGTCGCGATCGACGTTCCATTGCTTCATAGTAATCAAGCGTACATTCAATTCGTTGCAAGTATTTTTTTCGTTCGGCAATTTCTATTTCTACTTTTTCTTTATGGCTTTGAATCAGCTCTTTTCGATGATGGATGGTTTCTTCCCCTTGATGAAATAATTTTACGTATTGCTTAATATCGATAATAGGCATATTGGTAGATCGAAGTACCATAATAAACTGAATACATTCTAAATTCGTCTCATTATATACACGTACGCCATTTTTATCTCTTTCAATGACAGGAATTAAACCTTCTTTTTCATAATAGCGTAGTGTAGACGGGGACAGGTTAGTCATTTCTGATATTTCATTAATAGAATAATAGGTCATTATTATTTCTCCTTAAGGCATTATAGTTGCGTTAAAGTGTACTTTAACGGATATGATGAAGATGATCAACTATTAAACGTTAAGGGGGATAGAAATGAGTAACAAGATACTTGTTGTCGTAACCAGTTTTGAGAAGTATCCAGATCTAAACCGGGCAACTGGCCTATGGCTAGGTGAAGCGGTTCATTTTGTTAAAAAGGTAACAGAAGCGGGATATAAAGTAGATTACGTCAGTCCTAAGGGAGGATATACTCCAATTGATCCTCATAGTTTAGAAATGGCAGAACCGGTAGATTGGGATTGGTACCAAAACAAAACGTTTATGAACGAGTTAGGTTCTACCATGAAGCCCGAGGAAGTAAGACCTGATGACTATGCGGCTATTTATTTTACTGGTGGCCATGGGGTGGTATGGGATTTCCCTGAGAACCACGAGTTGCAAAAAATAAGTCAACAAATTTATAGAAATGGAGGAATTATTTCTTCCGTCTGTCATGGTGTAGCGGGGTTGCTTAATATAAAGAATGAAAAAAATGAATTTCTCATTAAAGATAAAAAGGTAACAGGTTTTTCCAATGAAGAAGAAAAACTAGCTGGAGTAGATGAATATGTCCCATTTCTTACCGAAGATGAAATTGTCAAACGCGGGGCTAACTATCACAAGGCAGAAAAAGCCTATGATGCGTATGCTATAGAAGATGGGAGAATAATAACTGGCCAAAATCCTGCGTCAAGTGAAGACGTGGCAGTTCTTGTATTAAATCAGTTAAAGAACGGGTAAATATCTATTGGAATATTTCATTTTATAAGGAGGATGAAGATGAAACAACAGCAACTTATTTTACATGAACGACCGAATGGTTTACCAGATGATAACACTTTTCAATTTAAAGAGGTAGCAGTAGGAGAGCCTAAAGAAAATCAGTTGTTATTAAAGACATTATATGTGTCTGTAGATCCCTATATGAGAGGGAGAATGTCTGACGGGCCATCCTATATTGAGCCTTTCCAAGTAGGTGCTCCTTTGAATGGAGGTATTGTGTCTCAAGTGGTGGAATCGAGGAGTGAATCGTTTGAAAAAGGTGATATTGTAACTGGGCAGCTCGATTTTCAAGCGTACCATGTTGTTGAGCCAAAACAGGTTCGTAAAGTAGACACTTCTGGTTTAAGTCCGAGCACGGCGCTGGGACCGCTTGGGATGCCAGGATTAACTGCTTATTTCGGAATGATGCATATTGGTGAACCGAAAGAAGGAGAAACGGTAGTCATTTCGGGTGCTGCAGGGGCAGTTGGCCAGGTGGCAGGTCAGCTTGCGAAACAAGCAGGTGCGCATGTTATTGGCATCGTTGGTTCAAAAGAGAAGGCTGACTATATAACTAAAACATTGGGATTTGAAGGTGCTGTTGAGTATAAGCAAGGAAATGTTTATAAACAATTAAAGGCAGCCTGCCCGAATGGCATCGATGTGTATTTTGAGAATGTAGGTGGAGAAATCTCTGATGCAGTCTGGCCGTTGTTAAACACTTTTGCGCGTGTACCCGTTTGTGGTGCTATTTCATCCTACAATTTAAAAGCAGGCGAAAAGGATATCGGTATTCGCGTACAACAGTATCTGATTAAAGCAAGGGCTAAGTTACAAGGCTTTCTCGTAGCAGATTATGCGAGCCATTATAAAGAGGCTTATCAAGTTTTAGGCAATGGCATATCAAAAGGTGCAATAAAGTATGAGGAAACCATCCATGAAGGATTCCACGCAATTCCTGATGCGTTTCTTGGATTGTTTTCGGGACAAAACATTGGGAAACAGCTTATAAAAGTGGCAGATGCTGAATAAAACACCAATACTTGCCTTAAAGAATAATGATAATGGAGGTTTGTAAATATGGCGGATTGGAAAGGTAAGTCCATCGTAATTACAGGAGCAAGTAGTGGAATTGGTGAAGCGACAGCGGAACGTTTTGTTAAAGAAGGTGCAAATGTTGTTTTAGCAGCAAGAAGAGAAGATAGACTAGCTGAGATTCAAAGCCGCTTACAACCTTATGCTGGGGAGGTAAAGATAAAAGCAACGGATGTTACTTCCCAGCAAGAAGTAGAAGCGTTAATACAATATGCCATTCGTGAACATAATCAAGTAGATGTGTTGTTTAATAATGCCGGTTTAATGCCACTTAGTTTCATGAAGAATACGAAGGTGGATGAGTGGGATCGAATGATTGATGTAAATATTAAAGGTGTGCTGTATGGAATAGCAGCTGTCCTACCACATATGCTAGAGCGAAATGAAGGTCATATTCTCACCACATCTTCTATTGCGGGACATGAAGTAATGCCTTCTGGAGCTGTATATTGTGGAACTAAATTTGCTGCGCGTGTAATTATGGAAGGTTTGGGCAAGGAGATAGCAAAAAGCAATGTCCGTACGACTACCATTTCCCCAGGTGTGGTTGAAACAGAACTTACCAATACGATTACAGACCTAGAAGTTCAAGAAATGATGAAACAAGGTTTTGGTGAAGGAATGGTTCCTCTTGAAAGCTCGGATATAGGAGAAGCTGTCTTTTATGCTGTAAACCAACCACAAAATGTCGATGTGGGTGAAATCATTGTTAAGCCAACAAATCAACAATAATTAAATAGTAGTGATAGGAAGCAGGCACATAAAACGTGCTTGCTTTTTTTCTTTTTTAAGGAAAAAACGCTCTTACTTTTGTAATTCCAGGCAAAAAGGATACAATAGCTGTGAAAGGAGTTTATGCATGACTACGAACTATGAAATACCAGAAAACATTACAAAATTAGTAAGTACGTATAAACGGAATCAAGATTCTTACAATGAATTAATTCGTAATGGCGGCTATCTACCGCCAAATCAAGAATTATTGATAGATGCGATTACAGCATTAAGCATGAGAAAGAATATCTTATTAAAAGGACCAACTGGAGCAGGAAAGACAAAATTTGCTGAAACACTCTCTAGTCTTTTTCAACAGCCGATGTTTAATGTTAATTGCTCTGTAGACTTGGACGCTGAGAGTCTATTAGGGTTTAAGACCCTTGCTTATGAGGGAGATAAACAAGTAATTGACTTTGTACCTGGGCCAGTAATTAATGCAATGCAACATGGCACCTTCTTATATATTGATGAAATTAACATGGCCAAACCAGAGACGTTGCCATTAATTAATGGTGTGCTTGATTACCGAAGAACGATTACCAATCCATTTACGAATGAGATTGTAACCGCAAATGAAGGGTTTAATGTAATTGCAGCAATTAATGAGGGGTATGTAGGCACGGTCCCATTAAATGAAGCACTGAAAAATCGGTTTGTGGTAATTGAGATTCCATATATTGAAGGAGAACAGCTGAAGCAATTAATAGAAACGAATACACAATTAAAAGACAGAAAAACCATTGACTTATTTGTTAAATTATCAAGTGATTTAATTCAAGCAGTCTACCAAGGCAAGGTAGCTGAAGATGCTGCTTCCATTCGTGCTTTATTGGATGCTTGTGATTTGAGCACGTTTATTCCAGCAAGACGCGCGATACAACGAGCGATCATTGATAAACTAGATGAAGATCGCGAACGTGAATTTGTATTGAACTTAACGGAAACCCTTTTCTAGATAGGAGAATGAGTATGTATCGTTTTCATGATTCGAAAGTAGATACGAATTTATTTCGACAGTTACAAGACCTTACTACTGTACTCTCAGGTAATTCAGAGTTAACGTTTGAATACAGTTTTGGGTCGTATATGGATTTAGTCGACATGAAAGTGACAGCAAGTAGGACATGGGATACGGTTCAAGCAGATATGCAAGCAGCTGGCCTAAAAACCGATGTATTGCTACGAACGATTGGGTCATTTCGATATGCAAACATACCAGCAATGAAAGACTTTCTGGAGATAGCAGGTGAATCTTCATTACCAAAATTCGCTACTCAATTATTTGCTTTGTTTGAAGATATTCGGTTAGAAGAAACGATTAAACAAGAACGACCTGGTACACGGCGGTTATTTGAAGTACGAAAAAACTATTATCGGCATAAATTTGAAAATGAGCGAGCTGCTCATGTAACGAGGGGGCTGCCACTAGATGAATTGTTTTGCTTAATTTATTTAACACTTCAATCGAATCGTCCAGACCCGAGTTTTCCTGGAGCAACCGACGAGCAACTTGAGCAATTAAAAAAGTTGAACACCCTCATTTATTCCGTATTTGAAGCAAGAAACACGTATCAGATTTCGCAAATTGCGGCAACTATTGTTACCCAATTACAACAATTATACAAGGATACTGTTCATCAGTATTTTGTGTTTCCAATTATGCATATTGATAATTATGAGAAAAACACCCTATTCGATGAGTTAACGCGCACAGATGAGCTAGCAAATGATGATAAAGAAGAACTAAATGAGGATAAGAATGAGTATATTGACGAACAGTTCTCTACATGGCATAGGGAAAATGAAAATAGTGATCGGAAGCAAACCTTTCTCCAATTTGAACTGGAAGTTGGTACAAAAACAAATGTTTTGGGAAATGGAGCCAGGGAAACCGAAGATGGGGATCAAGCAATGGGTACGATTCAAGGATCGTCTGGACAAACTAACAATAATGATTATTCGGATTTAGAATCACTAGATAAGCAAGAGACGAAGCAAGGAAGCAGCGGAGAAAATAGATACGGAGAAGAAAATAAAGATGCTGTTAAACTGGAAAAAGAAGCAGATCCGCCAACAAAAGAACAGATGGATTTATATCACGAGTATATGCTTGAGGTTGAGCCGTTTAAACGAAAATTATCCAATGTGATAAAGAAAACAATCGAGCATAAGGTGAATGCTCCGAGAAAAGATTTGATGGTTGGTAGACTATCCAAAAAATTATTACCAATCGTACTTGATGAAAAACCACGTCTGTTTTATAAAAAAAACCAAGAATCGAAAGAGTTTGATGCCGCATTTACATTATTAGTAGACTGTTCTGCTTCGATGCAAGGTAAGATGGAGGAAACGAAACGTGGGATTGTATTATTTCATGAGGTTTTAACCTCCTTCCATATTCCTCATTCCATTGTTGGTTTTTGGGAAGATGCAATGGAAGTGAAGGAGCATTATCAACCGAATTATGTCCACCGAATTCACTCGTTTTCTGACTCTTTCTATGAATCTCAGGGGGCGAAAATGATGCAATTGGAACCCCGGGAAGACAATCGTGATGGATTCAGTATTCGGGTAGCAACAGAAGAATTAGAGAAGCGCCGTGAAAAGAATAAGTTTTTACTTGTTTTTTCAGATGGCGAACCTGCTGCTGCGAATTATAATCAAAATGGGATAGTCGATACAAACCTTGCTGTACTTGAAGCTCGTAAGAAAGGAATAGAGGTAATTGGGATATTTCTTGCTGATGGTGCAGTAGATGAATCAGAAGACCAGTTAATGCGTAATATTTATGGGAAAGAGCGGGTTATTGTACCTAGTGTTTCAGAACTTCCAGAGCATTTTGCTCCGTTATTGAAAAAGTTATTATTAAAGGTTATTTGATCATTTAATGATTACCAACGAAAGTGAAGTGGAAAAATGAACCTCCAAATCCGAGAGGTGAGTAAAGATAATTGGAAGACGATCGCTTGCCTGTCTGTTAGTCAAGAGCAAGAAGCGTTTATCGAAAGCAATTCATTCTCGATATTACAATCTATCTTTGAGGAAGAATGGTATTCCGTAGGATTGTATGTTGACGATAAAGCAATTGGATATGCGATGTATGGAGAGGATAAGGACAGCGGTGATATTTGGCTTGATCGTTTTATGGTGGATAGGCATGCTCAAGGCAACGGATATGCAGCAAAACTATTGCCTAAACTATTATCGCTTATTGAAAAGCAGTATGATTATCCAGCTCATATTTATTTGAGTGTCACATCAGATAATATTCACGCACAACAGTTTTATAGGAAATTCGGTTTTCGTTTTAATGGGGAACAAGATAATAATGGTCTGATTCACGGAATGATAATGGTCCGATATAATCAGTCATAAACTATAACGTTCTGGTTTTCGATTTTTTTCGGAGCCTGAACGTTTTACGTATTGTTGGAAGCATTCATCTTTTCGCTGAAAATCCGACAGGAATCCGTTTTTTGCTAAAAAGTTGTAATAATATGGAATCTTATTAGCAATCATTTACAAAAATAATAGATTTTTATCTGATTCTGCGATAAAATTGAGGAAATATTTGAAATTATGATAACTGAGATACAGAAAAGGGATGTAGCGGATGACATATCGTAGCAACGTGTTTAAATTTCTTTTTTCCACGGAGGATCATTTATTTCGAATAAAGAAAGCAGAGAAATTACATAATCTGTGGAAAATGAATAGTCTACTTCTATTGAGCGCAGTCATCTTATATGCGTGGATGGCGTATTTGGGAATAGGAACAAATTTTCTTTCCAATGGCGCTGTAGGGCTCACCCCGCTGGAATATGAACAACAGAAGTTCTGGTTCTTAATAGGAAGGGTCCTATACGCCTTATTAATTGCGGCCTTTATATTATTTATTCCTTCGTTGATTTATTATGCTATTACAGGTATCCCTTATCAAAAACTAGTAATCTTGCAACAAGTGGTACTACTAGTTATGTTATTGGAGCGGTTGATTTGGATTCCCCTTGCCCTTTTTAATGGCTTGGACTGGTACGTTTCCCCATTGTCTTTGGGTATTATTGCTTCCTACTTATTCGATCATGCTTATCCTATTTACTTTTTTGGAGCAATTTCATTGTTCCAAATTTGGATAATTTGGTTTCAAGTTACGTTTATAGGTTATTTATCAGAAATAAAAAAGCGATGGCTATGGGTAATTATCGTCGGATTACATATTTTTTATTGGGCACTTGCCGCTTTATTAGCATTTGCTGATCAATACATCATAAATGGGTGGTTTGGGTAATGCGAAAATATAAAAAGCGTTTCCTGCAAGCAGCAGTTATCTTATTTATTGGTTTGAACTTTATTCTAGTCTATATCGATAAGGAAGAAAAGGTTGATCGAATTGCCTATATATCGGAGTGGTCAAAGGCTTTTCAAACAGATTTAGAAGAAAACCTTCATACTTCAGGAGTCTTAACAGCAGTGGATGAGAATTATGTGTACTTTGATGAACAGGCAGGGAGTTTTGCTGAGTTTTTAGTTGAAAAGGGGGACCAAGTAACTAACGGTGACCCCCTGTTTTCTTATACAGTAGATAATTATTATGAAGCCGAATCGCAGTTACTACAAGCAATCACGCAACTAGAAGGCGAAATAACAGCAATTCAACAAGCTATTTCGCAAATGAATGCTGTCCAAATTCCGCAGACGAATACAGAAGCCCCGCCATCTTTAGAAATTACCGAAGAAGAAATACAAGTAGAATTTCCGCAAGACCCAATACAAGCTGCAATTGTGAAGGAGCAATACCTTGTTGAGAAAGAGAAAGAGCTGGCTCAAAAAAATGCTGCATTAACGAGCATGGAAGACCAGTTAACAGAACTTCAATCAACTGGAGATACGATCACAGTAGAAAGTCCATATTCAGGAAGTGTAGCTGCCATTTCACCAGAATTAAAAGACCCTATTATGATAATCGAAAGTCAAGAACTGCAAGCAGAAGGGGAATTATCTGAACAAGATCGAGCAGCAATCGAAACTGGTCAGCCCGTAGAAATAGAAGTAGTTGAGAAGGATATTCATTTACAAGGAACGATTGAACAGGTAAGTGATAAGCCAAAAGATACACCTACTGTAAATGATGCTAGTATTTATCCGTTCATTGTAAGCTTACAAGATGATGGTCATGATAGTCGAACAACAGAAGCTACACTACCATCAGACGAATCAGCAGATGAAACCCTGCCTACTGAAGGTGGAGATACCCAGGATAACCAAACAGACCTCCCAGAAAAAGAAGTAGACAAAGAAAACAACGTTGATCAGCAGTTGCCAGAAGAAACAAATTTGTTACCTGGTTATCATACGAGACTAGTGATTACAACGAAGTCATCTATGCAAGCGACTGCCCTTTTTGAAGAGATGGTTCATCAAAATACAGTATGGAAAATGACAAATGAAGGGAAGATTGTGGAACAGCAAATCGAATCAGGGATTTTGATGAATAAAATGCTTGAGATAACTTCCGGTGTCCAACCTAATGAATGGGTGGCGGGAAATCCTGAGAGTCAACTTCGTAATCAAGCTGCTTTTATTACACCGTTAAAATGGGGTAATGGGTTTAGAAGCACAATAAACCCTAAGGAAATAAAATGGTACGAACCACTCCTTACTGGATTGGTATCAAGGTAAAAAGAAATCGGTTCATTGCCGATTTCTTTCTGTTATAATGATGAAACATTCGTAGTTTTATCGTATATATTCGATTGTCGAGAGTGAGAAATAACATTAATAATGGCACCACTCATAAAAATCATACCCGTTAGAAAGAACCAAATCATAAGAATGATAATTCCACCTAAGCTACCATAAGTTGCGGAGTAGTTACTGAAATTGCTAATATAGAAAGAGAATCCGAACGAAATAAATTGCCAAAGAATACTAGCTGTAATAGCTCCTGGTAAGATATGTGTAAAAGGAAGCTGTTTATTTGGTGCAAATCGATACAAAATAAGTAAAAAGCCAGTTAAGATGGTTAGACTTATTAACCAACGTAAAGTCTGGAATAAAATTCCCATCCCAAGGGAAAATCCAAGTAATGAATCCAAAAATTGTAGTATAACATCTCCGAATACAGGAACGATAATAGCGATGACTAATGCAGCAATCATGCTTAAGGTTAGTCCAAGTGCAATTAGACGTATGAAGGCAGCGTTTCTTGTCTCTTTGATTTCATAAGCTTCATTACTTGCCTTAATAAAAGCGTTCATAGCTGCCGATGCGGACCATAAAGCCCCAATAATACCAATTGTTAATATACCACCATGTGGTGTTTCAACAAGGTTTATAATATTATCTTCTAAAATGGAAGCTAGTTCATTTGGCAATGCCGTTTCAATAAAGGTAACTGCATCATGGGGGTTAATATTAAAATAGGGTATTAACGAAAAACATACTAAAAATAGCGGGACGATAGATAACAGAAAATAATAGGCTAATCCAGCTGATAACAAAGGTACATTGTCCGTTTTAAATTTTGACCGGAATAATCGAGTATACGCTTTTAATTTTGACATATTTAATCCTCCAGGATAGGGTTTGTTATGGTATACCCGACTCAAAGAGGCTTTAATCATTGAAAGGCTTGAAACGTTTTATTCCCAATGACAAGTGGTATAATGCAAGTATAGAAAGGGGGAGTTATTCATGGAAGAAATATTATATATAGCTATCATTATCGTTGCTATTGCTTTTGCTTTAACTGCAATCTACATAGCCTTTGTATTACATCGTGTATCAAAATTATTAAGATCAGTTGGAATTACATTAGGAGAATTGGAACAGGAAATGCAGCAGATAACTCCGGAATTAAAGGAGAGTTTACACCAAACAAATCAAATGCTTGATGACATAGACGATAAACTAAAGGCAACCGATTCTGTGTTTGATACTATTGATAACATGGGCAATTCTGTAAGTAATGTGAATCAAGCCATCAGAAAAAATAGCGACAAACTAACAGATGTTGAAATGGCAGAGAAAACTAAACCTTATATTGAAGGAATTCGTTGGTCGGAGGCTGCTACGTATTTATATAACAAGTGGAAGAAACGGACAACCAACGGGGATAAAAGGCAAGAAGTAAATACACCTATCGCAGGAAGTAATCATATTAGGAGAGAGGGATAATTATGTTAACAGGAATTGGAGTACTATTAATTGGCATTGCTTGTTTGGTTATTGCCGTTTTTATTGCTCATGTGTTGAATAATTTAGCAGGGGTACTTAGAGGTGTGGAGAAGACGGTTAATCAGCTACCTGACCAAATGAATTCCATTTTTAGTGAAACTAGCGGGCTGATCAAAGAAAGTAATCATACATTAGCTGATATTAATGATAAAATGAAACAGTTAAGTCCGTTATTCTATATTGTCAGTGATGTTGGGAATGTTACACGAAAGTTTTCTTCTTCTTTAGTAAACGTAACCGATACATTGAAAACCAAAACGGGAGATACGAAGGACGTTGCTAATAAGAATAATGCAGGTGGTTTATATGGCACGTTTGCTCTTGGTTACTATTGGTTGCAAAAAAAGAGACAGCAAAAGAAGAATCAACATGAAGGGGCACCAGTAAATGGCGAGGATAATAAGTAGGAATGTCGGTTCTATTTCCGCAGGAACGATTATAGGAATTGCTGCTGGTTGGGCATCTAAGAGTTATGTGAAAAGGCGCAATCAACGAGATGAAAACAGGTCGCTGGTTGAAACAATAAAACGCTTCGAACGAAGATTATATGAAGCTGGGCATATTCGTGCAAAGAAAATCGACCAGCTTAAGACCGATATTAATAAAAAGATATCATTATAAATAGCCAGATGGAAGGCATATACTTATCGTATATGCCTTCCATCTCTTTGTACGATATGTAGAATAATCAGCTTTTTACTAACTATCCTTTGCTGCAATTATGACATATCTATTGTTTTGCGATTTTTGCTTGTTTGAATCATAAAGTAAACTAAGGTCATCATACCATACAAACCTTCTAACTGATTTCTGCTTGTAAATACATTCCCTTCAGACTTATCCTCCCTCACTTTCATTACGACATCTGCCATTGATGAGGAAGCATGATTAGCTGCTCTTGTCGCATTCCCGAGCATGTAGAAAATGGGGCTTAGCTCCTTCACTTGTTTATTCACAGTTTGTAGGGTATCATTACTTGCACTCAATGTATCTCTCGCTTGGCTTGTTAAGTCCTCTACCTGGTTAGGTAAATTTTTAGTGCTCTTCTGTAAATTACTTAAAACGGCAGCTAGCTTATTTAATGGTCTGATTAATAATAAAACGAGAATTAATAATGCAACGCCGATAATCGAAACTCCAATTCCTAACCAATCCATATTCTCCATCCTTTCTTTCTTTTTATGCAGCACCTATGTTCTAGGTAATATCTCAAATTATATGAGTACTGACTTTTCTTTAATATACCACGAAATGGGTATTTGTAAACGAAGAAGCGGTAGGTAAATACTGACTTGAGACATATTTCCAAAGCGTGTCCCATAGAATAGAACAGCATTATTTATTCTAGAAAATGTGAAGTAAAAAACGGCTATATGGAATGGAAAAGGGGACGAGGATAGATGAAACAAGCATATAAATGGATGTTGTGGGGAATAGGTGCACTGATATTATTATATTTAATTCAAATGCCGATTCAACAAAATGAGTCAAGCTGGGTGGGCACATCATTCTCTTTGCCTTTATCTGGAAAGACGATTGTAATCGATCCTGGGCATGGGGGTCCAGATGGTGGGGCTGTTGGGAAGGATGATACACAAGAAAAAGACATCGCTCTAGAAGTGTCGAAGAAATTACAGAAGTACTTACAGCAATCAGGTGCTTTAGTTTATTTAACGCGGGAAGAGGATACCGATCTGGCTGCAAAAGAAACGAAAGGATTAGCACGTAGAAAATCGGAGGATATTCGCAACCGATTGAAATTCATAAAAGATAAAGAAGCTGATTTATTTATTACCATGCATTTAAATGCCTTATCTTCAACACGCTGGAGTGGAGCACAAACATTTTACTATCCAGGTAAAGATGAGAACAAACATTTAGCGAAAATGATACAAGCTGAGATTATTCGTAATTTAGAAAATACAACACGTACTGCGCTTCCAATAAATAGTGTTTATTTATTAAAACATGCGAACATACCAACTGCTTTAGTCGAGATTGGTTTTTTGTCAAATGAACGTGAACGAGAATTGTTAAAATCAGGAGATTATCAACAACAGATGGCCGCGAGCATTTATGAGGGAATCTTACGCTATGCAACCGAAGATATTCCAGAAGAGGAAGAAGAGCAATAACTGTGCCCTCTTTTAAGCTATTGCATATTACTTAGAAATTTCATTTTTTATGTTATACTAGCGTTGTATGCATTTACAAGAAGCATTAGCTGATAAAGGGATGGTGAATTATTATGCTTACAAAAGAAGAGATTATAGAACTGCTTCATCCTGTTAAAGATCCATTTTTACATATAACCCTCGAAAAAACAGACGGTATAAAAGAAATTACAATTAAAGAAGAAAAGAAACATGTCAGTGTAAAGATAGCAATTGCTAAAACCAATACGGCTGAACAGATGCAGCTTCAACAAGAGATTGTAGGTATTCTAAAGAAAAATGGAGCATCTACGGTAGGGTTGCGTTTTGAACAATTACCCGATGAGATGATACAAAAATATCAACCTGCAGCAGAAAAAGAACAAGAAGCGGCATTGATGGGAGGGAATACGAATACCAATTTTATTGCTGTATCAAGTGGTAAAGGTGGTGTCGGTAAATCAACGGTTACTGTCAATTTAGCCATCTCCCTAATGCGGTTAGGTAAAAAAGTCGGAATCATTGATGCAGATATTTATGGTTTCAGTGTACCCGATATGATGGGAGTCGAAGAGCGCCCACAAGTTCGTGGTGAAAAAATTATCCCTGTGGAACGTTTTGGTGTTAAAGTCATCTCCATGGGTTTCTTTGTAGAAGATAACTCTCCGATTATTTGGAGAGGGCCGATGCTTGGGAAGATGTTGAATAGTTTCTTTAAAGAAGTTGAGTGGGGAGACCTTGATTACTTATTACTTGATCTTCCTCCAGGCACGGGCGATATTGCAATGGATGTCCATGAATTACTTCCAACTTGTAAAGAAGTAATTGTCACTACACCACATCCAACTGCTGCTTTCGTTGCGGCACGCGCCGGTCAAATGGCGTTAAAAACGGAGCATGAAATTTTAGGTGTTATCGAAAATATGGCATATTTTGAAAGCAAAACCACTGGAGAGAAAGAATATGTCTTTGGTAAAGGCGGCGGCCAGAAACTAGCAGAAGTACTGAAAACAAAAGTACTCGGCCAATTACCTTTACAACAACCTTACGAAGAAGAGGATGAGTTTGCTCCATCTATTTACCAGCAGGATCATCCAAATGGACAAGCATACCATAAAATTGCTTCAAAAATTTTAGCCCAAATGGAAGACTAAGCAAAAGCGGACGCAATGAGCGTCCGCTTTTTTAGCCTCCTCCACTGGATTCACCGGCTCCGCCGCCGCCTTCACTACCCTGCTCTTGATTACCTTGCCCATTACCACCACTACCGCCGCTTTGTTTTGCTTGCTTTTCAGCAGCTTTCAGCAATGTTTCTTGCATTTTTTGTTGGAATGTTGGTGTTTCCAATGTTTGTTGTATGGTTTCTTCTAAATGAGCACGGAACTGTTGGCTTTTTACTACCTCCAGCATTTGCTCCGTTATTTCAGGGTTTTGTAATAGTTCCAGCATTTGTTTTTGATATTCTGCATCATTCATTAAATTCTTAATAAGTTTGATATGTTCTTCTTTCATCGATTTAGTATATTCTTTTACAAAATCATTATCTTGAAATAATGTGGTCCACATTTCTTTCCCTTTCTCTGAAACAAGGGCTTCGTTAATGGAGTTTTTCACTACATCTGATTCCATGATGAGATCTTGTTTCATTGCCTCATCTTTCATAATTTCACGTAATGCTTTTTTTCCATCTTCTGTTTGTAGTATATCAACAACCATTTTCTTTGTTGTATCATAATCTCCTTTTTGTTCAGAGGCATTTCCATTGTTGCAGCCACTGACGATTAGGATGACAGATAACATCATTACGGTGATATACATGGACCGAATCATACGGAAATCCTCCTTCCTTTTCACCTTTAATATGCGTGCTAATAAAGAAAATTATTCGCTAATAGGAGGAAAAATTAGGCCCTTCGTGATAAAATACCAATGGAAAGCATTATCAAGGGATAGTTAATAAATGGTATTTTACATAGTAGTGGGAGGAAGCTATTTTGAATAGTCGAAAATTAGTGCATTTCTTTTTCAAAACGTTGTTTATTGGTGGAATTGCAGGACTTGTTACTAGCTTTTTTGTGAAAGCGGATGATTATGCTGCATTTCTAAATCCGTTTGATTTAATGGAGATTTTTGGACTTGTTATATTTTTTATTGGTATCGGATTTGTGTTTAGTGTCGTCAGCCAAACAGGATTTTTTGCTTATTTATTCATTCATCGATTTGGTCTAGGAATGTTTCGTTCATTTTGGCCAACAGTACAAGTGCTACTCATTGCTTTTGTCGTTTTTGATTTAGTTTACTTTCCATATAAAGCTACAGATGGTGAAGTTGCTTTATACTGGTATATCCTCATGTCGGCGGCAATTTTAGGGTATGGTTGGATTGTGGCAAAGATTAAAGCGAATGAAACAAACAAACAGGCGTTTATTCCTGCTTTATTCCTAATGGTCGTGATAACAACGATTGAATGGGTACCGGGGTTACGAACAGAAGGAACTGATTACGCATGGTTAATGATTATTCCGTTATTAGCTTGCAATACATATCAGCTTTTAGCATTGCATAGAATCAATAATCGTGTCGATGATAAGAGTAAAAAATCAACATCAAAAACTTTAACGAAAGATAAAATCCAGACAAGCAAAGGATAATAAACGTCGATAAGAGTGATACTCTTATCGACGTTTTCATATAAGAAAATTTATTCTACAAGCTTGGGTTCAGCATGTGCTTGATTAATCAACTCTGTAATGGATACAAATGAAAAACCTTTATTTTTCAAACCAGGAAGGATTGTTTTTAATGCATTTGCTGTTTGTTTTGCGGAATCAGAAGCATGAAGTAACAGGATATCCCCATTCGTAGTAGATTTCATAACAGTATCTACGATGGTATCTGTACCAGGATTTTTCCAATCATTCGTATTGACATTCCAATGAATCACCTTATAATCCATATTTTCGGCCAACTCAATTACTTCTTTATTAAAATGTCCGCTTGGTGGCCGCAAAAGATCTACATCTTCATAGCCTAGTTTATCAAATGCTTCCCTTGCTTTTCTTAAATCTGCCTTAACTTGATCTATATTTTGATCTAAGTAACTCTTATATTGATAACCAAGAATGCCGAGGTCGTGTTTATCTTCTGTGATTTTTTCTAAGATATCTGGATGCCTTTCTGCCCACTCCCCATTCACGAAAAACGTAGCTTGTACATTTTTTTCATTAAGTTGATTTAATATATCGTGAACTCTATCTTCTCCCCAGCTTATATTAAAGGTTAAAGCAATATTACTTTCATTTGCATTTCCTTTTGTCATTGCGCTTGGTTGATTATTGGAAAATACCGAAAAGCTTCCATCTCTTTCAAACCAAATAAATGTAGCTGTAAATAAAGCAAATAATACCACAACAAGCCATCGCTTCCATTTATTAAATCTCCATACATAAAAATGCTGCATCTTTTTCCCCTCCTTTATACAACTTGTCCTTAATAAATGCATATGAGCTTATATGAGATTTAAGAACAAAAAGATATAAAAGTAGAAAGATGATGGATGAAAAAGCGGTCTTTAAGGAATAGTATATAGTAGTTAAATGTTAGCGAAGAACCGACAAATTTTTAGTTTTATTGCGAATACATTTGATAGAACGATTTTTCAACAGTATCCCAATTGATTAGAAAAACACGAGGTGAACGTAGTGCTTGGCTTATTAATTAATGAGATAGAACAGAAGGAAATGGAATATCTATTAAGACGAGAGTTAGAAGAAATATTAATGGATTTAGAAGATCAACGTATTGACCATATGGTAAAAAGAGCCATGAAAGAGAGATATAATATTCTATTTCAACTATTCCGTAGGGTGGCAAGTGAGAGTGAATGCATAAAATATATGCCAAAACGTAGCGAAAATCAATAACGGTTAAAGTGAATTTCCTAACGTGCTTTAATTTTGGAGATTCACTTTTTATGCTTTTCGAATTAAAGCATATAGCATTTTTTGACGAAAAATTATATTTTTTTATTTTCACCTATTGATCTCCATAAATTTATATGCTATATTAGTTTCTGTTGTCAACAAGGCATGGCAACAACCCAATGAAGTATTTAATTAAATAACTTAAAAAAAGTTATTGACAAACACTTCGAATCATGATAAATTATATCTTGTCGCAAAAAACGACAAAACAATTAATTGCTCTTTGAAAACTGAACAAAACAACCAGTATGTCAAGAAAAACAGGTAACCTGTTATTTCTATAAAACAACCAGAAGGCAACTTCTGGAGAAGCTAAGAAGAATGATTAACGGTGGAAGCGTGGTGACACGTGGAGCTGACGAATACTAATCGATCGAGGACTTAACTAACCAATTTGGCTTTGAAACGTCGTTGAATGATCTCTTATTTAGTTTTTAGGGTACAAATCCCTACATATTTTTTGAAATTGTACTTGATTTTTTCCAAGAAACAATTATAATAATGGTTGTCACTGTTTTTTCGACAATCACTTGGCAGATATCATTGTCTGGTAGCAATAGCGGAGAGGTCACACCTGTTCCCATGCCGAACACAGTAGTTAAGCTCTCCAGCGCCGATGGTAGTTGGGGCTTTGCCCCTGCAAGAGTAGGACGCCGCCAGGCAAGGAAAATCCTAATTGGAATTATTCCACAGTAGCTCAGTGGTAGAGCTATCGGCTGTTAACCGATCGGTCGTAGGTTCGAATCCTACCTGTGGAGCCATTTTTATGCTTCCATAGCTCAGTCGGTAGAGCACCACCATGGTAAGGTGGGGGTCAGCGGTTCAAGTCCGCTTGGAAGCTCTCTTAAAAACGTTAATATTATAGGCTTTTACTCTTCATTGGGTGAAAGCCTATTTTTGTTATCAATAGAGGAAGCCCCTTATAAATTTCTTGCTAAGAAGAAGTACTGGACGTCGTATTAATATAACTACAAGAAATTTATTTTCACGCTTACCTTGTCCAGGCTAGCAGGTATGCAGTGAACGAAAGAAGTAAAAATATCTAACATTTGATGCGGTGTTTATATACTATAATAAACCTATAATAATTTGTTATATGTAAAAATTCGGAATAATATTGAAATAATTACCTTTTTATGAGATCATTCTATGTAAATAAATAGGAGAGGGAGATTTCATGAAAAAAGTTTATTCCATTTTAACTATTATGGCGATTTTATTATCATTTTCAGTAAATCAAGCATTTGCATCAACAAAAACTGAAAATGAATTAAACCAAGAGAAAATGTTAGCAGAATTAGATAATTTTGAAGAAATTCAAGATAAAAATAGCCTTGATGAGCTAAAATCAAAATTCGATGAATTTTCCACGACTTTAGAGATTGACAATAATTTATTCAAGTATGATAATGCAAAAGCATACAATGTTAAAGAATCCAATATTAAAGCTTTAACTATTCCAGTGACTGATGGGGAAAATTATAATGAAATTAGTAATATCTCCGTTTATTTTGATAGTAATGGAGAAGTATTACATTATACAGAGTTATACGTATCTAAATCTGATAAAGGTACATTTGAAATTGAACTACTACTAAACGGTAAAGTCCAAGCACAAAAAATTACAGATGAAAAATTTACAACTGCTAAAGAATACCAAGAAAAACATGGTGGAGAAATTCAACCAATGGGTGTAAACTGGGATAATTTCTTAGAATGTATGGGTATAACAGGGATAGCAGCTGGTTTCATTTCTTCCGTCTGTGGCTTTGCTTGTGCCCTTACCGCTGGAACTGCTTGTATAGTATGCGCAGCAGGCGTATTAGGGTTTAATTCTGGCGCTATTGGAGGTTGTTTAGCAGGAAGTTGGGAATAATAATAAATAAGTAAGTGGGTGAAATAAATGGAATTTATAGTATCAGCCGTATTAACCTTAATGATGATTTCCATTGGAGTTATTTCTAGAAGAAATAAACAAAAGAACAAAATTGCCGCAGCATATTTATTCTTAGTTGTAGCATCTGCTTCCCTAGCTGTATACTTTAATAATATGTATTCTTTAGTATTATATGGGCTGGCTTTATTATCAAGCCTACTTGCATTTGTATTTGCTCTTAAAATGAAAAAAAATTATAGTACTCAATAGTGAATGTAATAAAACCTCACTCTATTAATGTAGAGTGAGGTTTTATTATAACTATAAATAGTGAACATTGGAAAGTTTCTTTAAGTAAACCTTACATAAGTCCGATTAGCAGTAATGTACAAACCACTGTAAATATAGTCACCTCTATAAAGAAACTAATCAAATTGTGTCTGAACAATTAGATGATATTCTCCAATTAAATGCCATTAAAAACAAGTAAAAAAACATCAAAATATCCTAATAGAAACAGTCATGACTCCTAAGATACTACCCAATTGGTGCACAAGGGTTACTAAGGAGGATATCTCATTGTCGTACGTGAGATGTTGCATTTGATCAAGAAAGGAGAGAATTCTTACCGAATACAGTGAAGGCAAAGGAAGGATTTTTCCCAAGGATATTTTGGCGATATTGCATGACAAGGGTATCACTATTTCTAGTCCTATCATCCCAAAGAACTAAAGCAGAAGAATATTATTTATTTGGTTAAAGAAGAAAGCGAAATTTTTATCTATTTAATAAAGCAGGTTTTTAAGTAATTTTAAGCTGGTTTAAAAAGATGATGGAAAATTAATACACACTGCCATCAAAAAAGAAAAGGCGGATATAGTCAAGTTGAGCATAATAGTTTTATTATATTATCCCATGAAAAAAGGCTTTTGTTTATTTCACAAAAGCCTTTCCCTTTATTATTTAATCTTCATTATTTGTACGAATATATTCAAATGAATAAATATGCGTTTTTGTTAAATCAATAACTTCCTCTATAAATTCTTCTTGAGTTTCCTTGAAACCATTTAGAATCCAATTGTTGAACCGAATCCGATGAAACGCTTTGGAAAACCAGAAGAAGTGGGGTACTTGGTTGCATTTTTATTGTCTAATCAAGCTAGTTTTATTAATGCGGCTGTTGTTCCTATTGATGGAGGTCAATCGTATAAATATTAAAGATAAATTGAAGTAATATCAAGAACTCCCTATCTGTAAAAGATGGGGAGTTTTTTCTTAAGCTCAAAACTGGTTATCTTTTAATGTAAATGGCTTATTGGAATCATATAAGAGCTTATTCTCATACATTTCTAACCTATGGCATGCGAAGTCATACTCTACGTTAAATAATTCCATCATTTGATAAGGGGAAACCATGCCAATTTGTTGTAACATGAATGTTGGTATGCATAAATGATAGCTAAAATATTTTGCCTGCCATTCTTGCAGCTCAACAAATAAGTGAGGCATATGTTCTTGTCTTCCTGCGTGCCAAAGATTGTGAGCAATTTCATGAGTGAATTCCTGCCACTGTGTTTGTTTATTCTTGGTTTTATTTAAGAAAATCAAGTTTCTACCACCTTTACAAACACTTTCGCTGCTGAATTCCCAAAAATAAACGGAGATACCCAAGGTATTGGAGAGGGTTTTTATTTTTAATTCATGCGGTGTATGAATGCCTACTTCTGTTAAAAGACGCCTAATATAGTCTTCCGTTCTTGAGTAAATAATCATTGCTTCCCCCCTTTTAAAAGAATGTGTGTTCTTATTTCGTTAAAATTAATGGTGTACATTCATGTACACCGAAAGATAGATACATATTATGTCAATATTCTTCTTTAAATGCTTCCCAAATCCGTTTGAGGCGACGAAGATCTTCTTCGTTATTCTTTGGTAATTCCTTGTACCACCTTTCCAGTGATGGATCATTACGGAAGGCTGCAAATGCTTCTTCTTCGGATAATGTTGGCTGATCCGACCTTCCTAATAGAAAATCCGTAGTAACTCCTAATTTCGTCGCAAATCTGTCTAGTTTGTGGTCTTTAATGGATCGCTCTCCCAATTCAATTCGATTCATCACGCTAACATTTAAGCCAACTTGTTTGGCTAATTCACGCTGACTCCAATTTTGGTCTTCTCTTAATTCAATGATTCTCTTTCCTATATCCACGCAAACTCCGCTTTCTATGTAACAGTTACATCGTAACATTATTTCTAAAAGAGAAAAAAGTTCTGCTTAAAATGCAAGAACAGAATTTGACATTTCTATTTTAGCAATGTAATATGAGAACAAACGTTCTATAAGAAATATATGGTAATTGTAAAGGAGGGATGTCAATGAACAAAAATCATACAGACAATCATGATATTTGTTGGATTGTGAATGAATATCGAAATGATCAACGTACCGGTGCTTTATCTCCGATCGTTAGAAGTGATTATGCTCAATTACTTTTTGATAAGGGGGCTGGTTTTCATGAACAAAGAAGAAATCGAGAGCATCTTGAGGGATTACAATTGGATGATAAAAGAAATTAATAGGCAGCATGCTATAGTAAGTAATGGTGTAGAAACTAGAATGGTGGCTAAATCTGGAATTGAATCAACCCTTCCTCGTGCTAGAGGAGGTGTGAGTGATCCGGTTGCTAAAGAAGTCATTCGGAGAGAGAGGAAATATGCGTGGATCACGAAACTTGAACAGAAAGTTATCTATATTCAAGAGCGGTTATCTGCTATTGATGACCCTGAAGAGATAGCGGTATTAGAATGCATCCTAGATG
The DNA here is from genome assembly GCF_000723585.1 of Virgibacillus salexigens. NCBI lineage: Bacteria > Bacillati > Bacillota > Bacilli > Caryophanales > Bacillaceae > Virgibacillus > Virgibacillus salexigens. The sequence continues at coordinate 961,204 of NZ_CCDP010000002.1, read as the reverse complement.
GGATGACAATAACAGCAATTAGTAAATATATGGGATTACCGAGGAAGCGAATATATAACATCAAACGATCAATTATTTACAAGCTTTCCCAATTTACACAGACTCCCGAACATATGTAAAACTAGGAAAGGTAGATATAGAATACAGTTCAATGAAACAAGCTCCATGCCCATAACAACCGCTCTTGTCCGAAATGACATTAAACTAATAATTGTACGAATAAATTAGTAGTCGTAAATGCGTCCATACGTAATTTAGGGCTTTTTTTAATGGGGGTGAAAGAATAATGCTTTTGTAAACTATCAATTTGGTATTGTGATGATTCTTAATCCTCTTTAACCAATTTTGTCAGATAAGGAGGGGGAGTCGTTGAAAGAAAAGGTATCCTGGGAAGAAATAATCCAACAGGATATAGATGTAATTAAAACAGAGCAGAATGATCTAAAGCAAAGCATAAACGAATTAAAGCTCAAAGACCTAGAGCATGATAAAGAGATATTTGCGCTACGTCAGACATTAAATGAAATAAAGGAAGATACGAAATGGATTAGGAGAATGGTCACAAAGGCAATCGTGTCAGCTGTTGTTACTGGGCTGATCGGTGGTTCCTTAGCATTGTTTTTCACAAGTGTCTTTCAAGGAGGTTAAATGATGGACAAGGCTACATGGGTGCGTACCATAGTTTTGCTTTTGGCGTTAATAAACCAATTTCTTATCGCCTTTAACCTACATCCCATACCGGGCAGCCAAGAGAGGTGGGGAGAGGTCATTTCCTTGCTATTCACGGCAGTTGCAAGCGGATGGGCATGGTTTAAAAACAACTATGTAACTGTTAAGGGAAAGCAGCAACAACAAGTATTAAAACAATCAAAACTTATTTCGTAGTCAAACGGCTAGTTCACTTGGACAAGCCGTTTTTCTATATAAAAATACTAATTGGAGGAGATACTATGACAAAATTATTTATTGATGCAGGACATGGCGGCTCTGATCCAGGAGCTGTAGGGAATGGTTTACAAGAAAAGAACGTTACATTAGCTATTGCACTAAAACTAAGAGATATTTTAAATAGTGATTATGAGGGTCACTCTGTGATGCTATCCCGAACGACTGACCAGACGTTATCCCTAGATCAACGAACAGCAATGGCAAATAGTTGGGGGGCAGATTATCTTGTTTCCGTTCATATAAATGCTGGTGGGGGGACAGGATTTGAATCGTATACGTTTAATGGTAACTACGAAGGAAAGGAAGAAACAAATCGGTTACGTCGTTTGGTGCATCATGCGATAGTGGCTGAAACGGATTTTAGAGACCGTGGCATAAAAGAAGCAAATTTTCATATGTTGAGAGAATCAGCAATGCCAGCTGTGCTCACAGAAAATGGGTTCATTGATAATACTTCGGATGCTGCGGCATTAAAAAGTGATACCTTTCTTACAGCAATAGCCCGTGGACATGCAGTTGGGCTCGCTAACGCATTTGGTCTAGTAGAATCTACCAATGACAATGAGAAATTTGTTGAAGTGTTAGTAGATTCCCTTTGGACCTATCATACAGCGAATTGGGGTGATAAAGCAGTAGTAGTTAATCAAGGAGATGTTTTTACTGTCATTCAGGACAGGTTCCCAGTAGATGGCGGGTATATGTATCAGATTAAAAGTGGTTTATATATTACGGCGAATCCTAGTTATGTTCGCTATTACACGAGATAATTTATTGCCCCCACAGCAACGTGGGGGCTATTTTTTAGTTTTATCCTCTTGCTCGAAATATAGATCCAATCCCTTTAATTGTTCCCGTGTTGCTTTTATTTTTGCTAAATGCTGATATCGGTAAGTGTTTTGTTGTTTAATTGCTTTATGACGCCACCATAAAAATTTTAAATAGATAGGGTGCAAGAAAAACAGCTGTTTCGATGGCTGGGTTAACCTTTCCAAGTGTTTATAGTCATACGATTTTCGTCCCCTATGAACATTGCTTGCCAAATATTTATGGCCGAAAAAATCCATATAAACGAGCATATATTGAACATCATGTTCGAAACTCTCCTCTTTCGTAATGGTAAATTCTATTGCTGTATCAGGTTGTATTTCTCGTTCTGGTTTAGACATATAATATTGTGTTCGATTGTTTACGTCTTTTTCTTTTAATAATAAGAAGGAATCAATGCATACACCATTACCAAGGTTCTTTACTGTAATATTAAAGCGGCTTTCATCCATCTGATTAGATTGTCTCAATTTATTACTAGTTATTGTAATTACGGGTGCATGATTTGCTTGAAACTGCAAACGTGCTAAATATAGTGTGAGTAGTGAAATGGGATACAAGATAATGCTAATCAATTCAGTAGTTCCTAGATCTTGATTTTTCACACTGAAATAGAATAAAGCAGTTATCACACAAATTAAGATGAGTAATTTGAAAACTTGTATCACCCCATATTATATATATCATGCGAGAACAGGAAATATGTTCCAAAATGAAAAGGCTGTTGCCTATTCTTTCTTACAGCAAAAGCGCTTATCTTTTATTGGTATCCGTAGCCTAGATAATAATAATTAGGGTAGGGTTGCATGTATCCATATTGTGGAACAGTATACGGATAATTTGTATTAGTTTCAGGGTAATATGGCTGGGAATAACCTTGATGGTCTTCTCTTTCTCTTGTGCATTCATCCGTTGGTCCAATAATAACGGATTCGTTAATAGGAGCGATTGCTTCCTTCCAAGTTTCAGGATCTAAGCAATACGTATGTGCCATGATTTCAACAGGCGTTTTTGTAAGTATATCCGATCCAAGAATATATTCTGGATAAGGCGCATCAAAGATGGCAAAAAGATGCGTATTATTATTGGTTGCTTCCTCCCAATGCCACCATCCTTGAGGGATATTTGCTACTTGCCCAGGTGTTATAGGGATGTTAGAAACTTCATTATTGAAAGGATTAATTAGAGAGACAACAGCTGACCCACTGATACAATATACAAGCTCTGAAGCATTTTGATGATAATGAGGCTCAACAACACGTCCATTACTTAAGTAGATATCAAGCATCGACACATTACCTAGTGTATTTAATTCATTTCGTCCCAATTGATTAATGTAATTTTCATCATTTCTAGTAAATAAGCGGTTTTTGTTTACATCAGAAAAAAACGCTACACCTGGTTTTGTATAGTCCATATAAGAAGTTGGCATAAGTACGTTCAACTCCCTTTCATAATAATAGTTACAAACATATCCTATGTATGGGCGTTAAAAGTGTGACAGATGCCTAATAATTCGTATTTTAGTGGTTTCTTATGATTATTCGTCGATATATCACCATATAACAAACTACAAAAACTAGAAAAGCTAGAATACATAAACTCAGATAATACAACCACCCATCCCCAAGTAAATCTAATGGCGTTTTAGCTGTTGGAGAGGAGGATAGGTATAAATAGTTGGATTGAAATAGAGGATTAATGATAAAACCAATGAATATCGCATAAGCCAATAAATAACCATACGTTTCTAATACTGACCTAAATGTAATTGATTGTACTATAAATAACAGTAAAAATATACTTGTTAGCGATATGGCCATGTGATGAATAAAGAACTTCCAATAACGAAAATGGGGAAAATCATATGGGAGTTCAGGTGTAATTAATGCTAAAAGAGCTGGAATGAATCCAATATAAAAAGTAATGTAGGAGAGCTTCTGACTTTTCGTTGCCAAGGCAATAGCACCTGTAATACTAGCTATACCACAAAGATGAAGAGGTATATGCTCTTGTAAATTCCATATACCAGTTGTTAGTGTCCACCATTGGTAGCTGATTTCAGATAAAATTAAGATAGTGAATAAAAGCCAGCGTGTAAGTTGAACGAAGAATTTTTGGGTGTGTTGGTGATGGGATAAAGCAATAATCAAAACGAATTCCAACGATATAAATAACCAGTATAATTACATGACTAATACCAAATTGATTAAAGGGGGGAGTATGCATCTTCTATCCATCATTCCCTTCATTATGCCATTTCATCTTGACGTCGATAGCTAATAAAGGCGCTTTTCCCAGCTTGTAGGATGAAGCGCCTTTGTTCTCTGTTAACTATAAAAGTAAAAAGGATTAGCCTCCAATAATATGGTAACCGGAATCAACATGAAGTACTTCCCCTGTTATGCCTCTTGATAGTTCACTCATAAAGAATAATGTGGCATCTCCAACTTGATCTTGATCTACATTCTTACGAAGCGGAGCTTTTTCTTCAATCACTCCCATTTTTTCGTTAAAACCAGAGACTCCTTTTGCGGAAAGTGTACGAATTGGACCAGCTGAAACAGCATTTACACGAATCCCATACTTACCCATATCCTCAGCGAGGTAACGAACGCTTGCTTCAAGTGAAGCTTTTGCCACTCCCATCACATTATAGTTCTGGATAACTCGTTCTGCACCAAGGTAGGTTTGGGTAACAATGCTTCCACCTTCTGTCATTAATTCTTTCGCTGCCTTTGTTACGGCTACTAAGGAGTAGGCGCTAATTTCCTGTGCCAGTAAAAAGCCATCTCGCGAGGTGTCAGCATATTCCCCTTGTAATTCATCTCGATTGGCAAAAGCAACAGAGTGTACAACTCCGTGAATAGTTCCAATTTCATCTTTTATCGTGTTGAATGCACTCGTAATACTTTCGTCACTGGCAACATCACAGGATACGACTAATTGAGCTTCGATATCATGTTTCTCCAAAAGCTTTGTTAGCTTTTTGTATGACCGTTCTTGTCTATATGTAAATATAAGATTTGCTCCTGCTTTATGTAAGGATGATGTAATTCCCCAAGCAATACTTCTTTCACTTGCAACACCCATAATAACAATATTCTTTCCTTCTACTAAATGTCCCATCATCGAACCTCCATGATCATTTCTTTCATACATTATAACCTAATCCATATTTCGAAAGAAAGCCTTATCTATTTTGAAGTTATTTATCATCGTAACCTGCTTTATACTCGTCTATACAAACGAATAAAAAGAAATGATAAAAAAATAAAATTTACCCTTTACAAATGATATAGAACTGGGTATAATAAAATTCGTTGGTTTCGACGGAACTTAACAAAGACATCCAAGAATCGACATTTTTAAAAAGATATGGCCCGTTGGTCAAGTGGTTAAGACACCGCCCTTTCACGGCGGTAACACGGGTTCGAATCCCGTACGGGTCACCAACAATACGGAGGATTAGCTCAGCTGGGAGAGCACTTGCCTTACAAGCAAGGGGTCGCAGGTTCGAGCCCTGCATCCTCCACCATATGCCGGCCTAGCTCAACTGGTAGAGCAACTGACTTGTAATCAGTAGGTTGGGGGTTCAAGTCCTCTGGCCGGCACCATTTTTAATTATTAAATGTACGAGCTATTCGTTCATTATAACAACTAGAAATCACTTATTTTTCATATGAGCCATTAGCTCAGTCGGTAGAGCATCTGACTTTTAATCAGAGGGTCGGAGGTTCGAATCCTCCATGGCTCATCAAAGTATCATAACAATAAATAAGAATTAGAAATAAACAAGGTGTTATAACTGTAGCAGCCTTGTTTATTTGCATTTTACGGTGATTTTTTACATAATAGAAACAGTTATTTTTATATATAACATGTGGTATTATGTTACCATGTGCGAGGACTAGGGAATTCAGTAGAAAGATGAGTTTATATAACGAAAAAGTGTTAAATCGTGATATAATTTACTATAGATAAATGCCTTAAAAATTTTTTGACGTACGAAATTCTATGATAACGATATAAAGGATGATAGGCAATGGAAACCTCGAGGATTCCTGGTTTTTACAATAGATCGGTGGAAGGGCGCAGAGAACTTTTAAAAAGTATGGATGTGTTCTCGGAGGAAGAGCTGCAGGGTTTAGAAGCAAAAGAAGGTTTACCTACTGAAACAGCTGATAAGATGATTGAGAATGTAATTGGTACTTATCCCCTTCCGCTTGGATTAGGATTGAATTTCTTAATAAATGGGAAAGAATATGTAGTACCGATGGCAATTGAAGAGCCTTCCGTAGTCGCTTCTGCTAGTCATATAGCCAAAATTGTTAGAGATTCCGGCGGTTTTACTACTGAAGCAACCGAAAGAGTCATGATTGGTCAGATTCAGGTTGTAGGCTGCGAGGATTTTCAAAAAGCGAAGCAAGTATTAGTTAATCATAAAACATATTTGCTAAAACAAGCGAATGAAGCGTACCCAAGCATTGTTGCTAGGGGAGGGGGAGCTGAGGATTTGGATATTCGGATCCTAAATGAAGCATCGAATTCCTCTTATCAACAGATGCTAGTATTACATTTATACATTAATACATGTGATGCAATGGGAGCGAATATAATAAATACAATGGTTGAATCACTTGCTCCTTACATTGAAGAATTAACAGGCGGGAAAGTGTATTTGCGTATTTTGTCGAATTATGCTGATAAGTGTTTAGCTCGGGCAAAATGTGTTATTCCACCTGATATTCTTAAAACTGGGGATTTTACTGGGGAAGAGGTGCGTGATGGCGTTGTACATGCGTATGAGTTTGCTGCCTCTGATCCATATCGTGCTGTCACCCATAATAAAGGAATAATGAATGGGATTGATCCAATTGTAATTGCTACAGGTAATGACTGGAGGGCAGTGGAGGCTGGTGCCCATGCCTATGCTTCGCGCCATGGGCAATACAGTTCCATGACGTCGTGGTCCGTTGATCAAGAAGGGAATCTTGTCGGTGAATTAGAATTACCGATGTCGGTAGGGACAGTTGGAGGATCAATAAACGTACACCCGATTTCTAAGATTGCGCTACGCATGTTAAACGTCGAATCTGCCCAAGAGCTTGCACAGGTTATTATTGCCGTTGGATTAGCGCAAAACCTTGGAGCCCTAAAAGCGTTAGTTACAGATGGCATCCAAAAAGGACATATGGCATTACATTCTCGTTCTGTTGCCATAGCAGCAGGAGCTACTGGGGAGTTGATTGATATCGTTTCAGAAAAATTAGTAGAAGCAAAAGAAATCCGTGTCGGAAAAGCTAAAGAATTGGTGGAAGAGTATACAAAATGAGTGCAGAAAAAGCTACAACAACAGAAAAAACAGCTATAGGTATAGCTCATAGTAAACTAATTTTAATTGGAGAGCATGCAGTTGTACACGGGCAACCAGCTATTGCTATTCCATTTCCTTTAGTCGGTGTTGAAACTTCGGTAGAGTATATCCCTGGTTCAGTAATGATTGATACAACATTTTACCATGGCCCCCTTTCTACGGCACCTGAATCATTGCAGGGTATTGCACAATGTATTCAAGAGACGTTAAAACATATCAATATGCCGGCTGAGGACCTTGTTATTCGAATTAAATCTTCTATTCCTCCTGGTAAGGGACTTGGTTCAAGTGCATCTGTAGCTATTTCTGTAGTGCGATCGTTATTTGCTTACTTTGAAGAGGATTATACAGATGAAGATTTATTAACATTAGCTAATATATCCGAAACCTTTGCACATGGTGCACCTTCAGGAATCGACACATTGACGATTACATCACAGTCGCCGGTTTGGTATGAGAAAGAACATCCAATAGATTTTATAGAATTAAGTGATGATTTCCATTTTGTGGTCGCGGATTCTGGAAGAATCGGCGATACTCGTATGGCTGTAGAGTCAGTTGCCCAACTGTTAAAGATGGCTCCAAAGCGAATTCATCGCAAGCTTGAACGGATTGGCCAATTAACACACCATGCAAAACAGGCATTGGAGAAAAAAGGCAAACATATTCTAGGTCATATGTTAAACGAAGCTCAGAAAGAATTAGAGGCTTTAGGTGTAAGTGATGCAGGTTTAAATCGGTTAATACACTTCGCTCGTAGTGAAGGAGCATTAGGCGCAAAATTAACCGGAGGCGGTAATGGCGGTTGCATAATTGCACTTGCTCAAAATGAAGTACATTCAAGGCAATTAGCAGAAAAGCTGCGGAAGTTCGGTGCTCATGCAGTATGGCCATTTGTGCTAAAAGGAAATCAAGAGAAATAGTAGCTTGTGAATAGTGAAGGGGAATTATCATGAAGGCAACAGCTAAGGCACATACGAATATTGCCTTAATAAAATATTGGGGAAAGCGCAATGAACCCATTATATTACCGACAAATAATAGCTTGTCGCTTACCTTAGATGGATATTTTACGACAACGTCCGTAGAATTTGATGAAACACTTACAAAAGATCAATTTATCTTAGATGAACAAGTAATTACAGGTGAGCAATATGAGCGGGTTGCATCTTTTTTGGATATTATACGTAAGCTAGCGGGGAAGCAACTTTACGCAAGTATAACCTCTAAGAATGAAGTCCCTACGGCTGCAGGGTTCGCTTCTTCAGCATCTGGATTTGCTGCATTAGCAGCAGCGGGAACGAAAGCAATAGGATTAGGTTTAAGTAACATGGAGCTCTCCCGCCTAACTCGACAGGGGTCTGGTTCAGCATGTCGTTCGATTTACGGCGGTTTTGCTGAATGGCAAATGGGTAAGAAGGAAGATGGTTCCGATTCTTATGCGATTCCAATTGCTCCTGCAGAACATTGGGATATTCGAGTTGCTGCCGTTGTATTATCTTCGACAAAGAAAAAAGTTTCCAGCAGAGCTGGAATGAAACGAACGGTCGAAACTTCTCCATTCTTTCAAGGGTGGTTGGATAGCATTCCCCAAGATTTAACAACGATCAAAGAAGGTATTCGTCATCGTGACTTTCAAAAGGTGGGGGAAATAGCTGAGGCTAATTGCCTAAAAATGCATGCAACAACACTTGGAGCGAATCCCCCGTTTACCTATTGGCATGATACAACTATTGCTGTTATGCAAAAAATTCAAGAAATGCGTACACAGAATATACCAGTTTATTTCACCATTGATGCTGGTCCTAATGTAAAGGTGCTTTATTTGCCAGAATATGAGAAAATTGTCGAAGAAACGCTTCGTAGTCTATCTGGTGTAGCTGATATACGGTTAAGCAAGCCGGGACAAGGAGTAACCTATTTATAGGGGTTGAACATGTTGCAACAAACACCAATGACCATCAAAGTTCCAGGAAAGTTAATGGTAGCAGGCGAGTTTGCTGTATTACAGCCAAATAATCATTTGGTAGTAATGGCAGTAGATCGTTATGTGTATGCTACGATTCAACCAACGGAAACAAATGAAATTAGTCTACTCGATTTTCAATTAGAACAATTAGAATGGGAATTTACAAATGATCGTGTAAAGATTGACTGTGATGATATCCGAACAAGCTTTGTTGAAGAGGCGATGACGATTGCGATAAAGTATTTGAAGGAGCAGCGTATTGCAATAAAGCCGTTTCAATTAACGATTAAGAGTGAATTGGATGACACATCCGGTGTGAAATACGGACTAGGATCTAGTGCCGCAGTAGTAACTTCTGTAATTACTGCTATCCTGCATCAATCACTCCCCTATAGACCTAGCGCAAGATTAATCTTTCAACTTGCTGCTATCTCTCATGTGGTGACGCAAGGGAATGGCTCTGGGGCTGATGTAGCTGCATCATCCCATGGAGGCTTTCTTAACTATTCTTCGTTTCAGGCTGATTGGTTACGACATGCGTATCAAAATGCTTTATCACTAACTGACGTAGTAAATCAAAATTGGAAGTACTTATCCTTAGAACGCGTACAGCTGCCAGAAAATATACATATGTGTATCGGCTGGACTGGTAAACCGGCATCTACGGCGAGACTGGTCGATGAGATTTTGAAGTTAAAGACGGATAATTTAAGCCACTTTAATCAGTTTCTGTTGGAGAGTGAACAAGCGGTTACGAAGATTTTAAACGGAATGAAGGAAAATGATGCATCCTTATTTTTAAACGGTATTACGGAAAATCGTCATGCTTTAGCTAAAGTGGGGCGATATGCTAATGTGGATATCGAGACATCATTATTATCGAAGTTGTGTGACCTTGCCGAAGCTTATGGTGGTGCCGGAAAGCCTTCAGGTGCAGGAGGTGGTGATTGTGGAATCGCCTTTATGCCTTCGAAGCAACAAGCGGATCAATTGATTAAAGCTTGGGAAGAAGTGGGGATAAAACCACTTTCGCTTAAAGCAAACCCTTTTGGGGCAAGAAAAGTAGAGGTTTAAAAGAGATTCAGATAGTATCCGAATGGATAGTATCTGTTTTTTAGTTAAGAAGGAATAGTTACTGTCTGATATGAGTCGTTGACTAGATCACCAATAATCTAACACAAGCAAACCCATTTTATCTTGCTAATCCGACTCCATTGTATATATATACAGTCTAATGTTGAGTTGAGTCATCATGCGTATTTTGTCTACAATGGGAAAGGGAGGAGGCGATTACATGACAAAAAACAAAATTTCAATTATTGGTGTACCGATGGACTTAGGACAAAGCCGCCGTGGAGTCGATATGGGGCCAAGCGCACTGCGATATGCTGGAGCCATTGAGAAATTGGAGGAATTGAAATACCAAATTTATGATTTAGGGGACATTCCAATCATCCGTCCGGATAAGCCGAATACGGATCATGATAGTAAATTAAAGAATCTTAAACAAGTAGTAGAAGCCAACCAAAAGTTATCAGAAATGGTGGATCAAGAAGTAACAAAGGGGCATTTTCCACTTATTTTTGGTGGTGATCACAGTATTGCCATTGGAAGTTTAGCAGGCATTTCAAAACATTATGACAATCTTGGAGTAATCTGGTATGATGCTCATGGGGATTTAAACTCAAGTGAGACATCTCCATCAGGGAATATCCATGGGATGCCACTTGCAGTTAGCCTAGGGATAGGTGATGATAAATTAACTGCGATTGGAGATTATGTTCCAAAGGTAAAGCCAGAAAATATTGTTATCATTGGAGCTCGTTCTCTCGATCTAGGTGAAAGAGAATTGATTCGTAATAAAGGCATTCAGGTATATACGATGCATGAAATCGATCGCTTGGGAATGCCAGCTGTTATGGAAGAGGCAATTGGTTATTTACAAAACAGGACCGATGGTGTTCATTTAAGTCTGGACCTTGATGGACTTGACCCTTCAGAAGCACCGGGAGTAGGAACACCGGTAATAGGTGGAATTACATATCGGGAAAGCCATTTAGCGATGGAAATGTTAGAAGAGTCATCAATGCTGACATCAGCAGAATTTGTAGAAGTAAATCCAATACTTGATGAAAAAAACAAAACGGCAACCGTTGCAGTAGGGTTAATGGGATCGCTCTTTGGTGAAAAATTAAAATAACACAGTACGAAATTTGAAGCGTTATAAAAAAGACATTAAATTTCAAACTGGAAATTTGATGTCTTTTTTACCCTATTTCTATCTCTTTTTATAAAGTTGTGCGTTAATACGTGCCGTATTGTGAAGATCATGCATTCTAATCGTGTTTGTTAAGATACTCATTAATAAGTTGATCTAGCTTGGTACTAGAGGAAATGACAACTTCTGAAGTCAATGCATGTGAGTCACTAAGTGAGATCATTTCTTCACGACATTTCTCAATTTCTTCCAATAATACATAATTACTCACAAAACTATCCTCCTATCTAGTATACTATAATAGGAGAGTATCCAAATTATTGCAATTATAAACTAATAATTTTTTTAATTTTTTTTGAAACCTTTTTGAGGTCTATTTCGTAACAGAAATACCGCATAGTTGGCGGAGGTACCAATATGGATGAAATGATACGAGAGAGAATAAAACAAGTGAAAAAAGGAGATCAATCTGCTTTTGAGGATGTGGTCTCATTCTTTCAGAATAAGATTTACCAGCATTGTTATCGGATGCTCGGTAATACACACGAGGCGGAAGATATAGCGCAGGAGGCTTTTATCCGTGCATATGTTAATATCCATTCATTTGATGAACGCAGAAAGTTTTCGACATGGCTTTATCGGATAGCTACGAATTTAACCATTGACCGAATTCGTAAACGAAAGCCTGATCATTATCTTGATGCAGAAGTAAAGGGAACAGAAGGATTAGATATGTACTCTCAATTGGCCGATAAGGGTCGAAAACCGGATGAAGAAGTTGAAGGTTTAGAGCTGCAACGCTATATTCAGTATGAAATTTCTAAGCTTCCACCGAAGTATCGAAGTATTATCATGCTTCGATATATTGAGGAATTTTCCCTTCAAGAGATTAGTGAAATCTTAGATATTCCATTAGGAACGGTAAAAACCCGTATCCATCGAGGAAGGGAAGCTCTACGGAAAAAGCTTCGTCACGTGTAAAAGGAGTGTGACTCACTTGAAATGTAATAAAGAAGCTGTAGAACTAATGCATCATTATTTAGATGGGGATATTACCAAAGAGCAGGAACAAGCTCTAAGCAAGCACTTAGAAGTTTGTGAAGCCTGTCAGGAGCATTTTCATGAATTAAAAAGGACGATAACTTTTATTCAAAGTGCAGAACAGGTGAAAGCCCCTGCCAATTTTACAGCGAACGTTATGGGAAAACTTCCTACAGAAAGAAAAAGATTAAAATATACAAGATGGTTAAAGGCGCATCCAATGATTACAGCGGCCGCCATCTTCTTCCTGTTTATGTTTAGTGGTATTTTTTCTGTTTGGAATCAAGATAATCAACTGGTTGTCTCAAAACAAGAAGACCTTATTATAAAAGGGGATACTGTAATTGTTCCAGCGGACGTTACAGTAGAAGGAGACTTACTTGTTAAAAATGGCAACTTAATTGTTAATGGAACGATTGATGGAGATGTAACCTTAGTAAATGGGAAATTTATTGAAAAGCCTCTAGAAGGTGAAGGTTTAATGGCTTCTGTTGGAGAAGTAAATGGAGAATTAAAACAAGTGGATCAGGTGTTTGAATGGATATGGTATAATCTAAAGCAATTGTTTCAACGTATTTTTGCATTATAATTTCAAATGGATTAACCTGAATCGTATTTTGTATTCAGGTTTTTTGTTGTCAAAAAAATAGTTACATGCTTTAGATCTCTTGCTATAGATGTGGAGCTTTTTATCGTATTTTTATAGGAACAAGCTTTCCGCTGTGCTCAGAGTTTGGCGATAAACACAGCTTGTGCGTTACATCCTTTGTGAACTTTTATTATTCGTGAGTGTTATCATACATGTTGTTGGTAAAATTATGTTATAATAATAATGTTATAATGCGATAAATTTGGGTATTACTGAAATTTTGTTGAAGAAGGATGTGTAATCATGCTTGATGGGGGATTCGACCTGATACAGCTTCTAAGGATAGGCGTAGATATTGCTCTCGTCTGGTATGTTCTATATAAATTAATCATGCTGATTAGAGGTACAAAAGCAATTCAGCTTTTAAAGGGAATTGCAGTCGTATTAGCTGTATGGCTTTTAAGTATTGTGCTAAATTTACAAACTGTCCAATGGATTACAAGTCAAGCAATTGACTGGGGTCTTATCGTAATTATTATTTTATTCCAACCAGAACTAAGACGTGCATTGGAGCAATTAGGTAGAGGGAATATATTTGGAAGGAGTTCCAGATCTGAAGAAGAGATTATTGAACAAAATATAGAATCGATTATTCAGTCTTGTAATTACATGGCGAAGCGTCGTATCGGTGCCCTCATCTCCATTGAACGGGAGACAGGAATTGGTGATTATGCTGAAACAGGAATCCCGATAAACGGTAAACTGACACATCAGCTTCTAACAAATATATTCACTCCAAATACCCCATTACATGATGGTGCGGTCATTTTAAAAGGAGATAATATCTTAGCTGCAGCTTGTTATCTTCCGTTATCAGAAAGTCCCTTTATTTCTAAGGAGTTAGGGACAAGGCACCGTGCTGCTATGGGAATTAGTGAAGTTACAGATGCATTAACGATTGTTGTATCCGAGGAAACAGGAAATATATCTTGTACAAAAAATGGTGAGCTACATAGAGAGCTTAATCAGGAAAGTCTCCGAGAACTATTACGGGAGAATTTATCATTAAGTATGAAAGCCCCTGATAAAAAGTCAAAAAAATGGAGGGGAAACAAAAATGGATAATTGGTTTAGAAGTAAGTGGTTTGTCCGTGTCGTTTCCTTAGCCTTTGCCGTTTTATTTTATGTTTTCGTATCCGTAGAAGTCAATAATGCACCAAATAATGCAGATTCAACTTTCCCATCTGGGGGGGATTCACAGAATTTAGAAACAATTGATGAGGTACCAGTCGATATACGTATCAATAATGATAAATATGTCGTTAGTGGCGTACCTGAGCATGTATCTGTGTCGATGGAGGGATCTTTGTCCATACTAACTCCAACAATTAAAAATAGAAACTTCAATGTATTTGTGGATCTTCAAGGATTAGAGGCTGGAAATCATACAGTTGAATTGCAGCATGATATACCTGAAAAATTGGATGTATTTATTGAACCAAAGCGAATTGAAGTCACCATTGAGGAAAAAGCAACACAAGAATTTGATGTTAATATCGACTTCTTACATGAAAATCAGCTTGCTGAAGGATTTGAGTTAGGTGATTATGAAGTAAGTCCACAAAAAGTAACCATTACAAGTGCGCAAAGCGTAATTGATAAAATAGGTATTGTGAAGGCGTATGTGGATTTAAATGGCTTGGATAAATCAATTAATAATCGAGAAGTTCCTGTCAATGTGTATGATAGCCAAGGTAATGAATTGAATGTAAATGTACAGCCGGAAAATGTAGTCGTCTCTGCCGATATTAATAATCCAAGTAAAAAAGTACCAATTAGTGTGGAGACAAGCGGTGAACTACCGAAGGGCTATGAATTAACTTCAATTTCTGCTAATGTAGAAGAAGTGGAGTTATTCGGTACAAATCATGTACTGGAAAATATTGAAGGAATTTCGACCGAAAAAATAGATCTATCTGAAATTACCGACTCAGGTACCATTGAAGCAGATCTTGCTTTACCTGATGGAACAAGTGCTAAAGATATCGAAAATGTTGAGGTAACGGTAGAGTTAAAACAGACAAAAACCATTAATGCTTTACCAATTAATGTAGAGTCCCTGGCAGAGGGACAGGAAATAACATTTGCTGATCCAGCAAACTCCGAAATGGATATTACTGTAACGGGTAATCCATCAGATATTAAAGAACTCACTGATGAAGATTTTCGTGCATATATAAATGTAGAAGAATTAGAAGTAGGGGAACATGATGTTCCTATCTCAGTTGAAGGACCTGAAGAGGTATCCGTAGAAGCTGAATTCGAACAAGCTACGATTGAAATTAGTGAACCCGAATAGGGGTTACTTCGCTTGATAAACGGTGGAAATGGATATAAAGGAGAGAAACTACATGGGAAAATATTTTGGAACAGATGGTGTGCGAGGAGTAGCTAATAAAGACCTTACTCCAGAATTAGCCTTTAAACTAGGTCGTGTTGGAGGATATGTACTAACAAAAGAAACGCAACGTCCAAAAATTATTATTGGACGCGATACACGAATTTCTGGACATATGCTTGAAGGAGCACTAGTAGCTGGTTTACTTTCCATCGGAGCAGAAGTGATGCGAGTTGGGATTATTTCTACACCAGGCGTTGCGTATCTAACAAAAGCAACAAGCTCGCAAGCAGGAGTAATGATTTCAGCGTCCCATAATCCTGTGGAGGATAACGGAATTAAATTCTTTGGTCCAGATGGCTTTAAATTAACAGATGCAGAGGAACATGAAATAGAAGCATTAATGGATGGAGAAGATGAATTACCTCGTCCAACTGGTGCTGATATTGGCAGCATCAATGACTATTTTGAAGGCGGGCAGAAATACCTTTCCTTCCTAAAAGACACAGTAGATAATGATTTCGATGGCTTAAAAATTGCTTTTGATTGTGCGCATGGTTCAACCTCAAGTTTGGCTACCCATCTATTTGCGGACTTAGAAGCAGATATTTATTCAATTGGCTCATCCCCGGACGGGTTAAATATCAATGATGGTGTGGGCTCAACCCACCCTGAGAAACTACAAGAATTTGTATCAGATAAGAATGCAGATGTCGGATTGGCTTTTGATGGAGATGGAGATCGGTTAATTGCTATAGATGAACGAGGAAACCTTGTTGATGGTGATCAAATCATGTTCATTTGTGCGAAGTATATGAATGAAAAAGGTGCTTTACGCCATAACACAGTAGTTTCTACAGTAATGAGTAATATTGGTTTTTATAAAGCATTAGAAAAAAATGGTATGCGCAGTGATAAGACGGCTGTAGGTGATCGGTATGTGATGGAAGAAATGCGTCAAGGCGGTTATAACCTGGGTGGAGAACAATCTGGTCACATTATCTTTTTGGATTATAATACAACTGGAGATGGAATGTTATCCGCATTACAGCTTGTTAATGTAATGAAGGAAACAGGAAAGCCATTATCAGAACTTGCTGACGAGATGACTATTTATCCGCAAATACTTAAAAATGTAAGAGTTACTGATAAAGAAAAAGCATTAAATCACCCAGACATTACTAAAGAAATAGAAGATGTTGAAAAAGAACTTGGTGATCAAGGACGTGTATTAGTGCGCCCTTCAGGTACAGAGCCATTAGTCCGTGTCATGGTTGAGTCACCTACAAAAGAAGATTGCGACAAATATGTAACTCGTATCGTTAATGTTATTGAAAAGCTACTTGGAGCAACGGAATAAGGAAATAAAGGATCTGCTCTTATTAACAGAGCGGTGCTTAGCTTGTAGAGAGCCCTGCGGTTTTCTACAAGCTTTTTTTGTTGTTTATAGTATCCGCTCGCTCGGTTTCGGTAAATGGACGTTCAAGTTGATTAAACAACAGCCTTTTTTCTTTTTCGCTTGTTCATGGTTAATTCTATAAACGATCAATTAAACAATGCTCGCTCATTCCTTGGTTATAAAGAATATGTCGTATTATCACATGAACGAGTCTATTAGATAAGCGCCTCATTTAGTAACTTTCTAAACAAATACCGCCACTTCCATGCTGTTGGTTCATAAAATGAATCATCAAGTAAAAGGAGGTGAGAGAATGTTAGGGTTCTCTATGGTTCAATTAACTAGGAAATATAGTGCAAAATTCGACAAAGGAATACGCCAAAGTCTACTTCATTTATATAAACCTATGCGTCGTACTCCTTGTTTCTTGCATCGACCGCTTGAAGGCATATTGAAAAAAACAAAGAAGTTCCCTGTTATTATTGAATTTGACCAAGAGAATACAATCTCACAAAAATCAGAAATAGATAAAGTGCATCAACTTGTTAAACCGCAACTTCGATCAAAAGTGAAACACCAATTTCCCAATGTATGTAGTTGTTCAGCAAACTTAACCGCCTCTGCCATTGAAAAGCTGATGGATAGCGATTGTAATATTAAGAAGATTTATTACGACCGTGAAGTCAAAGCTTTAATGGATGTTGCTTCTCCTTCTATTCATGCTCGGGAATTAAATGAACAGGGATTAACTGGTAAGAATGTTAATATTGCAGTGGTAGATACAGGTGTGCAGCCTCACAAGGATTTAACAGAGCCAACGAATCGTATCATTGCCTTTAAAGATTTTGTTAAAGATAAAACAGAACCTTATGATGATAATGGTCATGGGACGCACTGTGCCGGGGATGCTGCTGGTAACGGGTTTTTATCAGATGGTAAGTATCAGGGATCCGCTCCAGAAGCTGGAGTTATTGGTGTAAAGGTTCTTAACAAAATGGGCTCAGGTTCGCTTTCTACTATTATTGCCGGTATTCAATGGTGTATTGACCATAAAGATGAATACCAAATTGACATTATTTCCTTATCCTTAGGTGCAGAAGCGGATGAGTCCGATTGTAATGATCCCCTTGTGCAAATTGTAAACGCTGCGTGGGAAAACAATATAGTTGTCTGTGTAGCCGCTGGGAATTCTGGTCCAGATCAAAGAACCATTGGTACACCGGCCATTAGTTCGAAGGTTATAACTGTTGGAGCTATCGGTGACCAAAATACTGTTGAACGCGGTGATGATGAAATCGCCTCTTTCTCAAGCCGTGGACCAACATGTGGAGAAACATCTAAACCGGATCTATTAGCGCCCGGGGTAGATATAATCTCCTTACGAGCATCAGGATCTTTTCTTGATAAGACAAATAAAACTAGTCGAGTAGAGAATGATTATTTTTCTTTATCTGGTACTTCCATGGCAACTCCAATATGTGCCGGAGTAGCTGCCCTTGTATTACAAGCGCAACCAGAATTGTCTCCAGATGAAATGAAACAGCAATTGCTTCAAGCCTCTGTTGATATCGGTTTACCGGAGTACGCTCAAGGAGCTGGGTATTTAGATGCAAGTAAAGCAATAATAACGAATCCTTCAGGGAAGTAATCAAATGGGGATACGCATGATAATTGTGTATCCCCATTTCTCATCGATGGAAGTTTTTTATGGATAAGGTTGTTTGATAGATGTGATTTCGTGGTATAGAGTTAAAAGTAAATTTATTCCACTATGCTCTGATTAAATTTAAGGAGGAATTAATTTGAATTTATCGCCTCAAGCTCGCGAAAAGGTCTCACCTGTAACCACTGACAGGCAACGGATTAACGAGATTATCTCCCAACTTAGAAGCGCAAAGGCATTAATCCAGCAAGATGAAAAAGAATACTACAATGAAGAAGAGGATCAACAAACGATGGATCAGTACTACAAAACGATTGACTTTGATTCTTCCGATTATAATGCGATCATCCAATCATTAACCCAGCTGATTAAAGAAACCCACAATAATCAAGTTCGTTATGATCCAAGTGAATATGTTTATCCTTGGGTCGATTTGCGACCCGATGGAAATCTTATAAGTATTTATTCTGGGCAAACAAGGGATCCAGAAGAAACGATTCTAGAGGATCATTTGACTTCTATAAAGCGTGAGGAAGCGTTAAAATTAGTTAGCGATCATAATCAGAAACACCTCCTATCTACACTTCAACAAATTAGTAAGGATCTTAAATTTAATTGCGAGCATTCCGTACCCCAATCTTGGTTTAACGAACGAGAACCGATGCGTGGTGATATCCATCATCTATTTACGTGTGATCCAGTATGTAACTCTATTCGCAGTAACTACCCATACCATGATTTTTTAGATTATAATCCAAATGCAATAGATGGTCAGCGAATTGAGGAAGCTTGTGGAAAATCAGAGGAAGAACGATTTGAACCTGAGTATGGGAAGGGGACAGTAGCTAGAGCGATGCTCTATTTTATGATGAGATACCCTAATGAAATAGAGTCATCTCATAGAGAAAGCATTGATATAGACTTATTAATAGAATGGCACCAACAATTCCCCCCTGATTTATATGAGAAACACCGTAATCGAGCCATATATGAAATTCAAGGGAATCGTAATCCATTCATCGATTTCCCAGAAATACTCACTCAACCGTTTACCATATCAATTTAAAGAAAGAGACGAAGACAAAGGTATCTTATTCTAATCCGAACGATAATTCCGTTCGGATTATTTGCTTACATAAAACCGTCAACATACTTCGCTTTCCACGGGCACGGTTTCAGTTTCCTTGCCCCTCATTAGAACACTTTCCTGCGGGATCTTCAGTTCGTGCTGTCCCCACAGGATCCTACGTACGTTGACTGCACGTTTATCAGCATTTATTTCATTCCGTTTTTATCGTTTGCTTTTTGGTTACCTCTTTTGGTTATTTATCATCCTCTTTCTTATTACCGATAGAATTGACAGGTTTACGATATCAATTTATAATTTGATTGATCAGTCAAACAACTAATGAATAGATAAACAAGAGGTGTTTTCATTGAGTGATATACCATCTTTTATTGGCAAGACAAGGAGAGAACAAATTATTACAGCAGCTATCGAAGTGCTCGAAGAAATTGGTTATATTCATATAAGTTTAGCTAAGATTGCCAAGAAAGCAAAGATAAGTACAGGACTTATTTCCTATCATTTTTCAGGTAAAGAGGATGTTATGAATCAAACATTGTATTATTTAATTCAAAAGGAATGGCAATTTATAAATGAGAAAGTACAGGAGAAAAAAGCACCCTTAGACCGTTTGTATATGTTTATTGAAGCAAGTTTGCTATATCAAAAGACACATCGGACTAATCAGATTGCTTTAATTGAGATTATTTTTCATGCACGTTCCGAAGATCATATTCCATATTATCTTATTGAAGGCAATGAAGAAGATGATTTATTACGACAATTATTAAAAGCTATTTTATTACAGGGGCAGGAATCAAAAGTGTTTGCTTCTTTTCATATTGATGCTGTTACAACAATTATTCAAGGCGCTATCTCGGAGTATATGTTTTCTACGGAAACAAAACTCGATGCAGATCGTTATGCTAGCGAATTGAAATATTTGGTGCATAAGATGATTACGTAAAGGAGAGAAAAACGGTGAACCATGATAAAACGATTATTGGTCTAAAACGTATGGAGAAAGCAATTGTTATCATTCTTCCTATTCTAAGCGGTGCGATTTTAGGCTGGTATATACCTGTGCTAGCAGATTGGGTGCTAACATTGCCGATTGTACCACTGGAAGATTTCATTTCATTGATCGCCTCGTTAAATAACTTTTGGGTATCTATTGTTTCGTTAATCCTTGGGATTATTGCTGCCATTGTATTTATTATTATTGTATTTAATGAAACCTTAAAGGTAGAAGTGTCAGATAGAATGGTAGAACTAATTATCGGTGAAAAGCAAGACAAATTTGAAAAACAACAGATATCAGCTATATATGTGGAGGGAAAGCAGCTTGTAATTTTAGGGTTATCAAGTGAAGAAAAATATAGAGAAGTAGTCGAATCAAAATTTGATTATGTAAAGGAAGTTTTTCTTGCTTATGGATATCCATTTAGAAACGAAGATCCATATATAAACTACTACCAACGATGGGAATTAGGTAATGGAGATCTGCCTTCGGATGTTAATTCAATTTTGTATGCAAGATCTAGAGCATTACGGGAAGATCAAAAAAAAGAAGCGAAACGATTACGTGAGGACTTAGCACAGCTAGGGGTAGTAATAAGAGATGAGCAAAACAGTCAATTTATACGAATGGTACAGAATAAATGATTATAAAGATGGGGCTAAGAAACTATCGGCTTGTTCATTAAAACCACATTCTCAACTAGGCATGTTTAACGTGGGTGAGTATTGCTAACTCGTATATATCAAAAACGCTAACCGATTGAATCTCTGTACCTGTGCTGTACCTGCATAAGACAGGCCTTTTTCAGTTGCTATAATCTACAGACAATATCAGGTTATCCTATTCCTTTTAGTAGTAATTATAACTATAATTTAACAAATCGAACAGAAAAAATTTGAACTATTGTTTATAAAAGTCACTTTATTATCAAAATCTATGAATTCAACTAGGATAGGATAGACTAAGTAATGTCAGGAGGAAACGCGGAAATGGTTACAATATTACTTGTCGATGATGATGCTCATATTAGAGAACTATTACGATTCTATCTGCAAAAGGAAGGGTATCAAACAGTAGAAGCAATTGATGGAGAAGAAGCTTTGGACAAGCTAGAACAAACTCCATGTAGCATAGCTATTGTGGATATTATGATGCCAAAAGTAGATGGCTATCAGTTGTGTGAGGAAATTAGAAGTAGTTATGATATTCCAGTTATAATGCTTACCGCTAAAGGTGAAATAGCAGATAAAGAAAAAGCGTACATAGCAGGAACAGATGACTATATTGTAAAACCCTTTGAACCGAAAGAGGTGTTATTTCGTATTCGGGCATTGCTCAGGCGTTTTCGTATGGTACATGATGAAAAAATTCAAGTTGGGGATACGATAATTGATCGAAAAAGCTATGAAGTCTATATTAACGGGGGAGTCATCATTCTTCCTTTAAAAGAATTTGAATTATTAGCACAGCTTGCAAGTTACCCTAATCAAATTTTTTCTAGGGAAAAACTGATTGAGTTGGTTTGGGGATCTGATTATGAAGGAAATGATCGTACGGTGGATGTACACATTAAGCGACTACGAAAGCGATTTTTAGATCTCCATCCTAATTTTATGATTCAGACAATACGTGGACGTGGTTATAAGTTAGATATCGTGGAATAGAGGTATGGAGGGAGTATATGAATGCGAACCCTATACGTTCGAATAATTGTAACCACCATACTTATTATGATAGCAAGTGCAGTCATAGCATTTGTCGTAAGTAATGGTTACTATCAATATGTTTTAAAACCGCAAAATGATGAGAAAGTTACGCATATTGCTAAGAATATTGTGGACTTATACAACAGCAGTGAGCAGTCGATTGACGACTATTTAACGGAGGTTACGGATTTAGGTTATTCTTTTTATTTAGTGCATAATAATGGTGATACGCAGGCGTTTGGTAAATCCTTCGAATCGAAGGATTTACCTTCGAATGTTATTAAGGATGTACTTGCAGGTGAGGTATATCATGGTATCGCTAACTACCCCTGGCGTCTATTTATAACTGGCTTTTTTGATCATACACTTTCCAATACAATAGGTGTTCCTATTAATGAAAACCAGCAAAATTACGCGTTGTTTGTACGCCCGTACGCATCCCAACAATTTGGTGAAATGCGTGTTTTCTTTGCTATAATTATTGGCTTAATCCTTATTCTTAGCTTTTTGTTTGTTCTTATTAGTACACGTTGGATTGTAAAGCCAATTCAAATATTGAAAGAAGCTACGAATAAGGTAGCTGCTGGTAATTACCATTTACAACTCCCAGTTACGCGTAAAGATGAATTTGGACAATTGGCAAAAGACTTTGCAACAATGAGTAAAAGTTTACAACAAACGGAGCAACGAAGGCAAGCGTTTGTATCAAATGTTTCACATGAAATTCAATCACCATTAACCTCAATTCAAGGTTTTTCGCAAGCGCTTCAGGAAGCAAATCTAACGAAGGATGAAAGGGACCACTATTTAGCTATTATCGAAAAGGAAAGCAAGCGATTGTCCATCCTTAGTAGACAATTACTTACACTATCTCAACTTGATCGAGAAGATGAGAAAATAGAACGGACTCCTTTTGAGTTAGAAGAACAGCTGAGGGATGTTTTGTCTACGTTGGAATGGCAGTGGCGTCAGAAGGAGTTAACGGTAGAATGGAAGGTGCAGAAAACAATTATAAATGGTGATCCAAGACTATTGCATCAAGTTTGGATGAACGTGATGACAAATGCAATTCGCTATACACCAGAAGAAGGAGCGATAACCATAGCTGTAGAAAAGACAAAGTCTGAAGTAGAGGTTACTGTGACGGATACAGGTATCGGCATTGCTGCAGAGGACCTTTCTCAAATATTTGATCGTTTCTATAAGGTGGATAAGGCAAGAACAAGAAAAGAAAGTGGAACGGGGCTAGGTTTATCCATTACAAAGAAAATAGTAGAAATACATCAAGGAACGATTATAGTGGATAGTAAACTTGCTTCAGGGACAACAGTTACGATAACACTCCCGCAATAGTAATGATTCGTTCATCTTCTGTTCATATAAAGGAGTTATAGTAGGGACAGTAGAGGAGGGAATCAAATGTTTCTTGCAATTCGGGAATTACTATTTGCAAAGACAAAATATATTTTAATTGGGCTAATTATGGTGTTAACTGCAAGCCTTATCTTTATTATTTCTGGATTGGCACAAGGGCTATCTTCGGATAATGCCTCAGTAATTCAAGACCTTCAAGCAGATGCTCTGATTATAGAAGAAGGAGCTGAAGGGGAGATTGGTAATTCATTTATTCCTGCTGATGAAAGAGAAAAAATGATAGAAGCTCAAGGAGGAAACAATAATGCCAGTACACTTGCAATTCGCATGATGAATACAACCATAAATGACGCTGATCAGCAAATTGATATTGCTCTATTTGCAACCGAGCGTAATGGAATTTTAATGCCGGATGTTGCTGAGGGAATGTTTCCTCAAAAGGCGGATGAAGTATTAGCTGATGCTACCTTGAAGCAAGAAGGTGTTCGATTAGGAGATCAATTACAAGTTGAAGAGAATACATCTTATACGGTTACAGGATTTACGGCAGATCAACGCTATAGCCATACACCTGTTGTCTTTATTAGCAATGATGAATTAGAACAGTTCAATGCTGTTGCTGTCCAAGGTGAAGCTAATACGGATGGATCCTATGAAGTCATCACGAAAGAGACAGCATTAAACGGGATTCCTAGTTATTCCCAAGAACAAGCATCCTTAAATATGATGATTATTTTCTTGTATGTTATTGCTGCTTTTGTTCTAGCAGTGTTTTTCTATGTGATGACCTTACAGAAGCGGGAACAATTTGGCGTCTTAAAAGCTTTAGGTGCGAAAAGCATGTACTTAATTCGTGGGTTAATTGGTCAGGTCATTCTATTGTCACTTATTAGCATTAGTATCGCAGTAGTCGTTACCTTTGGTATTGGTGCCCTGTTTCCAGCCGATATGCCATTTACATTAGAATTAGAGACAATGCTTCAGCCTGCAATCATTATCATAGTTGTTTCCACGATTGGAGCCATTGTATCTCTTTATCAGGTAATTCAAATTGACCCAATAGAAGCTATTGAGGGGGCAGCATATTGACACTTATTTTAGATCATATTACCAAAGCATATACAGACGGACCGAATGAATTTAAAGCATTAGATAATGCATCATTAGAAGTGAAAGCTGGTGAATTTATATCAATTGTTGGCCCCTCAGGTTCAGGTAAAAGTACCATGCTATCTATTGCCGGTGCACTATTATCACCAACAAGCGGAAAGGTACTGTTAGATGGAGAAAATATTGCTGGTCTTTCTTCCAAGGAAGTAACCAAACGACGTCTTGATAAAATCGGATTTGTTTTTCAAGCTGCTCATCTAGTACCTTATTTGAAAGTCAAAGATCAATTAAACATTATTCAAGTACTTGCAAAAAAAGGGAAGAAGCACGGAAATGATTTACTTGCACACTTTGGTTTAAAGCATCGGATGAACAATTTTCCAAATGAACTATCTGGGGGAGAACGTCAGCGTGTAGCAATTGCCCGTGCACTCATGAATGATCCGCAGTTAATTCTTGCTGATGAACCGACAGCAAGTCTTGATTCAAAGCGGGGACAGGAGGTTGTCAAACTACTTGCAGATGAAATTAAAAACCGAAATAAAGCAGGAATTATGGTGACTCACGATGAACGCGTGTTGTCGTTTGCAGACCACATCGTAACAATAAGAGATGGGAAAATTGAATAAGGTATAGAGCTGTAGAAATTTATTTTCTACAGCTTTCTTTGTTTATAGGCAGATTACATCTAATTAATTATATTCTATAGTATTAGCCTAGGTCATAAGGTATAATTGGACTGTAAATAGTAAGACTAATTCGAATTTGCTAATAACCGAAGGGAGAGTGATGAGGATCAAATTTCCAAAGCCGACCGTAGAGCAGTTTTTCAGAACTTATGTCATTACTAATTTTTCAGTTAGTAATGATGAAAAACGCCTTGTGTTTAGTACGAATTTAAATGGAAAGATGAACTTATGGGCAATGGATTTGCCTGATGAATTCCCGTATTTATTTGCCCATCACGATGAATCATGCAGCTTTATTAAGTTTGATTCCGAGAATCGATTTGTATTAGCTGGATTTGATAAAGCTGGCGATGAAAATCATCAAATCTATGCATTACCTATGGAAGGAGGGCTACCTCAGCCATTAGTCACCGGTGATCCAAATGAAAAATATTTCTTTGCCCACCTAAGTGGGGATGGGGAACGACTTTATTATGTAACTTCCGTTGGCAATCCTTCATTTTTGAATACACATATTCGGCATCTGCAAGATGGGAAGGATGAGTTAATTAATAAGGGAGATCTTTCTCCAACTGAATTAGCGGCAGTTTCTGATGATGAGAATAGCTTTGTTTATACGCGGGTTTTTGCCAATACTTATATAACAGGGGTTGTAAAGGTGGGGAATAAGACATTACATTTAACACCTGATCCAAATAAGGTACATGTCGTATTTGATCCTATCTTTGTCGATAATTCCACCATTTATTTTATAACAGATTATGAAAGCGAATATAGTTATGTGGCGAAATTTGACTTGGAGACTGAGGACTTTGAACAAATCATATCGGTTGATCAAGAAAGCATCCAAACATTGAAATGGAATAAAGACAAAGAAACCCTCTATTTTATAACAGAGAAAGGTGTAGTTGATCAATTATATCGTTATAATCTACAGACAAAGCAGTTGCAAGCATTGGATGCGCCAGTAGATGTGATTGACCAATTGCAAGTAACGAAATCGGGTTCCCTTTATGTTTTAGGAAGAAGTGCTACTGTTCCGCACAATATCTATCAATCTATCGATGGAGAAACATGGAAACGGTTAACAAATAATCCTGTGCTAGGAGTAAGTAATGATGCTATGGTCGATCCGGAAGTTGTTTCGTATGCGTCATTTGATGGAATGAAGATCGAAGCACTCCTCTTTAAAGCACATCCGGAATATGATAACGGCCATACCATATTCTGGCCGCATGGTGGACCACAAGCTTCTGAACGAAAGATGTTTCGATCGATGTTTCAATGCTTTTTAAATCGTGGATATTCTATATTCGCACCTAATTTCCGCGGGAGTTCAGGATACGGCTCCTCATTTGTGAAAATGGTTGAACAAGACTGGGGAGAAGGTCCTCGTTTAGACTGTATCGCTGGAATTGAATGGCTATTTGAAAATAATATTAGTTCCCAGGACAAACTATTTTTGGTAGGCGGCAGCTACGGTGGATATATGGCGTTATTATTACATGGGCGCCATCCAGAATACTTTAAGGCAGTAGTGGATATCTTTGGCCCGTCTGATTTATTTACATTTGTTACATCGGTTCCTCCTCATTGGAAACCGATTATGGATCGTTGGTTAGGGGATCCGGAACGTGATAAAGAGCGGTTTATTAAAGACTCACCGGTAACCTATTTGGATGGAATGAAAAAGCCGATGCTTGTTATACAAGGGGCTAAAGACCCCCGTGTAGTAAAAGAAGAGTCTGATCAAATTGTAGCCAAATTAGAAAAGGAAGGCCGTGACGTCGAATACCTTGTCTTAGAGGATGAAGGGCATGGCTTTTCTAAAAAAGAAAATGAAATTAAGGTTTATCAACGCATGCTTGATTTTCTACAAAAACATCAAGGGTAGTTGTGCCAAAAAACACAGGGATACGGTTCCTGTGTTTTTTAGCAAATATGTTAGATAAGGAGATATAAACAATGGATTTGATTAAAGAACAATATGATTGGGTACGAATGACAAGAGAAAAATTATTTGATTTTCTTGAGAATATATCTGTTAAGGACTTTCAAACGGAGTTAGAGGATTTTGGGTGGGGCTCTATGAAGCATGCACATTTACATGCTGCTATGTGTTACCATGCTTGGCTAGAGGGATTTGCATGGAAGCGGGAGGTGAAACATGTTTCACCGGAACAAATAACAAAACCAGCGGATATGAAAACAGTCTTTACAGAAGTGGATCAACTTGTTTATGAATTTATCAAGTCGAGTAAGGGAAGATGGAATACCAAAATAGCAGGAACGGTACCATGGCATGAAGAGGAAGTGGAATTTACTAATCTCTGGTTAGTTACGCATATAATGACGCATGAATTTCATCATAAAGGGCAAATTGTTTCGATGGGCAGAAAATTGGGATATGTACCTACCGATACGGATTTAATCGATCCCGTAGAAATAAATCAATACAATAATTAATTTACCCTTTCAAAAAATGTAATTTTTCGGCAAACCATGCCATATAAATGAATAAAGGGGGAAGTAACTTCAACAGTTTGGCAAAGGAAGGAGGTTAAGTTTAGATGAAACGAATCTTCAGGCCATTTTGGAGTTATGATGTAAAGAGAACAGAAAGCTGGCTAAATAACAAGGCCTTATCAGGGTATCAATTAACAGAGATTCATCCGAGTAAAGGCTTATTTTTATTTGAAGCTGGAAACGATCCCCAATCCATTCATTATCATATTGGATATGCCAAATCAGAAGTGCATTCTTTACCTGCCAGCATATCTCATGATGGTTGGAAAGAAGTATGCTGCCAAGGGAATTGGTTCATTCTTTCCAATGAAAAACCGGCGGTTCAGTTGAAGTGTTATCCAATCCGTGAAGGTATTATTAAGCGTAACCGTAATTTGCTATATGTTCATGGCGTGCTCTCTGTGTACATTATTCTAACGGCTTTATTATTCCTTATTCTAGGCGCAACGACGGTGCTCTTTTATGGAGGTGCTTTAAGTTTTAATCCATTTTCGCTTTGGATAACGATCCTCATAATAGGCAGTATTCTCTTGATCGTTGCTCCTTTTCTAACTGTACGGCTATATAAAGCAAATAAACAGTTTTGGTAAAAGCACTTCTATCGAGGTGCTTTTCCTTGTGTCTATTTCATGAACATTACATGTTTGTAAACATATATTAAAATGAAACACCACAAAAAAGGATTGACTGAATTTGGGAATTAGGGTTAAAATGTGGTGTATCCTATTAAGGATGATTTAAAAATAGAAAGGAGCTTTAGCGAAGTTTTATTCGGTTCATAAAGCGCCAGGACTATTTTGCCGAACGGTGGGAAAATAGTTGACGAGGTTGGAGGTTATCGAGTATTCGGCGGGTGCCTCCCGATTGTACATCTCAATTGTTATGCTGTTTCTTAAAACAACAAGGCAACTTGTTGGCCAAAGGAAATGAGCAAGATGATTATACAACAATCACGAGAAAGGGGCAGAACAGCGCCCCTATAACCAAATTTATTGGATCGTTTGTCTGCCCCTTGAATAAGGAGGCCACAAACATGTGTGGAATAGTAGGATATATCGGACAAAATGATACAAAGGAAATTTTATTAGACGGTTTACAAAAACTAGAATATCGTGGCTATGACTCAGCAGGTATTGCAATGCTTAATGAAAATGGTGTCAACCTTTTTAAAGTAAAAGGACGTATTGCAACACTTAGAGAGCGCGTAGATCATTCAATTCATGCAACAATGGGAATCGGCCATACCCGTTGGGCGACACATGGTGTGCCAAGTGAAGAAAATGCACACCCGCACCAAAGCGCGTCTGGAAGATTCACACTTGTTCATAATGGAGTAATTGAAAATTATCAAGCAATTAAAGATGCTTATTTAAGTGATGTTGACTTTGCAAGTGAAACCGATACGGAAATTGTTGTTCAACTAATTGAAAAATTATTTGCTGAATTAGGTGACACACCAGCGGCTTTCCGCAAAGCAATGGGCTTATTAAAAGGATCGTATGCTATTGGTATGATTGATAATAAAGATAAAGAAACCTTCTATGTTGCAAAAAACAAGAGTCCATTATTAGTAGGTTTAGGTGATGGATTTAACGTAGTTGCAAGTGATGCGATGGCAACATTGAAAGTTACTGATCAATACTTGGAAATTCATGATCAAGAAATAGTTCTTGTGCATCGTGATCAAGTTGAAATCCAAGATTTAAGTGGTACGGTATTAGAACGTGAACCTTATACAGCGCAAATTGATGCTAGTGACATTGAAAAAGGAACGTATCCTCATTTCATGTTAAAAGAAATCGATGAGCAACCATTTGTTATGCGTAAAATTATTAATGAATACCAAACGGAAGATAGTGAATTAAAGCTTGATAAAAACGTACGACAGGCAATGAAAGACTGCGATCGTATTTATATTATTGCAGCAGGTACCAGCTACCATGCTGGTTTAGTTGGAAAAGCGTTCATTGAGAAATTAGCCAATATTCCAGTTGAAGTTCACATCGCTAGTGAATTTTCCTATAATATGCCATTACTATCAGTGAAACCACTATTTATTTTTATTTCACAAAGTGGAGAAACAGCAGATAGTCGTGCAGTATTAGTACGTATTAAAGAAATGGGACATCCAGCATTAACGATTACAAATGTACCAGGATCAACCCTTTCTCGTGAAGCAGATTACACGTTGAATTTATATGCAGGACCAGAGATTGCTGTAGCATCAACAAAAGCCTATACAGCACAAATTGCAGTGCTAGCTATTTTAGCAGTAGATACTGCAAAAGCAAAATGCCTAGAATTAGATTTCGATCCAATGCAGGAGCTAGCCATCGTTGCAAATGCAATGGAAGTACTAACCGATCAAAAAGAAACAATTGAAGAATTGGCTCGTGATTATTTAAGCAAGACCCGTAATGCCTTCTTCATTGGTCGTAGTACAGACTACTATGTATGTATGGAAGCAGCTCTAAAATTAAAAGAAATCTCCTATATTCAAGCAGAAGGTTTTGCTGGAGGAGAATTGAAGCATGGAACAATTGCTCTAATTGAAGAAGGTACACCTGTGATTGCCATTTCAACACAAGAGAACGTAAATTATTCCATTCGTGGTAATGTGCAAGAAGTAGTTGCCCGTGGAGCCAATGATATGGTTATCAGCATGAAAGGATTAGAGCAAGATACAGATGCGTTTGTCATTCCACAGGTGCATGAATTATTGACACCACTCGTCAGTGTTGTGCCAATGCAGTTGTTAGCATATTACGCTGCACTTCACCGTGACTGTGACGTAGATAAACCACGTAACTTAGCAAAGAGTGTGACAGTGGAGTAAGGTTAACTGTTTATAAAAAAGTTGCTATAGACTGGAAATAAAGTTGTTTACTTTAGCTGTTACTATGAGTTAATCATAGTAACAGCTTTTCTTATATTTTTATTTGGAGGAATAACATGTCGAAATGCTCAAATAAATGGACAGAGGAGCAAACAGAAATTTCTGGCTGACCATTTATAATTCAAACCGGTCCAGTTTAATTGAATAAACGTCTAAAATTCAAGAATTGGTTTCCATGTTAGAGCGTTTATTTCCTCTGTAAATGAAATAAATAGCAATAATCATAAATAGTAGTGCAACAAGCCGCTTCCAGTCTAAAGGTATTACTAAACTATCGAACCAGCCAAAATGATCAATAATCATACTAATTGAAAGCTGTCCGCTGATAACGGCAACATTGGTCGCTATGACCCCAATTCTTGGAACAGCTATGACAGAGAGAAGTAAGAACGCCGTACCTAAGAATGCAGCGCTTAACTGCCATACTGGTGCCGAAAGTATCCGGAGCACATTACCTTGACCGAAAAATATAATAATAATTGTCAGAAATACTAACCCAGTTAACATGGTTAAAAACGTCGTTTCAATTGTTCCGGCTTTCCGGCTGAATGTTCCATGGACGGATGATTGTGCGCTTAATGTGATACCAGCTAATAAGGTAAATAGAATCATTAATATATCCATTATTAGACCTCCTAGTTAATTAATATAAGGGCAATTATCATGGAAATAACTGCAAATACTTTTTCTTTATTAATTTTGGTTTGCTGAATACCAAGCCAACCAAAATGTTCAATAACCATACTCATAATCAGTTGACCGATAATTACTGTAACCATCGTTATACCAACACCAACAAAAGGCACACTAATAACGATAGCTGTTAAATATACGACTCCTAAGATTCCGCCAAGAAGTGACCATTTTGGTGCTTCCATCGTATAGGAAAGTTTCCCCTTCCCAAAGAATAACCATAATAATCCCATGATGAGAGTACCCATAAAGAAGTTATAAAAACTGGTTTCCAGCTCTCCTATTGTTTCTCCAAGTTGACCGTATATTGCACTTTCGAAGCTAAGTGCTGTCCCTGCTAATACGGCTAAAATATATGCTAAGTAACGCATGACATAACATCCTCCTTAATCCTTATATTTAAATATCTAAAATAACCGATATATCGATTTGTAAAAAAAACAGAAATCTACAATCAATTTAGATTTCCGTTTTAAAATATTCAGCTAACCGAGATAAGATTTCTTCATTTCGCCGATAATAGGTCCATTGACCATAACGAACAGATTCCAGGATTCCTGCATTCTGCATCATATTTAGGTATTGGGAAACCGTAGATTGAGAAGCTTTAGCTTTTTCCTGAATATCTCCTACACATACTCCTCCTTTGATACTTACCCCCTTTGGTAGATGAGCGCCTTGTTTAGGAAAATGCTTCTCTGGTTCCTTCAACCACTTCAAAATGTTAAGTCGAGTTTCATTTGATAATGCTTTAAATACACGAATAGGTTCCATAAACATAATTGTATATCTGGATTTCTCGATATGTCAAGCAGATAAAGAAAGAACATAGTACCAAAAATGAAGTGAAACTTATTTCTTATCTTATTCCTCTTGAATATTGAAAAGGTGAGTTTACTTTATGAGTTAATCTCTTTTCTGCATGTAAACTCCAATAAGGATCATTAACCATGCCTCTTGCAATGGCCACAAGTTCTGCATCTCCATTTGAAATGGTTGCTTCTGCCAGTTCTGGGCTGCTTAATTTACCAACAGCGATAACCGGAAGGTCTAATTGTTTTTTAAACTCACGTGCAAAGGGCACTTGATAACCCGGCGTATTTTGTGGTTTACGTTCTCCGGGGGGCCCTTCCCCACCACTTGAAACGTGAAAAACATCTACACCAGCTTTTTTAAAACGTTTTGCCATATCAATAGAGTATGGTAAGTCATAGCCCCCATCTATATACTCAATAGCAGACATTCGCATGATTAGTGGCATATCTGCTGGCATTACACTTTTGACCGCCTTTATAACTTCTTCCCCAAAGAGCGCTAGGTCTTCCCCATACTCATCTGTACGATTGTTGCTGCTTGGTGACATAAACTGATGCAAGAGATAACCATGAGCGCCGTGTAATTCAATTGTATCAAAACCTGCTTTTATAGCTCTTTCAGCAGCGAGTTTAAATTTCTGAACGGTTTCTTTCACTTCTTGGTTTGTTAAAGCCCTTGGGGGGCTAAGTTCACCATTCATGGTTTCCTCTGGTAATACTTCTACAGGTATATCGGAAGCTCCTACAGGTTGAACGGCATCTTCTGCTTTTCTGCCTGCATGAGCAATTTGAATTCCAACCTTGGTGTCGTACTTTTTTAATTCATTAACAAGTCGTTGGTAATGTGGTATTTGTTCATCAGACCAAAGACCAAGATCTCCATTTGTAATACGCCCCTCGGGGGTAACACTAGTCATCTCCATAATAATTAGACCTGTTCCTCCAATCGCTCTTGAAACATAGTGAACAAAGTGCCAATCGTTTGGGGCACCATCTTCTTTAGTGACTGAGTACTGACACATCGGAGACATAACAATACGATTTTTCAATGTTAGATTTTTAATTGTATATGGGCTGAATAAACGACTCATAACAGAAAAACTCCTTATTTTTTAGGATTGCTTTCAGAAAAAGGCAGCCAGCCAGGTCGACTTTGAACATATTCCCACATCGCATCAGGGAAATATAAATCTTTATAATCTTTTGGTTTGATTTCAGTACGAATGGAGGTTTCATTACCATCTTTAATTTTGCGTATCCAATCTGGCTCAACGAGTAATCCTCTGCCAATGGCTACTAATGGAAGCCCAAGTTCCAGAGTGTTTAAAGCATCATCAGGAGTTTGAATCTTACCAACGCCTATCAAAGGTATATCTTGTCCAATTTCTTCTTGAATATTGGCTAGTACGGCATCCTTAGATTCTTTATTTCGAATGGAAGACTGCTGCGCATCTCCAACAGATACATGGATATAATCTAAGCCTTCTTTTTTAAGTTTGCTCATTAATGCAAGGGTATCATCTAAGGTAATGCCCGGTTCTTCAATCTCTTCTGGGGAAATACGGTATCCAAACAAAAATGGCTTTTTGGAATAAGTGTCAATCATTTCTTTTGCTGATTGGACCACTGCCAAAGGAAATCTCATTCTTTTTTCTAATGTTCCGCCCCATTCATCATTTCTGCGATTAGAATGTGGAGAAAAGAATTGTTGGATTAGATAAGTGTTAGCTCCATGAATTTCAACACCATCAAATCCTGCTTCAATTGCTCTTCGAGTAGCTTCTCCAAATGCCTTAACCATTTCATGAACTTCTTCAGTGCTTAATTCTCTTGGTGTCTCAGCATCCTTTCGGGGGGCAGGTATAGCACTGGCGCTTACCGTTTGTTCACCAATTGCTGCGCTCATTCCCATTCTCCCAACATGAAAAATCTGTAAAATAGCCTTCGTTCCACAACTCTTTATTGACTCAGCTAATTTAGATAGACTTTCGATGTGTTTGTCTGAAGACACACTAAGTGAACCTGGAAACTTTCCGTTCTCCATCACTTGAGCACAAGAAGTAATGACCATACCAACGCCAGTTGCTCTTCGTTTGTAATAAAGGTATTCATCTGTGGTGACCATGCCATTTTCAAATGATGATTGAGTTGTCATTGGTGCCATAATTATGCGGTTGTCTAGACGAAATCCAGATTTAAACGTAAATGGTTCAAAGAGACTTGAATATTTCACATTCATTTTTGTTCTCACTCCTTTCATATGTTTGCGCATGAAATATCATATTCTAGTTCAGGGAAAAAACTAAAAAAACATTTGTATGCACATGCATATAATATAACTTATGATATAATGATGTCAATAAAAAGAATTGGAAAGGGTTATTATCATGAATAATAATGAGTTGTTTAATGCTTGGATTAATCTGACAAAATATCACGACCGTATACTGAAATCAATGGATTATACACTTCAAGATCAATTCCAATTAGGGATTAAAGAATTTTATCTTATGTATTACTTGGTACAATCAGAACAAAAGAAGATGAGGTTATCAGATTTAGTTTCAAAAGTGGGCCTTAGTCATAGTGCTCTATCACGCTTAGTTACAAGACTGGAACAACATCGAGGCGAGTCGTTAGTTGAACGCCAAACGGATGCAATTGATAAACGATCAGTGGATATCTTTCTCATGAAAAAAGGAGAAGAACTTTTTAATGAAATGCAAATGGTAATTAATAATAGCTTACGATCTCAAATGAGTGAAAAGGATATACAAAATATTAAAAGGCTTGTTGAATAAGTCGGCAATACGGATTGAAATAACCTAATGCTATTCCATTTTGTTTAATAAAAGTAAATATTTTCTTATTACAGTTACTGTAGACGTGAAGTAAAGTTCTTTAAAAAAAACTTAAAAATCCCCCATCAATTAAAATAATAGCTAAGTGTTTAATTTGAAATACATATATGTGAAGAGCCTATGGTTTTTCTATATATTTTAAGTCATGTGAACTTTGAAATGGTTATGTGAACGCAATTGGGAACTGAATCATTATCATTGTAGAATCATCATCTTAAGTACAAATTTTTCCAAACGTTATAATACTTTTAATAAAGTATTCTCGTTTTTGAATGCTCCTTTTCTGTAAGAGACTACGTGTTTACTGCAGAGTTTACATTTAAATATAATGAGGATGTTCGGTGGCCAGCTTATGAAAGATAAGAAAGTCGTACTGTTAAACGCGCGCGTAGGTTTTTATTCTGCTCTGGAAACAGAGATGTCCGTCAACTACAAGGAGATCATGGAAGAAGTCGTGATTGAATGTCATAATGTAAAGCGAGGTCAGGCGACTAAGATTACCGAATTCGGACTAAAAAAGCAGCAGAAGTGCCGGGGAAATTGGTTTGTAAATTCGCTCAAACGGATATTCACTATTTTTTCCAGAAACTTTCCTTTTGAAAATAAGACAAAAGAAGAAATCCCATATTGCACAATTAAGCTAGATCTTAGATAGAAAATACACAAAGTGTGAGCATAATTACTTCTTTTTATACAAATTTCTTTCCCTAAAGATTTGAAGCATATAGTTGCATTCGGTATTCATGTTAGTTATTATGTAATTGATCAATCAATAAATAAACATGAGTAGGTGTTTCCGTATGGCTAGACCAAAAAAAGAAAAACGTAAGGAAGATATTCTTGAAGCAGGGTTGGAAGTTTTTGCAAAAAGAGGTTACTATAATACAACTACTGCACTCATTGCAGAAAAGGCGGGCATTTCTCAACCTTATGTCTTTAAATTTTTTAAAACAAAAGAAGAGTTGTTTATCGCTGCGTTAGATAGAGCTTTTGAAAGAATCCTTCAGACTTTTGAAAATGTTGAGGCTAACCAAGATAATCTGGTTGCCAAAATGATTGATGCGTATGAGGAGTTGTCTGAATCAAATCCCAATGAAATTGCGTTACAGGTTATAGGTTTATCGGTGATGGAAGAGTCCATTCAAAAATCAATGAGAAAAGGCTTATCAAATATTAGAAATTATACACTAGAAAGGTTTCGATCTAAAGGAATACCAAACGGGGAAAGGGAAGTCACGACCTTTATGGCAAGGGGGATGCTCTGTAATATTTCCTTTTTCATAGAGTTACCCGAGCTTATTGGTGGTGAACAAGACCGATGACGAATTATCATCGGTTTTTTCACACTATGTTATTTATTGATTGATCACTAATTAAAAAAGGATGAGATTATGAAAACTGCAATTGTATTAGGGGCGACGGGTGGAACAGGTCAGGTTATCGTTTCAGAATTGCTGGAGAGGCAAGTCGAAGTTATTGCTTTCGGACGTTCCGAAAATAAATTGAAATTATTAATGAAGGAGCACGATTTTGATCAACGGTTGTCATACAAAATAGGTGATATATTCGATTACCAATCTATTGTTGATGCAGCAAGAGACGCAGAAGTTATATTTCAATGTGCCAACGTTAAATATCAAGAAATGGAGGGGAAGCTTCATTTGCTTGGAGAAAGTGTAATGAAAGCAGCAGATATTCTGGGGAAAAAGATTGTTATTGTAGATGGGATTTATGTTTATGGACATCAAATTGCGAAGGGGGATGAGAATCATCCACAACAGCCACATACTAAAAAAGGTGAATTACGAGTAAAATTTGAGAAATTAATATTTAGTAACAAATGGAAGAATGCAAAAGCATTAATTGTAAGGCTACCGGATTATTATGGTGTGACTTCACAGAATTCTTATTTACAACCCACCTTGGAAGGAATGGCTGCTCAAAAAGTTACCTTTTTTATTGGGAATTTAGCAACACCACGAGAATATGTATATTTACCAGATGCAGCTATGATGATTATAAATATAGCAGAAAAAGAAGATGCTTATGGAGAAAATTGGAATATACCTGGATCAGGATTGATATCAGGTAAGGAAATTATCCAGATTGCTCGTAAGGTAACTGGAAACAGAAAAATAGTCATCCCTTTAAATAAAAGTATTATTCGTTTAATTGGATTGTTTGACCCGTTTATGAGGGAAGTGGTTGAGATTATGTACCTCACTAAAGAAGGGTTTGTTTTAAGTGGGGAAAAATACGAAAAACGTATCGGACCCGTTCATGCAACTCCCTTCCAAAAAGGCCTTGAAGAAACGTTACGACTTTTAATGCATAAAAAAAATTAGAGGTTCAATGATGTAAAACAGAAGAATGGTTTAGATGAAAGCTGGTGAAATGATTTGTGTTAAACCTTATTCAGGAATCGGCGTAGTTCAAACAAGAACTATGCCTGTTCTGGATAAACATTTAGTTTTTCTTCATTAGCAACATTGAATAATCTTAAAGGAAAAGCATGAAGGTTACTAAGTAAAAAGGAATGTTAAAAATAATTTTAATATAATACATAGGATTATAAGTTTCTACACTATACTTTAAGTTCTTACACAGACCCCAATCGTAAGGAAAACAGATTTTCTTACTAACTTTATTTGAAGATATTAGAACTGGAAATCAATAGCTTTATTAAAATTGAACAACTTTATTTATTCACAGTCTGCAAAGGCGACGAAGATATGCATGGTGTCGTGTCAAATTAAGTAACTTTATTCTCATATGATCCGTTTCCCCCCTTTGGATATGATTGTCCAAAGGGGTGTTTTTATGTCCGAAAAAAGAAGATCTAAAGTTGATAAGTAGATTAAAGAAGGGAATCGGGTAGTGGAACATTAAACCGTATTGGTATAAAGAGGGTATTAGTACAAATGGTAAATCACTTTTATTTTACCAGAGCACTGAGCGGATGTAGAAGATCGCATGGTATTCGCCGACGCTGAAAAGAGCGGGCGTGGTGAGGAGGATTTCGGTCACGCAAAACACGAGCACTGCCAAGCCGATGGCTAAATCGTTGGTTTTGTCAACCAACGAGTCGACCGTTCACACCAGACCCGTCCCAACTGATTTAATCGGGAACTTCTTTTCCAGGTTCATCTAAATTAAGTTTCTATCTGAGTTTTGACTCCATAACATCTCCATTTTGATACACGTCATAGAACCCGACAGTGCCAGTACCTCGTCAACTCTTATTATTCTTAGACTAAATTGGATGAGAAATACTATTTAATTAAAGGCTCTTTATTTAAATTAACATGAACTCGAAAATCTACTTTCAATTTTGGGTAATAGTCATTTTTCCAGTTTCTCAGTTCATGGTATGGAATTAGACTCCGAAATTGTTGACCAAACCCAAAAATATCTATATTTTTTGCTTGGCTTTTTTCAAGTAATTGATAAAATCTTTCCTCAATTAGACGTTCATACTCATCTTTTATTCTGTTATTTGTAACTCCTTCATCCTTTTCTAAAACCTCTATATCTAATATTAAGTCACTGGAAACTCTCGGTATGTTATTTTTCAATGAGACCTTATTTTGTAAGGAACTATTCGTTATTATCATACTAGAGAAGTCCAGGCTATCTAATTTTCTTTTTGCAGCATTATTATGAAATAAATTAATTAAATGGCCTTCATTTGGCCCAATAACTTCCGAGGCTTTTCCTTTGGTTAATATAGTATATCCTTCAAAGCTTAGTACTGTATCCTCTCCTGAGCGAACTAGTGGAATGGGGATATCTTTTGTATATGATAATAGGCTTTGATACACTTCCCAAATGGCTGTACTAAAAATTTCCGGTGCCCATGCATCCCCTTTATTAAAATAGCCATATATGGCAGTTGCGTTTACACCTAATTTATTGTTAATGTTGGATAAAACCTTTTCAACACTGTCATTTGTAATGGCTAACAATACATTTGATGGAATTTCTTTAAAATCCATTAAAAATTTGATTAGCTTTACCATTTGGTCCCTGTTATTAGCGAATTCACTATGAATAATAATTAAACGTATCTGCGAGTAATCTATCGCATTCTCGGAATTCATACGAAATTGTTCCAATACACTTGTGAGATTTGCGCCTTTTCCTGAGACAACCCTAGATTCTTGGCTACTCTTCTGCGATATTGGAATTTGTAGTGAAATCTGAAACCCCTGGCTGCCACCTCCTGAAATACCCATGACCAAAGGAAGAGATCGTTTATCAATATCTTTAATATCCCAACATCCAGAAAGAAATGTTATAGATAACATTACTATTAAAAGTTTACTTTGCCTGCTTTTCCTCATTCTCTATTGCCTCCTCTTTGAAAAGAACCGTAAATAAAAATGGTTAAAGGAATAACAATCATAGAGTATAATTGAATACCTGCAATCCATGGAATATATTGATCCCATGAAGTACTTGTAATGGATAATGCGATGATAAGGGAGGTAATAGAAAAAGCAATAATCCAATAAGAGGGTTTTACCAATTTCCAGTGAGCCATTTTATGGATAATGCGCCCAATTAACCATAGCATTACAGCATTAGCAAGTATTACTAATCCAACCAACGATATACCCAAGAACATTGTTTGCCGACTAAATGGAAACCAACGGATTTCTACAGATTCCATTGCCTCCAAAAAAGGGATCTCTAACCTAGCTACGGTTTCTTGTCCAAATATAAATAATGGAATGTATACAACTGAAAGTAAGAATAGCAATATAATAAGCCAAGACAGAAAAATTGGACCAAATCTCAATTTAATTTCAGAAGTCATTAAACCTAGAAACAAAAATGAGGAAAATGCCAATATATAAACAAATTTTTTGTCTATTAAGAAATCGACGGATAAATCCCATGCTGGTAGAGCATTATATACATCAGCATTAATACCAGATGAAAAAATGTTAAACAGGACCAAAGGGACAACGATAATAAAGATGAGGATCGAGCTACGTAAGATAGTTCCTATACCCTTTATGGCTGTATATACAGAAATAGAAAATATCAAAAACAAGATGGCCCAATTAGGAGTGCGGGACAGAAATATTTCATTAATAACATCTGTGTGTAATCGAGTATTAAAGGCAACTAAGAAGATAATGTTAATAACAAATGGGATAAGTAAAATAAATCCCGCCCATTTACCTATTTTCAAAAAAATATCAACAAGGTCATTTTTAGGGAAATAATTCAGCCCTTTTATGTAAATCCAAATTAAACTTATTTGGAATAATCCCTGTAGTAAAACAACCCTCCAATGTGCTACTTCGGTCAAAGCATAAATAAGATTAGGATAAACCAAATAACCGAAGCTTAAATGTAATATAATGAAAACTACCCCAATTTGTACACGTACCGTCACTTTATA
This sequence comes from Virgibacillus salexigens, assembly GCF_000723585.1. Classification (NCBI taxonomy): domain Bacteria; kingdom Bacillati; phylum Bacillota; class Bacilli; order Caryophanales; family Bacillaceae; genus Virgibacillus; species Virgibacillus salexigens. Next base: position 920,607 of record NZ_CCDP010000002.1, on the reverse strand, counting down.
CCTCCTTTTGATCCAAACTAAAGGTTATATAAGGAAGATTATTGGAAGTTAAACTTGCCAAATAAATGATTGTAAATACCAAGCCAGCACATAGTCCAAGTATGCCAAAGATTGATGCTAATATTAATATTGGATATTTAAGCAATCGAATATATAATGAATTTTGCATGCCAACTACTGTAGAGCTTGCAATTACAACAGCTGTGATTACAATAACTAATAAGTTGCTAACCAACTTTGCCTCAACCATTGCTTGCCCTAATATAATTCCTCCCACCATTGTTACAGTTGGACCGACACTTTTAGGGAGCCTTGTGATTGCTTCTAGTATTAGATCGACGATAACAACCATTACAATTGTCTCAAGAAATGCTGACAAAGGGATACCCTCTCTACTCTCTGCTGTAAAAAGAGCTATATCTGTTCTAAACACTTCAGGATTTACGGATACTAAAGCTACATATAGTGCAGGAAGTATCAACGTAGCCATGACTCCAATTACTCTAAAAATCCGCAGCATAAATGTCAGTATAAAAGGAAAGTTACGATCATTGGCACTTGTTAACATATCCCAGAATAGATGGGGGAAGGTGAGAGCGAAAGGGAGATTGTCTACAAATAGTATAATTCTGTTTTTTTTTAATGATTGCACAGCTTGTGTAGGAAGTTCAGTTGGAAAAAAATGGCTAACTGGATTAAATCTACGTTTCCCAAAATGCCTATTAAGACTGTCGATTCCTTCAATATCCGACTTAATTTGATTTAATTGTTTGTCGACATTTTTCGTAAGAGAATTAGAAGCCTTTCCCTTAATATAAAGCATTGAAATCTTACGTTTTTCCAAATCTCCGATTTGATAGGAGTAATGACACAAACGATCTGAATTCAGTCTCTTTCGAATCATCCCTACATTAATATGAATATCTTCACCAAAGGCATCCATAGCAGCTTGGATAGGACTTTCATTTTTAGGGTCTTCAATGCTACTTCTCAGCTCGTGGGCAATAGGATCGACAATGGCATTTTGTTGTGGATTTTTTAAACAGATGACTAACTTACCTTCTAATATGGAGTTAATTATTTGATCTCTATCAACATTCGTCTTGTCACTAAGGTTAGTGACAAGTTCTTTTACTGAAGGCGACGATGCTGCCATTTGTTTAACATATAATTTAGATTTATTTAAATCAATAAGCGTTTTAAATCCAATAAGATAGATTGTAGTTTTATTTACTTGCTCTTCCTTGATAAAAAAATCATCTTGATCTGAGAAATTAGCTTCTATTTCTTTTAGTAGATGCCCCATTAAAATACTCCTCAAAATAGTCTTATACTATTATGGTTACCAGGATATGAAAATTCATGTGGATAATAAAAGAGAATAAGGAGATATTCGGATTTATAATAATACGTTAATTGGAAATAGTGGTTTTAAATGTTTCGATATTCACTGTAGTCTGCTAATTTTTATTTCTTTTTAGAAGTTTGAGTATCTCCTCAGATCCCTTTTATTGCGGGTAATTTAGCTTTGCTTGTACTACCCGCAATTTGCAGGATATTCTATTTATTTCACACGGTAACTAGAGCTGGCAATTTTACCACCTTCAACAATAACATCTTTTGTTTGGAAGGGGCGGTTTTCAAAGAACCTTGTAAGTATATCCTTAACACCTTCTTCAATGCGTCTCTGAGCTTCTAATGTCATTCCAGAATAGTGAACCGTCATTCCTTGTTTCGGCATCGTACGCCAAGGATGATTTTTTGGTGCAGGCTGTGGATACCAAACATCACCAGCATAACCCGCTAAATGTCCATTTTCTATTAACTCTTTTAAGGCATTCGTATCAACGATTTTCCCACGGGCTGTATTAACTAAATAACTACCTGTCTTCATTTTGCTTAATAAATCGCGGTCGAATAAATTATCTGTTTGCTTCGTTAATGGTGCGTGGATAGTAATAACATCGCTTGTCTTTACTAGCTCCTCAAAAGGTACATATTGTGAACCTTTTAAATCCTTTTGGTTAAGTGGATCAAAGTGTTGAATCTTAACATTAAACGGTTGAAGACGTTGGGAAACTAGTTGGCCTATACGTCCGAAGCCAAAGATACCAACAGTCTTCCCTTCTAAATCATGGGCATGGTTGCCTACCTTGGGCAAGTCCCACTCCCCTTCAACTGCTTGACGATGGCCTTCCAGGAAATTACGTAACAAGATTAAAATGTCCATTACAGCGTGTTCAGCCACACTAACAATGTTACTTCCAGTCACTTCTACTACCGAAATATTATTTTCACGAGCGGCATCTAAATCAACATGATCAGATCCTACACCAGCAGTAATCGCTAATTTAAGATTTGGAGCTTTTTCTATACGCTCTTTTGTGATATAAGCTGGATAAAAAGGCGAACTTATCACTACAGACATATCTTCTAAATGGGAGTCCAATTGTGTTTCAGCATCACTAATAATAATGAGTTCATGACCTCTATTTGCTAAAAAAGATTGCAGTCCTAAGGCCTTTTTCGTACTTAAGAGTTGATTTTCATTTTTGATTGCGTCACTTTCAGGGAATAATGCAACAATTTTCATAAGAAATGATCTCCTTTGTAATAAACAGTTAGTGTAAAATCTAGTAAGAATTTAATTGAATCAGTGAATTAACTACATAAACCACCTCCTAAAATAGAAAAACCACCATCCTTCAGGGTAAACGTCTCCCGAAGAATGGTGGTTAGCTAATAGCACATAAGTACTGTTATACCAATCCGCCATTGGTAAATGTATGAATTTTATTTGTTAATCTAATCTATTTGTTGATCAAAGACAAAGATTGAAATAACTTCATCACTTTCGACATGAATGTCTGTAAATAGTTTCTCAAACTTTGCACCGACTAATTCTTCCATTTCTGTTGGTTGAATGTGGTCGTACAACTCTTTTATCATTTGTGTGCGAGCTTGCCGAACCATATTCAATCCATCTTCATTTTGCATAAAAAAATGCTCTATGTTACTTAGACTTCCACTCATATGAGCGATTGCCCAATTTCCTTGGAACATTACTTTAATTTTCTCTGGACCTTTGCCAACATACTTTTTCCGATAGGATCTTACTAAATTTGCAAATTGTTGTTCAATTTGTTGGGTAGCCGTAATTTCCACCTTCTTTTATAAGACAAATGGGTAGAACAAAATAAACGGTTGTTCTACTTGATTACTAACTTTCGTATTTATTATACTACTTCCTTTATAATTATCAATAGTTGGTTATAATTCATAAAATTACAATAATTATGTTGGCACTAAACTTACCATCCGATCAGAAAATTATATCCGAATCACTGCCTTTCCAATTGAAGTAGGGACTATTATTAAAGGAGGCACTTAGAAGAAATCCAAGTTATACTTTTCATGGAATGGTTAGGCATAATCGTTATAAAGGATTGGTGTTTTGTACCATATTTGCGAATGGTACCAGAGGGATAAAGCTTAAATATATCTCTTGATAACTTAAGCAGTACATTAAAAAAGAAATATCTTACTAAATATACTATGTATTTATAGAAATTTATTGAAATTCACTAAGCGATTATCGTGGGAATCACTTATTTTGTATTTCTTCAATAGCTGGGGGGACAGTTGGAAATACAAAGATACAAAATATAATGGTACTGTTTTACCCCTTTGGATGTTATTTGTCTAAAGGGGTTTGTTATGGTAAAAGTAATATAGGTCATGGATATTATAAGAAGTTTTAAGATGAATGAAAATGGCATTATATCAAGTTAGTAGAACATACAGTGAAATACGATGAACTATATTGTTTAGTAGAAATAATCTCTTTTAAATTTACCACCATTTCAAAAGCAAGTGAACCAGTAACAGGCTGTCACTTTTATTGAAACTTCGTAAAAAGAAAGGGAAAGGATGTTTGAAATGGCAGATTTTACAATTAATCAGGAGAATATAAGCGATGCTGCTCTCCCTTTATTTTCCCTTACCATCTACGATTCACATGTGACAGCTGTTTACAGCGATACGGATATGCAAGCTGAGCTGATGAGGGTCCTTCGCGGCGATTCCAATATCTCGGTTTTTGATAAGCAGGAGGGATTGTACAGCCGCATATCGGTGGAAAGCAATGTCGCCTTTTATCATAAATGGTTCGGATGTCACACGCCGTTGCCAGAGATTCTCGTACAGTTTGAACTGCAAAGCTGTGCAAAACAACCTTTGCATCAGTGTTCGGAATCGGAAATCCGACGGATCTATTTTGCAAAATATTATATGAGCGGCGTTAAGCCAATGGTATTCCATGAACCAATACACGGTGTTGATGTCAGGACAGTTAATACCTTTATTACGATGCTTCAAAAAATTAAAGACGTTGCAACACCTGTACTCATTTTAGTATCCAACATGGAACATGCATTGTTACTTGGTGACATTGCATATAAGCTGCAACAAACTGGAATGAAGCAAGTTGAAATTGATGAAGAGGACATAGTAACTTCAGAAATGGAGGGTACTGATCTCCCAACTACTGCAAACCTATTCAAGATCTCTGCAAAGGTGGATGATAAAATGATTTTATTTGATCCGCCTGAGATCGACTATATCGAAAGCCAGGATGGAAAGGCGATGATTGTCATCAATGAGGAATCATATGCGATGGATGCCACACTGGCAGAAGTTGAGCAGAAATTGAAGGTTTACGGCTTTTACCGTTGTCATCGGTCCTACATTGTGAATCTGCAAAAGGTACGTGAAATCATTACATGGTCGAAAAACACATATTCACTCAGAATTAATAATAAAATTCAGTCGACTATTCCGTTGTCGCGAACCAAAATTCAAGATATTCAAGAGAAATTAAGCCTTAAATGAGTACAGTTCATTTTTAATAGCAGGTACAGGGGGCTTTCAAACGTTATTTTTTAACCGAAATTCAGTACAGTTCACCCTCTTTTTGGTACATTCCATTGGGATTTGACTGTGCCCTCAAGCATCAGCCGCTATGATTGAAGCAGTTGATCAAGGGAGGTTTTTCAGTTGAAAAATATCATTGAAGTAAAAGGAATGCAGAAAGTTTTTGGCTCAAATACCGCTATTAAACATGTTAATTTTGGTATTAAGCAAGGGGAGATTTTTGGGTTGCTTGGTCCAAGTGGATCTGGCAAAACAACAACAGTTAAGATTTTAACCGGAGAACTATCGCAAACTACTGGTGACGTGAAAGTGCTCGGTATCGATTCAGAGCGTTTTGATACATCCGATTTCAAATCTAAGATTGGGATATTATCGGATAATAGCTCGTTGTATGAGCGGCTGACCGTCTATGATAACCTGAAATTATTTTGTAAATTATATCGTGCATCATTGAATCAAATTGACGTCATCCTGCGGGAGGTTAATTTGCAAGATGATCGTTCCAAAACGGTTTCGAAGCTGTCAAAAGGGATGAAGCAACGTGTACTGCTTGCCAAAGCGCTCATCCATAAGCCTAAACTGTTATTTCTGGATGAACCAACATCAGCTCTGGATCCCGCCAATATGGCACATATACACCGTGGGCTGCAAAAGCTGAATGATGCCGGTACAACGATTTTTTTGACAACGCATAATATGGAGGAAGCAACTGAACTATGTGACCGTGTAGCATTTTTGCACAATGGCGAACTAAAGGAACTAGATAGTCCTGCCGCACTACGATATAAATACTCAACACATGCTTTTCATGTGGAAACTTTTGATGGTGATCAATTGGTCATTGAAAACCAACCGGAGAAAGCCAATCAAATAAAGGACTTAATTGCAAACGGACAAGTAAAAGCAATGCATACCGATAATCCAACACTTGGTCAGATTTTTTTAAAAGTGACCGGAAAGGAGCTGGTATAGATGAACATTCAACGTATATCTGCCATATTTGAAAAAGACATAAAAGATTTCATGAAGAACATGATGCTGTTGGTGTTACCGGTAATACCAATTGTCACTGCGTTAATGTTCGACGGCATTGGTGAAGATAAGCTTCCACTGGCGTTAAGCTATGTAATTGTTGGAGGGACATTTTCAACGGTTACATCAAGCTGTATAATGACCATGATGGCAGAAGAAAATGAGAAAAAGACATTGCGTGGTTTGATACAGTCTCCTGCTTCCCTTTTGGATATTATTGTAGGTAAAAGTCTGGTCACTGGACTCATAACATTGATTTCCCTTGTTGTGTCATTGATGATTATTGGCATAGAACCGTTTCTGAACTTCAGGGTATTCGTTGGATTAATCTTGCTGTTTTTGTTCTTTTTACTGCTTGGTATCGGTATTGGGTTATTTTCAAAGTCGCTTGCTGCAACATCCGCTTACCTGATGCCAGTCATATTCCTACTCGGTTTCACACCGATGTTAAATGCGTTTGGTTTTGCAGAAGACAGTATGGCCATTAAAATTACGGATATGTTTCCAGTTATGCAAGCAATTGAAATACATGATACTAACTCCTGGCTGCCAATGGGGATACTGGCTGTTTGGATCATCGGTGCAGGATTGTTTACGTATGTTTGTTTTCGAAAGTCCATGACGGATGATTAAGAGGTATCTTATAAGTGTAGCCGCATGATTGAACCATGCGGCTGCTTTTTAAGATATCGATTTTGATAAAGACAGAGGGATTATTTCGAGCGGGTTTACGGAATGACACTTCTGTAACGATGGTAATCAACCTAGTTAATTGTTAATTTTTTTCTTTTACTGGCATCCAAATTTCACTATATACATTTTCCGGTGAACCTTCGTGTTTTGTAAAAGAAATGCCAGGTATATCGGATACTTGATAATCTGATGAAGGCAACCATTCAGAATAAATTTTTGCAGTCGTTTCTTGCAGTGTAGAAGGAAATGGTCCTTGATTAGGGAAAATTGCCCATAAACTTTTATCAATAGAAATCTGTTCTAGATCATCGAATGGATTTTCTTTTGTAGTTGCAAACCCAATCATATGCGTTAAATAACCTTTTTCTTCCAAGTAACCATCATCAAAATCATAAGATACATTCAAAACGTGGTGAGGATATAAATCAGCTAATTGATGCATTTCATTTCTTTGTTGTTCGGTAATGGATTTGGCTAATTCCAAGATAGCATTATTTTCACCTTCGAATTGAATGGGTACTCTTTTCGATACACCTACAATATTGAACTTCTCTTTTTCTTCCATTTTGAATTCCATCGATATTCCTCCTCTTATATCTATAAAGAATGTAAATTTGGGAAATGATTTTTGAATTTTATTTTTAGCTACTTCTGATGGTAAAAAACCACTCCATTCACGAAAGGCTCTTGAAAATCCTTCTATAGATTGATATCCATATTTATAGGCTATATCTGTCACTTTTTCTCCGTTTATTAATTCAACATTTGCAACGGATAATCTTCGGTTTTTGATATACGCATTCAATGACATTCCAGCCATATATGAAAACATTCTTTTAAAATGGTAATTAGATATCCCTACAATTTTTGATATATCTTGTTCAGAGATGTCATCCGTTAAATGCGTTTCAATGTAATCCATTAAACTATTGAATTTTTGTAACATCCTTTTCCCTCCCTTTACAAGTACATAGTATCGTTAAAAATGATCCCTTACTTGATATTTTTAGTACGGGATTTATCGGAACTTCTTGTTATGTATTAGTATAGTTATTTAATTAACTCTTTCATAACATTCTTATTCACCATCGATTTATTCACTGGTTGAGATCGTCGAGTAATTTCCGAGTGTAAATGATATTTATTTGCGAAAGGTTAGGAATGTATTTTCCAGATGTTGTTAGGAGAATATGGATTTACTACGTTAAGGATTTCCAAGAATAAAGCCCAATTCCCTACATTCTTATCGAAAAAATTGGGCTTTTTCCTATTTCTTCATAACAAACTATTACTACTCCAGAGGAGCTAGTTGCGTTTATCTTGCTCATTCTATTAAATCATTTGCTTATTGCTTGGTATTGGATTCCTTCCTATAATCTTCTTTTAATGCTTTAACAAGAGACACGATCATAAACAGCAATATAAAGGCGAAAGGAAATGCTGAGACAATAGATGCTGTTTGTAATGCCCCCAGTCCGCCAGATGCGAGTAATACCGAAGCAGTTGCTGCTTGGATAACGCCCCATATCATTTTTATTTTGTTAGGCGGATTTAAACTACCGTTTGTCGTTTGCATGCCCAAAACAAAGGTTGCAGAATCGGCAGACGTAATAAAGAAGGTACTAATTAATAGTATGGCGACGATGGTTAATACTGGGGCATATGGGAATGATTCGAATAAACCAAATAATGTTTCTTCTTGGGCTAACTCCGTCAGACCAGTATTTATGCCATTTATTTCTTGAAATAGACTAGATCCACCAAAAACAACAAACCATAACGCACAAAAAATAGTTGGGATAAACAATACGCCAATTACAAATTCTCGAATGGTTCTTCCTTTAGAGATACGAGCAATGAAGGTTCCTACAAAGGGAGACCATGCAATAAACCAAGCCCAATAGAAAACAGTCCATTGCTGAACCCAACCATTAAAATTATCATCAAATGACCCTGTTTGAAAACTAAGTGATACGAATGATTCAACATAGTCTCCTAAAGTAGAAATAAACGTATTGAGTATAAATGTGGTTGGTCCAAGGATTAAAGTTAAACCAAGAAGTAACACTGCCAAAATGATATTGGTATTACTTAAGTATTTGATTCCTTTACTTATCCCTGACCAAGCCGAGAACATAAACAAAACCGTTACAATAACAATAATAATGAGCTGGGTACTAAACGTATTTTCTATATCAGTAACAAATGATACCCCACCGCTAATTTGCGAAGCTCCCAAACCGAGAGAGGTTGCAACTCCAAAAATAGTGGCAAATACTGCAATAATATCGATAACATTTCCAATCCAGCCGTTTGTTTTCTCTCCTAGTAGAGGCTGAAAGGTAGAACTAATTAGTCCGGGTGCACCTCTTCTAAACTTGAAATAAGCGATAGCTAATGCGATAACTGTGTAGATACCCCAAGTTTGTAACCCCCAATGAAACACAGAAAAACGAAGAGCATTTTTAGCAGCATCCACACTTTCTGGTTCTGCTTCAGGAGGTGACGCGAAGTGAGCAAGAGGTTCCGCAGCTCCCCAGAATATAATTCCTATACCCATTCCTGCACTAAATAACATAGCGAACCATGTTATTTTATTATATTCTGGTTTATCTTCCTTTTTCCCTAACCGCATCTTCCCAAAGCGGCTAAAAATAAGATAGATAGAAAAAATTAAAAATATAGCGACAGAAACAATATAGAACCAGCCAAATTGTGAAGTCAAAAACGATTGAACTTCAGAAGTAATTAGCTCTAAATTAGATGGTGCTATCACTCCCCATAGAACAAAAATAGCTGAAATAAACAAAGATATCCAAAATACTTTTCCAACTTTAATCACAAATTATTCCCCTTTCAAAACTTATATAATACTTCATGCTTCTATCGGCTAACGGATAACAGCTAATTTAATGATATTAAAGATAAATGTGTTCCCGTTATGAAAAAAATCCTCCCTTTTAAAAACAGCTATCCTATTACCTGAAGTATTCCATTTAAATATATAGAACGACCTTTCTAATTCTTAACATAAGAAAATAAAGTAATCAACCATTAAGGGTTTTTAGAGTACTTTATTTATCTAATGAAAGGTCGAGAAAATAAAAAGGGATTCCTGTTGTAGCCTATTTTTAAGGAAATATTTGACGCTAGTACAGGAAATTGATACTCTAAATGTAGAAAGGTTGTTCTATCTAAAAGGAGAAGTTGATCATATGAGTCGATCTACAAAAAAGGATATACTACTTCAAGTAGCTGAACGTTTATTTTATGAGCATGGATTTCGTGGGGTTGGATTGAAGCAAATTATCAGCGAAGCGAATGTAGCAACAATGACGCTTTATAATCATTTTTCTTCCAAGGATAACTTAGTCGAAGAAGTACTTATACAACGGGAAGAACGTTATTGGTCATATTTGGATTCCCATGTAGAAATGGATTCAGATTCTCCTTTCATTCTTGCTGTTGAGGCACATGGACGTTGGTTAAAAGAACAATCCTACAAAGGAGATATGTTTTTAAGAGCGATAGAAGATTATGCAGGGACGGATAATGAGATTGAAAATATTGCAAGAGGACACAAATCCAAATTACTTCAATATTTTCAGCTATTGGCTCAAAGAAAAGGAAAAGATAACGAACGGGATTTAGCTAATCAATTTACATTATTGCTGGAAGGAACTACTTCCATGACAACATTGATTGGCGCAGAGAAAGCGACGGAATATTCTATTGCGATGGCGAGGACACTAGTCCAACATACATCGTAATTTTTTTAATATAAATTAGAAAGGTCGTTCTATATAATAAAACGTTAGGATGAAGTATATGAAATTTTTAAGGTTGGTTTTACCTGGAGTTACTATGATTGCTGTCACTTATGGATTAGCAAGATTTAGTTTTGGGTTGCTTCTTCCTGAGGTAAATAAGTCACTTGAAATGACTGAGTTAGTATCAGGAATTATTTCATCCCTATTCTATTTAGCCTACTGCTTCACCATCATTTTATCTACTGTGATTACTACAAAAGAAGGGCCGAGGAGGATGATTATTTCAGCAGGGTTATCAGCCTTTGTTGGATTGCTGCTAATCAGTATCGCAACGAATGTATGGGTACTAGCTTTAGGTGTCTTATTTGCTGGAGGAAGCACCGGCCTGGTTTCTCCACCATATGGAGCGGCAATATCACTTTGGATTAAAGAGCATAAGCAAGGAAAAGCAAATACATGGATTAATTCAGGAACAAGTTTTGGTATTGCCCTATCTGGAGTAGGAGCGTCTTTTTTAACATCGGATTGGAGACTGACCTATTTCATCTATGCTATTTTGACCCTGCTAATCGTGATATGGAATTTCCAAGCAATACCTAAAGCAGGTACGAAACCGCCGAAATTAAGGTTAAAAAAGGGGAATTTATCCATAAGAGGAGTTAAAGGATCCAATCCTTTAATTTTAGCATCACTTACATTAGGATTTTCTACGGCCGCTTTTTGGACGTTTTCCAGATCTTTTATTGAGGTGTCCGGTAATTATAGTGATTGGCAGCTATCTGGATTTTGGATTGTCATTGGATTATTTGGCGTGCTAGGAGGGTTTTCCGGTTCGTTAGTTGAAAGGAAAGGGCTGCCATTTGTTTATAAATTAGGGGGGATGTCTATCGCTTCATCCTCCATTATTCTATCCATTACATCAGGGAATTGGTTTATGTCGTATATATCTGCTGGAATATTTGGTTGCGCCTATATATTTTTAACCGGAGTTCTTCTTGTGTGGGGGATCCGTGTTTTTTTCACAAATGCATCGTTAGGTATTGGCGTGCCATTTTTACTTTTAGCAGTAGGGCAAGTAATTGGCTCCATATTCGCTGGCTGGTTTATTGGAGCATGGGGTTATGTTACAACCTTTATCATTTATGGCTTGGTTGGTATGGCAGCTATCCTGATGGGCCCAAAAAAAGAGTGAGGAAGAGTGTTCTTGGCTGTTGGTTGTACTCTAGGTAGAATTAGAGACCAATTCCTATAGCTTGGCAACTTAATAAAGATGCTTTCTTTACGTTTTTTGCTTGAAAAGAACGAACATGAAACCAAATTGAATTGAAAGAATAACAAAGACTAGATTTATTTAAAATCCAGTCTATTTTTATTTATTTGTCAGACAAATAAATAATTTGAATATTTTAATTGACAGAATATTTTATTTGTCTTACAATTAGACGAAACAACAAGATATTTAAAATGGTGAACCGATCATTAAACAGAAAAGAGAAAGTAGGGAAATGATGAGCCAAACAAAGGATCAATTAAAGATAAAATCTGTAAAAAGAGAAACGCTATCAAGCCAGGTAATTGACCAGATCATCGAATTATTATTGAGTGGTCAATTAAAACCAGGGGACAAGCTCCCTTCAGAAATGGAGTTGCTCGACATGTTCATGGTCAGCCGCCCTGTTTTGCGGGAAGCGATCAGTTCGCTAGAGACTATTGGAATTGTCCGCAGGAAGACGAGAGAAGGAACGTACTTTACGAATAAAATTGGAAGCAAGCCTTTTAAAATTATGCTGTCGTTATCAGTAGGAGATATCAAAGCTTTTATTGAGACACGGATAGTACAGGAACTGGGGCTTGTCACACTTGCAGCCGAAAAGATTACTGATGATGACTTGAGAAGGATGAAAGAAAACATGGAGAAGATGGAAGCACAGGAAGGAAGCACGATTGAACTAGATAAAGAGTTCCACCGAATTATAGCTTACAGTGCAACCAATCCGATTATTGAAGGGATAATTGACCCGCTTTTAAACATGATTGATCAGACACAAGAGACTATTCCTCCAGAGGATAGAGATAAGGCATACACGATCGAACAACACAAAGAAATTTATGCTGCCTTGGAAAAACGAGATCCAATTGAATCTTACATATGTATGTACCGGCATTTGGATCATGCAAGAAAGAGAATCTTAGCTCGGCATGAAGCGAGGCTCTCTTCGGATCTTGATAAAAAATAGAAAGGATGAAAAGGATGACAATTGAAAGAAAGGCACCGACAGGCATTTTAGGATTTCCGATTACCCCATTTAATGAAAGCGGAAACATTGATGAAAAAGCGTTAAGTCGCAATATCGAGTTCTTATTGGAGAATCATTTGGAAGCCATTTTTATTGCTTGTGGATCGGGTGAGTTTAATGCTATAAGCCTGAAAGAGTATGAAAGAATGGTAGAATTAGCTACCTCTGTTGCGGGGAAGAAAGTACCGGTCTACACTGGCGTCGGCGGTGTTTTATCTGAGGCGCTGGAAAAAGCTCAGATTTCTGCTAAGTATGGAGCTGATGGATACTTAATGCTTCCTCCTTATTTAATTGCAGGAGAGCAGGAAGGACTTTATGAATATTATAAATCAATTATATTGAGCACGGATCTGAACGCGATCGTGTATCAACGAGCAAATGCGATTCTCGATCTTAATACATTAAGAAAGTTAATAGAATTTCCTCAAGTTGTAGGACTGAAAGATGGCATCGGTAATATGGATCTTAATATTGAACTTACCCAGACGATTAGAAACCGTCTAGGTTGGTTGAATGGCATGCCGATGGCGGAAGTAACTATGCCAGCCTATATACCTTTAGGATTCCATTCGTATTCCTCCGCAATTTCAAATTATATTCCACATATCTCAAGGGGATTCTACGAAGCACTATTGAATGATCGTAAGGAGGAAGTACAAGCATTATATGAAAATATAATTCTACCAATCAACCACATTAGAAAACAGAGAAAAGGCTATGCTGTTTCTTTGATAAAAGCAGGGATGGAAATTATCGGATTGCCTATTGCTAACACTGTAAGACCACCGATTGTACCGGTAGAAAAAGAACATTACCAACAACTTGAAAAAGTATTAACCAAGGCATTTGAAATGTATCCTGTTGCTAATAAGTTGACGCACCCTTAACAAAGCTATTTTATGGTAAATCCAATAAAATAAATTCTATTTTAACAGGAGGCGAACTATGACTATTAATACGCAAAACAAGCGTTATTTAAACTATGTTAATGGCGAATGGATTGAATCAAGTAAAAATGAATGGACTGAAAACAGAAATCCGGCAAATACAGAAGAAGTTGTTGGATATGTACCGAAGTCGAGTAACGAAGATTTAGACAAAGCAGTGGCTGCTGCAAAGAATTCACAGAAGGAATGGAAGAAACTTTCTGGAGATGTAAGAGGGAAGTATCTATACAAAGCAGCTGACATTCTTGAAAGTAGGATAGATGAAGTTGCAGAATCTATGACAAGGGAAATGGGTAAAACTTTACCAGAAGCAAAAGGTGAAACAGCACGTGGAGTAGCAATTCTTCGTTATTATGCTGGAGAAGGTTTACGGAAAGTAGGAGATGTCATCCCTTCAACCGACAAAGAAGCGTTGATGTTTACAACACGAGCTCCTCTTGGTGTTGTTGGAATTATTACTCCATGGAATTTTCCTGTTGCGATTCCAATTTGGAAAGCGGCACCTGCTTTAATCTATGGTAATTCTATTGTCCTGAAACCAGCAACTGAAGCGGCAGTAACATGCGCTAAGGTTTTTGAATGTTTTGAATTGGCTGGTTTTCCGTCGGGCGTCGTGAACATGGTAACTGGCCCTGGCAATGTTATTGGCAAAGGAATAGCTAATCACTCTGATGTTAACGGTATCACTTTTACTGGTTCTAATACGGTAGGGAAGCAAATTGGTCAAACAGCATTAGCAAGAGGTGCGAAATATCAGCTGGAAATGGGCGGGAAAAACCCAGTCATCGTAGATGCAGATGCTGATCTTGATCAAGCTGTCGAAGCAACGATCAGTGGGGCTTTTCGGTCTACAGGACAAAAGTGTACTGCTACAAGCCGAGTAATTGTATTGGAGAATGTGTATGACCGGTTTAAAGAAAAGCTGGTCGCGAAAACCAATGAGATTATAGTAGGAGATGGTCTACAGGAAGGGGTCTGGATGGGACCAGCTGTCAATGAGCGTCAGTTGAATACAGTTCTTTCCTATATTCAAAAAGGGAGAAAAGAGGGTGCCTCCCTTGTTATTGGTGGAGAAAGGCTGACAGCAGGTAGCTTTGAAAAAGGCCATTTCATCCAACCAACGATTTTTGAGAATGTCACTACATCGATGACAATAGCACAGGAAGAGATATTCGGTCCTGTGATTACACTCATGAAAGTGAACACAATGGAGGAAGCATTGAATATAGCAAATGATGTAGAGTTCGGTTTAAGCGCCTCTATCTTCACGTCTAATATACAGAAGATGCTAACATTCATAGAAGATATCGACGCGGGACTTGTTCGAATCAACGCAGAGAGCGCAGGTGTTGAATTACAGGCTCCATTCGGTGGAATGAAAAATTCAAGTTCTCATTCTCGTGAACAGGGACAAGCAGCAATAGAATTCTTCACCTCGATCAAAACAGTTTTAACGAAATAAGAAAAGAATGGTTGCCGCTGGAACTTCTGGCGGCAGACATATTTCTATTCACATTTATTTTTTATATTATATATGTTTTTAAAAGGATAATGAAACGTATTGGAGTTATATGTATGCGATTACAAATTCGGATGGGAGAGAATAAGATGAAGAATTCTTTAATAATTTTTTTGATCGTTATACTCATGCTCAGTTTAACTGCTTGCGGCGATAAGGCTTCTGGTTCAAACGATGAGGGAGAAGTCGATGTTTCAAGGATTAGACTAGTGATCGGTTCAACGTCAACTGGTGGGGATACATATCAAAATGCCGATACGATTAGTCGTTATTTGGAAGATAATTTAAAGACCAATATTAAAGTGGATGCAGTAGGCGCCGTCAGGGCTTTTCAGGAGTTAGGAAAAGCAAGGAATGATGGAAGTACAATCATGTTTTTTCATGACATGTCGTATTTAGGGGTTGAATATGGAAGTATTCAAGAAAATAACAAGTTGGAAAATTGGACAATTGGGCCAATTGTATCTGTCAACCCAGGTAATGCCTTCCTAGCAAAAGGAGGTGCACCATATGACACAATGGCAGAATCCGCAGAGTGGCTAAAACAGAACCCCGACGAAACGATCACTGTAGCAATTGAATCAGGTGGAGTCTCAGAGATCACGTTCAACGGTTATTATCTTTGGGTGAAAGAAAAATACGGAACGAAAGTTTCTGATCGTATAAAAGCTTATGTGACAGGCTCTCAAGAAGATAAGAACCAGGCACTATGGGATGGGAATGCAGATATCATTAACGGTTCCATAGGCGGCAACAGCGAATATGTCAAAGATGGAGTAGATGATGAAATTAAAATGAAGTTTCTTGGTATTACAGCTGGTGAACGGGTAGAAGGCTATGAAATTCCTACTTTTGCGGAACAAGGGATTAAAGTTGATGGCAAAGAGTTCGTATTTGATAAGGAATTTTTCTTCCTTATGCCAAAAGATGTTGATCAAGACTTTGCTTCAAAGTTAAACAATGCTGTAGCCAAAATACAAGAAAACCCAGAATATGCGGAAGACTTAGCTAAAAACTCATATAAAACCAAGTACATCCCAGCTGATAAAGCTGAGGAATATTTACTGGAAAAGAGGGAGACCTTCCAAAAAATTATCAAAAAGGCGCCAAGCTTGGACAATATTACCAATTAATTGAAATAGTCCGTCTGAATAAACAGATGCTTATAGAAGAGGTGAAACCATTGAAAGGTCTGCTTACGGTTGAATTGAAATTTAGTGAATACCATACTATCTTTCCGAACATTATGCTGACGATTTTGATTTTTTTAGCGGTGTTGATGTTGTTTCTCAATGTCATCAGAAGAATAAAAGAAAGAAGGTTGAGGGAGTTTCATTTTCAATTTTTCGTCGACAACTATGACAAACTGAAATTCTTTGGAACCCTCGTGTTATTAATAGCGTATGCGTTTGTCCTTGAATCAATTGGATTTTTGCTTGCGACCATCCTTTTTATGTTTTTGATTAGTTTACTATTCATTGGTGATATCAAAAAGAAATCGATCTTTGTCTCATTAACTAACTCACTTTCTACATCATTGATCATCTGGTATTTGTTCGGCCAGCTGTTCGATATTACTTTACCATAAGGAGGGTGGTATCCAATGGACATGTTTGAAATAATCAGCCCACTATCAGTTTTGCTCTGTTTTCTAGGTGTTTTCATGGGAATTATTTTTGGATCAATTCCGGGAATGACCGCAACCATGGCGATTGCCCTTTTCCTGCCAATCACATATACATTGGACCTGGTTGACTCGATTGCTTTATTAATTGGTTTGTATGTAGGTGGGATAAGCGGCGGCCTAGTCCCGGCGATCTTATTAAACATTCCTGGTACGCCTTCATCTCTCACTACAACGTTTGATGGTTATCCAATGACTCAGAAAGGCGAAGGGGAAAAAGCATTGAAAGTGGGGATAACGGCATCGATTATTGGTGGTTTTTTCAGTTTGATCATTTTATATTTCTTTGCTCCAGTGCTCGCTTCTGTTGCAATAAAATTTTCATCCGTTGAAAAATTCCTGATTATCGTTTTTGCGCTGACCGTCATCGCATCGATTTCAAAAGGAAGCTTGTTAGGAGGAATATTTAGTGGATTCATCGGTGTGTATTTGAGTTTGATTGGGATGTTTGCTGATAACAATCAAATGAGACTTATTCCCCCTGGATTTGAAGAAGAATTGGTTTATGGTTTTTCTCTTCTCCCAGTATTGATCGGGTTATTTGCAATTGCCCAAATTCTTCAGGAATCTGAAACAGGCATGAAAGCTTCGCCCCATCAGAATTTTGACTTCAAAAAAGATAAGAAAAATCGTTTCACGTTTAAAGTTTTTAATGGTCAATTGATAAATACGGTTCGTTCCTCGATCATCGGTACATTTATTGGTATGCTGCCAGGGGTTGGTGGAAGTGCTGCTTCAATTTCCTCTTACTCACAAGCAAAAAACTTTTCGAAGCATCCTGAAAAGTTAGGTACAGGTGAACCAGAAGGATTAATCGCAAGTGAATCAGCTAATAATGGTCTAATCGGTGGTGCATTGATCCCTTTGTTATCGTTAGGGATACCTGGGGACAGTACAACCGCGGTTTTGGTCGGAGCATTTTTATTACAGGGAATTCAAGTAGGTCCATTATTTATTCCGACAAATCCTGATTTATGGGATGGCATTATCTATGCGCTTATCATGGCAAATATCATCATGTTTTTCTTGATGTTCTTCTCGATTAAATATATGGCAAAGATTATTTATATTCCGAAATATATCATTTATCCGATTATCATTGTTATGTGCGTTGTAGGTTCTTATGCCATTAACAATGGTGTCATGTTTGATGTTTGGACACTGCTACTATTCGGTTTGGCAGGATATGTGTTTATGAAAATTGGAATACAAGTTGCACCATTCTTGATTGGTTTCATTTTAGGAGGTCAATTGGAAAAGTACTTTATTGATAGTTTAAAAGGCAGTGGAGGAGATTTAACGATCTTTTTTACGAAAGGCCCGATTGCATTGGGATTATGGCTCTTAATTGCTGTTTCGATCATCTATGCGATCGTGGATAACCGAAGAACAAAAAAATCTACTGCCATCTAACGCAAAGAAATGAAGGAAACTGATTTTACTTGGAAAGATTGGAGAGGATTGAATGAATTCGGTAATGCAGATGACTCCTACCATCGAGGAAATGTCTGTTATCCCTGTTGCAGGGCATGATAGTATGCTGTTAAATCTTAGCGGGGCACATGGTCCATTTTTTACAAGGAACATTGTTATCCTGAAAGATAGCGCCGGTAATGTAGGGGTTGGAGAAGTTCCCGGAGGTAAAGGGATTCGTAAAACATTAAAAGATACAGAAAAGTTGGTTATTGGAAGCTCAATCGGTAATTATAATAATTTGCTCAAGAAGGTAAAAGAGTCGTTTGCTGAGCGGGACGTCTACGGCAGAGGGGAACAAACATTTGATTTACGTATTACAATTCACGCTGTAACGGCATTAGAGGCAGCTTTACTTGATTTGCTAGGCAAGCATCTCAACGTACCAGTCGCTGCATTGTTAGGAGAAGGCCAACAACGAGATAAAGTAAAAATGTTAGGTTATTTATTTTACATAGGAGATCGAAATAAAACGAATCTGCCATATATCGGTGCAAGGGATGAAGAAGAAGAGTGGCTACGACTCCGTCATGAAGAAGCATTGACACCGGAGGCGATCGTCAATTTGGCTACAGCTGCTGAAAAACGATATGGATTCAAGGATTTTAAGTTAAAAGGTGGTGTATTAGATGGAAAAGAAGAGATGAAAGCAGTTCGTGCATTGGCCGAGTGTTTTCCTGATGCTCGTATAACGCTTGATCCCAATGGAGCGTGGTCGCTTAAGGAAGCAATTGACTTATGCAGGGATCTAGATGGAATATTGGCTTATGCAGAAGACCCGTGTGGTGGGGAGAACGGTTATTCCGCAAGAGAGGTAATGGCGGAATTTAAACGGTATACAGGATTACCGACTGCAACGAATATGATTGCCACTGATTGGCGGCAAATGGGACATGCGATTCAGTTAAATTCTATTGATATCCCGCTTGCCGATCCACATTTTTGGACGATGCAAGGATCGGTACGGATTGCCCAAATTTGTAATGATTGGGGATTAACCTGGGGTTCTCATTCTAATAACCACTTTGATATTTCATTAGCAATGTTTACGCATGTCGCAGCAGCAGCTCCGGGTAAGATAACAGCAATTGATACACATTGGATCTGGCAGGATGGTCAACGCCTTACAAAGGAGCCTTTTCGTATTTCAGGAGGCCATGTGACTGTTCCAAACAAGCCAGGACTTGGAGTAGAGGTAGATATGCAACAAATAAAGAATGCACATAGGCTTCATGATGAAATGAAGTTGGATACTAGAGATGATTCTGTTGCAATGCAATACCTCATTCCTAGTTGGGAGTATGACCCAAAGCGTCCTAGCATGGTTAGATAATTTCAGATGACTGAATATGAAATACGGAGGGCTTCATTTTGAATTTTAATAAGGACCAATTAATTCACTATGTGGAAAATATTTTTAAAACAGTCGGATTATCGTCAAAAGATAGTCATACGGTTGCAGATAGTCTGGTTGCTGCTAACTTGAGAGGTGTGGACTCTCATGGAGTCACGAGAGTTCCGATTTATGTGAAGCGTTTGAAAGAAGGTGCGGTGAATCCTCGTCCAAATATCAAGGTGATCCAAGATAATAATTCAACTCTTTTGGTTGATGGGGACGATGGGATGGGTCAAGTAATTGGGCAAAAAACAATCGAAATCGGCATTGAAAAAGCAAAGAAAAACGGTGGGGTTCATATAGGTGTTACTAGATCAAGCCATTTTGGTGCTGGAGCGTATTTTGTAAAACAAGGTGTTGAAGAAGATATGATAACTTTTGCAATGTCAAATGCACCTTCAACAATGGCTCCTTGGGGTGGGGTCCGACCGTACTTTGGGACCAATCCATATACCTTTGCAATTCCTACAGGCAAGAAAGAACCAATCATATTGGATATGGCAACGAGTGTAGTTGCAAGAGGGAAAATCATTATGGCTGCTCAGAACGGAACAGATATACCAACTGGGTGGGCGATTGATAATAAAGGTCAGCCGACCACTGATTCTAATTCTGCTCTCAAAGGGACTGTTTTGCCATTCGGTGGGCCGAAAGGATATGGGATTGCAATGATGATTGACATTATGAGTGGGGTGCTAACCGGTGCAGGGTTTGGCCCCCATATCAAGAATATTTATGGTGACTTTGATAAACCACAAAATGTCGGGCATTTCTTTCAGTTGATTGATATCAATACCTTCATGCCAGCTAAATTATTTAAACGACGCATTAATCAAATGATTGATGAAATTAAATTATCGCCAGCAGTTGAAGGAATCGATGAGATATTCATTCCAGGTGAAATTGAGCATAAGATGGAGCAAACAAAACGTAAAAATGGCATCGACTTATCAAAGGAAGTCTATGATGATATCAAAAAAGTAGGGGCTGATTGCGGGGTGGACATTCGAGATTATGAAGGAAAACGGAACGACACCATCCGCTGATTAAATGAGACTAAGACATGGAACAGGTATATTATTGTACCTGCTAAATAAAAGAGGGAATGCTTTAAATTAGAAAGGGTGAATTAGCCATGTCATTAAATAATTTAAAAAAAGAAACAACGCTTTATATTAGGTTGAATGATAAAGATAATGTTGCGACAATTGTAAATCCAAGAGGGGTAAAAGAAGGAGCTGCATTCTTTAATGGATCTCGAATCCAAGAGTTTATACCGGAAGGACACAAAGTAGCTTTGACCGATTTAGATAAAGATGAAGCGATTGTTCGTTACGGAGAAATAATTGGCTATGCAGCAGTCTCTATTAAAAAAGGAAGTTGGGTAAAGGAAACCTTGGTTAGGTTGCCGTCTCCTCCTAAACTAGATGATTTGCCAATCGCAACAAGGAAACTTGAAGAACAACCTCCCTTAGAAGGCTATACTTTCGAAGGATATCGCAATAATAATGAAAGCGCTGGAATTAAAAATATCCTCGGAATTACAACAAGTGTTCAATGTGTGGTTGGTGTTTTGGATTATGCAGTAGCAAAAATTAAACAAGAATTGTTACCTAAATATTCGAATGTTCATGATGTAGTAGCACTTAACCACAATTATGGTTGTGGAGTTGCCATTAATGCACCCGAATCTGAGATTCCAATACGCACACTTCAAAATATGTCAACCCATCCAAACTTTGGAGGCGAAGTCATGGTTGTAGGATTAGGATGTGAAAAACTATTGCCTGATCGGCTTATTCAAGCGGATGACAAACAGCTCAACATTCTATCCTTGCAAGATCAAAAGGGATTTACAAAGATGATAGACGCCATTATGAAGATGGCAGATCAGCGCTTACAAAAGTTAAACCAACGAGAGAGAGTCACCTGTCCAGTTTCCGATTTAGTGGTGGGGTTGCAGTGCGGAGGTAGTGATGCTTTCTCTGGGGTGACGGCAAATCCTGCTGTAGGATACGCCGCAGATTTGTTAGTACGTGCTGGTGCAACCGTAATGTTTTCAGAAGTGACGGAAGTTAGGGACGCTGTCCATTTATTAACTCCACGTGCTGTTAATAAAGAGGTTGGACAAGCGTTAATCGATGAAATGAAATGGTATGATACGTATTTACAAAAGGGGATGGCAGATCGAAGTGCAAATCCTTCCCCGGGAAACAAAAAAGGTGGTCTTGTTAATGTCGTTGAAAAGTCTCTCGGATCGATTGCTAAATCAGGAAGCAGCCTAATCACCGATGTTGTAGCACCAGGAGAGAAGGCAACAAAGAAAGGATTAATTTTCGCAGCTACACCTGCCAGTGATTTTGTCTGCGGGACATTGCAGCTAGCATCTGGAATGCACCTTCAAGTGTTTACGACAGGCCGTGGTACACCCTATGGATTAGCGATGGCACCTGTCATTAAGGTATCTACACGGAATGCGTTGAAGAATCAATGGGATGACTTAATAGATGTCAACGCGGGGCGAATTGCAACTGGAGATGCTACAATCGAAGAGGTTGGCTGGGAACTTTTCCATTTTATATTGGATGTAGCTAGTGGCCGTAAACAAACTTGGGCAGAGCATTGGGGGATTCAAAATGACTTGAGCCTATTCAATCCAGCACCAATCACGTAGGTTAGTTGGATCATTCATAGCAATGATATATATTTTATTGAAGTGACCGCAGAAGGTCACCTTTTTTTGTTTGTAACAAACATTGATACTGAAGATATAAAGGGTTATTAAGTAGGACTGTCGAACATTGAATATATAGGAAGGAGCTCAGGTCCATGGGAACAGATACAAGTTCTGAGATATTATTTAACCAGTTACAAACTTATCGTTCAGATGTTTTATCCGTTACCTGAAAACGTCACCCGGGATGATGCTGAAGCCATACCCGAAAATTTCAATAACAATATCCGCTGGAATCTTGGTCATATATATCTTGATCAATTTCTTTGGATTGAAGCTTTAACAAAAGAACAGAGTGAAACAACAACACTAGTTAATTCTTGGTTTGGATTTGGGACATCCCCCAGTGATTTCACCACGGATACCCCAACATTCAAGCGTTGATATCATTGCTTGAAAACCAGCCTGCAATCCTCAAAAAAATATATGGTCAAAGACTTAGAGTAGAATTCCCTCCTATCGATATGGGGGTGAAAACGATTGAGCAAGTTTTAATTCGAACGATTTTTCATGAAGGAATGCACTTACAAGCGATTATGGATATTAAAAAATGTCTGAAGTAAGGCGGGAGCCTACAAATGGTTAATCGTACAATGAGTTATGAATGGTTAAAGGAGCAATAAATATGGTTATGCGTGGTATTGTTATGTAAATGAGCTGTCAATTTTTATTGAATTAGCCTTTGATCATTATTCGTTAATGGAAGGGGGGACTACTGTGGTAAAATTGCGATTAAACTCTTCAAACTAACTAATTGAGGAGGAATGTAAATTGGTTATAACGTATAAACATGATAAAACAATTGATAAAGAACCATTAATTTGTTTATATAATGATGTACATTGGACGGCATATACGAAGGATATACCTCTTCTTCAACAAGCTTTACTGCAATCAGAAGAAGTGATTTCTGCTTGGGATGGGGAACAGTTAGTTGGCCTAATTCGTGCGATCGGAGATAGGTTAACCATTATTTATATTCAAGACCTACTAGTATTAACTGCCTACCAGAAACAAGGCATTGGCACACAATTAATGCAAATGATCTTGAAGAAGTATCAACATGTACGCCAAAAGGTTCTTTTGACTGAAGAGGCGCCTGATGTAAGATATTTTTATGAGAAAAATGGTTTTCAATCTTGTGATAGGGGTAGTGCTATAGCATTTGCTAAGATAAATTAGCAAAGAAAATCCTGCTGTTTACAGCAGGATTTTTGAGTTAACCAGAGAATATCGGAAACACGATTCTATTTTTTAGGTCGTTTGATTTTCGTTTTCAGTTTTACAAATCGTTCTTTCAATGTTTCCTCTGTAGCTACAAAAAAGATTCCCATAATAAAGATAAATACAGCTCCCATTACTGTTCCAATACCAATTCCTGTGAAAGAGCTTCCTTTATGGATGAAAAATCCATATAAAAAGATCGCAATACCAATAATTAAAATAGTTGCACCTGTAAATTTCACGGCACGCATGATTTTTTTTCGTTTTTTCATTGTTGTCATCCTCTCCTTGAATGGATGAATCGATATTCTAATATCATCTCTTCTTATTACATACCCGTTTTCATAGAAAGGAAAAACTAGCAAGTCTATTCGTATGTGGAATATTTTGGGGATAGAAATGTAAAGGATAAGATGGGTGTGTTATTAAAATACAATAAATGGTATAAAATAACACACGAGTTACATTAGCCTCTAATGAGCTTAACCTCTTAACTTTTTCTAATCTTGGACCTTCTAAGTTTGTAAAATGATGTATAAATTAGAAAAATATAAAGTTAATGTATAAATATGCTATTATTGCAAACGGTAAGAATGAGTTGCATAAGCAACAAAAATTTCTAGGAGGTTTTTATAGTGGCACAACAAAACCAACAGCTACAACAAGCACAACAACAGGCACAACAAGCGCAACAAGCTGTTCAACAGGCACAAGCTAGTGCAGATCCGCAACAATTACAACAAGCTCAACAGCAGTTACAGCAGGCGCAGCAAACGTTGCAAAATGCACAAAACCAAGCAGGAGCTAATGCACAGCAGGATCCTAATTTCCAACAGGTGCAGCAGCAATTGCAACAAGCTCAACAGCAGGCACAGCAAATTCAACAAAATCAACAACAATAATTATTTAGATAGAAAGCTGTCTACATTCGTAGACAGCTTTCAATAATAAGAAAAAATACAAGTGCAACACGTTTGCACTTGTATTATTATGTTTTTATTGGCAATTATTCTGTAATAGACTTAGCGCCAATATAGTGGTTTTTCCAGTAATCGATACTGATATCTGCTACGCTAACCCCATCATTTCCAGCATGGATCATTTGATTATCGCCAATATAGATTCCACTATGAGATGCACCTTCTGTTTCATAGGTACCTTCAAAGAATACAACATCTCCAACACTTGGAGCATCTACATGGACACCATCGTTTTGCCACATTTCACTATGTGTACGTGAAACATCAATACCCACTTGGTCAAACACATAGTTAATAAATCCACTGCTGTCCATTCCGTCCGTAGTGGTTCCTCCCCATACATAAGGAGTTCCTATTACACTTTCTGCAGCAGCAACGATATCAGCTTGAATATCAGAATTATCCCCAGACTCTGTAATCGTTAGATCATTGGAAGATTCACTTCCTGATAATCCCATTGCTTCAGAAGTATTTGGACCTACTATACCATCAACTTGTAAACCTTGATCTGCTTGATAATCTCTTACCGCTTGTTCGGTTATTGGACCAAAAATGCCGTCAACTGTATATGTATAATAGCCTTGGTCTTGTAGCAATGCTTGTACATCTTCTACAGATTCACTCACATCCCCGCGCTGAATGAGTGATGCCTCATTTGATGAAGTATCTTCCTGCTGTTCTACATTAGGGATATTGCTCTCGCTAATGGTTAAATCTCCTTCCGAAGCACCAGCTCCTGCATTGGCAAAAACACTCCCGCTAAAAATAGGAGTAAGAGCCAAGGAAGTAACAAATGCTGTAGAAAGTACATATTTTCTTGCTTTGTGATTGGTCTGTGCCAACATAATTCCTCCTTTGCCTTTATTAACTCTACTATCTAACTAGTAAAAATCAATGAAATATGATTCGACAAATTCCATCATATTTTTTAACTATCTGTAATGTATCACATAAAAATATCAGTGAGATAACATAGTGATTAAGGAGAAATAACAAATTATTTTAATAAATGACATCAAAAATAAAAGTAAAAAAGGAACTATTTTCATAGAAATGAAGGAAATATCTCCATTATTTTCATGCCTTCCTCCGTTGTTCATATTACATTCATGTTAGGATCTTTACG
The DNA here is from genome assembly GCF_000723585.1 of Virgibacillus salexigens. Classification (NCBI taxonomy): domain Bacteria; kingdom Bacillati; phylum Bacillota; class Bacilli; order Caryophanales; family Bacillaceae; genus Virgibacillus; species Virgibacillus salexigens. The sequence continues at coordinate 894,800 of NZ_CCDP010000002.1, read as the reverse complement.
AATTTCATACCGTCAAGAAACATTCGTGGCAGTTTGTTTCCTTTCTTTTCCAACTTCACGTGTATCTTTTTAAAGGATTTTTAGCTTACGGGGTGGAATCAATTACTATATGATAACAACACGCAAAAATGGATAAGTAGATGGTAAAGGAGGAAGATTCTATTTTTGTGTCAAATGAATATGGCCGTGTCAACGCAGCTTAATAAACATCATCAACAGATGCATATAAAAAAACAAAAAATAAAGAGATCCAGCAAGAATGGACACTTGACTGGATCTCTTCTCCCAAGTGGGGATTTAGGATAGTATCACTTTTCTGGGACCAGACTTTTTCCGAGTGAAAAACAATGGAACCATCGAAAAGGATTATGGAAGTATCTTTATCTTACGAGTTTAAAGGCCTATATGCAGTAATGTTGTAAGAATATCTGACAGGGTTTTTTAAATTTAATTTGTAGTGGAGCTTTTAAATAAGGAGGAAATAGGATGAAGAAGTTGTTTGAATATAATTGGCAAGTACGGAAAGAGTGGCTTACCTGGTGTGAATCGTTGTCCGAACAAGAGCTATTAAAGAGAAGGGTGGGTGGCATCGGAAATATACTCCATACTTTACTGCATATTGTAGATGTAGAGTATAGTTGGGTTGCCTTGTTGCAAGGAAAACCAGAGCCAATAGAACCATCCTTGCTAGATTATGCGAGCTTGGATAAAGTAAAGCAGCTATCGGACCACTATCATCCAGAGGTTAACCATTTTGTGGAGAATTGGACAAGTGATTTGGAATGGGTATTACTTGAAGACGTTAATGCGAAAGGTGAACAGGAAATATTTTATTATGGAGAGGTAATGCGCCATGTAATCGCACATGAAATACATCATATTGGACAACTTTCGGTTTGGTCACGTGAAATCGAGAGGAAGCCTATTACGGCAAACTTCATTCGAAGAGGGTTGTTTGATAAGTAAATAGTTTATATGAAAAACTCTGTTAGATTAACTTACAAGATAATTGCAGTTACGTTCCTTCACTATAAAATGAAAGCATAGACAAACATTTTGTATTCTATCTATTAATAGGGAAAAGGAAAGGAGATACCAGTTTGAAGGATAGTACAGTCTTCTCATCCATTGCAAATAGTAGTCTTTTGGAAGAAGTGACGGTGGAACAATTAATGCTATGGTATGAAGAAGGTTCACCCATTTCAAGGAATGGAAACTTTTTTCTATGACTTGGAACAATACATAAAACATTTGAATCCGGACGATGAAACACTAACCATGGCCAATGTCTTTCATCGTAGTGGGATTATTCCTTGGACGGTCGATGGGCCACTGGGGATGGTTCATGATTTTGTAAATGAAGAAGCAGCTAACGTACACCATGGCTCACTTCTAAACTTAACGCAATTTCAAGAAATAAAAGAAAAACTACTTCACATGATAAACATGGTGTTAAATAAGGTGGGATTAGATGGTTTTGTTTATCCGCAAATGTCGGAAGCTATTCCTGGTATTAAAGCAGAACAGGTAGCATCAACAACAATCCCGGAAATCAACATTAGCGGCCTTCCATTAATTACAGTGCCGGCTGGCTATTATACAATGGTTCACCCTTTGCTTTGGCTTTTTGGGGAAAATGTGGAGTGAGGCAGAATTAGTTGGTGGCATACGCTTATGAACAAGCTACAATGCATCGAATAGCTCCCAAGCTTGAAAGTAATTTCTAAGCAGTGCAGACTCTCGTCTGATCGGGAGTCTCTTTTTATTTTCTCACAAATAATAAAATTTACGACAGTGGCTAATTAACCAAGTATCTAGCTGCATCCTGCTTAGCGAACAGCGCCTAGTGAAGCATCCCTTATCTCATTACGATAAAGAGACTTTGTCGCACATATGCCCTTGTGACGGTTAGTAGCGCCTACTTGAGCAATTGCTCTTAAGTAACAAATTAATCGCCCACGAATAAGATGAAAGAGAGATTATTTGTGAGGAGGTTCCATAATGGCAATTAAGCCACCCATTTTGCAACAAGGCGATACGATCGGCATTGTAACTTTAGGTAGTCCTTTAGCTGCAAATATCATTAATGATCGAATAAATACCTTACAAAACTTCGGCTTTCAAGTCGTATTAGGACAACAAGTTTATGCAGAGAATGGCTTCCTTGCAGGTACGGACGAAGAACGTGCCATGGATCTTATGGATATGTTTTCCGATGAACAAGTGAAATTGATATTGCCTACTAGAGGTGGCGTAGGAGTTGCGGGGATACTTCCATTTCTCGATTATTCGTTTATTGAGGATCATCCAAAATTAATTAGTGGATATAGTGATATTACTGTTTTATTAAATGTATTAGCACAGAATAGCAATTTAATCACATTACAAAGTCTTATGCTTATTGATTTTTCTTTGAGTACGCCGAGTTACAATTATGATCAATTTTTCAATGCAACATCACTTTGGTCTCCTCAAAGACAAATTCAAAATCCTCCCCAGTTGCCGCAAGTAAGCAGGGTAAGCGGAAATGTTACAGGCCCAATTGTTGGTGGGAATCTCACCTCTTTTGTCGATACGCTTGGAACCCCTTATGAAATTGATACAACAGGTAAAATACTACTACTTGAGGAGACGCATGAACCGATAAATACTGTTTATCGGTACATGAATGCACTAAAGTTAGCTGGTAAGTTCGATGATTGTATTGGCATTGTATTAGGAGAATGTACAAATTGTCCAACAGCCTATGGGGTAACATATGAGGACTTTATTAATAACTTTGTGGTGCCATTAGGTAAACCGTTAATGACGAATGTTGCTACTGCTCATGGTATATATAAAGCGGCGATTCCAATTGGTGCAACGGCAAATTTGGATACAGTGAATAATAGGCTGACCGTAATGGAACCTACCATTACTTTACCTTAAATAACGATTAAATGAGCCATTTGGAGATCGAATAAATGTAGAGACGGAGCATCGAAAATCAATGGATTATTCGATACTCCAACTGATTATTGACCAGCAGATAGTTCTGATTGAACCTGCTGGATTTCTTGTTGTGTTGCCGCTTGTGGCGGCTTATAAAACCCGTGTTGTGTTGCATAGCTGTATACAGTTCGTTGTCTTGACTCATCGCCATTTCTTAAATTAATTAGGGTTTGTCGTAGTCCCGGATTGTTTGCTTCACTAATGTAACCAGCATAGCTTTTTAAACTTGCATTTAAGCCATTTAAGTAATCGTTCACAATATCCTTATCTTGTAACATCTATCTTCCTCCTATTGTAAAAATGGTAATAACTGCTGTTGTGCCTGTCTAGCAGATTGCGCATCTCTCAGCAGAATGGACTTCAATTCTGGATCCATTGCAGATTCAGCATAAGTCTCTAATTTATTAGCGATCATCCCATGCTCACCAATCATCTTTCTTAGGTTTTCCAACTCTGTTTGTGTTAGTTGGTTCATGGCACAAGCTCCTTTCCATATTAGTAAAGCCTAGTTTTTCCATTTTAATGAGGAATATGCAGTGGCAAAGGTATAGCTCTTGCTGAATTTTTGTTATTCATTTTGCAATTCCTCTTGTGCTATTATATTGGCAGGAGGGTTCATAATGATTTACATAGGATTGACTGGTTGGGGGGATCATTATTCACTCTACCCTGATCAATTGAAATCAAAAGATAAACTTTCAGAATACAGCAGCCATTTTCTTGTAGTTGAAGTAGATGCTTCTTTTTATGCAGTTCAGCCTGTACGTAACGCAGAAAAATGGGTACGTGAGACACCAGAGAACTTTCGATTTGTTGTCAAGGCATATCAAGGTATGACAGGACATCAGAGGGGAGAAGAAGACCCGTTTGAGACAAAGCAGGAGATGTTCCAAGCGTTTAAAGATTCTTTGGCACCATATCAACGTGTTAATAAATTAGCAATGGTCTTATTTCAATTCCCGCCTTGGTTTGAATGCAATAAAGACAATGTCACGTACCTTCGTTATTGTAAACAAATGATGGGAAATATACCAGTTGCCTTAGAATTCAGAAATCAATCTTGGTTTCATGAGCGCTTCCGAAATAGTACATTATCATTTATGAAAGAAGAAGGCTGGATTCACTCCATAGCTGATGAACCGCAGGCTGGTAATGGATCAGTCCCATGTGTACCAGTTGCCACTAACTCCTCGAAGACACTTATTCGAATGCATGGCCGCAATATACACGGTTGGAACAAACCAAGCAGCGCTGAAACCAACTGGCGGGATGTCCGTTATTTATATAAATATAATCAACAAGAATTATTGGAATGGAAACAGCGAATTACCGAGCTTAGTAAGAATTCAAAAGATATCATTATTGTATTTAATAATAATTCTGGTGGAGATGCTGCAGGAAACGCAAAAGAATTGCAGGAATTGCTTGGAATAGAGTACAAGGGACTATCTCCAAAACAATTGGATCTATTTTAATGTAAACAAAACCGCGACATTATCGTCTCGGTTTACTTCATTTCGTTTTAGCTGCAATCAATATGCCGATGCCAACCAGTATACTGCAAGCGACTAACACCCACTGCAGCAACTCATACGGAGCTTTGACATAAATAGCAATAAAGGTCCATATAAACACAAGCGGGTATAAGAAATCAGATTTACGAACTGTAACTAGAAGAGTGATTATACTTACGATAATTAATGTAAGGATTGTCCATCCTAATTCACTTATCCTTAAAATAGGCCAGAGATTGTTACGTACCAAGTATGTAAATAAGTTAACAATACTTGCTAAAGAAACCCAACCAAAGTAAATAGCAAAAGGCGCGTAATCAAGAAAGGTGCTATTCGGATTAGAGGTTACTCGTTGATACATCTGAATAAGCGAAATTAATAATAGGAATATAATGATAGTAGAAAGGAATATATACTCAACGTAAGAATCCATGCTGCATTTAACAAAAGGTTAACAGGAAAGAGGGTTTTCATCGAATGATAAAGAGGTTGATTATCAGGTTTAGCAAAGAATCCTTTAATTACCCATATAACCAATCATATATAAATGATTCCCCAAATGGAAAAAGCGTAGCCAGCTGGTTGAATAAGTGTATCCTGCTGATCAGCGATACGTCCTACATTTGAGCCGACTGAATAATTAATACTAAGTGTAAGAATAAGAAAGATCAGATTACGGATTGTTATTCCAATTGGTGGATTCAAATGGTCTTCCTCCTTTTGTTAAATGGTATACAGTCCTTTTATACAAAAAGGCTAAACGTACTTTACTTATATTTAGAATGGAGAAAGACCATTATGTTGTTTAATTTATTATTGTACTTGCAATGCCACGAATTTGCCATTCTCCATCTATCAAGGCGAGAAGTACAAAATCCAAAAATTCCGCGCCACCTTCTCTTGTTGCATTGACTTTAACCAGATAGTGTTCACTATCTGTTATTCGTTCTTGTAAAGGAAGCGGAATTTCTTCACTTAAGCTAGCTTTATCTAATGCTTTAACGGAAACGACGGCTATTTCTGAAACGCTATTCCCTTGTTTCTCAGCGAATTCAAACTCGTCAATAACCTCTCTTTTTGTCATTCCAATAAAATCAAGATATTCTTCTCCTAATAATTGTAATGATGCTTCATAGTTGCCTTCCTTCAACCCTTGGTAATAATTTGTGACAAGGTCCTCCACTTTGGATTCATCAGATTTCATACACCCAATACAAGTAATCAGGAATAAGCAGGCAATAAATAAACCGATCTTTTTCATTCTCTTTCTCCTTTGCAAGTTGCTATCAGTTGGTTTCATGTTGGGACACCTAACTAAACAGCTTTCTGTTTTTACATCAATGTAAGTCTATGCAAGTAATCTAATACTTGTTAGTTGTTTTAAAAATTTCTGCGGTATTGTATAAATCACCCTTGTTTTTTATGGACGAATAGTGTAGGATATATAAAAATAAAAACGTTAAAGAAGCGATGAACAGGACATGGGTTACTTTTGATGGTTAGCAGAGAGGGGAGGATGCTGGAAACTTCCTATCCTAGCAAAGTAACTTACCACCTTGTGAGCAGTATTGGAGAAATCAAGTAACCATTATCGTAAAGCCTGCGTTAAAGGACCATAAGTCAATCGGCATAGCTTGTCGGTTGGGAAAATGGGTGGAACCACGGATCAACACATTCGTCCCTTGTTTTGGGATGCATGTGTTTTTTTAATACTACAAAAGTTTATATCAAGAAATGCAAGGAAGGGGACATGGATGATTGTCACTCGTTACTAGAGAGGGAAAGAGATGCTGGGAACTTCCTAACGAAAGATAATCATTTACCACCTCGGAAGCTGTATTGGGGAACCATAGTATCCAATTACCGTTAGCTGCGTTAAGGCATATAAAGCCAATTTAAGTTTTATTGGAAAATTAGGTGGAACCACGGGTTACGCACTCGTCCTTTGTTTTAAGGATGGGTGTGTTTTTTATTAAATTATTTTATAAAGGAGGACGAATAAAATGGAGAAATTCGTTCACATTCAATTTCCCGATGGAAAAGAGAAGAAATATGAAAAAGGTATACAGTTATCAGAAATTGCATCGTCCATTAGTCAAAGTTTACGAAAAAAAACAGTGGTAGGAAAAGTTGATGGCAAATTAGTTGATCTAAGTTATCGTATTGAGAGAGATGCATCTGTATCTCTTCTTACAACCAATTCTGAGGAAGCATTAGAGGTATTGAGGCGTTCTACAGTACTCGTTTTAGCGCAAGCGGTGAAAAGGTGTTATTTCAATGTTAAATTAGGAACTGGTTCTGTCTTAGACAATGGATATTATTATGATTTTCAGATTCATCAGAGCATTCCTTTAGATGAATTAAAAAAGATTGAAGCCGAAATGGAAAACATTATTCAAGAAAAGCTAGAATTTAAACGCAAGGTTTTATCCTACGAAGAAGCTGTTCAATTGTTCAAAGAGAGGGGAGAATTATATAAGCTAGAAGAAATACAAGAGCTTCCGAAAGATGGAGAAATAACACTGTATAAGCAAGGAGAATTCATTGATGTTTCTCATGGTCCCCAGTTACCACATACTGGGTTCATTAAGGCTTTTAAATTGACGCATATTTCAGGTGCCTATTGGCGCGGAGATAATCAAAATCAGGTTCTCCAACGTGTATACGGTACTGCCTTTCATAAGCGTTCCGAGTTAGAGAGCCATCTTCTTTTCTTAGAAGAAGCAAGTAAACGGGATCATCGGAAGCTAGGGAAGCAACTAGAGCTCTTCATGTTTTCAGAAGAGGCACCCGGGATGCCGTTTTATTTGCCAAATGGCCAAATTATTCGAAATGAGTTAGAGACATTTTTACGAGAATTACAAGATAAGGCAGGTTATAAAGAGGTACGCACACCGCTAATGATGAATCAACGTCTTTGGGAAGAAACTGGACATTGGGACCATTATCATGAAAATATGTATTTCTCGGAAGTAGATGGTATAAGTTTTGCGATGAAACCAATGAACTGCCCAGGACATATGTTAGTGTTTAAAAATAGTCTTTATTCTTATCGTGATCTACCACTTAGAATGGCTGAATTTGGTCAAGTACATCGCCATGAATTTAGTGGAGCTTTGAATGGGCTGTTTCGTGTACGTTCTTTTTGTCAGGATGATGCTCATATTTTTGTGCGGGAAGATCAAATAGAAGACGAGATCAAGCAGGTGTTTCACCTAATAGATCAAGTTTATAATACCCTTGGTTTTTCTTATACTGTAGAACTATCTACCCGGCCAGACCATTCTCTAGGAGAGGATCATCTTTGGGAAATAGCTGAAAAAGCATTAATTCATGTACTGAAGGATTTGAATATAAATTACCAGCTTAATACTGGCGATGGGGCTTTTTATGGGCCAAAAATCGATTTCCATATTAAAGATGCTTTAAATCGAAGTCACCAATGTGCGACAATTCAGTTGGACTTTCAAATGCCAAATAAATTCGATTTATCTTATGTTAATGAAAATAATGAAAAGATACGTCCCGTTGTTATTCATCGCGCTATTTTTGGTTCTATTGATCGGTTTTTAGGGATTTTGATTGAACACTTCGCGGGAGCATTTCCTGTATGGCTAGCCCCAGTGCAGGCGCAAATACTTCCTATTTCAGAGGTACATCTAGAGTATTGCTTCTATATTCAAGCTAGACTAGAAGCATTAGGAATAAGGGTGGGAATAGATAATCGAAATGAAAAATTAGGGTATAAAATTAGAGAAGCGCAGCTGAAAAAGATTCCGTTTATGTTGGTGCTTGGAGATAAAGAAATGGAGAATAGAACCGTCAATGTTCGGCACTATAGTGAACAGCAATCCACGAGTTGGAAGTTAGGTCGTTTTGTAGATCATATTTGTGAAAAGGTGATGAAAAGACTGTGATAGTCATTTATTAGGGAGGAAGAAGTTATGAAACAGAATAAATATGATGACGTTCTATTTTTTAATGAATATAAGAAGATGCCACGTTCGATAGGTGGATTAGAAGCTACTGGTGAGTGGCCGGTTTTTCAGCAGATGCTTCCAAATATGAGAGAAAAGCGTGTGCTTGATCTAGGATGCGGTTTTGGATGGCACTGCCGCTATGCTAAAGAACAAGGAGCTCGTGCAGTGGTAGGAGTGGATATTTCTGAACGGATGCTCGAACGTGCCCGCGAAGAAACGAAACACCATTCGATTACCTATAAGCGAACAGCTATTGAAGATATCGAATTTGCACCCGATTCGTTTGATATCGTAATAAGCTCCTTAGCATTTCATTATGTGAAAACAATCGATGTTGTTTTTTATAAAGTATTTCAATTGCTGAAGCGTGGCGGAGCATTTGTTTTTTCTGTAGAGCATCCGATTTTCACATCCCAATCTGCTCAGGATTGGTATTATGATTCAGATGGAAATCGCTTGCATTGGCCGGTCGATAATTATCAAACCGAAGGCATACGACATACAATGTTTTTAACAGAAAATGTGGAGAAATATCACCGAACGATTTCAACCTATATGAATGATTTAATTAAAGCAGGCTTTCGAGTAACGAAGGTCTCGGAACCAAAGCCTCATTCAGGAATGCTAGATAAACAGGGGATGGAAGATGAAATAAGAAGACCAATGTTTCTGTTAGTAGCTGCTGAGAAACAGTAGCATCTACTGGGTAGAGGTCAAAACTTGATTTTGACTTTTCCTATCAAGCTATTTATAATGACAACTAGATGACAAATAAAGGAGGATTATTAAAAATTGACACATTTTATGAGACTTCGTTTCCCAGCTTTGAACCAGTAATTAAATGCGTTCAGAGGCTCTGTTTGTTGATGCAGAGTAAACGGGATCAGTCTGTCTTTTTTTAATAATTTTATTTATATCGTACTGCTGACTGAAAGGTGACTCGTTTTGCCTTTCTTTTTCTATGTTTCTAAAGTATGTACGTTTAAAAAAACAACAAATTTATCGATTGAATGAACCTTTGAATGGATGTTCATTGATTTCAACGAAGTTGTATGGTTGGGGACATCCAAATGATTGTCACGTCTTACGTACTTCTTTTCCTTTTTACTCTGATCACAGGCAGTTGCCTGTGATTTTTTAGAAAGGAAGAGGAAAATGACAAAGCGGATTCATAAATATGGCCGGAAAAAATTAAGTAATGGTGAACCACCAAATTATTTAGGTCAGCATTTACTTCATCATAAGCCTATCATTAATGAAATGGTTAAACAGGCGAATATAAGTAAGGAAGATAGCGTACTGGAGTTAGGAGCGGGGGAGGGTGCTCTAACAACAATTTTAAGCAAAAAAGCTAGGAGAGTAATCGCTGTCGAATATGATCAGAGATTTGTATCTATTTTAAAGGAAAAAACAAAGAATGGTTCAAATACGAAAAATATTCATGAAGACATTTTAAAAATTCAATTACCAAGTCAAAACTTTATTGTTGTTTCTAGTATTCCATATGCAATTACAACACCGATTATGAAATTGCTCCTTAACCACCCATCAAGTGCCTTTCAAAGGGGAGTACTCGTCATAGAGAAAGGTGCAGCAAAACGATTTCCTTCTAAGTTTATTAAGGATGCATATGTACTAATTTGGCGTATGTGGTTTACTATTTCCTATTATAAAGATATATCTAGATACCATTTTTCTCCCCCGCCTAGCGTGGACTCTGCGATGCTGGTGATAATTAGAAAAAAAGAATCGTTTCTTTCTACAAATGATTATTTAGCTTTTTATGGACTCGCAGAATATGCATTAAGACGACCGGAATTGGAGTTTCAAATGGTTTTACGACCGATATTTACTCCACCTCAAATCAAGCATTTAAAAAGAAACTTGGGAATTCATAAAGAGACACCAATTGGATTATTAACGGAATTACAATGGTCTATCCTGTTTACTACAATGAAACAGTATGTTGCTCGTCCGCTCTGGCCGAAGCCAAGTAAACGAAAAAGCAAACGAGGTGCTTATCATGACAAAAAGCAAAAAAATAAAAAGCGCTGAACTTGTATCTGAATGGAGTGATATATTTAGATGCCCGCATTGTGGTACAAAGATGCAGGTGGAAGCATGGAAGAGCTTGACTTGTGTCCATCATCATACGTTTGATTTTACGAAACAAGGCTATCTTAACTTAATGAAGCAGCCAATCAAAAGTAACTATGATAAAACGTTGTTTGAAGCAAGGCAGCATGTAGTTGGAGAAACTGAGTTATTTCAGCTTTTGCATCAACGTATAAGTGAAATTCTGTCACGTCTGAATAAAGAAACCATCACCATATTAGACGTTGGCTGTGGTGAAGGATCGCATCTACACCAGATAATGGAAGGTCGATTGGATCGTTCATTAGTGGGCATTGGCTTGGATATTGCTAAAGAAGGCATATTGCAAGCAGCTAAAAATTATATAGACCCGATTTGGGTGGTGGGAAATCTTGCGAATGCTCCCTTCCAAAAAAATGTATTTGATGTAGTAATAAATATCCTTTCGCCATCGAATTACGTTGAGTTTAAACGGTTGGTGGCTTCTAATGGCCTTATTATTAAGGTAGTGCCTCGTAATAACTATTTAAGCGAATTGAGAGAAGTTCTTATGAAGAGTGAGAAGCGAGAGATGAACAATAAGGATGAAGTGGTGAGCCTATTTCAAGACCATTTTGAAACAACTAAACGCATCCCCTTAACGTATCGTCATAAATTGAACCAAACGGTACTACAGGACTTGGTACGAATGACTCCACTTGCTTGGTCGGCCGATCCAAAGCGTATTCAGTCATTTACAGAGCAGGAGTCAGCAGAGATTACGATTGATTTGGATATTCTCATTGGTAGGAATAATTAGAAACTAGAGTAAAAAAACATACACCTACTCGCTTAGTGGGTGTATGTTTTTTGCTTATTTATTCGTTAGTATCCCTAAATAGGCTTGCCAAGGACCAACGTCTTTTTGATATCGCTTTGCCATGACTCGTACTATTTGAGCGATATGGGTTAGATCATGGACTACCCATGTAGATAGTAACTCGCTTAACTTTACTTCGCCAAAGACTGGATGTAAGCCTATGGCGTCCAGATGCGATTCAAGCGAAGGAATGGTTTCTAGTCTAGATAAGTTATGCGCACGAAGCGTTTTAAAATCCATAAGTTTTTGTTGAATTGGGTTATTCGTATCTTTATTTAAATGAGCATACCGATCAAATGGTGGAATAGGTGCATGTTCATCTCCATGGAGAATAGCTTCTAATCGAGGAATCCAGTTATGCTTTTCACTTTCAATAAGATGGTCTATTACCTCATAACTATTCCACGTCCTATCTCCCTCGTTACATTGTAACCAACCATGAGATAAGTTGGATAATAAACAATCCAGTGCTTGTGGGGTGTTATCTAGAACCTCGAGAGCCCCTTTTAATGAAAATTGCATTCCATCACTCCCTTAAGAGATCGCCTTGATACATTTAGTATATCATGATGATGTTAGCTATAGGGTGATATTTCGAAATAATATGTTATTTCAAAAAACAATCAATTACCGTATACTGGATATAAATAAAGGATGGGTGAACGGAGATTCGAGGAAGGGGAGGAAAAGCATGTTAGAAAGAGCAATTATTATTGGTGGAAGTATTGCTGGAAAATTGGCTGCGAAGGCCTTATCCACATCTTTCCGAGAAGTAATTATCCTAGAAACTGGTCCAAGATGGGATGAGAAAACACCAAGAAAGAGAGTTCCGCAAACATATCATCCACATGTGCTGCTAAAGGGGGGAGAAGAAGCAATAGAGGAATTATTTCCTCGTTTTCTTGATGAATTAATTGCGGATGGCGGAATTATAACGAACTTTACAAGGGATCTAAAGTGGCATCACTTTGGAGCATGGAAACAGCGATTTACCGGCGAATTAGTAATGGTTCAACAAAGTCGACCAATGCTGGAATGGCACTTGCAACAACGAATTAATAACATAGCTAATATTGAAACCAAATATGGGATGCGGGTGGACCGGCTGTTGGCAAATTCACGTTATAACCAAGTCATCGGTGTTAATGTTCGTTCATTGCAAACAAACGAGGAAGAAAATATGACAGCTGATTTAGTAGTTGATGCTAGTGGATTCGGTTCAAACGTAATGAATTGGTTGAAGCCGTTTCGAGTAAATGTAGTGGAAGAAAAAGTCGCGATTAAGCTGTTTTACGCCACAAGGTATTTCCGTTTACATCATCATGAAGAACTGGATTGGTGTAATATGTTAATATCCCCAAGTTTTCCAGAAAACCCTTATGGAGCTTTTATTCAAACGGTTGAAGGAGAGCGATTTTCAGTAACATTTAGTGGTTATGCTAATGAACAGCCTCCAAAAACGGAAAATGCGTTTCAGGCGTATGCAAAAAAACTGCCAACATCTGAAGTTACGAAATTTTTAGCAAAAGCGGATCCCATTTCTAAAATAAATATTCATAAGATCCCTTATCAAGTAAGGCGGAGATTTGATCTAGTAAATCTTCCAGCCGGATTGTTGGTAATAGGCGATGCCCACTGCCGCTTTGATCCTGTCTTTGGACAAGGGATTTCTGTAGCTGCAATGGAGGCTTTGGCCTTACAAGAAAGCTTAGTAGAAACGAGAACGTTTAATCGTAAGTTTGGTAGGGAATTTCATCGTGCTATCGCCAAAGTGATAGCAACGCCATGGGATATGGCAACTACAGAGGTATTGCGTCACCCCGACATTAAAGGGGATCGATCCGTTATTCTGCCATTTAAGCAATGGTACAGTAGAAAGGTTTATGAGCTATCCGCTGTCGATCCAGAAATATATTTACGGCTAGTGAAGGTTATGAATTTAATGGAGCCTCCGACGCATCTATTCCACCCTAGCGTAGGTAATGCCATCTTAACAAGTAAGAAGCAATCGAGGAAAGTCTAGTTAACGAATAAAACAATTAAGGGGGGGTACATGATGAATAAAAACGTAACTAAAAGGTTTCAATATATAACCAAACAAATGAACTATTCAGGTGCATTGTTGGTACGTGAGGGTAGACAACCATCCATAAAATTAAGTTCTGGCTATAGGAATCGTTCAGAAGAATTACCAAATGAAGTGAACACCAGGTTTGGAATTGCATCTGGTTGTAAGCTCTTTACTGCTATTGCCATTTGTCAACTTATTCAATTAGGGAAGTTATCCTTTCATGACGATATTCAAGATTACTTAGATATTGAATTGCCATGGACGAATGGAATTACGGTGCATCATTTACTGACACATACGTCGGGGGTGCCTGATTATTTTGATGAGGAAGTGATGGGAGATTTTGAAGAATTGTGGGAAGAAAATCCAATGTATCAATTTCGCCAATTATGTGATTTTATTCCATTATTTCAACAACAGCCAATGAAAATGCAGCCTGGAGAAAGGTTCCATTATAATAATACCGGCTATATATTACTTGGTCTTATCGTGGAAAAAGTAACCGGAACATCGTTTACGCAATATATAGAAGAACATATTTTTAAAAAAGCTCATATGTATCATTCGGGTTACTTTTCATTTGACTCATTACCAAGCCAGACTGCTCTAGGGTATATTGATGAACCTGATGGAACATGGCGTACAAATATGTATTCATTACCTATACGAGGGGGGGCTGATGGAGGAGCATTTATTACGGTTGATGATATGGAAAGGCTTTGGGATGCATTAATGAATTACGAATTATTAAATGCTGATTATACAAAAAAATTACTAACACCACATGTTCATGAAAACGAGAACTCTTTCTATGGTTATGGTATTTGGATTGAGAAAAGTAGAGAATCCATACGAAAGTATCATTTGATGGGGTATGATCCTGGGGTGAATTTTCATTCCGCTTATTATCCAGATAATGCTATTACTTTCGTTGCATGTTCCAATACTTCAAATGGATCTTTTCATCTTATGAAAGAACTAGAAAATAACTTACGTTTAAAGCAGCTCCATTGATGAGCTGCTTTTCTATTAATAACTGCGCCATGCCTTTTCATATTTTTCAATTAGGCTTGGACGTATCAGGGTATTCACCTCTGGGGAAACTGTATCTCCCTTATTATTGGTAATATGCTGCTGATCGATGTCCTTTCCAAAAGTAGTTAATCCAGCTAATACGTCATTGGTTAGGAATTTTGTATCTACGTTTATATCGACTTCCTCCAGGTTGACTGCTTCTCGTTTAGCTAATACAAATCCCCAATCACCAAAGCTTGGTATATCAACATGAAGGTTATCCGTTTCTAGATTTGCTGCCTCGATGGTCTGATTAATGGACCAATATACCTCTGTTGCAAAGGTTGGACTAGTTGCTTGAACCATCATGGACCCGCCGGGTTTTAGATGATTACGAAGTAGTTGGTAGAATTCTAAGGTGTATAACTTGTTTAATGACTCATTGTTCGGGTCTGGCAAGTCAACTAGGATGACATCGTAAAATGTTTGGTCTTTCTTTAAATATTGAAAGGCATCTTGATTAACGACTTCTACTCGGTCATCTTCAAAGGCATGATTGTTCAATTCGGTAATTTCATGATTTGTCTTGCCCAATTCAGTGACTTTTGGATCAAGGTCGACCAATGTCATTGATTCTATCTGATCGTATTTTTGTAGCTCACGTAAGGCTAGACCGTCACCCCCACCAAGAACAAGTACATTTTTAGGTGATTTTGCTGTTGCCATGGCAGGGTGTACTAGTACTTCGTGGTAGCGGTATTCATCTTCTGAACTGAATTGCAGCTGCCCATCAAGGAAGAGTCTTAGATCTCCTTGTTCTTTTGTTAAGATCACTTGTTGATAATCGGTTTGCTCATTGTAAACAATAGGGTCTTCGTACAGCTTTTGTTCAAATAAAAATGCTGTTTTTTCACCAAATAAAACGCCGAAAACAAGAATAACAAAGATAATTATTCCAGCAATAAAATGTCGTTTAAATGTTCGTATCTCTTTTCTGAAGTAGTATAAAACCCACAATGCGACAAGGACATTAATAATAGCAACAAGAAAGGCAGTTTTCACAAGGCCGAATTGTGGTCGAAATAAATAAACAAACAATAATCCACCAATTAAGCCACCTGCATAATCAGAAAAAAGTACTTTTGCCGTACTTTTTTGCACGGTTACGCCTATCTCGTTTGCTTTTCGGATCAATATTGGCAGTTCTACACCAGTTAAACCACCAACCACAAGGGTAATAAAATATAAGAAAAATGCGTCCATGCCAGAACTCAAGAAGGCGGTTACTCCAAATAATACAAAAGTAGAGAAACCAGCAAGAATACCAATTGCGTATTCAATCCAAACAAAAGACAATATTAAGTTTTTCGTTACTTTTTCACTTATGGAGGCTCCTATCCCCATACCGGTGAGGAAAAGGGAAATAGTGAGCGTATACTGTTTAACCCCATCCCCAAGTAAGTAGGATCCAGCGGCACCAAATAAGACTTCAAATATAATACCACAAATAGAGACGATTCCTGACGCCCAATAGATAGCTTTGCTTTGCTTTATACTTAAATCATTCACAGTTAGGACTCCCTGTTCAAATTCATCTAAACCTATTTTAAAGAAAAAGGCAATCGACTGCTAGCCGATTGCTGCGTGTGGATTTTATTATGTAATGGATGCTCCAATAACAAATCCTAATCCCACGGATACACACATACTGATAATTCCAACGGAAATATTCCCTTGTTTTAATTGTTCTTCTACGGAGAACTTGCGGGTGAACAGCTCGAATAATACGTATGCTACCATTTGCAAGACAATTCCAACTACACCCCAAATAAGCGTATCAAGAATATGTGCGCTATTATAGATAGAAAATGCAAGAACAATAGATATACCTACGATTTTACCGCCGATAGATAAAGAAACTGCATGATTTCCTTTTAATACTTCATCCCAATCTTTATATTGCTTTGTTATCATTTCAAAGATAGCCAAGCCAACTAAAATAATTGCAACCGCGATAAGGAAATATACAATTGTTAATACGAATGGTTCCATTCTTTTCTTCCTTTCTCCATTAGTTTATTTTTACTTCCCAGATCCAGGCCCTCCACCACGTACGGAGGAAGAACGTATGGATTTGGAGTCGCCTGAATTTTTATAAAAACCACCAGATGAATAATAGCCGCCATAACAATCATTGGTGTTGACGCATTTATTTTTTCTCTTTTTAGCCCAATCGTCGACATCAAGAACTTCGTCCAATAGCCACAACGCAAATAGCCCATTAAAAAAACTTGGTTGATAGTTATCACGTACAAAGTTTTTCGAGGCAACTTCTACTGTAGAATTATCAGGATCTTCCTCATCCTCTGTTATAATGACGAATAAATTATTATAGACAAGTGCTTGCTTTTGGTCACTTTTTTCACTTACTTTTTGAGGTTCCTTATACTCCTGTAATTCAGAAACTACTTCATCCACACTTTTATTTTCCGCTATGTAGATTTCTGAGATGTCAGAGGAGTCTTCTTGACTGCTAACCACATCATGAAAGGTATAAGTATCATTTATAAATTCAGCAATTCCATCGTTAAACGCGGTTGAGCCTGCTGCTTGATTCATACTACCACCACAAGCTGATAGGACAAGCGTAAAAGAAACCAGCACAAAGAAAAGTGATTTTTTCATGGTTTCACCTTCTTCTTTTATGGAATCAATTTTTCAGACATCAGAGGGGGGACCTTTCCTTTCCTCTGATGTCTGATGTTAAAACCAGTTATTCTTTCCCTAGTTTTTTCTTTAATGCTGCAAGCTCATCATCTACATCATTTTTTTCTAATGCTTCAAATTCGTCGTCTAAGCTACGGTTTGACTGACGTAAATCTTCGCTTGTTTCTGCCTCAGCTTCAAATTTTAGTACCTTTTCTTCCATACGCTCGAAACCTTGTTTGGATTCATCACTGCCAATACCAGATAATGTGCGATTCATTTTGGTTCTCGTTTTGGCAGATTCTGCTCTTGCTTTTAAGGAGTCTTTTTTCAGCTTCATTTCTTGATATTCAGCTTTCATCTCATCCAATTTCGTACGTAGAGAAGTAGAGTCTTGCTTCGCGCGATCATACGATTCTTTTAGAGAATCAGCAGATTGTTGATGTGCTTTTTTATCCTCTAACGCACGTTTTGCTAAATCATCATTTCCAGCTTCAATCGCTTTAATCGCCTGCTCATCCCGTTTTTCAACCATTTTTTTAGCATCTTCGTATTTACGGAGCATCATTTTTTCATTGGCAATTTGCTTTGCTACAGCGGATTCGGCTTCACGGATATCTTCTTCCATATCACGCATGAATTGATCGAGCATTTTTACAGGATCCTCTGCTTTATCAAGGGCAGAATTCAATTCGGATTCGACCACGGTTTTCATTCGTTTAAAAAATTTAAACATCTTGTTCATTCCTCCAATAATTTTATTTAAAATGTAAGTAACTTAATGATGAAATTTGTGAATGTTTAGCTTAGGAAATTATTTACTCGCGATAATTTTTAATTCAAATTCTTCAATGGTATAACCAGTACTAACTTCTAGTTCGGATCCCCATTTTTCAACTGATAGGAATTTTTCTTCTTCATCATCCATGTAATCAAAGTAGTTACACGTGGTTCCAGACAGATTTTCGCTTCGCCCAACACCTGATACATTAGCAGTACCAGATTCGTCTAAATAATATGTTGTACCATTGTATTCTATTTGTTTGGGGATAGGTTCTTGAAGAGGTAATTTGATTTTCTCATACATTCCAAGGTTCAGTTCATCATCCATCTCAACACTCAACCATAATGTTTTATGCGTACCTTGCAGCTGATATGCGTGCCATTTAAAACCATGGTCATTATAATTGATTTTACCTACTACTTTGTAATCTTCTAGATCAAAAGTTACAATATCATCCATTTCAAGATTAAACATATTTCGCTCTTCAATCGCGTTGCTTGATTCTTTTTTCTTACCAAATAATTTTCCCAGTATGCTCATCTATTCACCTCAACTTATCTATTCTTAACTTCATTATACTAATACGAATGAAAAATGTATAAGTTTCAGTTTTTATAAAAATCATTAAGGACTTTTGTATGAACATTCCGTGACAGAAAAATTTCATGTACAATTTAAGTAATAAGTAGAATGGAGAGGAGGGAATGTATGAAAAGAAAACAAAGAGCCATTCACGAGCCGGAACTACCTGAGAATTTGGAGGAAATCGAGCTAACGCATCTTTCTTATCATGATCTAATTGAGCTGTCGCGGATTGAAAAGATAAAGGGGCCATTAGTGGGGGAGCATGTTCGTTTTGAAGAAGTCTACTTGAAGAAAGTAACGTTATCTCAATCACGACTCTCCTTTTCTAGATGGACGGATGTGATTTTTAATGGATGTGACCTATCAAACGTTGATTTTCAAGATGCATATTTTAATCGTGTTGCATTTCATAATTGTAAATTAGCAGGTGCGGATTTTGATCAAGCAAACTTTCAAGATGTGCAGTTCATCGAATGCGAAGCCCCCTATTGTTTATTTAATCAAACGCTATTACGAGATATGGCTTTTCGCCAATGCTTGTTAAAGGGCGCTAATTTTATGGAAGTTCAATTTGACAATGTTCAGTTTGGCTATTCTGTCATCCAAGATGTTACATTCACAGGCTCCTCATTAGCTTCGATCGATCTAAGTAATTGCCAGTTTCGTACCATTCATCTAACTGGAGAAGAGTTAAGGGGAGCAATCATATCAGCTGAACAGGCTGTTTCATTTATTGAATTATTTGGCGTGCAAGTAAAATACGACGAATAGTAGAGGTGATGAACAGGTGATACCTATTTATGGACAAGTAGTTGATCAAGAAACGAGATGTGTACATTATCATTCAACAAAGGATATCATTGCAATCAAGTTCAAATGTTGTGGAAAGTATTATCCCTGTTACCAATGCCACCAAGCAGAAGGTCATAAAATAAGTGTTTGGAAAAAAGAGGAATTTGATCACAAGGTAATCCTCTGTGGTGTATGTAAAACGGAATTTACGATTCGCCAATATCAACAAATGGATAAATGTACTTGTTGTGGATCTATGTTTAACGAAGGATGTAAGCTGCATCATCACTTATACTTTGAATGAAAAGGATGTAAGCCGCAGTATGTTGCATCGAAAGAATATACAGAGACTAAAGTATCAATCACCTCCTAATTGTTAATCCTAATACATTAAGGAGGTGTGATACGTTGGCTAAAGATGTACTTTGTGAAGTGAATAACTGTGTGTATTGGAGCAATGGAAATAAATGTAATGCAGATGCCATTTATGTAGTCAGTCATAAAGGTAAGCAGGCGTCCACTAGTAAAGAAACCGACTGTAAAACCTTTGTTCCAGAATCTTAAAATTTGTTTGGGGGGATAACCTTGGGAGGTTATCCCTTTTAATATGATTATTATTGATAATAATAATCAATTTCATTCCTGTTTATACATTAATTTTTTCTAAGGTGATTTCTCCCTACAATGAAGCCAAACAATCGCTTATTAAGCGGCCAAATGCAGAAGAATTTAAAACGAATATCCTTTTCTCCCCTAGAACTGTCCCTTGTACCAACTGAAATATCCTAACTTCATGGAAAAGAGTACGGTAATTAGAAATACGATTAGCATCATGCCTAAAAAACCCCAATCCTTCCATTTCAATGTAAATTGACGATAAAACGTACGATCTCGATCCCCGTTAAATCCTTTTGACTCCATCGCTATTGCGGTACGTTCCGCTTTTCGTATAGCCCCGGCCAGCAAGGGGATAGCAAATCGTTTATATTGTTGAATGGAACCTTTGATGCCATTAGCACGATGGATTCCTCTAATACGATGCGCTGATCGGATTTGAATTAATTCTTCTTTTATTAATGGTAGAAAACGGTACCCTGCTAATACGCCATAAGCAAGTTTAGGTGGAAGCTTGAACTGCTGCATGACACTCAAAATAAAATCAACCATGTTTGTTGTAAAAATAAACATAAATGATAAAGAAGCAAAGGCGAGCATTCGTAATGTTAATGCGGCTGCTACTGTTACATCTTCTTTTGGTAAATCCCAAAATAGAATGTGCATCGTGACACCCGGATTCGTTGGTTGATCTGCAAACGCAATGGTTGTCCAAAGCATGCCAAAGGATAATAAAAAAATAACCGAGAAATAAAGCGTGTACCATTTCCATGCTACTTTTCCACATATAATGGTAACCATTACGGTGAACATGCAGTAAATTAATGGTGTAAAAGGGTCGAATACAAACGTCAGTAAACAAACTAAGAGAACAACTGTAATTGCTTTCAAACTGGGGTTAAGTTGATTTAGAAACGAACACATGGCGATCCTCCTCCATTTGTTGTTTCAATTGAATTCGATTGGGATAATCTAAATGCCATCGTTTAATTACTGACTTTTCTTGTTTCCATAATTGATCAGGCGATTGATCAGCTACAATTTCCCCTTTTTCTAAAACAAGCACACGATCAGCGTACTTATCAACCAGATCCATATCATGTGTAACCATGATAATCGTAGTGCCTTGTCTATGTCTTTGCTCCAACAGATCCATTATTTTCGCAGTGGAGGCAGCATCTTGTCCAAATGTCGGTTCATCTAAGAAAAGGACCTGTTGATCATCCACAATCATTGTTGCTACACTCAGTCTTCGTTTTTGTCCTTGACTTAATGAATAGGGATGCAGATGCCCCAAACCCTGTAATTCACAATGTGATAGCGTGTTCTGAACTTGTTCCTGAATCACGCTTTCTCGATGCTCACCGCCTAGTCGTAAACTAAAGGCAATCTCGTTATAAACCGTATCTGTGATAAATTGATGTTCAGGATTTTGAAAAACGTACCCAATTTGTTTTCGTACATCTTTCTCCTGCCATTCATTAAGGGGACGTTGGTATAAGCGAATATCACCATTGGAAGGTCGGTCTATTCCACTTAATAAACGCGTCATGCTTGTTTTTCCGCTTCCATTCGGTCCGACGATTGCTACAAAGGATTGATCGTATAGACGGACAGTTAATTGGTTTAGAATTCGCTGCTGGTTTTTATAAAGATTCACATCCGATGCAGAGAGAATAACGTTCTTTTTCTGTGGCTTTGCTATCTCTACACGGTTTCTTTCTAAGAAGCTGGCATCCATAGTGACCGATGATAACACATCCTCGTTTGACAATGGTATCTTCTTATAACTTGCCTTGTTTTGTCTGGTAGCTGTAAGTACAAGATCAGTTATTTTAGGTAGCCTAATCCCTTGCTGCTGAAGCATTTCTCTATTTGTTTCAATAAGTTTAACGAGAGGGCCATCATAGATACCTTTGCCTGTTTTGGACAAGATAAATGCACGGTTGATAAAAGTAATCCAGCCTTCCAGTTGATGTTCAATAACGATAAGCCCGATCTGCTGTTCTGTCCATACATGTCTTATTGTTTGAATAAATTCCTTTGTTGATTTTGGATCTAAATTAGCAGTTGGTTCATCGAGAACAAGATAATTTGGTTGTAGTGCAAGTACGCAAGCGAGTGCTAACTTTTGCTTTTGTCCACCAGAAAGTGTATTTATTGAAGCATGCTTATACGAGCTTAATTGAACCAATTCTAATGCCTCATCGATCTTTGCTTCTATTTCGTTGGAAGGTGTGCGAATATTTTCTAGTCCAAAAGCAATCTCATCTTCCACCGTTAACATACAGAACTGCGTTTCGGGGTCCTGAAATACGACTCCTACTTGTTTACTTATTGTACCAGGATGAGCCTCTCGAATGGAGTGATCGTATATATGGATATCGCCTTTGAGCATACCTTCCAATTCTCGAGGGTATATCCCATTTAAACAACGTGTCAGTGTACTCTTGCCACTTCCACTTGGGCCTAGTAATAGCATTGCTTCCCCTTTATTTAATTGGAAACTTAGCGTTTGGATAATTGCTTTTTCATCATTTCCATCAAACCAAAGAGAAAGTTCGGAAACATTAATCATGATACGGAACGTTCCTTTCTTATTTGTTTTCCTAAAGCAAAACTGGAAAGTACGCCCGTTTTGGCAAGGGAATCGCTGATGGTTTTCCCAATTAAGCCAGCAATAATGGCACCACTAATCATTCTGATGACCAGCATACTTACAATATAAGGGGTGGAAAGAGCGGTAAAACCGGATCTAAAGTAACCCCATACAAAACTAAAGATAGCGGCGCCAATACCAGCCAGCATAAGGACCCATAAGGAATAACGCTTGTATCGAGTGGCAGCAAAGGCAGCCTCTGCTCCTAACCCTTGAATCATTCCAGTAATAATAATAATCGGGCCCATCGCGTTTCCTAGCAACATTTCGACGGTAGCAGCAATCGTCTCTGATAAAAACGCTGCTCCTGGTTTGCGAATGATATAGGCAGCAATGATAGATACGATAAACCAGATTCCAAATATAAAATCGTAACCAATTGGTCCTAGCAAGGATACGAGGAGTTTTCCAACTGGTAAAAATGCTAAATAAACAATTCCGAACACGACGGCAAGTACGGACATCACAATGATTTCTTTCAACTTCCAGTTATTCATTTATTTTCTCCTTCTTTGAAGGGCTGTTGGCAGAAATCGTGGTTGTCATAACAGTATGTGAAGATTTTAAATTTTCCATGTTGGTAAATACGCGTTCAAGGCCATCAAAAACCTTTTCACCATCGCCATCTAGTCGTGTTGCATAGTGAATAGAAGAAACATCAATACCATGTAATTTCATTTCTTCGATTTGGTTATAAATCATATTCATATAATTTCCGCCTCCTAGCGGATACAATGAAAACTTTCCAGCTACCTCCTGGCTCATTCGTTTTAGTAATTTGGTATTTAACCGCTCATCATCCTCTGATAAATATACATCTCCATCAGAATCTCCAGGACAGCCGATGGAATAGGTGCTACTGAAAACTACATGATGACCAGTGTTTGCCGCATGTAGAAAGAGCGCCTTCGTTACATCAAAAACATGAGATATTCTCCCTCGGACACAGGTTTCTACATCTGTCGTTTTCATCCAAACCTTCGATGTATCAACTTCCTTTAATGAAGCTGTAATAACATCTACGAATTGATCCGTCATTGGATAAATAGCAAATGTACAGCCTGCAATCCTACTTGTGCTACATGTGATCGGTTGGTTGTTCAACGTAATCTCCTCCTTATCGATACATACACAAAAAAACTGCATTCTTGGGAATGCAGTCTTCATAAATAATATGATAAGGCAATGCCTGTTCCATTTTATTGAACGACTGCACTTCCCCACGCTAGTATTATCTAGATCGGGTTCTAAGGGTCAGATCATTTTCCTCTCAGCCATCTTAAAATAGCTCCCCTAGTGCAATAAAAATAGATATGCAGTTTTTATATGTCCATCTAGAATAGTTGAATTCGAATCATTTGTAAATATGTTAGATTTTATCTTGTCTTTTAACTAATTAAAAAAATCCAGGAAAATTTTTCAGGTCATGTTGAATCATGGTAATCAGGTATTAGGCTTAGGAATAGGTTTTAAGCTGTGTTATAATTAAGAAAGATTTAAGCAAGAAAAGGAGGTGAGTATAAATGACGATTGAGTTGTTAAATGAACTTTTTAATGATGTATCTCCGCTATCACTGTATTTAAGTCTATTATTGACGATTGTCACGACATATCAATTTCTAGCTATCGATGCTAGAAGTATAATGGAAAATAACAATGTATTAACGAGGGAATATCATAATCAGCGGGTAAGATTATTGCCAATGCAGGAACTGCTAGGAGAATGTGCAGAAATCTTGCAATGGTTAGTTAAAAAGACGAAGCGTATCGCTTCACCAGACGATGATACAGACCAGCAGTCCTTCTCGTTTTTTAAAGATTTATTACAACGAGGAGGAAAACAATGCAAGGTCAATTTATACTCACTTTTCTTAAAAAATATGCCATTGTCGGTATCATTCTAATCTTCTTTTTAACGGGGTGCCAAGCAGATAGTGGATTATTTCATTTTGACAATCCATTCTCCGGGCTCATGAAATATGTAGCTGTGTTATTTGGAGGGGATTATGGTCTATCCATTATTTTAATAACGGTGCTTATTCGTTTGCTCTTAATGCCTTTATCATTAAAACAAACAAAAAGCGGCGCTAAGATGAAAGAGAAAATGAATGAACTGAAGCCTGATATGGACGCTATTACAGAAAAATATAAAGGGAAAACAGATCAAGAGTCCAAAACCAATATGCAACAAGAAATGATGCAGCTTTATCAAGAGCATCAATTCAACCCGTTAACCTCTATGGGATGTTTGCCAATGCTTATTCAATTTCCGGTGATTATCGCTTTTTATTATGCAATTAGAAACTCACCGGAAATCGCGACCCACTCATTCTTATGGTTTAATCTAGGCGAAGTTGATCTCATTTTGCCATTTATTGCAGCTGCGATATATTTTATTCAGTCACGTGTTTCAATGATTGGTATGGATGAAAAACAAAAGAAACAAATGGCCATTATGGGACTTCTTTCACCTGTGATGATTGGGTTCATTTCATTTAATACCCCAGCAGCTTTGCCGTTATATTGGACGGTCAGCGGGATATTTCTAGTATTTCAAACATTACTTGCTAAAAAATTATATTACCCTAAAAATGCTGTGCAGCAATGAGTTTAGTAAAGATGTGATTGACATCCTTTTACTCGATATATATAATTAGGCGAGAAAATGGATATTCGGATCCATATAAAATTGGAGAGGTTCTTAGCTATAACCCTCTATAAAAAACTAAGGACAACTGATGCGATAAAAAGCCATGTGCCTTGGGCCATGGCTTTTTTATATGAAAGAATAAACATATGTGACAACTGTCTAATTCAGGATCCCCCCCTTAAGTTTTCCTTCATACGTTGGGTTACATTCGATGAAAAAGTTTGCTTTAGGAGGAGCTTGAGCTGTGTGAGCTCGAAGGGCAGTAAACATGGAAGAGGAGGTTTTACTTGTGTCTGGAAGAAGTAATGATGAGTTGCATGGCGTAACGTTATTGGGAAGTCAGGGGACGAACTACGCTTTTGATTATACCCCCGAAGTATTGGAGGTATTTGACAATAAACATCCAAATCGTAATTATATTGTAAAATTCAACTGTCCTGAATTCACAACATTGTGTCCGAAAACAGGACAACCTGATTTTGGGACAGTCTATATTAGTTATATTCCTGATCAGAAAATGGTGGAAAGTAAATCGCTAAAGCTCTATCTTTTTAGTTTTCGTAACCATGGCGATTTTCATGAGGACAGTATGAATATAATTATGAATGATCTTATTCATCTTATGGAGCCACGTTATATCGAAGTTTGGGGAAAATTCACACCACGCGGGGGTATTTCCATTGATCCATATTGTAATTATGGAAAACCTGGTACCAAGTTCGAACAAATGGCAGAGCATCGTCTGCTGAATCATGATATGTATCCAGAGAAAATAGATAATCGTTAAGTTTATGAGGGTTAGCTATGTTCCTCTACTTCAGAAGAGGATGAAATACGATGTTTGTTTACTTAAATGCTTTGTTTGTGGGGCTTTTACTTTTATCAAATATATTAGCAGTGAAGCTATTTCAAATTGGCGAATTTATTTTGCCAGGTGCTGCAGTAGTTTATGTCATTACCTATTTGCTAACAGATGTTATTGGGGAGGTTTATGGGAAGGAAACCGCTAGAAAAACGGTTCAAGCAGGGTTTATAACACAATTGATTGGGATGTTATTTATTTTCATTGTGGTTCACTTACCTGCTGCTCCAGCATTTGGCCTGCAGGAAGAATTTGAACAGATCCTTGGGGGTAGCTTTCGAGTAATGATTGCAAGTCTTCTATCCTACCTTGCCAGTCAACATCTAGATGTTACTATATTTCATAGGTTGAAAGCGAATCATGGGGAGAAAAAACTTTGGTTGCGAAATAATATTTCAACGATGACCAGCCAACTCATAGATACTTCCATTTTTATTGTGATTGCATTTTGGGGAGTTGTACCTTTTAATGTATTGATTGGTATGGTTATTACACAATATGTATTTAAATTAATTATTGCTATTATTGATACCCCTTTCGCTTATCTATTAGTAAAGTGGGCGAGAAAGCAAGAAGTACACCAGGAAGGCTTGCGTGTTTATTGAATTTTCGGTAAACTCAAGTTATATAAAAATTAACTGCTGAATCTAATTGACTTTACTGATAAAGTAAAGCGCTCCGTTAGATCAAAACCAGTTATATTGATAGATCTACCTTAGGTGGTTTCTGTCTATATGACTGGTTTTTTGTATAAAAAGGAGGTATTACTGGGAGCAATTTATTCGAATTAGATAAGAAGCATTTTTTCAACCAATATCATCCATTCATGAGCAGCAAGCTAATGGGACAAAAGTGATTTTGCAAGAAGGCAGCGGCATCTATGGGACGCTGTTTCTTCCCTTTGGAATCTAAATATTGGTTTATAATAGAAGAATTGGCAGAAACGGCAGTACTGCAAATGGAATAATTGGCCTTTAGCTCCCTTCTCCACATTGTGTCATGAACCAGCAATAACATTGGCTGAAAAGATTGCTTCACTTGCTCACTTGCACCTGAAGGATTGAACGTTGTTTTCTTTACGTTGGTTGGATCAGAACCCAATTTATTTGATGTATATCATAAGTAACATCGTAAAAGAAAGAATTTTTATCATGATATTTCGGAATAGTTTGTTAATATAAAAACACATGATCTGGAGGGTTTTTATGAATGAATCTGATAAGTTATTAAAAATTCTAGGTAATAAAGATGTGCTAGCACTAGCATTTGGAGCTATGATCGGCTGGGGATGGGTGGTTACATCTGGATTATGGATTACAGAAGCTGGATCAATAGGAGCTATTTTGGCATTTGTTATTGGCGGCCTACTTGTCGTTTTTGTAGGATTAACCTATTCGGAGTTAGCTTCAGCGCTTCCCTTGGCTGGTGGAGAACATGTGTATACATATAAGGCGATGGGGAGAGTGGCTTCTTTTATTGCTACATGGTCAATTATCCTTGGTTATGTATCTGTTGTAGCCTTTGAAGCTGTTGCTCTTCCAACTGTATTTGAATATGTTATACCTAATTATAGTCAAGGTTATTTATATACCATTGCGGGCTGGGATGTTACGCTCACCTGGGCAGGTGTAGGTATTATTGGTTCCATCCTAGTTGCTTGGATTAACTACCGGGGGATTAAGCTGACTACAGTTATTTCATTTATATTAACATTAATCATTTTAGTAGCTGGCCTTATGTTAATTACCGGGAGTACATTCGGAGGAAAAATGGAGAACATGCAGCCCTTGCTAGAAACAGGGCTTGCTGGTATATTGACGGTTGTTATCATGACACCATTTATGTTTGTAGGTTTTGATGTTATTCCACAAGCAGCTGAGGAGATTAATCTACCACAAAAGAAGATTGGGCAGTTATTAATATTTTCTGTTATTCTGGCAGTGATTTGGTATATTGCAATTATCTTTGGAGTTTCTCGGATATTAAGTCCTGCAGAACTTAATGCGTCTAGTTTAGTCACGGCAGATGCAATGGCAAAGGCGTTCGGCGGCAGCCAACTAATGGGGAATTTCCTTGTGCTAGGTGGGATTGGTGGTATATTGACAAGTTGGATCGGTTTTTATGTTGGAGGCAGCCGAGCAATCTATGCCCTTGCCAAAGCTGGGATGCTGCCGAAATCACTTGGCGACATACATCCAAAATATAAAACCCCACATAAAGCAATTTTATTAATTGCTATTCTCTCCACTGCTTCACCTTTATTAGGACGTCCCGCCTTAGTTTGGCTAGTGGATGCTGGTGGATTAGGCTTAGTCGTAGCATGGCTAATGGTAGCTATATCATATATTTTATTAAGGAAAAAAGCACCTACCATGGCTCGACCGTTTAAACTACCTTTTGGAACCACGTTTGGTTGGGTCGCTGCCGTGATGTCTTTTGGTGTTATGATACTGTATATGCCTGGTATGCCGTCGGCTTTGATATGGCCATATGAATGGGTTATTGTTGGGGTGTGGGCCATCTTAGGGGTGATCTTGTACAATTATTCAATGAAAAAATACGGTAAGGCATATGCGGATGATCATATGAAGAAAGAAATGAATAGAGTGGCATAATTTGTTGATGTCCCTCAGCTGGTAGAGCAACTCGTATTTTATTTGCCTTTAGGAGCACAGATCTTCCCCTTCCCGCGGACAACGCTCAAGCCTCCTCGTGGAAAAAACACACGGTGGGGTCTGGAACTGTCCGTTTTGCTGCAGGGAGTGTCACGCTCTGTGCTTCTTCGCTCTTTGCCTATGGCTGA
The DNA here is from genome assembly GCF_000723585.1 of Virgibacillus salexigens. NCBI lineage: Bacteria > Bacillati > Bacillota > Bacilli > Caryophanales > Bacillaceae > Virgibacillus > Virgibacillus salexigens. Next base: position 865,821 of record NZ_CCDP010000002.1, on the reverse strand, counting down.
AAAAGACTCTTCTCGATAGTGTGCCCCACAAAGTTAGCGATCCTCTTTCTTTAAATAAAGTTTTTCCTTTCATTACAGTTTTTAAAATTTCATAAACAAAGCCATTGAGATTTTGATATAATATAACCTATATATTCAGAAAAGAATGAGAATAAAGAACTAGCTTTCTGATTGGAGGTTATTATGACACGTATTATTAAACCTGAATCATTACATTTACAGGCTTATCATATTCTGAAAGAAGAAATCTTGGAAGGGGAGTATAAACCTTCTGAACGTATTGTTGAGGCAAAAGCAGCTAGTAAGCTAGGCATCAGCAGAGGACCAGTAAGAGAAGCTATTCGAATGCTTATTCAAGATGGTTTACTTACTTATAATGAAGGCTATGTTCGCGTTTACACACCTACCGTTCAAGATGTAGTGGATATTTTTCAGTGCCGAGAGAGCTTGGAAGCTTTAGCTATTAGCCTTGCCATTTACCATATCACGGAAGTAGAGAAAGAGCAGCTAACCAATAATTTACAAGCTACATACCAAGCATATGAGCAGCAGAAGACAATTGAATTAGGGAAGCTGGATCAAGAATTTCACGATATCATCATTCATGCATCCAAAAATAAACAATTAAAAGAATTGTTAGAAGTAATTCGTACAAAAATTCATTATATGCGAATAAGCATGGTAAAGGGTGAATTTTATCCTTCTTTTGTAAGTGAACATGAACGACTTGCTGAGCTGCTATTTAAGAGAAATGAAGCAGAAGCAAATGAATTGATGAAACAACATATTAAAAAAGGACTAGACGGTGTACTCATGCATATAGAAAAAGCTCAATCCAGATAGGTAACGTTATCTGGATTTTTTCATGTAAAGCTAAAGCGCGAGCAGGTGACTTTTAAGGATATTCAAGAGCTGTAGTTGTTCGAAATGTTTCTTTATATTCCTTAACAATTATGCCATTCTTATATTATAGTTAACTGTATGCAGTTGACTATAATTATAAGATATTGTAACATACAAAATATACTAAAAATTTAGATACGTACGTTTCGAAAGCAACCGGATAAAGATTAAATCATATTGAAAGCGCATACATTATTTGCTTAGGAAAGAGTGATAGTCAATGAAGGAAGGGCTGTGTATTGGAGATACAAAGACAATTACGGTAGAAGTAACTAGAGAAATGTTTGCTCAATTTGGAGGAGAAGTTGTGCATCCAGTTTATTCCACTGCGTCAATGGTTTATCACATGGAATGGGTATCTAGACAGTGCATTCTTCCATACTTAGAAGAAAATGAAGAAGCTATGGGTGCAGCAGTTGCCTTAAATCACATAGCACCATCCGCGTTAGGGACGAACGTTAAATTGACGGCTGCGGTATCAGAGATAACAAAGCGAACGGTCAACTGAACTGATTGTAGAGAATGATAATGGAAGGATAGGTGAAGGAGAAGTTAGGCAAGCTATCTTACCTAAGCACATAATTCAAGAGAAAGTCAGAGCAGCAAGCATTGGAGGAAACGTTTCAATATCTAGCCAGTTAGAAAGGAAACCCATTACCTTCTTATAATGAAGGGAATATAAAAGTAGAAAAAGGTGGGATATAGATGAAAGAGAAATATCCATTATTTCAAGTTATGGGTAAAGACGGGAAATGGCAGGATCAAACGTATGAAAAAGAATTAAATGAAGCCAAAGTAAAATCATTATATTACCATATGTTACGTATTCGTACGTACGACCAGAAGGGGGTAGCTTTACAACGACAAGGAAGAATTGGAACATACGTACCATTTGCAGGTCAGGAGGCAGCCCAAGTAGGTAGTGCACTTGCTTTGGGAGAAGAGGATTGGATGTTTCCTACATATCGGGACCATGGTGCGTCTCTAGCCTTTGGCGCAGATCTAGACATGATGCTATTACATTGGAATGGTCGGATAGAGGGGTGTCTTCCATCAAGGAAAAAGCATATCATGCCTGCTTCAATACCAATTGCTACTCATTTGCCTCATGCTACTGGTGCAGCAATGGCCGAAACGTATAAAGGAAGTAAAAATGCGACAATCGCTTATTTCGGGGATGGAGCAACCTCAGAAGGGGACTTCCATGAAGGATTAAATATAGCTAGTGTTTTTAAAGCTCCAGTTGTTTTCTTTAATCAAAATAATGGATATGCTATTTCGCTTCCGGTTGAAAAACAAATGAATTCGGAAACAATTGCCCAAAAAGCGGAAGCATATGGAATCCCCGGTATTCGAGTAGATGGAATGGATGTATTGGCTGTATATATCGCTGTACAGCAAGCGCTAGATAAAGCGAAAAGAGGGGAAGGTCCTACATTAATTGAAGCAGTAACAATGAGATTTGGTGCACATACAACTGCTGACGATCCATCTAAATATCGTAACCAAGATGAAATCAACCAAAAACGTGAAGTGGTTGACCCGTTAATTCGTATTGAAAAGCATATGAAGGGGCGTCATATTTGGGATTCTGCATGGCAGTCCTCCCTATCTGAAGAAATAGGAGAAGAACTGGACAATGCAATAAGTCGAATGGAAAACTATCAAAAACCCGTAGTCTCGGATATGTTTGATTATGTTTTTGAAAAACCAACATGGACGATTGCGAAACAGAGACAACAGATTATTTCTAGAGGAGGACGGGGCTAGTATGGTTATGTCAAAGGAATTAGCCAAAACAGGGGAAAAAGTAAAAACAAATTCATTCAATATGATACAAGCGATTAATGATGGGCTAAAGACAGTACTGGAAAAAGATAAGCGAACACTCTTACTAGGTGAAGATATTGGCAAAAATGGTGGGGTGTTTCGGGCTACTGATGGACTACAGACAAAATTTGGTGAACAGCGTGTAATGGATACACCCTTGAGCGAAGCCGGTTTTGTTGGCACGGCTGTAGGGATGGCCTTAAATGGACTAAAACCAATTGTAGAAATTCAATTTTTAGGGTTTATCTATCCAGCTTTTGAGCAAATTGCAACACATGTGACACGAACACGAACACGTACGTTAGGTCATTATCATATGCCGATGGTAATCCGGGCTCCATATGGTGCTGGGGTACGTTCTCCGGAGATACACTCGGATAGCGTAGAGGCATTTTTCGCCCATATGCCTGGGATAAAGGTGGTATGTCCGTCTACTGCATATGATGCGAAGGGATTATTGCTCGCAGCAGTAGAAGACCCGGATCCAGTTCTATTTTTAGAACCAATGCGGCTGTATCGCGGTAAGCGCTACGAGGTACCGGTGGAGGAATATCATATTGAACTTGGCAAAGGAACAATGGTTGCTCAAGGAGGAGATGTGAGCATTTTCGCTTGGGGAGCAATGATGCCAATTGCGTTGGAAGCAGCTGAAAACATGAAGCAGCAAGCTATTTCATGTGATGTCATCGACTTGCGTAGCTTATACCCACTGGATAAAGAGATTATTGCTAATTCCGTACAAAAAACGGGAAGAGTGGTTATTATTCATGAAGGTCATGAAACTGGAGGAATTGGTAGTGAAATCATATCGATCATTAATGAGACCTCCTTCCTTTATTTAAAAGCACCGATTGAGAAAGTGACAGGATTTGATGTTCCCGTACCACTCTTTGCCTTAGAAAATGATTATTTACCAACAACAGACAGAATAGAGCAGGCGATTCTAAAGGTGTATGAATTTTAGGAGGTGATATTATGGTTCAAATCAAATTTAGCGATATAGGCGAAGGTATGACAGAAGGAGAAATTATACATTATTTTGTCGAGGTAGGAGATGAAGTATCTATCGATCAGCCTTTGGTCGAGCTACAAACAGATAAGATGGTAGCAGAGATACCTGCCCCATCCGCTGGTAAGATTACATCTATTCTATATGAACCAGGGGACGTTGTAATAGTTGGTACAGTAATAATGGAGATAGCTAATGATAAACAAATTAATTCTAATAATCAGGAACAAACAACAGAAATAATGGTTGATGATACGAAACCTCTCATAGAAGAAGCATTCCCTGCTGCTTCGTTCAATCAATATAACCGCATTTTAGCTGCGCCTTATACGAGGAAGATTGCTAGAGAGCTAGACGTTGATATAGAGGAAATAAAGGGAACTGGCCCTTCTGGACGCGTTATAGATGAAGATGTGTATCGCTTTGCAAATCAATCTGCACCTTCAGATGACATAGAGGTTGAAAAAACAATCGAAAAGAAACAGGTAGATAAGCAAGGTGAAGTTATTCCATTTACTGGAATTCGTAAACAAATAGCGCAAAAGATGAGCTATTCGTTGCAAACGATCCCGCATGTTACCCATTATGATGAAGTAGATGTTACGTATTTAATCGAGGCTAGTAATGCCTTGAAGGAATCGAAAGATACGGTTTCCCTTGCTGCCTTTTTTGTAAAAGCAATCGTTGTTTGTTTAAAAGAATATAAGCTTTTTAATGCAAGACTTGATGAAGAAGCTGAGGTCATCCAATTACTAACGGATTATCATATTGGAATTGCAACGAATACAGAAAATGGTTTAATGGTACCCGTTGTTCCGGATGTAAATCAAAAATCGATTCGTACCATTGATCAACAAATGAAAGCCGTTGCTGCGAAAGCAAATAGTGGTCAACTTGCATCGGAAGCCCGCGTCCAAGGTACATTTACTGTTAATAATGTAGGTCCACTTGGAGGTACTGGTGCAACACCCATTATTAATCATCCCCAAACCGGAATTATGACTTTTCATAAAACAAGGAAGATGCCAGTCGTTATGAAAGACGATGAAATTAACATACGATCGATAATGAATGTCTCCTTATCTTTTGATCATCGTGTAATTGATGGGGCGCAATCCATTGCTTTTACCAATCGCTTTAAAGAACTGATTGAAAATCCGGCGAAGTTATTATTGGAGTTGATGTAAATGGTTGTGGGCGAATTTGCAGAACAACGGGAATTAATTATTATTGGCGGTGGGCCTGGGGCTATCATGCAGCAATTCGCGCTGCAAGGTTAGGTTTACAAGTTACTATGATCGAGCAAGAGCATCTAGGTGGGGTATGTCTAAATAAAGGATGTGTTCCTTCTAAAGTATTTGCAAATGCCGCTAAGCATTTAGATGAAGTAAAGCATCTTTCATCATTTGGTATTTCAGCAGAGAACCTGTCTTTCCAAATCCATCAATTGGTCTCCTATAAAGAACAAACGATGCAACAATTACGAGCAGGTGTAGAAAACCTATGTAAAACCAACAAAATTGAAGTGATTCATGGTAGGGCCAATTTTATTAATGAACATCGAATTGGTGTAGAAATGGAGCATCGTTTTGAACTGTTTGAGTTTAAACAAGCAATTATTTCAACCGGCAGATCACCAATTTTGCCTAACTCCCTCATGGGCAACCCTCGTATCATGACAGAACAGACCATATTTAATTTAAATGAGGTCCCGGAAGAACTGGTGGTTTATGGAACGGATTATATCGCATTAGAAGCAGCTTTTAGCTATCGGAAAATGGGATCAAAGGTGTCGATTGTTTTGAATAATCGAGCCGATTTTCCATTTGATCATGCGATCAATCGAGAATTAAAGCGAATTTTAAAGAAAGAGAAAATACATGTTTACCGTGAATATCAATTGAAACAAGTGACTCCGAGGGGAGATCGCATTCTTCTACAACTTACCAAGCATGATAATCAATTAACACTTGCAGGAACGCATCTTTATGTAGAAACAAACCATCAGCCAAACATTGATTCTTTAGGCATTGACCAAGTCGGAATTCAACTGTCAGAAGCAGGTTTTATAGCCATTAATCAAGAAATGAAAACTACCATTCCTTCCGTATTCGCTATCGGTGACGTAACCGATGGAGTCGCTTCAGCTGTTAAAGCTATGAAACAAGGGAAAGTAGCGGCTGAAATTGCCGCCGGGTTATCAAGTGAGGTTGACTTAACAATGATTCCAACAGTTGTTCATAGCATTCCTCCAATTGCAGTCGTAGGTTTAACCGAACAAGCAGCAGAACAGCAAGGATATCATGTGAAAACAAGCCAGTTTGGATACGTTGCGAATAGTTATGCAACGATATCGAATCAAACAGATGGGATAGCAAAGGTTATTAAAGATGCTGATTCTGACCTTCTATTAGGTTTCCATACAATAGGAGCAGGTGCAATTGAGCTAATAAGTACAGGGGTCACGGCATTAGAATTAGTAGGAAGGGATGAAGATTTGTCATTCCCGCTTTATCCTCATCCTAGCTTTAATGAAACTATCTTAGAAGCAATTGAAGGATTAACCGATAAAGCTATTCACATAAAGCCAAAGAATAAACCGTTAGACTTAGCAAACAAATAGATATTGCTCAGATTCTTTTGCCACGTTTGGACATGTATTCAACTAACGATAGAACCCACATGATCTTGTTTTAACGTGAATAAAACAAAAAAAGGGGTAGTTATATGTATCGTATTAAAGCTGTTCAAACACCATCTTTATTGGAAGCTGTCATTATTACTTTAGCTATTGTGGGCATTATCAGTACGAGTATTATATTTTTTGAAGCTGCTCCTCATGTGCCGCTAGTGATCTCATTATTACTCTTGTGCACATATGGTCTCACTAAGGGGATTTCATATAAAGCGTTGGAAGCTGGAATTATCGAAGGAGCAACATCCGGGATGGGCGCTGTCTTTATTTTTTTTCTGATTGGTGTATTAATTGCTTCGTGGATGTTGGGTGGAACAATCCCAACGCTTATTTATGGAGGGCTTCAGTTAGTTACCCCTAGCTTCTATTTCGCGGTCGTATTTATTATAACCTCACTGATTGGAATTGTTGTGGGCAGTTCCTTAACTACTATTGCGACGGTTGGTGTGGCTTTTATTGGTATATCGGAAGCTGTCGATGTTTCCTTAGCGATAACTGCAGGAGCTATTGTGTCTGGGGCTTTTTTTGGAGATAAGATGTCACCATTGTCTGACACAACTAATATGGCATCGGCAACACTAAAGGTGGACTTATTTGATCATATAAAAAATATGATGGGTACGACGGTTCCCGCCTTCATTCTTACGTTAATCATCTTTGGCATTATTTCTCCAACGCTTACAGATGCTAATTTTGGCAAAATGATCGATTTTCAAAATGGTCTATTAGATACTGGATTAGTACATTGGTATAATGGATTTTTTCCGCTTGCAGTACTGCTTGTACTTTCAATAAAAAAAGCCCCAGCGATGTTAACGTTAGCTGCAGGCTCTCTAACAGCGATCCTACTGTCTTTATTCCATCATATTCCTTCACTTGAACGTTTATTCGGGGTTTTAATGGGTGGGTTTGTTTCGGAAACAGGGGTTGAAGCGATAGATGCTTTATTAACACGAGGTGGTATTAATGGAATGTTATTTACCATTGGCTTAGTACTGCTTGCATTAAGCATGGGTGGCTTGATGTTTACACTCGGAATCATCCCTAGATTGTTGGCTGCAATTGAACATTTATTACATAAGGTATTTTCAGTTATCATGGTTTCGGCACTAACTGCAGTAGGATTGAATGTATTAATAGGAGAACAATATTTATCCATTCTCCTAACAGGGGAGACTTATCGATCGCAATATGAAAAGGCCGGTCTTGCTAAAAAGAACCTATCTCGTGTAGCAGAAGATGCTGGAACGGTTATTAATCCATTGGTACCTTGGAGTGTTTGTGGTGTATTTATTACAACTGTTTTAGGTGTGTCTACACTGGAGTATCTTCCATTTGCATTCTTTTGTTTATTATCCCCATTACTGACTTTACTATATGGTTTTACTGGATGGACATTAACCTATGAAGTTAATGTCCAGAAAGAATCCGGTGCTGTAAGAGCGACGGGTACGGAATAAAGGTGGAGCTTTTTTATCCCTTGCTTTTATAGCGAGGGATTTTATTTTATCGTGTAATGAGCACAAACAACAAGATTTTCTGTATAATAGATATTGCGTTCATTTTAACATAGAGCTGTTAGGAGAAAAAATATGAATAGATTGAGCTTTGAGAACATATATACAGCAGGTGAAATCGTATACCAGTCGGATTTATATGTACATTATCATTATCCCGAAATGTTAATAAAATTTGATAGTAATTATTTGAAATTTCAAAACATGCCAACGTTAACTGCTTTTAAAGAAGCAGCTACTTATTTGTACAATTTTCATTTGCAGCAGCATCAATATCATGTCAAATTCACGTTTCCAGAGAATAGGAAGCCAACAGAAGAATTAATTCATCATTTTTTACAGAATAATTACGCGTATAGTTATTTGGAATTGTTCTCGATTCAACCCGACCAGTTTCCTCGCATCGAGAAAAATATGGATATAGCTATTGAGTTAGTAACAGCAGCTAATTTTGATACATACTTACAATTACAATATCAACAAGATATCTCATACGGGAAAGCGTTTGCCGAAGCAAAGCCATATGAATATCGACAACAATTTCAATCGGAAAATGTCATGCAGATTTTGTCTTATTTCCAGGGAAATATTGCAGGTTCTGTAGATGTAATTCTCGACAAGGATACTGCAGAAATTGACAGTTTATTCGTTCTTGAGGAATATCGTAGAAAGGGGATTGCTGCTAGATTACAGCAATTTGTTATGGATCAATTTCCTAATAAAACAATCATTCTAGTGGCAGATGGCGAAGGTACGCCCAGAGAAATGTATATTAATCAAAATTACCGCTACCTTGGATTCCAATATGAAGCGATTAAAATATTTAAAGAAGAGAACTAGGTGTGTGTAATTTTGTAGGTTTGTTATCAGATATCGTCACATACCATAGATAAATAGCTATAAAAAAGACAGCAATCTTGATATCAATGATTGCTGCCTTGAAAAAAGAAATTGGTTACTGCCATTTTTCCATATTCCATACGTTTGTGACCCAGTCCTGATAAAATGTTGCCTCATGTGATACAAGAAGTAATGTTCCAGTATAGTCTTGCAGTGCTTTTTTAAGCGCATTTTTTGTTTCCACATCCAAATGGTTGGTGGGCTCATCTAGAATAAGGATGTTGCTTTTAGCAAGCATAAGCTTACATAAACGAACTTTTGTTTGCTCCCCTCCGCTAAGCGAAGCTAACGATTGAAAGATATGCTCTGTTTTTAATCCGCATCGTGCCAAAGTCTGTCTTACTTGTTTTTGAGTTAAATTTGGATAATTACCCCAAACCTCTTCTAATGCTGTATGTTTGGCAGCAACCCCCATTTCTTGCTCGAAAAATGCAGGTATAACACAATCGCCGATGCTTATACAGCCATTTAGTTCCGGGATTTCACCCAGTAATGTTTTTAAGGTGGTTGTTTTGCCAATACCATTATGTCCTATTAAGGCAATTTTATCACCACGCCTTAACTGTAAGTTGACGTTGCTAAATAACGGTTGATCATATCCAATATCCAGGCTTTCCGCTTGGAAGACAATATTGTCTGGTTGATTTGTAACGGAAAAAGAGAAGGTCGGCTTTGGGTTCATTGTAGGTTTTTCTATTCGCTTGATTTTATGCAACTTTTTCTCGCGACTTTTTGCTTGCTTGGCAGTAGAAGCTCGAGCTTTATTTTTTCGAATATACGTTTCAAGTTTTGTAATTTCTTCCTGTTGCTTCTGGTATTCCAAGTGTATTTGTCTTCTTCGTAAATCATAGGCTTCTAAAAATTGTTCATAATTACCGGTATATTTAGTTACCTTCTTATGTTCCAAATGATAAATAATTTGCACCACATGATTCATAAAAGTCGTATTGTGTGTAATTAAGATGAATGCATTTGGATAGTCGGTTAGATATAAAGTCAACCAGTCAATATGTGAAACATCTAGATAGTTCGTCGGTTCATCAAGTAATAATACATCTGGCTGCTGTAATAGTAGTTTTGCCAGTAATAGTTTTGTCCTTTGCCCACCACTTAATTTACTTACATCTGTATCTAAGCCTAATTGCGTAATTCCAAGTCCTGCAGCCACTTCTTCAATTTTTGCTGGGATACGATAAAAATCATGGCGGTCCAGTTTTGCTTGTAATTGACTGTAGTGATGTAATAATTGTTCAAGATCTTCTGTGGATGTACGCATTTTTTCGGTTAATATCATCATTTCGTTTTCGGTATCAAATAAATCATGAAAAGCCCCTTGAAGAAATTCCAGTATCGTCTTTCCTTGACTTAATTGAATATGTTGATCTAATGTTCCAATTCGTGCCTTAGGATGCCAGGTTATTTCCCCTTCATCTGGTACGAGCTTTCCAGATAGGATTTGAAAAAGTGTCGATTTTCCAGCACCATTTGCACCGACAAGTCCGATATGTTCGCCTTTTAACAAACGAAATGAAAGATCACGTAAAACAACTTTATCACCAAAAGCATGGGATACATGGTGAACGTCTAAAATACTCATCTTTATTCTCTCCTTTAACCCGAAAATCGTCCTTTTGCCTACAAGTACAAGGAGAGCAAACACCTTTTACCTTTTTAAGGTATAAAAAGAGCAGAGCGCAACGCCCTGCTCCACCAATTAGATGTTGACATAAATCTGCCATCCATCCATATTTTATGAGTTCAGGTGTTAATCCGCTGCTTGTAACTTGCATAGGCTTGTTAAAAATGGACAGACTTCTCCCATTCTTAAGCACAAACAAGTTGAAGCAGAACAGATAAAAACATGGATCACCTTCACTCCTTTTGATGTTAGAATAATCAATCTTATTTATGAATATACCATGTAATCGCTCGTAAAGCAAATGAGTAAACATAAGAAATAAATTGTATGTTATAGTAAGTAAAATATTTGCTAGAAAATATCACACTACTGTTGATTGAAAAGAATGACATGCTAAAATAAATACATTTATTCGTGAGTAGACGTTTATGTAAACATAATTGAGAAAAAGGCAAAGAATGAAATGATTGGAGGCTGAAGGAATGAGTGATAAAACATTTATTAATAAAATTCAGGTATCTTCTGGGCGGGAGCTTGCTGATATTGTGATAAAAAATGGAAAAATCGTCAATGTTTTTAGCTCAGAGATCATGGAAGGCGATCTAGCAATAAAGGATGGCTATATTGTAGGTATAGGTGAATACGAAGGAAAAAAAGTAATTGATGCAAATCATCGTTATATATCACCAGCGTTTATTGATGGACATGTTCACATTGAGTCTTCTATGGTAACTCCCAGTGAATTTGCTAAGGTTCAACTCGTTCATGGGGTAACTACAATGATTTGTGATCCGCATGAAATAGCGAATGTGGCAGGAGTTAAAGGCATTGAATATATGCTGAAAAGTGTACTTGATTTGCCATTTGATTATTATTTTATGCTGCCATCCTGTGTGCCAGCAACACCGTTTGAACATGCAGGTGCAACCGTTACATCAGAGGGGCTGCTTCCTCTATATGATTATGATCATGTACTTGGCTTAGCTGAAGTAATGAATTTCCCTGGGGTGGAAAATGCCGACAAAGATATGATTGATAAATTAGTTACTGCTAAAAATCGAGGGAAGAAAATTGATGGTCATGCAGCAGGGCTTTTTGGAAAACAGTTAGATGTATATATGACTGCTGGAATTCGCACGGATCATGAAGGTACAACAGTTGATGAAGCTAACGAACGCTTGCAAAAAGGAATGTATGTCATGATTAGAGAAGGGACTGCAGCAAAGGATTTTAGGCAATTAATACAAGTAGTAAATGAAAGAAATGCACGGCGCTTTTTGTTTGTAACAGATGATAGACATTTGGATGACATTATAAAAGAAGGAAGTATCGATCATATGGCAAGAATGACGATTGAAGAAGGGATAGATCCTATTACTTCCATTCAAATGGCTACGTTAAATGCTGCTGAATGCTTTGGTCTTAATGAGCATGGAGCAATAGCACCTGGTTATAAAGCAAATTTCCTGTTTCTTGATGATTTATCAAGTTTACACATATCTTCCGTTTATAAGGATGGGATATGCGTGGTTAACAATGGGGAAATTAAAGTAGACCTAGAATCGGTATCTCCACCTTCTGAATTAATGGATAGTATAAACTTTCATCCTATAAAAGAAGCAGATCTATCTATTCCATTGCTGGGAGAATCGGCTAATGTCATTGAACTTATCCCAAATAGCATTGCAACAAATCACCTGATTGAGTCTGTCCCTACTAATAATGAGCAACATTTTATTCCCTCCATAGAAAGAGATTTATTGAAATTAGCGGTTGTTGAGAGACATGATGCAACTGGAAACATTGGGTTAGGTATCTTAAAAGGACTAGGTTTACAGGCTGGAGCAATTGCTACCACCGTTGCTCATGATTCTCATAATTTAATTATTGCGGGAGCGAATGACCCAGATATGGTACTTGCTGCTAAAACAATTCAAACAATACAAGGTGGATTAGTAGTTGTAAATGCTGGAGAAGTAATAGCAACAATTGCATTACCGGTTGCGGGATTAATGTCATTGGATTCGTATGAACAAGTAAATACCAAGCTGGAAGAGATCTCCCTTGCCTTACAATGGATAGGTGTAAAAAAAGACTTTAACCCTTTCTTAACGTTAAGCTTTTTAGCATTACCAGTGATACCAGAATTGAAGCTGACAGACCAAGGGTTATTTGATAATCGTAAATTCAAACATATATCGGTTGATGTATTAAATCATCCGATCGAGTAGTCTATAATAAAGAGGGTGGCTTATTTAAAAGGCCATCCTCTTTATTTCGAAAGTATCATTATCTATTCAAATTTAAAAGAAAGCAGGATATAAGGAGGAAAAAGGATGCGGACAGAAAGTGAAATGCTGGATTTGATCTTACGCTTAGCTAAAGAAGATGAACGGGTACGGGCTGTCGGTATGAATGGATCTAGAATAAATCCAAATGCACCTGTAGACCCATTCCAAGACTTCGATATTGTTTATTTAGTAAATCATATGCAATCATTTATTGAAGACCCAGAATGGGTTGATGTGTTTGGAGATCGATTAATAATGCAGACACCAGAAGCAATGGCGTTATTCCCTTCTGAACTTGGGGAGAGGTTTTCATATTTAATGTTGTTTACAGATGGAAATAGACTTGATCTGATACTCGCCCCAATTCAAGAAAAAGATATGTATGAAAAGGAAGATTCATTAACGATCCTATTACTAGATAAAGATGATCTACTCCCAGAAACATCCGCTCCAACAGATCAAGATTATTGGGTGAGCGAACCAACCGGCATTCTTTTTGACAATTGCTGTAATGAATTTTGGTGGGTATCAACATATGTAGCAAAAGGTTTATGGAGGAAGGAAATTCTTTATGCGTTGGATCATATCAACTTGGTTCGTAACATGCTAATAAAAATGCTAGAGTGGCGCGTTGGATTCGAAACAGATTATAGCGTCAGTATTGGAAAAAATGCAAAGTATTTAGAACAATTTGTTGATAAACAAACATGGTTAACATTGTTGTCCACCTATCCACCGGGAGAATATGAAGCGATTTGGGGATCTTTATTTAAATTATGTGAATTATTCATTGAAACAGCAACATATGTTGCAAATTCGTTACATTTTGACTATCCATACAGTACCGAAAGGAATGTAATGCAGTATTTACGCCATATTAAAGATTTGCCTTCGGATGCTACTGTTATTTAAAATCAATTGTGGAATTAGAAAAGAGTTATCATACTCTTTAAAAAATGAATATCTTTAGACCTAAGGACAATCAGATCATTTAATTCAGAATATTGATAATTATATTGACAAATTAAATGGTGTATTGTAATGTCAAGAATGAAGAATAATTCCAGGAAAATATAAAAATTTGAAGATTTATTTCTTCATTAGAATTTATTTCGAATGGAGGGGGTTTCTATGTTCCAGTACACAAAACATAGAAAAGTATCATTAATTTATTCAATCCTATTACTATGTTTCATACTAGTAAGTATAAGTCCCCAGGTGTACGCTACAGAGAACGAAACAAACATATCCGTGTACCCAACGCCCAAAAATATGGATGTCAAAAAAGGCTTAAGATTTCCATTAACACCAAAAGTCGGTGTTGTTGTTCCTAATGAATATGATCCAACGGTTTTAAAAGAATTAGAACAAGTACTGAAATCCTTCAATGTGAAGAAAATACAGAAATTCACTCCTCATGATAAAGTAACCACACCAGTAACTATTTATTTAAGCAGTAATTTGAAAGCCCCATACATTGTTACCCAATTAAACACATTAGATATAGAACCCCAAAGTTATCCTGCAGAGGGTTATCTCTTGGCATCAGGAAAAGGAAATGATGGAAAGAAAAAAATAATAATTGCAGGCGAAGATTGGGATGGAACTTATTATGGAGTGAAAACCCTTAAGCAGATTATAGAACAAAATTCTGGACGGGCCAGTGTTCCTGAACTAGTAGTAGAAGATTATCCAGAAATGGAATATAGAGGAGTAATTGAAGGGTTTTACGGTACGCCTTGGTCACATGAAGAGCGGGTTGATCAACTAAAATTTTATGGTGATAATAAGATGAATACTTACGTCTATGCTCCAAAGGACGATCCTTATCATCGGGATGCATGGAGAGAGCCTTACCCCACTGGTAAACTGAATGAATTGGCGGAGTTAGTGGACATTGCTAAAAAAAATCATATTGATTTTGTATTCACAATTTCTCCTGGTTTAGACATTTGCTACTCGGATAATCAAGACTTTAACTTGCTTTTTGAAAAAGCGCAAGCATTATATGATGTAGGTGTTCGTGATTTTGCTATTTTATTCGATGATATTTTCATGGAGATGAGTTGCAAGATGGACGAGAAAATGTTTGGAGATGAACCTAGTCCTACAGCAGCAGCACAAGCATTCTTACTTAATAAATTTCAAGATAAATTTATTGAAAAAAATGAAGGTACAAACCGTTTAATAACTGTACCGACCGAATATTACCAAGAGGGCACTAGTCCCTATAGAGAGCAATTTGCAGACTTGGTAGATTCCAGTGTTCTTGTTTATTGGACGGGTATTGGAATTACAACTGACACTATTACAAACGAGGATGCACAAAGGATTTCAGATATATTTAAGCATGATTTATTAATTTGGGATAATTATCCTGTTAATGACTTCTCTGAATACCGAATTTTTTTAGGTCCGTTAACCGGAAGAGATGCAGGCCTAACAGAACATGGTGTTCATGGTTTAACTGCAAATCCAATGGAACATGCAGAAGCATCAAAAATTCCGTTATTTACTATTGCAGATTATACATGGAATCCAAAAGACTATACTTCTAAAGATTCATGGGATGCTAGTATTAATGATTTCACAGGATCTTATACGGAAGAGGTAACAACCTTTGCGGAAAATGTATTATCTTCACCCTTAAACCAAAGTGAATCGAGAACGATAAAACCAATAATTGATAAGTTTTGGGAAGGTTTTAATGGAAGAAATGATTTTCAGGAGATTGCAAGTAACTTATATAATGAGTTTTTCATACTTGAAAATTCTGCTGACACTTTAGAAGAAGATTTTACAAATAGGGAATTCATAAAAGAGATGAACCCATGGATAGATAAAATGAGACATTACGGCATAATTGGAAAGTTAGCAGTACAAATGGTACGTGCAAATTATAATGGTGATACGGAATTAGCCGAAAAATATAAAAATCTGCTTGAATATGAGCTAGAACATGATACAACGGATGTTGTCTATAGAGAAGATCAAATAGCTTCAAGGCAACTCGATGGGATTAATAAGGAGAGGGGCTGGGCTGAGTTCGTAATGTACACTCCGGAATATGGAGAAAGCACGCAAACAAATCAGTGGGGATTTGAAATCAAAGTGATAGATGGAGAGGTTACCGATGTGGGAGGAAATAATTCAACTATCCCATCTGATGGCTATGTCCTAAGTTTACATTCTGGTGGAGATGGTGACTGGTTAGCTAATAACTCAATCGTTGGTGCAAGCTCTTCTATTAGTGAAAACATTGTTACATTAGAAATTGAAAAAGGTGAATATGATATACCTAATGAAGCGAAATATGGATTTAATGTTTTTGAACCATTTATTAATCAAGCACTAAAAGTGGTTGATTAGAAGTCGTTTGTAGTTTTACCACTAATAGAAATTAAACAAAGTTTGTCAGATGAAACATTTGACAAGAGGGCTTTGTGAAAGCAGTAGGATTAATGAAAAAGACGAGTAAGGATGATCTTAAAAATGAAGAAGCCGATAAAAGAAATCATCAATCGTTCCTTTCCAATATTAACAAATTCCGAAAAAAAAGTAGCAGCATTTGTATTAAAGAATTTAGAAAATGTAATATATTATTCGATAACTGATCTAGCAGACAAAGCTGGCGTTGGTGAAACAACGGTTCTACGATTCTGCAGAAAAATTGGTTTAAAAGGATATCAAGAATTTAAACTTACTATTGCGCAAAATATACCAGAGGATAATGCGAAAGAAAATTCTGGGTCTATAAATCTTATTCAATCCATCTTAGTAAATACTACAAAAGCCTTAGAGAATACCACCACAATGATAAACGATGAGAAACTAAATAATGCAATTGAGTTACTCCATCATGCGCGTTCGATACACTTTTTCGGAGTTGGAACCTCAGGTTTAACAGCTCAAGATGCAAAAAGTAGGTTATTGAGAATTGGAATCATTTCAGAAGCAATTACAGATCCACATCTACAAGCAATGTCAGCTGCAACATTAACGAGTGAGGATGTTATTGTAGCACTTAGTGTATCTGGTAGCACAAGAGATACATTAGAGTCCCTTGAAATAGCCAAGAAATCAGGAGCAAAAATTATTGCGATAACTTATTATCACCGATCACCAATTACACAGTTTGCAGATGTCGTTTTACCAGGGGGTGCTATGGAATCCCCACTAGAAGGGGGGTCATTAACGGCTAAAATCTCTCAGCTTTTTGTAATTGATTTACTATACACAGGATTAGCTTTAATGAAGAAGGATAAAGCGCTTGAAATGAAAAAGAAAACAGCAGAAGCAGTTGTAAATAAAATCTATTAAATTAAAGGAGGTGAATTACAATTTCTGTAAGAGATAGACAACTATATTATTAGTAATAGGGTGTTATAGAAGAAAATAGTATAAAAATATGGAGGGACAGTAATGAAAAAGTGGCTTCATATCCTACTGACAGTAATTATTGTTATGACAATGACAACTCCAATTCAAGCTGCATCAGACAAAGGCCGAGAACAGGTACTATCAAATTTAGTTAAAAATAAAAATATGAAAGGCCGAGTACTTTGGTATGATCTATCAGCAAATATTCACAATCTAAATACACCCGAAAAAGTTTCAGAAGTTGTCCAAAAAACAGCGAATGCAAATATTGACACGATTGTATTAGATGTAAAAAATTACACAGGTTTCGTAGGTTATAATAGTGAGATCGCTCCTCATATGAGTGAAGCAAATATCTCTAATTACAGTGATTTTCCAGCTGGATATGATTTATTAGCTACTGTTATTGAGGAAGCAGATAAGCATGGGCTTGAGGTTCTTGCCAATGTAAACGTATTTTCTGAAGGGAATAATACTTACAAAGATGGTCCTGCTTTCGACCATCCCGAGTGGCAATCTCAATTTTATACAGCTATTAGGGTAGTAGAAGCAGTAAATGGTGAGTCAACAGAAATTGACGGTATCAATACAGATAGAGGTAAGGACCAGCTTGTTCTTTATACGCCAGATCAATATGATCAATCTCCTTCTAATAGATGGGGCGTGGAGATTCAAGTTGTTAATGGAGAAATTACTGCGATTGAAGATAGATCGATAACTGGAGCTGACCCATTAGAAGTTCCTGAAAATGGGGTGTTGTTATCTGCTCATGGAGAGTCGCGTAATTGGGTATTAGAGAATTTGAGAATTGGAGATAAGATTGACCATGAGAAGACAGAACAAAATTTTATTCCAGCATCTGAATACCCAGCTTCATCGGTGTTCATTAACCCAATTAGAGAAGATGTTCAAGAATATGAACTCAGTATCATTGAGGAGATTATTACAAATTATGAGGTTGATGGTATTGTATTAGATCGAGCAAGATATGCAAATGAGCATGCAGACTTCAGTAATTTAAGTCGTGAAAAATTTGAGGAATACATTGGCGAACCAGTATCGAATTGGCCAGAGGATATTTATGAAATTCAATTAGACGGGTCAGAGAAAACAATTGAGGAAGGTCCACAATACAAAGAATGGATTGAATTTAGAGCGCATAATATACAGTCTTTCTTTACAGAAGCTGAAAATCTGATCCATTCTTATGAAGAGGATTTGATATTCACTACTTATGTCGGCTCCTGGTACCCACTTTATTACAATGAAGGGGTAAATTGGGGAAGTCAAACATATCAGCCTGATTACGATTGGGCAAGTGAAGATTATCATAAGACTGGCTATGCAGAATACCTTGATTTTTTAATGACAGGCAATTATTACTATGAAGTAACTGAAGAGGAATTAGAAGGATCTGGACTGCCGTATTGGTATAGTGTGGAAGGCTCAGCTCAATTGGCAATGGAGGTGGTCAATTATGCGACACCATTATATGGCTCCCTTTATCTTGCGCAATATAAGAATGATCCCGAACAGTTTAGAAAAGCAATAAAAGCCGTAGAGGATAATACTCATGGAACGATGCTATTCGATTTGGTATATTTAGAAAACTATGACTGGTGGTCTATTTTGGAAGAGGAATTTGCCAATAATACAAACGCTCCTCATCAAAATCCTGGAATATTGAAAATGATTAGAGAAGACAACTAGCATATACGAATAATTAATTATCTTTATTTTATGGACTGGGTAATCCAGTCCATTTTTTAATAACGGATTAACTCGCTGTAATGGCATGAAAGTAATTCATTTTAATATTAATAAGTTTAAAAATTATTTTTAAAATTAAAAATAAAACAAAAATATTTTTTAAAAAGCATTGATATATGTTGGTTGACCAATTAAGATATACATAAGAAAGCGTTTTCTTATGTATATCAAGCTGACTATTAATGAAAGGGAGGAAAGGGAAAATGGGGGAAAGTGTCAAAAAGATCACATTAGCTTTACTTACGGTATTACTTTCTATCGGGTTAGTAGCTTGTAGTGACGGAGAGGAAGATGCAGGGGCGGCATCCGATTCTGGTTCATCGAATGAGCTATCAGGAGAAGTCACGATGTGGACCGCATCTTTATCAGGGGAACCGTTTGATAGTTATTTTGCTGATTTGGAGCAACAGTTTGAAAAAATCCATCCAAACTTAGACGTGATAATTGAAGATATCCCACAAGGGGAAATTGAACAAAAGGTATTAACTTCTCTTACTACAGATGATGTCCCCGATCTTGTTAACTTAGCACCCCGATATATGGTTAGTATTGCAGCTCAAGGCGGTCTTTTGGAATTAGATGATTTAGTTAGTGAAGGAACAAAGCGCTCTTTCTTAGAAGGTCCTTTTGAATCAGGGTATTTTGATGATCATTTATACGCTCTTCCATGGTACTTAACAACAACTGTTAGTTGGTATAATGACAATCACTTCGAACAGGCCAATGTAACTAAACCTCCTCAATCTACTAAAGAAATTTACGATACAGCAAAAACAATTACAGAAGCAACTGGAAACCCTTCTTACTATCAAATTATTAATGAAGGAGACACGGTTATTCAAAAGATGATTACACTTGCAAATGGGGAACCAATTGTAGAAGAAGGTAAAACAGTGTTAGCAGATAATGAAGCTATTGTAGAATTCTTTACTTTAACACAACAAATGTACGAAGAAGGTATTATGCCTCAAGAAAATGCCGAAGGTTCGTTCTCTACTGCACAAGAATTATATATGGCAGGTAATCTATCTTTGCTTGAGAGCGGGGTTACTTTCCTAGGTCCGATTGAATCTGGTGCACCAGAAACCTATGAAGTCTCAAAAGCTGGGCAACCGTTAAATGATCCAAATGCACCAGTTAATGTCGCTGTAATGAACTTCTCTATCCCTGCGAAAACAAAAAATCCAGATGCAGCAGTTGCATTAGCAGAATATGTAACAAATGCTGAGAATCAGCTAGAATTTGCAAAAGTTGCAGGAACCGTACTGCCTTCAACTAAAGAATCATTAGAAGCTGATTATTTTACAGATCCAGGTGATTCACCAAAAGCATTGGGAATGCTTGAAGCGTCAAAGACGCTTGAACGGTCAAAAGTATTAATTCCACCACTTGAAAATAGTGCAGAACTACGTGAAATCGTAAAGATGGCTTTTGTTAAAAACTTACAAGGGGAAGTAACATCGGAAGAAGCCTTAAAAGAAATCGCTGAAAAATGGGATACATCTTTTGAAGAAACGGGTATTGCACCGACATTTTAATGTGGAAAAGATGAGACTAGCAATATTGCTAGTCTCTATATATAGGAGTGAATACGATGAGTAAAATCACCTTTTCGCTAACAAAAAAGAGAATGATAAAAAACATCACCCCATGGTTGTTTTTACTTCCATCCATTGTGATTCTGGTGACATTTTTAATTATACCAATTGTTGAAGCTTTTCAATGGAGTTTTTTAGATTATAAGATTATTGCTGGTACAAGCGAATTTGTAGGATTTTCTAATTTTAAGGAAATATTTTCAGATGAATTATTTTGGAAAGCACTGGTTAATACAGTTTTATATGTGGCTATTGTTTTACCCTTAAATGTATTTCTTCCAATGATCTTAGCCGATTTAGTCAATCAAAAGGTGCGCGCAGTAGGATTGTTTCGTGTGCTTTATTATTTACCAGTTGTTACTCCAATCGTTGTCGCTGCTTTGATGTGGAAAATGTTGTACTCACAAGACGGGGCTTTATCAAACTTCTTAGTAGGGATCGGGATCATTGATGATCCAATTAATTTTCTTACTAATTCAACAACTGCATTAATGGTTGTCGCTTTTATCACAGTTTGGAAAGGTCTTGGATATTATATGATTATTTACTTAGCCAATCTACAGTCCATTCCAAATCAATTATATGAGTCTGCCAGTATCGATGGGGCAAATAGTATTCAAAAATTCACAAAAATTACAATGCCAATGATGGTACCTTCAATGACGTTGGTTTCGGTTTTAACAATTATAAATGGACTGAAAGTGTTTGAAGAAATTGCATTAACTACTAATGGTGGTCCAGCTGGGGCAACGACAACGCTTGTTATGTATATATATGATAAATTTATGAATCTGGAAGTTTCGATTGCTTCTGCTGCTGGCTTGGTGTTATTGGTATTAGCTATTGTGGCATCTTTACTCCAAATGAGGTTAACTAGCAAACGTGAAGATGATTTGAGGGCATAAAGGAGCTGGAAAAATTGGGTTCTACGAAGTGGAGAAAACTATTGGTTTACAGCTTGATGATTTTTATTACTGTTATTACGGTAGGTCCTTTTCTATACACTTTATTTATTGCTTTGAAGTCTTCAGGTCAAGGAATATATGATGGGATACTACCAACTGATCCGACCTTTACGAATTTCGTCTATGCGTTTAATCAAACCGATTTTCTGCAATATTTATGGAATACCGTAATTGTTACTGCAATTGCAGTTCCATTCAACCTGTTATTTAGTAGTATGGCTGGTTATGCACTTGCTCGAATTGACTTCAAAGGAAGAAGTATTGTACTAACCATTATTATCTCTACTATGACAGTACCATTTCAACTTTATATGGCACCACTCTTTCAAAGTGCTGGGGAATTAGGTTTACGGAATACTCATGTTGGACTAACAATCTTACAAATTTCAACAGCCTTTGGTATATATTTTATGCGACAAGCATTCTTAAATGTTCCGAAAGATTTAGAGGAATCTGCTTATTTGGATGGAGCTAATCGTTTCCAAGTTTGGTTCAATGTTGCTATACCGCTTGTGAAACCAACACTAATTTCTCTCGCAATCTATACCTTTACTTTTACTTGGGGGGATTACTTATGGCCATTAATTAATACAACTGAAAGTAGCATGTATACCCTGTCCATTGGGTTAGCTCAGATGTCACAGAACTTTAATGGTGGGAATTTGAAATTAATTAGTGCAGCATCTATTTTAACCACCATACCAAGTTTATTAATATTTGTATGGTTACAAAAGTACTTTATTTCAGGTCAGACAGATGGTGCATTAAAGGGATAATGGAAGATTGTACGTTGTCTAAAAAACTACTTTTAATGAATAATAAATACATAGGACTAGACTCCCTATTCTTAACTTAATATAGGAATGATAGGGTCCATTTTTAAGGAGAGGTAGCATGAGAAAATTCCTAGCAATAGATATTGGGGGTACGTTTATTAAATATGGTGTACTTACTGAAATGGGTAACCTTATTAACAAAAATGAAATACTAACAGATGCTCATCTAGGGGGAGCAGGAGTATTAAGAAAAGTAAAAAAAATAGGTAAACAATCTTTGGAAGAGCATGATCTAAGAGGAATTTGCATTAGTACAGCTGGTCAAGTGGATTCTAAGAAAGGGGTGATCTTGTATGCTTCGTCCCTTATCCCTGATTACACAGGTATGTCAATTAAGAAAGAGTTAGAAAGTTATTTTGGCTTGCCTGTAGAGGTTGAAAATGATGTGAATTGTGTTGGATTAGCAGAATCATGGGTTGGAAAAGGAAAAGACGTAAAAAGCTTGTTTTGTCTAACTATTGGAACAGGAATCGGTGGGAGCTATATTATTGATAATAAGCTACATAGTGGTCATAGCTTTAGTGGAGGGGAAATTGGTTATATTCCAATAGAAGGAAGCCAATTTGAAGAACTTGCATCTACAAGAACACTTATTAAAAATGTAGCCATTAAAAAAGGCATACCTGAAAAGGCAATTGATGGGAAGCAGATCTTTGAGTTAGCAAGAGATGGAGATGAAATTTGTAGTCAGGAAATAGAAAAACTGGTTTATTTTTTATCGAAAGGAATTTCTACTATTGCTTATATGATGAATCCAGAAATGATTGTTATTGGAGGAGG
Organism: Virgibacillus salexigens; assembly: GCF_000723585.1. Classification (NCBI taxonomy): domain Bacteria; kingdom Bacillati; phylum Bacillota; class Bacilli; order Caryophanales; family Bacillaceae; genus Virgibacillus; species Virgibacillus salexigens. The sequence continues at coordinate 842,708 of NZ_CCDP010000002.1, read as the reverse complement.
AATAACCCATCAAAAAGATTATTTGTATCCATTAATCATGGAAGAATTAGAGAAAGATCTTATTCCTTCCATTCTCCGTAAAACAAAAATAGAAATTGCAGGTAACCTTAATGATGCAGGAATGATTGGAGCATTACGTCACTTTCTAATACAGGAATCAATGAAACCATTTAATCGAATTACAACGTTAATTGAATCAAATAAACATAAACTCACAAAAGGAGAAGGAAGAATAGCAAAGTATGTCATGATGAATCTTAGTGATGTGCCAAGTAAAACAATCTCAGAAATGGCTGATAAGATAGAGGTTTCTGAATCGATGATAACCCGATTTTGTAAAAAATTAGAAATTGGTTCATTTAATCATCTTCGTTTAATGGCTAAGGAAGCAATTGTAGGTACACGAATACATGACAAAACGGAAACAAGTAGTTTAATGGAGATAAAGCAAAAGTATATTAATGTACTAAATAAACTCGAAACATTAAATCAACCAAAGGATATCTCAAAGTTGAAAAACCAGTTTCTAATAGCAAAACAAATATTAATATATGGTTCAGAAGGAATGGAGTTTGTTATTAACCAAATAAAATACAAATTAATGCAATTTGGAATTCCTGTGGACGCTTTTTCGACTAAGTTTCAAATGGAGATGTCAACGCATTTAATGCAACCAGAATCTATTGTTATTGGGATTAGTATATCGGGATTTGATTCAAATATTATAAACATACTACAAAGCGCGGAAAGTAAAAATGCAATTACAATTGGTGTTACGAGTCAACGTGATTCCCCAATTTCAGAGGGGGCCGATATTTCGTTTCTAATTCCATCGTCAAACGATTTGGAAGCGGATGTATGCTCAATTCATGAGGTATCGGTATTTTATTTACTGGATATTTTTTTAAAAGAATTTCAACGTAAAATTCAGAAAGAGGTGATATAAGATATTGTTCATAAGGCTATGTGGTAATTGTTAAAATTAAATAAGAGGGTGAGAGCCTGTGAGAATTATCTATATTCCAATAGATGAAAGACCTTGTAATACGGAAATTGTTAAAAGAATAGCGAATTCAACACCTGAAATTAAACTAATTTTACCGCCAAATGAATTTTTTGGAAACAAAAAATCTCCCGCACATACCGAGGAGCTATGGGAATGGCTGAACGTGGAGGCAAAGAATTGTCACGCACTTATCCTTAGCATCGATATGCTCATATATGGCGGGTTGATACCATCCCGTCTACATTATTTGTCTGAAGATACAGGTATGAGATGGTTGAACAGATTGCGTTCATTCCATAGAAACCATGCTAACTTACCCATTTATGCATTTAATTTAATTATGCGCACACCAAGTTATAGTTCAAGTGATGAAGAGCCGGATTATTATGAGGATTGGGGGCGTGAGATATTTTTAAACTCGTATTTGCATAACAAGAGTAAGCACGAAGATTTATCTCAGAAGGAATTAATTCAATTACATGATGTGCAACTTCGATTACCAGAAAAGTATGTTGAGGACTATGAAACTAGAAGGGAATATAATCTTCATATTAATGAATCGATGCTTGAACTAGCGAATGAAGGGGTTTTCACCTTTTTAGCTATTCCTCAAGATGATAGTTCGGAATATGGCTATACAGCAAAGGACCAAAGAGTGATTCTATCTAAACGAGAATCCTTACATTTATATGAGAAGGTATTAATTTATCCAGGAGCAGATGAGGCAGGTGCCACATTACTGGCACGTGTATATAACGATTTAAAAGATTGTTGTCCTAAAATATTCCCAATATGGAGTAGTATACATGGACCACAAATCACCCCCATGTACGAGGATCGAACATTTGAAGAGAGCATGAAATTCCATATACGAGCTGCTGGCTGCTTACTGGTAGATGATGCTAATAGTGCAGATCTAATCCTTGCTTATAATACACCTGGACTTGTAATGCAGGAATCTTGTGATCAGTATAATAAGGATGCAACTTATACTAGTTTTCGAGATATGAAGGAATTTGTTAGCCAAATGAAGCGTTATATTCTTCATGGGAGAAAGATAATTGTAGCGGACTCGGCTTATGCAAACGGGGGGGATTTTGATTTAATAACGCTAATGGATGAAAAAGGGATTCTCGATAAAATAGTATCTTATAAAGGGTGGAATACAAACTGCAATACGTTAGGTACGACACTTTCACAAGGGGTTATCGGACAGAATGGATATTCAGTGCGGTTACAGGAAAATATAATATATCATTTATTAGATGATTACTTCTATCAAGCTGAAATTCGTAAGGAATTGACAACTAAATTCCTGCCAAATCATAATTTGAGTTATTTTGATCTAAAAAATAAAGCTGATTTAGTAAACAAGGAAAGAGATAGACGAATGATTTGCTATTTTACAGAAAAGATTAAAAATAGTTTTCCTCAGATTAATATTGAGGAGTTGTACACATACGCCCCATGGAATAGAATGTTCGAATGTGGCGTTCGATTGAAAGTAAAGTTTCTAAGATAGTATGAATAATGTACTGCTCAAAAACATTTTGGATTGAATTAAAAATAGAAACGAGGGAGATCGTTTTGTTGACTCAAGATAGTGCTGACGTAATTATTGTAGGTGGAAGTCTGGGGGGCTGTATGGCCTCTTTAGCAATTGCTAAAATGGGATTAAATGTCATCATGACTGAAGAAACAAATTGGATTGGTGGTCAGCTTACAAGTCAAGCAGTACCTCCAGATGAACATCAGTGGATCGAAAAATTTGGTTGTACTTCTACATACCTGGAATTTAGAAATCGAGTTCGTAACTATTACAAATCTAACTATCCGCTAACGAAATCTGCAAGGGATAATGAGTTGATAAACCCTGGAAACGGATGGGTTAGTCGATTGACCCATGAACCAAAGGTTGCGTTACAGGTAATTGAAGATATGCTATCCCCTTATCTTAATAGTGGCAGAATTCAGATACGCTTAAACTTCAAACCAGTAGATGCCAGCATGATTAAAGATAACATTACTTCTGTTATTGTTCAACATGTATATAATCATATAAAGGTAGAATTAACAGGTAAATACTTTTTAGACGCAACGGAATTAGGGGATCTTTTACCATTAGTAGGTGCCGAGTATGTAACGGGAGCAGAGTCCCAAAAAGATACTGGAGAACCTCATGCATTAGAAGAAGCGAATCCATTTGATACACAATCGATTACACATGTTTTTGCTGTTGATTACGTAGAAGGTGGGAATTTTACAATAGAGGAACCTGAGCAATATAATTTTTGGAAGAAATTTGTCCCTGAATTTTCTGATATGCCGCTATTAAGTTGGTATACCGTAAATACAAAAGATACAACAAAACTAAGAGAATTTACTTTACTCCCGAATGATAAAGGTATTCCTTCTTTATTTACCTATCGCAGAATACTAGATGTGATGAATTTAAAAGAAAATCTATATGAAGGCGATATTTCGCTCATTAATTGGGCACAAAATGATTACTTTTTAGGTTCAATTATTGACGTTTCTACAGAAGAAAAGGAAAAAAACTTAAAGAATGCGAAACAACTTAGTCTCTCTCTTTTATATTGGCTACAAACCGAAGCTCCTCGTTTAGACGGAGGAAATGGATATCCAGGATTACGACTGAGGAAGGATGTCCTAGGTACAGAAGACGGTCTAGCTAAATCACCATACATTCGTGAATCACGCAGGATTAAAGCCGTGTACACGATTACAGAACATAATGTAAGTCGTGAGTTAATAGGTAATAAAGGGATACATAGCTACTTTGACAGTGTGGGAGTAGGAAGTTATCATTTAGACTTACATCATACGACAATAACAAATCGAGCGTTTTATATTCCCTGTTATCCTTACGAAATCCCATTGGGGGCATTCCTGCCGATTCGAATTAAAAATCTATTACCAGCATGTAAAAATATCGGGACGACTCAAATCACCAATAGTTGCTATCGCTTGCATCCAACAGAGTGGAATATTGGAGAGTCTTCTGGGTATCTAGCAGCTTATTCAATCCTTAATAATATAGATGCCCATGTAGTCCGGCAAGATCAGAGTCATTTATCAAAATATCAAAATCTATTAAACAAATTTGGCATCCAAATCCACTGGCCAGAAAGTTTAGATTTGTCCGGGTTAACAGAGGAAGTAAAGACTCATAACTCACCTTAAACAAAAAAGAAAAAAGGTGTGGGAATCATTCTGTAAGAGGCCTATACTTATTGAAAATACTTTTAAAAAAACGGGTTGGGAAAGGGATTTTGATGTTGTGAAGAAATTTGAAAAGGTATTTTATAGTGAATTTCTAAACAAGAATTTTGATTACTATCTCTTAACATCCGATGATACAGTTAATGCATATGTTTTGTATATGCAAGATGGCAAAGATTATTTAGAATTAGGAGGATTAGAGAACACCGTAGAGAATATAATAGAATCCTATCCTGAATTAGCTAAAAAGCTTGTTTTTGTTTTAATACACCCTGGAGATTCCCTTGAGAGATGGCATTCCTACCATCATAGTGGCAACAATTTTTGTATGTATATTCAGTTCATGAACGATGAGTTCATTCCTGAAATTGAGGCTTCGTTAAAAAGGAATGTTGTAAAACGGGGGATTCTTGGGAGTTCACTAGGTGGGAACGTCTCGTTAAATATTGCGATAAAGGAACCTAGTAATTGGACACATCTGTTACTCCAATCTGCAGCAATTTCAAAGAAAGACATTGCTGTTATAAACAATGTCGCGACACTAAATTGGAATATTTATCAAACCGTGGGGATAGACGAGGAACAGTTTGTTTCTCCCATTACCAAAGAAAATCTATATATTCTAACGAGAAATCGTGAGTTATATCATACGTTTCTTAAGCAAGAAGCAACAGTCCAGTATAAAGAACAAAAGGAAAGACATGAATGGGCGTTTTGGGAAAAGGATTTAACTAGTGTTTTAGATTTTTTTATAAATACCCCGTAATGAGTTATAGCAGAGCCAAGCAGTTTATTAACTGCTATAAGGTTATATAGCATAAAAACTAAATTTTGTAATGTATCTAGTAGCTTCTAAAAATAAAAAAGTAGTAAAAAACCTCCATAAACATTTAATGGAGGTCTTTTACTACTGGGTTTGTTTTTCTTTGATAAAAGGTAATTATTACCTATCAAAAAAGTTGTCATTAATTAGCCCAACCATGAAAGCGCTAAGAAGGTTAGTATATTGCTAATAAGTCATTTTATCCCAATTTTTACTACCTATATTCTGCCATATTTTATTCATTAAATGTTCATTTTTTGTATGATAAAACTTGAACATTTTCTGACATCCAACACATCAATATTGTTTTTCAATGGTTATGGTATTAATATTGATGATGGATTTTGTGAAGTGTGTAACAAAAGTATTTCAATATATTTTCATTTAAACAACATGCAGGGGAGGGTATCTCTTATGAAATTGAAATGGGTGATGCTAGCATCGTTATTCACATTATTAGCGGTTCTTACTGGTTGTGAGCCATTATTAGTATTAGACCCTGAAGGTCCGCAGGCTCAAACCCAGGCGAATGTCATCTGGATATCAATTGCTATTATGTCTGTTATTGTAATTGTGGTATTTGCTATGTTGGCTTATATCCTATATAAATACCGCGCATCAAAACAATCAGACTCATATGAGCCACCGTATATAAAAGGGAATGTTATAGTTGAATCACTTATTGTAGGGATTCCGGTACTTATCGTAATCGTACTATCTGTAATTTCAGTTCAAAGTAACTATAAAGTAGAAGCTACTCCAGAAGGATATGAGAATGATGAGCCACTAGTGGTTTATGCTTCTTCTTCAGATTGGAAATGGCATTTTAGTTATCCTGAACAAGATATTGAAACGGTTAACTATCTTTATGTTCCAACTGATAGACCACTAGAGTTTAGACTTTATTCTTATGGACCAATTACAAGCTTTTGGATACCGCAACTGGGCGGTCAAAAATACGCAATGTCCGATATGATAACTACGCTGCATTTAGCCGCAGATAATGCTGGAGAATTTATGGGTAGAAATGCGAACTTTAGTGGGGAAGGTTTCGCTGAGAATACATTCAGCGTAGAAGCAATGCCGCAACAAGAATTTAATGATTGGGTGAAAGAAGTCAAACAAACAGCAGATCCACTAACGGAGGATAAATTTAATGAATTGCTTGAGCCCGGTCATCTTGGTCAATTAACCTTTACAGGCACACACTTAGAATTCAACCCTCCACCACAAGGGCATCATGAAGGTCATGGTGCTGGTTCGGAAGGTGAACATAATGATGAATCTAGTTCAGAACACGATGCACATGGTGAACATGAATCAGATTCCGGTCATGCAGATGAAACAGAGGAAAACACAGAGCATCAACATTAAGAATTAGTACATCTGGGTTATCCGGAAAGGAGAAATAAGAATGGACTTTTTTGAACGATTTCTAATTCCGCATCCGAGTCCAATTATTTACGCATCGATGGCTGCTATTGTTCTTACTACAATAGCAATCATCGTCGGTCTTACCTATTTTAAAAAATGGGGATATCTATGGCGTGAATGGCTTACAACGGTTGATCATAAGAAAATAGGAATTATGTATTTAATCTCTGCCTTGCTCATGTTGTTTAGAGGTGGAGTAGACGCTATCATGATGAGGGCGCAAACATCCATGCCAGAGAATACGTTATTGGATGCACAGCACTATAATGAAATATTCTCTACGCACGGTGTTGTAATGATCTTCTTTATGGCAATGGGATTCATTATTGCTTTAATGAACTTTGTTATTCCTTTACAAATTGGTGCAAGGGATGTAGCATACCCACGGTTAAATGCTGTTAGTTTCTGGCTGTATTTTATGGGAGCAATGTTATTTAACTTGTCATTTGTAATTGGAGGTTCTCCTAGTTCTGGTTGGACGTCCTATTTTCCACTGGCGGGTAGTGAATTATCGCCTTCGGTCGGAACGAATTATTATATGCTTGCACTACAAATTTCTGGTCTAGGTACGTTAATGACGGGTATTAACTTTATTGTTACCATCCTAAAAATGCGTGCCCCTGGCATGACCTTAATGAAAATGCCGATGTTCACATGGTCAGGACTAATTACAAATATTATTATTGTATTTGCTTTCCCAGTCTTAACCGTAGCATTAGCGATGGGAACGATGGACCGTTTGTTTGGAACCAATTTCTTTACAACCACAGACGGTGGTATGGATATGCTTTGGGCTAACCTATTCTGGGTTTGGGGACACCCTGAGGTCTATATTCTAATTTTACCGGCCTTCGGAATTTATAGTGAGGTTATCTCTACCTTTGCTAAAAGGAATCTGTATGGATATAATTCCATGGTCGCTTCGATGGTCGTTATTTCCTTGTTATCCTTTGTTGTATGGGTTCACCATTTCTTTACAATGGGGCAAGGAGCAATGGTAAATAGTATTTTCTCTATTACAACGATGGCAATTGCCATTCCAACAGGAATTAAGATCTTCAACTGGCTCTTGACCCTTTGGAAAGGAAAAATCGTGTTCACGGTGCCGATGCTCTATTCATTAGCATTTATCCCGATCTTTACGATTGGTGGAGTTACCGGTGTGATGCTTGGAATGTCAGCAGCAGACTATCAATATCATAATACGATGTTCTTAGTGGCTCATTTCCACTTAGTAATCATACCAGGTGTTGTATTTGCAATGCTTGCAGGTCTAACTTACTGGTGGCCGAAAATGTTTGGGTTTATGCTTAATGAGCGTATTGGTAAATGGGCGTTTAGTTTCATTTCAATCGGAACTTGTGTAGCATTCTTCCCAATGTTTATTTCTGGATTAGATGGGCAAGCCCGTCGTATGTACACGTACTCTGAATCGACTGGTTTTGGTATCTGGAATATGATTTCCTTTATTGGTGCAATCGGTCTGGCCATTGGATTTATCCTAATCGTATACAATATCTACTATAGTACGCGTTATGCTTCTAGAGATGTTGGAGACGACCCTTGGGATGCACGTTCCCTTGAGTGGGCAACGCATAATCCAGTACCTGAATACAACTTTGCAATTACACCACATGTTAATTCTAGTCAAGCATTGTGGGATTCGAAGAAAAATGGTCATACGTTATTTAGAGATGGACTGAAAGAAATCCATATGCCAAACAATAGTGGTGTCCCATTTGTTATGAGTGTCTTCTTCTTTATCTTTGGATTTTCATTTATCTTTAGTATGTGGATCACAGTCATAGCTTCTCTAATTGGTATTTTTGCTTGCATGCTTCATCGTTCGTTTGAGAATGATCATGGGCATCATATTTCCGTAGAGGAAATTAAAAGAACAGAATCGGAAGTGCGGGGTGCTAAAAATGAATAATAATAATACGCAACCGCTTGAATACAGTACAGAGCAAGGACGTATGAATATACTTGGTTTCTGGATCTTTATTGGAGCAGAAATCATGCTGTTTGGAACGTTATTCGCTTCGTATTTCACATTAGAAACCCGTACAGGATCGGGACCAGCTGGTGCGGAGATTTTTGAACTGCCACCAGTTCTTGCGGAAACACTTTTATTATTAACGAGTAGTTTCATTATTGGTTTAGGTATCCATGCAATGCGGCTCGGCAGAAAAAAGGCAATGATGACATTTTTCATCATTACGCTTATTCTAGGAGCAGCCTTCTTAGGTTTTGAGATATATGAATTCATTCACTATGTTCATGAAGGTGCTAGTCTACAAACAAGTGCTTTCACGTCCATCTTGTTAACAACCTTAGGAACGCATGGGTTGCACGTTACGTTTGGCTTAGCGTGGGGGATCGTTATTCTAATTCAAGTAATTAAACGAGGATTAACTCCGCAAACAGCCAATAAGTCATTCATATTCTCTCTTTACTGGCATTTCTTAGATGTTGTTTGGATCTTTATTTTCAGCTTCATCTATTTGAAAGGAATGATGTAAATGAAAGAATTATTCCCAGCTAAACACGTCATGGGCTTTATATTTTCACTAGTGTTAACTGGTGTTGCACTATCTGTGTATTTCTTCGATATGTCATTTTTCATGGGAATGACTATTCTGCTTGTTACAGCATTTGCCCAAGCTGCATTGCAGTTAGTGCTGTTCATGCATGCCGGTGAATCTGAAGATAAGAATACGATTTACACCAGTGTATATTATGGGATCATTATAGCTGTCATCACTGTACTAGGTACGATGCTAGCAATGATCTGGGGTTATGTATAAAATAAAAAAGCAATCGGCGAGAAATATTGTCGATTGCTTTTTTATGTTTTTTGATCACAGCACAAGTGACACATTTCTTTTGTTTGCTTCATTTTTATTTATGAAAGGGTTCTTCCATTTTCTTATTACGCTTTTCTAGCATTTCCTCTGTAGCAACAAAGAATATTCCCATTAGAAAGATAAACACTGCCCCCATGATTGTACCAATGCCAATGCCGGTAATTGTGCTGTATCCGCTTACAAAAAATCCATATAAAAACAATGCAATTCCGATCAATAATACAGTTGCCCCTACATACGTAACAGCATGAAGCATTTTATCATTCTTTTTCATCTCGCTCATCCTCCTTATACATATATTATTCACATTGTTCACAAAGTTGTCAAATACTTTACAAAAAATTGTTAAAAAATCCAATTGACATAATTAGTTCACTCTCATAGACTATAATCAAACAATCAAATAATTATTTGACTGAGGTGACGGTATTGATGAAAGACAATGTTCAAATGAAAAATGATACATGTGAAACATTCTGTTTTGATGAAGATAAAGTAAATCGAATTCAACCGAAGATAAATAAAGTAGAAGGTGTTGAACAGATCTTTAAAGCACTTTCAGATGCAACTCGTTTAAAAATCGCCTATGCACTCACACTAGAGAAAGAACTATGTGTTTGTGATGTAGCTAATATAATCGGTTCTACAAAAGCCACAGCATCCCACCACCTTAGACTTTTGAGGAATATGGGTTTGGCAAAATATCGAAAAGAAGGGAAGCTGGTTTTTTATTCGTTAGAAGATGAACACATTCATCAATTAGTAACGATAGCTACTGTTCATGCTAAAGAGGGTGTAGCAAGTGAAGGAAAATAAACAAGTTTATCGTTTAGAAGGCCTATCATGTACAAATTGTGCTGCGAAGTTTGAAAAGAATATTCGCGCTATCGATGCAGTTGAAGATGTTCAGTTGAATTTTGGGGCATCCAAAATAACGGTTCAAGGGGAAGCGACCATTGATCAACTTGAAGAAGCTGGTGCTTTTGACGGAATTAAAGTTTATCCAGAACGTCAACGAATGGCTCCGAAGAAACCTTTTTGGAAGAAACGTGAAAATATAACGGTAATGGTTTCGCTATTATTAACAATGGTTGGGTATGGTTTTTACTTCCAGATAGGAGAAGTCAGTCCGATAACGATTGGTATATTTGCTGCAGCGATTCTAATTGGTGGTTATGATTTATTTAAAGTTGGATTTCAAAACCTTATTAAGTTGCAGTTTGATATGAAAACACTAATGACGATTGCTATCATTGGAGCTGCTATTATAGGTGAATGGGCAGAAGGTGCAGTTGTCGTATTTCTCTTTGCCTTAAGTGAAGCATTGGAAGGGTTTTCGATGGATAAAGCAAGACAATCCATCCGCTCCTTAATGGATTTAGCACCAAATAGAGCAACGATTCGTCGTGGTGATACTCTTATTGAAATCGATGTTGAGGATGTCCAGATTGGTGATATTATGGTCATTAAACCTGGACAAAAGATTGCGATGGATGGTGAAGTTGTAACTGGACAATCTTCCATTAATCAATCTGCTATAACTGGGGAGTCGATTCCTGTGTATAAGTCGATTGGAGATGAGGTGTTTGCTGGAACAATTAATGAAGAAGGTTCTATGGAGATTCGGGTTACCAAGTATGCCAAAGAGACAACGATTGCTAAGATTATTCATTTAGTAGAAGAAGCACAAGCTGAGCGAGCTCCTTCTCAGCAATTTGTTGACCGATTTGCAAAATACTATACACCTGCGATCTTAATCATCGCTTTCTTGGTTGCAGTTATCCCACCATTATTTATGGGTGCTGTTTGGTCAGAATGGATCTATAGTGGTCTAGCTGTTCTTGTTGTTGGTTGTCCTTGTGCATTAGTAATATCAACACCTGTGGCAATTGTAACGGCAATCGGTAATGCAGCAAGGCAAGGTGTATTGATTAAAGGCGGTATTCATCTAGAACAAGCTGGTAAGTTAGATGCTATTGCATTTGATAAAACAGGCACACTTACAGAAGGAAGGCCTGTAGTTACAGATGTCATTCCGGTAGGTAATATGACAAAGGAGGATGTCCTTGCTACTGCTTCAGCAATCGAAGCCTATTCGCAGCACCCACTTGCTTCAGCGATTATCCGTAAAGCCAAAGAAACAGGAGTAGTGCGATGTGTGGCTACTGATTTTCAGTCTTTCACTGGTAAAGGGGCAAAAGCCTTTATCCAAGAAAAGGAATATATCATTGGCAGCCCCTCTTTACTCAGTGAAAAGCTAAATCGTTTAACTGAAGTGGAACAAACCGTTCAACACATGCAATTAGAAGGAAAGACAGTCATGTTGCTTGGATCAGAGGTAGGTATTGAAGGTATCATTGCTGTTGCCGATGAAATTCGCAGAGGCAGCCCAACTGTTATTCAAAAACTAGTCCAATTAGGTAAGAAAACGATTATGTTAACCGGAGATAATCAAGCAACTGGGCAAGCAATTGGGAAGCAAATAGGTATTTCAGAAACAAGAGCAGAACTTATGCCAGAAGAGAAACTTAATGCTATTAAACAACTAAGTAAACAACATGGAAGTGTAGCAATGGTGGGAGATGGAATTAATGATGCTCCTGCTTTGGCTGCGGCTGACATTGGAATTGCTATGGGTGGAGCGGGAACGGATACTGCTATGGAGACTGCAGATATAGCGCTTATGGCAGATGATCTCGGTAAGCTTCCATTTACGATGGATTTAAGTAGAAAAACATTACAAGTAATAAAGCAAAATATTATTTTTGCTCTAGGGTTGAAAGTTATTGCCTTGCTTCTGGTTATTCCAGGTTGGTTGACCTTATGGATTGCTATTTTTGCAGATATGGGTGCGACATTGATTGTCGTCTTAAATTCATTACGGCTGATGAAAACCAAGGTTAGTGAGTAATGGTAAAGTGTAACCTCAAGCTTTGAGAGGGTTACCTCTTCGGATTAAAGATACTGCTTAATGCTAGTTACAACTGATATAAAAAACTTTACAAAAATGTTATTGACAATGAGAATGAATCGGAGTAAATTATACTTTATCATAGGCACTTATTCATCGTAAGGATCAGTGATAGAGGCTACTGATAAACGCAGATTTTTGCCATGAACATGCAGAGCATAAACGGAACTTCGTTCTTTGATTCTGTGTGATGTTGAATGTTTAATAAAATAATGAATATCCAAACCTTTTAATCGCTTAATCTCAATGAGCGGGGGAACCATTTTTTGATAAGATGAAATACTTATCTAGGGGTGAATCTTACTTGCTAGTAAGATGGGATACTCTCAGTCCCTAATCCGACAGCTAACCCCGTAAGCGTCCATAAACACGAGAGAAAGGTCCAAGGGGTTACCTTTAGACCATTCTATTTGTAATGGTCTTTTTTATTACCATTATTTAATGAACTGTTTTTGGATAGAATGATAAAGGTATTTGCGATGGTTACACATGGGGAGGATATAGAAAGAAGGATGCAACTTGGGAAAACAATTTGCGGTTATTGGTCTAGGGAGATTCGGAAGTAATGTTTGTAAAGAATTATACCAGCTAGGACATGAAGTATTGGCAATTGATGCGAACGAAAATATTGTAGATAGATTAAAACATCATTCTTCTCATGCGGTAGTTGCGAATGCGACCGATGAAGCGATTCTGAAATCACTTGGTTTGAGAAATTTTGATTATGCAATTATTGCTATTGGTGAACATATTCAACCGAGTATTTTATGTACATTGATATTAAAAGAAATGGGTATCAAACAGGTATGGGTGAAAGCGCAGAATACACAACATCATAAAGTGCTGGAAAAAATAGGTGCAGATCGAATTATTCAGCCAGAGAAAGAAATGGGGATGCGAATTGCACATCAACTGGATTCTGAGAAAATCATTGATTATATTGAGCTGTCAAAAGAATACAGCATTGTGGAAGTCGTTGCTACTGCTAAGATAAGTAACCGCACATTAGTAGAAGTCGATGTTCGTAAGCGATTCGGCTGTACAGTTTTAGCAGTGAAACGAGACGAACAGGTTAATATATCTCCATTACCAAATGATTTTATATACGAAGGAGATATATTAGTTGTAATGGGGCATAAAAATGACATCAAACGATTTGAGAATAAAGGAATGTAAGCAATGATTAAAATCATTTCATTGCATCCATTAAGAGGAAAAACCATCCGTTTAAGCCCGCCACAGATTCTAGCGTTAGGATTTTTAGTATTTATTATAGTAGGGACGCTTTTATTAAAGTTACCATTTGCTACTACTGTTTCTGTTTCATGGTTAGACGCCCTGTTTACGGCAACTTCTGCGATTACGGTCACTGGTCTTGTTGTCGTTGATACAGGCAGTGCTTATAGCTTGTTTGGCGAGATTGTCATTATGAGTTTGATGCAGCTAGGCGGTTTAGGATTAATGACATTTTCTGTTTTGTTATTAATGATGCTTCGGAGAAAGGTTGGATTGCATCAACGGATTCTGACGCAGGAGTCATTAAATTTAAATGAGGCCTCAATTGGTGGTTTGCTTCGATTAGTAAAACTATTATTTGTTTTTTCTATTGCCATAGAGGCTATTGCCTTTGTTTTATTATCTATACGCTGGATTCCTGAATATGGCTGGTCAGAGGGGATACATCAAAGTGTTTTTCATAGTATTTCTGCCTTCAATAATGCTGGTTTTTCGCTTTGGTCTGACAGCCTGTCTGGTTATGTTGGAGATCCTTTGGTTAATATTGTAATTACGGGATTATTTATTACAGGTGGTTTAGGCTTTACCGTTTTGGTGGATATCTGGGATAAAAAGAGCTTTCGAAAGCTATCGTTACATTCGAAATTAATGCTCGTCGGTACATTTATTATCAATATAACCGCGCTATTAACGCTATTTATTTTAGAGTTTTCAAATCCTGAAACAATTGGTAGTTTTTCATTTACAGATAAGTTATGGGGTTCTTATTTCCAAGCAGTTACCCCCCGTACTGCTGGATTTAATTCACTACCTATAGCGGAAATGACAGTACCATCCATCTTATTTCTGATGTTACTAATGTTCATTGGCGCAGGAAGTGGTTCAACTGGAAGTGGAATTAAAGTAACGACATTTATCGTCATGTTATTAGCAACTGTCTCCTTTTTACGAGGTAAAAGCGAAACGACGGTATTTAATCGAATGATTAAGGTGCATACAATTGTGCGTGCACTATCGATTATGATTATTAGTATCTTAGCTATCTTTATCGCTGTTTTTATCCTGTCCATTACAGAAGCTGCACCGATTATGGAGATTATTTTTGAAGTGATATCTGCTTTCGGTACAGTTGGGTTATCAATGGGGTTAACAACAGATCTTACTTCATTTGGGAAATGCATTATTATGGTTATGATGTTTATTGGAAGGCTGGGACCACTAACATTGGCTTTTGTATTTGCTAGGCAGAAGCAATCATCTATTCGTCATCCGGAGGAAGAGGTGTTTACCGGTTAATTCAAGGTTTACAAAATAATCATACTTCAGTACAATAATAAAAAGTTTTAGCTAAAAGCAATGATGAGAAGAGTAGTTGAATAAGAGCTTCTGCAGAGACCTTCCATATGCTGAAAAGGAGGGAGTATCAAGTTCATTGAAACAAGTCTCGGAGCTGCACACAGGAGTTTTCTAATAGAATTGGAAGAGGATGGTGTGACGGGATCTCCCGTTATTGAGATAGAGTATAAGCATGCGATATTTTAGCTGCCGTACTTGATAAGATTTCTGTGGCGACACAGAAATAAACTGGGGTGGCACCGCGATTTTGGATTCCAAATCTCGCCCCCAAGACGATGTTCTTGGGGGTGGGGTTTTTTATTTTGATTTACTAGATGATGAATAACTTAGGGGGAATCTAAATGCGGTTAAAAGGATTGGTTCAAACTTGGCGCTATCCTGTTATCTTATTGTTCAGTATCGGCATTTCCGGTGTGGGGAATTGGGTTTATTTTATTGCTCTAAATCTTATCGTTCTAAACATGACAGGATCTGCACTTGCCGTTTCTGTTCTATATATTGTTAGAGCTTTGTCGACGGTATTCACTACCATTTGGTCGGGAACATTAATTGATCGTTTAAATAAAAAATACCTTATGATCATACTAAATGTATTCCAAACGGTGCTAATTACGATATTACCTTTTGCGTCTTCTTTCGTGTTCATTTATTGTATGGTATTTATTATTACCATAGCTAGTTCTATGTATCATCCAACATCTATGACATACATTACGAAGTTAATACCGTCCAAACAAAGAAAACGATTTAATTCTTTACGCAGCTTACTTGATTCTGGAGCCTTTTTGACTGGTCCAGCAATTGCAGGCATGTTGTTTACCGTTGGTACCCCTAATATGGCTATTTTTATTAATGCTATTGCTTTGTTCCTATCAGCCTTATTTACACTAGCAATGCCTAATTTGGAGAAGTCTAGACAACTAGAAGGAACGATAAATAAAAAAATGTCGTTAGTGAAAGCTGATTGGAGTATTGTAATAAGCTTTAGTCTTCAAAACGTATACCTTATGATTGTCTATTTTTTATTTAGTGTCATGATCGTTATAATGACAGCTACAGATTCGTTAGAAGCAGCCTTTGCAACCCAAGTGCTGTCTTTATCTGAAGGAGAATACGGGGTTTTAGTCAGTATTGCTGGTGCGGGAGTATTCGTAGGTTCTTTCATAAATACCATCGTAGTCGAGAAGATACCAACTTCTTGGTTGATTAGTGTAGGATCAATCATAACCGCAATTGGTTATGTTGTCTTCTCGATGTCTGTAACATTTTTGATTGCCTCCGTCGGCTGTTTTGTTTTATCATTTGCTACTGCTTTTGCAAATACTGGCTTTTATACATTTTATCAAAATAATATACCGGTCGATATGATGGGAAGAGTAGGAAGTATCTATGGATTTGCTGAAGCCTTTCTAATTATTTTAGCCACTGCCATATTTGGAGTTGCTGCTGAGCTTATACCAATTAGATGTATTGTTGTTTTTGGAGCTACCCTGATGTTGTTCGTAGCAATTACCCTATTTATTTGTGCAATTCGATCATCAAAAGCAGGGTATTATCAAAATGTTACAGCAAAGGCAGAAGAAATATAAGTATCTTTTGGCTCCTCAGTATATAAGTGTAGTTCGGGTAACCACAGATAGAATGCATCCACCTTGAAACAGGCTTACGTTCACATGGTTCAAGGTGGATCAGAAATTCAATAAAATGAAAAATAGCTTTGGAATAACAGAAGGAATACATGAATCCAGTCTGGGAAGTAATTGGACCATGTATATGATTAGTAAGTAAAAACTTATTTGGTTATAGGAGCAAGTTCATCTTCTGTTACCCATTTGTGGTTTTTAACCGCCTCTCCATCTGTTGTGGATTGATAATCAACCATGTATACCGTTGTTTCTTTAGCTGAAGTTATCGTCGCAGTTGCTCCGACCATTCCTTCCATATGTGACGCGTTTATGGTTGCTGTTGAACCAGCATTAATCGGCTCTTGTTCTACATCAGCTAGCTCTTCACGAATAACCCATTTATGGTCTTCTACTTTTTCACCACCATTGGTTGGGGTGTAGGTTATTGTATATACGGTAGTATCATATGCGCCAGAAATGGTTGCTTTTGCACCATTCATCCCTGCCATGTGATCCGTTTCAATGGTGGCTTTACTTCCAACTTCATACTTTGGATTATCTGCCTCTTTCAAATCATCTGGTACCTCTCCAGAACTAGAATGATTCATACCTTCATGTCCATCGTGTTCACTAGAGGTAGCTTCTGTTTCTGTCGTTTGCTGTTCACCTGAATTATCTGGCTCATCCTGACTATTGGAACAAGCGGTGAGTACGATGAGAGACAATAGGGAGATCAAGCCAATTACGTAAGCTTTTTTATTCATGCCGATAGTTCCTCCTGTGTTTATTTTGTCTATATTATTCTAGCCAATAAATTTGCAGATTATCTGCACTTTATATGACACCTTTTCTACAACAATAGGAAAATATATTTGCAAATATGCACAAAAAATTGATAATCAAGGATTAGTATAGATTATAGTTAAAGCAGATGAAGGGGATAGGAAAATGTTTAATAAGCTCTCTTTAAAGGTAGGGATTCTCTTCTTTTTCGTTATTGTAATTATTGAAGGGTTCCTTTATTTTGTTCTTTATATTAATTTAGCTAATGAGCGGATCGATGAAGTAATTGGAAATTTATTAGCTAGAGGGAACACACATCGTGAGGTATTGGAGGATAATTTCACACAAACCACCTTAGAACATGTTGGTTTAATGGAATCAGCCTCTGATTTTGTCGTTGTCATTACAGATCCAGTAGGTGAGGTTATCGTGAACTCAGATCCTATTGATCCAGAAATGACAGAACTGATTCATAGCATAAATTATGATAAGATACCTACAGAGGGTATCGTTATAGAGGATCGTTGGAAGGATGAGCCATTTATTGCTACGGATAGTCCAATAAATATAAGTGGAGAACATCGTGGTCATGTGTTTATGTTTGCAAGTACCAATCAAGTGAAGAAAATCTTGAATCATCTAAGTGATCAATTTACCTTAATCGGATTAATTACAATTGGTTTGACCATCATTACGATTTTTTTACTCACACGGTTTATTACCCGTCCCTTATTAAATATGAAACATGCAACTGAACAATTAAGTAAAGGTAACCACCAAGTTGTATTACATACAGAGCGGAATGATGAACTTGGAGAACTTGCAAAATCAATTACATCATTATCAAATGATTTGGATCGAATGAAAAAGGAGAGGAATGAATTCCTTGCAAGTATCTCACATGAACTGCGAACACCTTTAACATATGTCAAAGGGTACGCAGATATTGTTCAACGTCAAGATCTAAAAGCTTCCGATCGAGAAGCATATTTGGAGATTATTAGGGAAGAAACAACCCGGCTTTCCATGTTAATCAAACATTTGTTTGAATTAGCTAAAATGGATCAGCATACATTTACCATTCATCGAGAAAAGGTGCCTTTTCATCTGATATTAAAACCAATTGTTGATTTAATAAATCCTGTACTGACGAAGGAGAAATTAACCTTGGCGATTGCATGCCCTGAGAGCATAGAGGGAATTGTAGATCCAAACAGATTTCAACAAGTATTGTTAAATATTCTTGATAATGCAATAAAGCATACACATGAACACGGACATATTTCTTTGGAAGTAAAGCAACAAAAAGATCGCCTTGACATTTCGATTTCAGACAATGGCGAAGGTATACCGGAAAAGGAATTACCCTATATCTTTGATCGATTGTATCGAGTAGAAAAATCACGATCCAGAAAAAGCGGAGGCACTGGTTTAGGGTTAACCATTGCCAGAGAAATAGTAGAGGCACATGGTGGTACAATTGATGCTTTCAGTAAAAAAGGTGCTGGTACAAGAGTAATAATTAAACTACCAAGGAGTGAGGTTGATGAATAGCATATTATTAGTTGATGATGAACAACGAATGTTAGATTTATTAGCTTTGTACTTAAAACCTCATGGTTATGTCTGCGCAAAGGTAAAAAGTGCCATGGAGGCACTAAACTATTTAGACAAAGAAAACGTTGACATCATACTGCTGGATATTATGATGCCTGAAATAAACGGGTGGCAGTTATGCCGAACCATTCGAGATTTTTCTGATGTTCCTATCATTATGATTACCGCTAGAGATCAACAAGAGGATATTGTTAAAGGTCTACGATTAGGGGCGGATGATTATATTACCAAACCGTTTGATGAATCAGAGTTATTGGCCAGAATAGAAGCTTTAATAAGAAGGACAACGTCGAAGGCGCTTATTGAAGTAGACGGATTATTTTGGGACAAGGATCGGTTTGAGATTACCTATGATAATCAGGTCATTCCATTAACACCAAAAGAATTTCTGATGCTTGGTCATTTAATGAACCATCCGAATATCGTTGTTACTCGGGAGCGTTTCTTTGAATTCATTTGGGGGCTGCATGCAAGCACGGAAGCACGTACGATAGATTCTCATGTTCGTAATATACGAGATAAATTGAGAAAAGCAGGTTTCCCTATTGACCTTTACCTCAAAACAGTTTGGGGTATTGGCTATAAGTGGGTAGTACCCAAAGGGAAAACAGATCGCATCTAATGCGATCTGTTTTCCTTCATTACATTAAGCTGCTTTGCATGCTTCTGCACAAGTAAAGCATTTTTCTGCGCAATGCTGACAATGATTATGTGCATGTTTCTTGCATTCTTTTCCACATGCTTCACAAATAGCGGCACAAACATTCGTTAGTTCAGATAAGAATGGGGTACCTCTTGTGATTGCTTGTTCTACATAACCACAAATATCTGCGCATTCTCTATCTAATTGAATACATGTTGTCATCATCTTTATATCTTCCTCCTGAAGACATGCATTATAACAATGATTACATGCTGTCATACATTCATGCAATGTGCTAATAAGTTCTTGTTGTTGGTGTGGCATTCGAATCCTCCTGTTTTACTTTATCATGAATTAGGATCCCCTAGAATTTTATAAATAACCACACAGATTATTCTGTTAGACTTAAAGAAAAAGAAGCGTGAAGGAGGAATGTTAAGGTGAAGGACCAATGGCTGAAGTGGGCTCAAAGGATACAAGCATTATCACAGGCTGGGCTAACATTCTCAAGGGATGCATTCGATCGAGAACGGTATGAAGAACTTCGGAAGATTAGTAAAGAAATGATGGCGTTACAATCAGAGCTAACGATGCAACAGCTAAATCTTTTGTTTGATAAGGAACAAGGATATCCAACTCCAAAAGTTGATGTTAGAGGGGTGGTATTTAAAGACAATACAATATTAATGGTTCGTGAAAAAATGGATGATAAATGGTCTCTGCCGGGAGGTTTTTGTGAGGTAGGGCTTTCTCCAAGTGAAAATATTGCAAAAGAAATAAACGAAGAATCCGGCTATCATGTCGTTCCAATTAAATTACTCTCCTTATTAGATACGAATAAACATGAACATCCACCGCAGCCATTTCACTATTATAAAATATTCATACAATGCGAAATAGTCGGCGGATCGCAGCAGATTGGAATAGAAACCAATGATATTGCTTTTTTCTCTGAGAATCATTTACCGAATCTTTCGTTACGAAGAAATACACAAGAACAAATTCACATGCTCTTTGAATTTTATCGTAATCCTAATAAATCAACAGTTATCGATTAAAATAGCAAATCAGAGATTCGAGAAAGGTCATGCAGGGAACAAATAAGTAATTGTAGAAATTATACCTAAAACAATATTAATTGAGGGGGAAACAAGATGGGTTCCGACGTTTTAATCGTAGGTGCAGGTCCTACTGGTCTGGCGTTGGCTTTAAGTATGGCAAAACAAGGTGTGTCCACAAAGATTATTGATAAAGCAGCAGGACCTGGTACTGCATCTCGAGCGATGGCTGTTATGCCGAGAACATTAGAGTTTTATGATCAATTTGGATTTGCGGATGAAATGGTTACAGAGAGTATTAAAATAGAAAATATCAACCTTTATGTAGATGGTAAGAAACGAGCCAGAATGCATGTGGGATCATTAGGGGAAGGAATAAGCAACTACACGTCACCGTTTAGTTTTCCGCAAGATGAGCATGAGAAATTATTGCTGAAAAAACTAAGCTCCTTTGGGGTTACGGTAGAGTGGAATACAGAGTTGATTTCTTTTCAAGAAAGACAGAATAATGTTACAGCAACCTTACAGAGTTACGATGAAACGGTGGAGGAAGTGTTTTTATATGTATGTGGTTGTGATGGTGCTGGAAGTGCTGTTCGCCAAGAAATACAAGCAGATTTTCCTGGAGGAACTTATGAAGAGAAGTTTTATGTAATGGATATTAAAGCTACAGGAAAACCCGTAGGGTCTCATAATTTGTCTTTATGTTTGCGTGATAATTCGTTTGTAGTTCTATTACCCGTAAGGAGCACTGGTACAACCAGAGCAATTGGTGTGTTCCCCCCACAAATGTCCATGCAATCGGATGCTGGTGACAATGAACAATTGGTGTCATTTATTGAAAAAGCATATCAATTGCAAGTCAGCGATGTGAATTGGTTTTCCTCTTATAACGTTCATCATCGAGTTGCTAGTCATTTTCGAAAAGGGAGAGCATTCCTCGTCGGTGATGCTGCGCATATTCATAGTCCTGCGGGTGGACAAGGAATGAATACAGGGATTGGCGATGCAATGAATCTTGGCTGGAAGCTTGCAGGGGTGATACAGGGAAAAAGTAACCTTAAACTTCTGGATACTTTTGAACAGGAAAGAAAAAGCTTTGCCGAACGATTAGTGAATACTACGGATCAAGCCTTTACTAGAGTTGTATCAAAACGCTTGTTGGACCGTGTTTTACGCAAGCAACTGGCACCTGTTGCTATCCCTTTTATTAATCGTTCCAACCGAATTAGACAAGGCCTATTTCGGGTTATCTCTCAGACTCAAATTTCATATCCAAATAGTTCGATAAGTAAGGGGGAAGTTGGGGATATTCAAGCAGGGGATCGACTCCCATATACAAAGGAGAATTACAAATCATTACAAATGGTTGATTGGCAAGTTCATATTTATGGTTCTGCAACTTCGAAAATGCAACATTTTTGTTATGAAAATGGGATAAAGCTCTATACATTCAGTTTTGATTCGATTGCAGAAGGGAAAGGATTACAGAAAGAAGCAATATACTTAATAAGACCAGATGGCCATATTGGGTTTACCAATTCCCATCAAGATATTAATAAACTGAAAGCTTACCTTGATCACTGGGGTATCATTCCATTTCGGAAAACAAAATCAAATAGTTAAAATATGGAATTGAGCCCTTTTATTAAAAGGGTTCAATTTTATTGTTTGACAATTACCTTAGGGGGGTATAGTATTTGTGTATAGGATTTATATATAAAATAATAATAACTTATTAAATAAAGGAGGCTATATAATGGAACACGAGAACCATAACCATACAAACCATCAACATCACGATAGTGTAGAAAATGAGCATTCACACGGACATCATCATGGTGGACATGATCACAGCCATATGGTAGATGATTTTAAAAAGCGGTTTTTTATATCAATTGTTATCACGATTCCAATTCTTGCATTATCTCCGATGATCCAGGGGTTTCTAGGTGTAGATTGGCGTTTTCCGTTTGATTACTATATTCTATTTGCGTTATCTACCTTTGTCTTTTTCTATGGTGGATGGCCATTTATTACCGGAGCTATCGATGAATTAAAAGATCGCAGTCCTGGAATGATGACATTAATTGGGCTTGCGATTGTAGTTGCTTATGGTTATAGTACTTTAACCGTATTTGGCTGGGAAGGTAAGGACTTCTTTTGGGAATTAGCAACGTTAATTGATATTATGCTCCTCGGTCACTGGGTAGAAATGCGCTCGGTAATGGGAGCCTCCAATGCACTTGAACAACTGGTTAAACTAATGCCTAATGAAGCGCATAAAATAGATGAAAATAATGACAACGTACAAGATGTGCCTTTGGCCAATTTAGTAAATGGCGATTATGTATTAGTGAAACCCGGAGAAAAGGTACCGGTAGATGGATTGATCATTGAAGGGAAATCTGCCGTTGATGAATCCTTACTAACAGGTGAATCTGTACCGATAGAGAAATCGAAAGGCGATGAAGTTATTGGCGGCTCCGTGAATAAAGAAGGTTCATTAACAGTCCAAGTAGAGAAAACAGGAGAAGATTCATTCTTATCGCAAGTTGTTACTATGGTAAAAGAAGCTCAAGAATCCAAATCAAAAACACAGGATCTGACAAATCGAGCGGCAAAGTGGTTGTTTTACTTAGCGCTATTTGCTGGATTTGTAACCTTAGTTATTTGGCTGCTATTAGGGTATCCGTTTGATGTTGCTATTGAACGAATGGTGACTGTGATGGTTATTACATGTCCACATGCTTTAGGTTTAGCTGCTCCTTTAGTTGTTGCGGTATCGACGTCAATTTCAGCAAAGAAAGGTTTGCTTATTCGTAACCGAGCTAATTTCGAAGGAGCAAGAAATTTGAACGCTGTCGTATTTGATAAAACTGGAACATTGACAAGGGGTGAGTTCGGTGTAACGGATATTGTTACTAACGATTCACATCAAGAGGAGGACGTAATAGCATATGCTGCAAGCATTGAACAACATTCAGAACACCCGATAGCTACAGGTATTATTCAGGCAGCGAAGGATAAGCAAATAACTTGGAGTAAAGTGGCTGATTTTGAATCGATTACCGGCAAAGGAATTCAAGGAACGGTAGATGGAAAGGTTGTCAATGTTGTTAGTCCTAAATATGTTCAAGAGAAACAATTTAAATATGATAAAGAGGTTTTCGAACAACTTTCTGAGGAAGTTAAGACAGTTGTATTTGTGTTAGTAAATGAATCGATAATCGGAATGATTGCATTGGCAGATATGATTCGGGAAACCGCAAAAGAGGCAGTTGCATCACTTAATAAACAAGGAATTCATCCCATTATGCTAACAGGTGATAATCAGAAAGTAGCCAATTGGGTGGCTGATCAATTAGGGATTGATGAGGTATATGCTGAAGTAATGCCAGATGATAAAGCAAATCAAGTGAAAAAAATTAGACAAAAGGGTTGGAAAGTCGCTATGACTGGTGATGGTGTTAA
Organism: Virgibacillus salexigens; assembly: GCF_000723585.1. Taxonomy (NCBI): domain Bacteria; kingdom Bacillati; phylum Bacillota; class Bacilli; order Caryophanales; family Bacillaceae; genus Virgibacillus; species Virgibacillus salexigens. The sequence goes on along the minus strand of NZ_CCDP010000002.1, from coordinate 818,572 downwards.
TGATGCTCCAGCACTCGCTACAGCTGATTTAGGAATTGCAATTGGGGCAGGCACTGACGTAGCGATGGAGACTGCTGATGTCGTACTTGTAAGAAGTAATCCAAATGATGTTGTTGCCTTAATGGACTTATCGCAAAAGACATATCGAAAAATGGTCCAAAATCTTTGGTGGGCGGCAGGATATAATATATTTTCTATCCCGCTGGCAGCAGGTATACTGGCTCCAATTGGTATTATTCTGAGTCCAGCTGTTGGGGCTGTACTAATGAGTTTAAGTACTATCATTGTTGCCATTAATGCCAAGTTATTAAAGGCGTAAGAACAGAAAATCGAGTGATGCACAAAGCTTTTAGTTTTAAAACTTGCATAAAGAAGAGCCAAGACTTGAGCTTGGCTCTTTGTTTATTCTATTCTAATATTTTATCTACAATACCATATGCTTTTGCCTCTTCAGCGCTCAAAAAGAAGTCTCTATCTGTGTCTTTAGCTATTTTTTCATATGGCTGGCCGGATTTTTCAGCAATAAATTGATTAATCTCTTTCCGTTGATTAATGATTCGCTTGGCATAGATATTCATATCGGCTGCTTGGCCTTTCATTCCGCCATGTGGCTGGTGAATCATAACTTCTGAATGCGGAAGTGCGATTCGCTTACCTTTTGTACCACCAACAAGTAGGACTGCAGCAAAGGATGCTGCCATTCCCGTACATATAGTTTGAACATCTGGCTTAATATGAGTCATCGTATCTAGGATAGAAAATCCAGCAGAAACAGAACCCCCTGGACTGTTTATATACATAGATATATCAGCTTTAGCATCTTGAGATGCGAGAAATAATAATTGTGCTGTGATGCTATTTGCTAACGTATCATCGATTTCAGAACCAATAAATACAATTCGGTCTTTTAAGAGCCTTGAATAAATGTCATAGCTTCGCTCACCGTGATTTGATTGTTCCACAACATATGGAATTGGTACGCTCATTTGTAAAAACACCTGCCTTTTTTGATAAAAGGTCATTGAAAAAGGATGAAATTACTGTGAGTTTCTCATATGAATTAAGCAGCCATTTTGCATTCCATAGGAGTAGTAGTTGTTTGTTGTTGGGCGTATAATGAACGAACGGTAGCATTGTCTGTCAATAAGCTGGCCAGTAACTGCGTATCTTCTGTTTGTAGAGCAGTTATATAAAGCTGCACGCGAAGTACTTGATCCTCTTCTATAGGGGGGTCCATGTCAATATTTTCTCTAACATGAGATTTAACCTTTTGACGTGCTCTGAAAAGATTGGCCTTCACTGCACCAACACTTAAATTTGTTAATTGGGCTATCTCTTTTAGACTACAATGACAGACGTCTGCTAATAAAAATACAATTTGTTGGTTAATGGTTAATGTTGAGGCGAGCTGATTTAATATGGGAACAAGAGATATACTTGCGATGTTATCTGTTTGTTCATCTACGGGCTGCTCATCATCTTGATATGGTATCGTAGTATGTTTTCTTTTACGGCATTCGTCGATCCATGTATTTCTGGCAATTGTTGAAAAATAAGCTTTTGTTAATGAGCCCTGCTTTTTCTTTTGCCAATACGTAAACGATTTTAGCCAAGTGGTTTGCATTAAATCTTCGGCCTCATAAGAATCCTTTGTGTAAAATAAACAAGCTTTCCATATCGAGGGTGCATACTCTCTCCAAGCATGATGAAAATACTCATTCATGAAAAACACTCCTTTTTCAATTTCCCCTTTCATTTATGTAAACGAAAAAAAGGCAGAAAAAGATACGTATTAAAATGAAAAATGTAAGGCTGACGGTAAAAAAGAGGAGGTAAGAAGTGAGGAAATAGAAAATACCTGTTGCACCGAGGATAGAAACATGGTATGATTAACAGGTTACGAACAAAAATAATATAACTTATATATATATCCAATTATATTATAACCTTTTCGTTTTGTAAAGTCAATACAAATGATCAAATTGATTTGAATGGGGTTGGTAAATGTGAGCAAAGAAGGTCAAACTTGGCAAATAGAACAGCGTCGGGTGGATAAAGTAATTAATGAAATTAACAAAAAGGAAGATCAACTTGCATTACGCGCCACCGATTTAAAGGATAGCGTTATTGAGTTACGTGAAACATTTTGGGATGATGTAACTGTTAATTTAGATGAACCAGATGATGTGATTGAAACAGAAGCAAGTATTAAACAGCAAGCTGAGCTATTAAAACAAAAAGAACTGGTTCACGGAAATATAGATGACGAACGTAAAACCTTGAAACAATTAAAAGATAATCCATATTTTGGGAGAATTGACTTTAAAGAAGATGATGAGTCAAGTAAAGAAGCGTTGTATATTGGAATTTCTTCGTTAATGGATGCTGCTGAAGAAGATTTTTTAATTTATGATTGGCGTGCTCCTATATCAAGCCTGTATTATGATCATTCACTAGGTAAGGGTTCATACGAGACCTTAGATGGAGAAGTTACCGGAGAAATTACTTTAAAACGACAATTCATTATCCGAAATAGTCAAATAAAAGGTATGTTTGATACAGGATTAACAATTGGAGATCAATTATTACAAGAAGCTTTAGGGAATAATGCAAGTACGACAATGAAAAGTATTGTTTCTACCATCCAAAAGGAACAAAACAAAATTATTCGAAACGAACAAAGCAAATACCTACTTGTTCAAGGGGTTGCTGGAAGTGGTAAAACATCTGCTGCCTTACAGAGAATTGCCTACCTCATGTATCGTTATCGAAAAGAATTGAATCCAGAAAATGTTATGCTGTTCTCACCTAATCCGTTATTTACAAGTTATATCAATAATGTTCTACCAGAGCTAGGAGAAGCAAATGTGAAGCAGGTAACTTTTTTTGATTATTTGCAAGACAAGATAGGGAATAAGTTCACAATTGAATCTCCTTTTGCTCAAATGGAATATACGTTAACGAAAACAGAAGACATCCATTTTAATCGTCGATTATCTAACATTGGGTATAAGTCAACGCTAGCATTTATGAAATTAATTGATGAATACTTGTTCTCGCTGCTTACAGAAGGAGTTCAATTTAAAAATATCTCTTTTCGTAAGGAAGTTCTTATCTCCAAACACCGAATCAGCGAGTATTTCTATTCATTGGATAAGCAAATGACTTTGCCTAATCGACTAGAATTGGTTGTGCGATGGTTGGTTAAAGAGCTGCGTCCATTCCAAAAAGCCGAAGTGAAAAAGGATTGGGTAGAAGAAAAAATCGAGCTTTTAGATAAAGAAGCCTATGTGAAAGCTTATTATGAATCACAGAAACAGGAGAATGAAAGTGCTGCGAATGAAGAGTTGATTTTAAGGAAAGTCGTCGTCGCAAAGATGTTTGGTTCGTTAAAACAACAAATTCAACAGTTTGCTTTTGTAGATGTGTCGGGTACGTATTATCAGATGTTTGCAGATTGGAAATCGGATAATAAGCCAGAAGAGTGGCAATCCCTTGCAAAACAAACGAAGAAAAATTTGGAAAAGAAACATTTATATTGGGAGGAAGCAGCCCCGTATGCTTACTTTAAAGGGAGATTACTTGGGCATACTTCTGACCGACAAGTGCGCCAATTATTTATTGATGAAGCACAAGATTACGCTTCTTCTCAATTCGCTTATATACAGCATATGTTCCCTTACACGAATATGACGTTGTTAGGAGACATTAATCAAGCAATTTATGTTCAAATGACGAAGGAAAACCCGTTAATCCCAAGTTTGGCTGGTAGGAATGCAGAAAGAATAACGTTAACAAAAAGCTATCGATCAACAAAGCAAATCGTTGAATTTACAAAACATTTTGCTCCAGGGAATGAAGAAATTGAGCCATTTGAAAGAGAGGGGAAGAAGCCAAGAGTTATCATGGTCAATGACAATGCGGAGGTAATAAAAAGGATTAACGAACAAGTAAACAAATTAACAGAACAAGGCTATGAGAGCACAGCTATTATTTGTAAAACCATGCAAGAAAGTGAGATTATTTATTCTGCATTGAAGGATCACATGGATGTAACGTTATTATCGGAGGATACCTATTCATTAACTAAAGGGTTACTTATTGTGCCGATATATTTAGCAAAAGGGATAGAGTTTGATGCAGTTATAATTCCTGACGCTTCGTCAGAACATTATACGTTATCGGAGCGTTCTTTGTTTTATACAGCATGTACACGAGCGATGCATGAGCTTGTAATAATAAATCCAATGTCTCCCAATGTGTTTATTAAAGAGGCAGTAACGTCTACGTATGAGCAAATTATTCGATAGCTAAGAAACCCTAACTATAAAAAAGTTAGGGTTTCTTAGCTATCCTGTTCTTTAATTAATTTTAAGTAAAAGTGCTTGATTTATTCGTGAATATACTATAGGTTTACTTTGTGCAACATTTATACATTCGGGAAATTATTATTCCTTTAGGTAATTAAATTTCCTGAAGGAGTAACAGCGATGATTCAGGTAATTCAATATGCTCTTCTGGGGTGGTAGCCGGAAGAGCACCCCTTTTTATAGAAGTAATTCATGTTATATCTATAATCGATTAAGATGCTAAAAAAGAAGGAAAGTAGCTATTACAAAACATATACGATAAGCCATGCCTGAACAAAGTATTTTCTGTTCAGGTTTTTTCTTGTAGAAAACGGATAAAAGAGCAAATATAGTTGATCGAAAATGTTAAAAAACTATTTGACAAAGTATACCTTTTCCCATAAAATTTTAGATGATATTAATAATCATTCTCAATTAAAATAAATCTAATCTAGAAAGAGGAGGCGTTATTTTCTGTTTTTTGTTGTTTTCATTAGTTAAAAGAGAGAAGGAGTAAAAAATGAAAGCGAAATTATTTATATTTACGATTGTATGTCTATTATTAATTGTCTTATCTGCTTGTGGTAGTAGTGCTAGCAGTGATTCGGAAGAGTCTGCTGAGAATAATCAAAAAAATACAGAAGCAAGTATTGGAAATGAAGAGGAAAAAACAGTTACATATTTAGAAGAAGAATATACGGTTCCTTCTGAGACAGACAAAATTGCTGCAGCCAGTTTAGAAGCGATGGAAGATACAGCTATGTTAGATGTACAACCGATTGGTGCCATTACTTATGCGGGAGAATTGCCAAGTTATCTAGCAGAAGATCTTGAGGGTGCGGAATCAATTGGAGAAAAAACCCAGCCTAATTATGAAACATTGTTAAGTATGAAACCGGATGTAATATTGGGGAGTTCTAAGTTCCCTGCCGATGTAACGGAACAATTAAACAAAGTTGCAACGACGATTCCTGTCTCACATATCTCTACGAACTGGGAGAATAACTTAAATTTAATGGCAGAGTTAACAGGAAAACAGGATGAAGCAGAAAAGGTTATTAACGGTTATAAAGAAGATGTAGAAAAAATCTCAAGTTCTGTGGAATCAATGGTTGATGAAAAAGTACTTGTGATTCGAGTGCGCAGCGGTAACTTATTTGTTTATCCACAAGATGTATATTTAAATCCTGTCTTATATAATGATTTAGGAATTTCTGTGCCTGAGGAGATTAAATCTGTAGAAGCGCAGGAGATGATATCCTTAGAACAACTAGCGGAAATAAATCCGGATCACATCTTTTTACAATTTGCAGAAGATGAAAATGCGGACCAGCCAAATATGTTGGAAGATTTAAAAGAGAATCAAATCTGGAAAAGTGTAAAAGCAGTTAATGAAGATAATGTCTACGTGAATACAGTAGACCCATTAGCCCAAGGTGGAACAGCGTGGAGCAAGACTAAATTCCTTCAAGGTGTACAGGAGAATTTAGCGGAATAAAACATAAGGTGCGTAGAAGTTATGAGGAAAATAAGTAATGTGCATATGCTTATATTAGGAACAGCACCTATATTTGTTATCTTAATCACTTGTTTATCCGTTATTTATGGAACAAAACCAATTGAATTAAGTACAGTTTGGGAAGCTGTAGTAGATTATGATGCTGAAAATGTTGATCATGCGATTATTATGACGTCGCGTATACCTAGAGCGATCGGGGCAATTGTAGTAGGGGCATTTCTAGCCATATCGGGAGCTGTGATGCAGGGGATGACAAGAAATTATCTTGCGTCCCCTTCCATTATGGGAGTAACAGATGGTTCTGCGTTTGTAATAACAATTTGTATGGTATGGCTTCCAGGTATGTCGTCTATGCAAATGATTCTTTATTCAATGGTAGGGTCATTAATAGGTGCCGCCATTGTATTTGGATTCGGTTCACTTATCCGAAATGGTCTTTCGCCTGTAAGGCTAGCAATCATTGGAACGGTTATTGGTACTTTTTTAAGTAGTATCTCTTCAGCTATTTCTACGTATTTCCAAGTATCCCAAAATGTTAGTTTTTGGTACAATGCACGACTACATCAAGTTGATCCAGAAATGTTAAAATTAGTAATCCCCATTGGATTAACTGGGATTCTATTAATAATTTTTCTTTCTAAATCAATTACGATTCTATCGCTTGGTCATGAGGTCTCTGTAAATTTAGGTCAACGGACAAAATTTGTAAAAGCCTTTGCTATTTTAGCAGTGGTTATGCTGACAGGGACGGCAGTAGCATTAGTAGGGAAAATTGGCTTTGTCGGGCTTATTATTCCACATATTACGAGATTCCTAGTTGGTGTAGACTATCGATGGATTATTCCATGTGCAGGAGTTATTGGTGGTATTTTCTTAGCACTATGTGATTTATTAAGTAGGTTTGTTAATTATCCATTTGAGACACCGATTGGCGTCATTACCGCTTTTATTGGTATTCCTTTCTTCCTTTATTTAATACGAACTAAAGGAGGAGAGAAACATGCCTAACTATTTGAACGGTCGTTTTATCCTCACCATTTTTATTATGTTATGTCTTATTTCGGTGGTCTTTTATATAAGTATTACGAATGGGTCGTTTGATATAAGTGTGTCAAATGTAATTCGTACGATATTACGAATTAATCCGAATGAAGATTATGATTTAGTCATTTTTGATTTTCGTCTCCCTCGTATTGTGATTGCTGGATTAGTAGGGCTTGGTTTTGGAATGGCAGGGGCAGTTATTCAAGGGGTAACTCGTAATGGGCTAGCTGATCCGGGAATTCTTGGGATTAATGCCGGAGCAGGTGCAGCGATAGTTGCTTTTATGTTTTTCTTCCAAGGAAATATGAACGGTACGGATCTTCTTTCTATTATGATGCAGCCAATCTTTGGTTTAGTTGGAGGATTACTAGCAGCTGCCATTATTTTTCTATTTGCATGGAAGAATGGAAAATTGGACCCACAAAGGCTTATATTAACTGGAATTGCTATTGGTTCCGGATTCGGCGCTTTCTCTTTGTATTTATCATTAAAAATGAAGGCATCCGATTTTGAAATGGCCACTGTCTGGATCTCAGGCACAATATATAATGCAAACTGGTATTATATTCTTTCGATGCTACCTTGGTTAATTATATTTATTCCCATTATTTATAAAAAAGCATATTCTCTCGATCTACTTCAATTGGAAGAGACGAGTCTGAAGAGCTTAGGAATGGCAGTTGAAAGAGAAAAGTCCTGGCTATTGATTAGTGCAGTAGCAATAGTTAGTGCGTGTGTATCTGTATCCGGTAGTATTGGATTTGTCGGATTGATGGCCCCGCATATTGCTCGAAGACTAATCGGACTGAAACATAGGTATATCCTGCCAGTAAGTGGTTTGCTAGGAGTATTGCTTGTTATGGCTTCTGATTTTGTTGCTAAAACTGTATTTGCTCCAGCTGAATTACCAGTGGGTATTGTAATATCACTAATTGGGGTTCCATATTTTCTATATTTACTAGTAAAAACAAAGGCGTAAGGAGGGGGAGCAAATGAATAGTTTACGAGTAGAAGCGTTAGCATCAGGTTATGAAAAGTACACGGTCTTCGAGGATTTGAATTTGCAAATTAAAACAGGCGAGATTACCACGATTATTGGGCCAAATGGTTGTGGTAAATCAACTTTATTAAAGACAATGGGAAGAATTCTTAAGCAGCGTAATGGCAAGGTCTTTTTACAGGAAAAAGACTTGAACCGTATTCCGACAAAGAAAATTGCTAAACATCTTTCATTGCTTCCACAAAATCCTATTGCTCCTAATGAATTAAAAGTGGAAGAATTAATAACCTATGGTAGGTATCCGCATCGAAAAAACGTAAATAAAATTACGAAGGAAGATCAAAAGATAGTGGATTGGGCCTTGGATATTACAAGGACAACAGGGTTTCGAGATAGAGAACTTGGTAACTTATCAGGTGGTCAACGACAAAAGGTTTGGCTAGCAATGGCGTTAGCCCAAGAGACAGATATTTTGCTTTTAGATGAACCAACCACGTATCTTGATTTGGCTCATCAGTTAGAGGTGTTACAAATCGTAGAGCGGCTTAATGCCGAGCATGGTTGTACGATTGTAATGGTTTTACATGATATTAATCATGCGGCTAGGTTTTCAGATGAATTAGTTGCTATGAAAGCTGGAGAAATTGTATCCGTTGGTCCTCCATCAAGGATTATCACGAACCCCGTACTAAAAGAAGTCTTTGAAATAGATGCTCGTGTAATGATAGATCCACATGATAATGCTCCGGTTTGTTTTGGTTATGATAGTATAGAAAAGTAATGGTAAGGAGGAGTACGCATGGTACAATATACAACATCTCCAGTAACTACTTGGAGAGCAGAGAATTGGTCTATGACTTCAAAACAAGGGCATTCTTATGAAATGTATATATCCATCCCCAAACAACCGGCTCCCCCAACGGGTTATCCGGTAATATATGTATTAGATGGAAATGCTTTTTTTCACACCTTCCAAGAGGCTGTTAAAGTACAATCTGTCCGTTCACAAAAAACAGGCATTGTTCCAATGGTGGTCGTAGGAATTGGTTATCCTGTAGAGGAGGCATTTGCTTCTAGCTATCGCATGTATGACTTTACCCCACCAACAAAGATCTCCGATTTGCCAGCTAAGCCTGATGGGAATAAATGGCCAGAAAATGGCGGAGCAGAGGAATTTATGATGTTTATCAATCAAGAATTGAAACCTGCTGTAGAAGAACATGTTTCCATTAATCGTGAGAAGCAAACGTTATTTGGACATTCATTAGGTGGCTTATTTGCCTTACAGGTACTTTTCTCAAGGATGAATTCATTTCAATCATTTTTTATTACAAGTCCTTCTATTTGGTGGAATAACCGATCGATTATTGATCAAGAAAAAGAATGGTTAGATGGAATAAATGATACCGAAAACTTACGTTTATTTATGGCTGTAGGTGAATTGGAAAAGGATCATATGATAAATGATGCCAGAAATTTTTCCGGTCGACTGAAGCAAATAGAAGGCAAAGGTATCTCATCTGTTTATTATGAGGTCGAGGAAGAGAATCATGTCTCCGTCGTGCCGACCGTTTTAAGTAAAGCAATGCGATTTATAGGACAATAATAACTAAGGAATGCTTAAGTATGGCCCCCGATTTAATCAGGGGCCATATATTTGTTTGATCAAAAGCCAGAAATCCAAGGTGATACTAAAAGGCTTTGATCACTGACATTAATTGTTTGACCGATTGAAAACCCTGGGAGGTTTTGAGATCTAAAGTTAATTGGGGGAGCGTCTTGTACGGTGGCGAGACCAGTTATTCTTCCTCCAATATCAGATCCATTTACCTGATTATAAACAGCAAAGTAATAGGGCGAGTTTAAATTAAGTGTCACATTAGTTAGAAGCGGTAATGTGAATAAACCTCCTTCAATGCTTGTTGCTGTATCGGTTATACCTACAACTACTGAATCCGTATTTGAAGTTACTTCTAGTACTGCCATTTGAAAATTGCCTGTAATGCTACCGTCTTGAACGATATAAGCAGATAAATTTGAGATGGTTGAACCCTTTCCGATAGTTAATGCACCGACAGCCTGATTATTTCCTGAACCTTGATTAAATGCTATTTCGGTATCAATATCACCTATTTTTACTGTCTGATAAAAGGATGATCCACCAGTTGAAGGTCCTGTCGGCCCTGTTTCACCCGTCGGTCCAGTAATGCTTATCCCCGTAGTTCCAGTTGGCCCGGTGGCACCAGTGCTGCCAGTAACACCTGTAGTCCCTGACGCTCCAGTGGTCCCAGTTGGTCCTGTGGGTCCTATAGGTCCAGGCCCCGTGGGCCCCGTAGCACCCGTAGCCGGTCCCGTAGCACCAGTACTACCGGTGGCTCCGGTCGGACCTGTAGGTCCGGTGCTTCCCGTTGTTCCAATAACCCCAGTCGGTCCGATACTGCCAGTTGGCCCGGTGGCACCAGTGCTGCCAGTAACACCTGTAGTCCCTGTCGTTCCGGTAACTCCAGTGTCACCCGTATCCCCGATCGGCCCTGTAGGTCCAGTGCTACCTGTCGTTCCAGTGAATCCAGTTGGTCCTGTGGGTCCCGTGGCTCCCGTAGCACCAATATCGCCATCCTCTCCAGGAGGTCCGGTGTTGCCTTTTCCTGAATAGTAGGTGGTATTATTAATTTGATTAATAATTTTTCCATCAATTTTATCACAACAACAAACATCATCTGGTCGTTTACAGTGATTACAAAAATGTTCAATGTTTGATGTCCGTTTATTAAAATGCTTACAGTGCATGCAGTTATATTTATTGGCGGCACAATTACACCGTTTTCGATTGTACTTCTTTCCCATTATAATTTCTCCTCTATATAAAAATGGACTTTTATATCCTATTTCAGGCAGGATGAAATCGTGTAAGCAAGAGCTTGCTTAATTGTATATAGCCTAAAAGATGGAGATAGAAATAAAAACCTGTATTACGACAAATTTCGAGTATTAGCGTGTATTTTATATGAATACGCTATAAGGTACATTTAAACGGGAGGGATCACGTTTTATGTAGACTAATCCCTGCTGATCCCTGTTAAATCAGTTTGAGAAGCAACGGGGTTTTCGATAAAATATAATATGTTGTAAAAACAAAGGAAAACATTACACATACTCTCCGAACTTTGTCATACAAGAACCTCTTGTGTAACAGGTAGCTTACCTGTTCAACCATTTTCAATATTTTCCTAGATTAAGGTGAATATGGATTTAGTTTCTACTCAATTTTCTTATTATTGGTATTCCAATGATTTATTTTTATATTACCAATTAACAGAATCTATTGAGAATATATTATAAAAGGAGTAGTCATTCATGAAAAAAATACTATATTTATTTTTTGCTGCTATATTAATAGTTCTTTCGGCCTGCGGAAGTTCCGACTCGGGTTCAGCAAGTGAACAAGGCATTGATACCATTACCTTTGCAGATGCCGGATGGGATAGCATTAAGGTACATAATAGTATTGCTCAAACGATTATTGAAGAGGGGTATGGTTATCAAACAGATGTAACGAGTGGTTCAACTGCAGCTACTTTCCAGGGCCTTCGAGATGGCGATATTAATGTATATATGGAAGTTTGGACAGATAATATCAAAGAAATTTATGGAGAAGCAATGGATACAGGAGATATTGAAAAATTATCTACAAATTTTGATGATAATACACAAGGACTCTATGTTCCAACCTATGTTATCGAAGGCGATCCTGAACGTGGGATCGAACCGTTAGCACCAGACTTAAAAACGGTGGAAGATTTAAAGAAGTACCCGGAAGTATTTGAAGATCCAGAGGATCCGGGTCGAGGGCGGATTATTAATGCTCCAAGTGGCTGGGCAGTAGCTGAAGCAATTGATGCAAAATTTGAAGCTTATGGTTTAGAAGAAACGATGAATAATTTTATGCCAGGATCAGATGCCGCAATTGTTGCTGATTTAACAGATGCTTATGAGGCAGGACGTGGTTGGGTAGGTTACTACTGGTCGCCCACAGCAGTTACAGCAAAGTATGATTTAACCTTATTGGAAGAACCTGCTTATGATGAAGAAACGTGGAATGAAACGAAGGCGACGGAATTTCCTCCAAATGATGTAGTGGTTGCAGTGCATAAAGATATGCCAGAACAAGCATCGGAGGTTGTTGAATTCTTAAAAAACTATGAAACTAGCAGTGAGCTAACGGAAGAAGCATTAAGCTACATGGATGAAAATGATGCTTCAGCAGAAGAAGCTGCAAACTGGTGGATGAAAGAACATGAAGATATTTGGACAAGTTGGGTGTCCGAAGATATTGCAAACAAGGTGAAGGATGCGATGCAATAAGAAATAAGCAGCTTGCCACGTGGTTGGCTGCTTTTTCTGCTATTTTTTAAACTATTACAAGAGAGGTGAAACGACTGCTTATGCAGTCGATTAAAGATGGGAAATTTTCCAGATATACGGACACAAATTGGTGATTATGTCGACCAATTTGTAAGTTTTTTAGATACCTCATTAGAAGGATTTTTTGATTTTATCTTTTTTATATCTTCACGAACAATCAACGGCATAGCTGATTTCTTAATGTGGATGCCATGGTGGCTGTTTATCATCCTTATTGTCCTGATGGGTTGGTATTTTAAGTCAGTAGTTTCGGGTGTTTTATATGGATTATTTATCTTTTTGATTGGTACATTTGGCCTTTGGGAAGATATGATGACAACCATTTCGATTATAATAACAGCTGTCATCATCTGTTTAATCATCGGTATACCTTTAGGTGTATGGATGGCATTTAGTAAAGGTTTTTCAACCGTCATGCGTCCATTATTAGATGCTATGCAAACAATGCCAAGCTTTGTATATCTCATACCAGCAATATTTTTCTTTGGTCTTGGTAATGTATCTGCCATATTTGCAACATTGATCTATGCTTTACCTCCAGTTATTCGTCTAACAGAGCTAGCGATTCGTGGTGTCGATAAAGAGGTGATTGAATCCGCACAATCATTCGGATCATCCAATTGGCAAATGCTTAAAAAAGTGCAACTACCACAAGCCCTTCCAACTATTATGGCTGGTGTCAATCAAACGACCATGATGGCACTTGCAATGGTTGTTATTGCTTCCATGGTCGGTGCTTCAGGATTAGGAGAACAGGTGCTAGTAGCAATTAACCGAATTGATATTGCACTTGGATTTGAGGCAGGAATCAGTATTGTATTTTTAGCAATCATTATTGACCGGATAACAAATGGTGTTGCTGGAAAATTCCAAAAACATGGAGGTGCGACTGAATGACAGCGCAAATAAGAGTTGAGAATGTGTCCAAGATTTTTGGTTCTAAACCAAAGTCAGTTATTCCGATGATTAAGGAAGGCATGTCCAAAGAAGGCATTTTAAATAAAACAAATCATACGGTTGGTGTATACAATGCTTCGTTTGAAGTAGAAAAAGGGGAAGTCTTTGTCATTATGGGTTTATCCGGAAGTGGAAAATCGACACTAATCCGTTGTTTTAATTTATTAAATAAGCCAACGGATGGGTCTATCTATTTAGATGGAGAGGATATTGTCGCTTTTAACAAGAATGAACTTAAGAAAATACGGCAAGAAAAAATAGCGATGGTATTTCAGCATTTCGGTTTGTTTAGTCACCGGACAATTTTAGCGAATGTGGAATATGGTTTAGAGATTCGAAATGTTTCAAAGGAAGAACGCAGGGAAATTGCTATGAATAATATTGAAACAGTTGGATTGAAGGGGTATGAAGATAAATATCCAGATGAATTATCAGGAGGAATGCAGCAACGCGTTGGATTAGCCCGAGCACTGGCAAATGATCCGGATATTTTATTAATGGATGAACCATTCAGTGCATTGGATCCATTAATTCGTAGAGAAATGCAGCTAGAACTGTTGGACATTCAGGAGAGATTACAAAAGACGATCATTTTTATAACACACGATGTTAATGAAGCATTTAAACTTGGCGATCGTGTTGCTGTTATGAAAAATGGGCAAGTAGAACAAGTTGGTACACCAGAAGAAATTATTACGTCACCAGCTAATCATTATATCTCCGATTTTATTAAGGATATTGATCGTTCTAAGGTTTTTCAGGCAGAGCATATTATGACACGACCAAACGCCTTAGTGTCGTTGAAGGACGGTCTGAACGTTGCTGTCAAAGAAATGAAAGAAAATGGTATCTCTAGCGTGTTCGTAGTTAATCGTAGTCGTCAGGTAGAGGGCATTGTCACAATTGGTGATGCTATTCAAGGAATAAAAGAAAAACAACGTTTATCTGATGTATTACGCCATGATATTACCGTTGTAAATCAAGAAGAATATATTAACGATTTAATACCGAAAGCATTAGAGTCCCAGTTCCCGTTAGCTGTTGTGAACGGGGAAAATAAATTAATTGGATTTATTTTAAGGGTACATGTGTTGTCAGGTTTAGTTTCCGAAGAAATAAATAAAAGTGAAGCATATTATGTTTAATAACAAAACCCATTGATTGATGAACTCAATGGGTTTTGTTGTAGACAAAGATCTTGATTATTTGTGGTAAGCGCCATGCATGACAGGCCCTACATATTCATTCAATTTCCATCCATGCGTAATGGCTGCAGTTACAAATTCTTTGGCGTCTGTAACGGCATCTTTTACCGATTTGCCATTCGCTATATTAGCTGTAATCGCTGCCGCGAAGGTACAACCAGCACCGTGATTATACGTTGTATCAATCTTATCTTTTTCTAATAATGTGAAGTTGTTCCCATCATAGAAAAGGTCAAGTGCTTTTTCATAATCAAAGGCCTTTCCACCTTTAATAATTACATTCTTTGCACCTAATTCATGAATTTTCACAGCCGCCTCTTTCATGCCCTCTACTGTTTTTATTGGACCGGTTTGCGCTAACTGTCCAGCTTCAAATAAATTTGGAGTAGTTACAATGGCATGAGGTAATAATAGCTCCCGCATTGCCTCCGTATTCTCTGGTTGAAGTACTTCATCGTCGCCTTTACAAACCATTACTGGATCAAGTACATAATTCGTTAATTGATAGGCTTCAATTTTCTTCGCACCTAATTCAATGATGTCAACCGATCCAAGCATTCCTGTTTTCATTGCATCCACGCCAACGGAGAGGATCGTATCTAGTTGTTTCTCTACAATATTTACATCAATTGCAGACACATTGTGACTCCAACCGTCAGGATCCATCGTTACAATGGAAGTGAGGGCCGTCATACCATATACATCATGTTCCTGGAATGTTTTAAGATCAGCTTGGATACCGGCACCACCGCTGGAATCTGATCCTGCAAGCGTTAAGGTTTTCTTCATTGTCATATATATCGCTCCAAACGTTAGATTCTCTATAAATCCTTCTTTCTATAGAATATAACAGAAATAACGAGAATGAAAGTGTTAGACGTTCTGGAATATTATTAACAAATTTAGGTATCTGAATCATATAGTAGTGGTAGTTAGAGAAGGTGGTGAGAAATATGAAAACAATCAGTTTGTGTATGATTGTTAAAAATGAAGAAGAGGTCTTGGAACAATGTCTAAGTAGTGTGGAATCTATATGCGATGAAATAATTATCTTAGATACTGGTTCTAAGGATAGTACAAAGGATATAGCTAAGAAGTTTACAAATAAGGTGTTTGATTTTGAATGGATAGATCACTTTGCAGCAGCACGTAATAAAGCTTTCAGTTATGCTACCAAGGATTTTATATTCTGGTTAGATGCAGATGATGTTTTATTACCTGAAGATATTGATAAACTAAGGAAGTTAAAGCAAGAATTACATGATGACATTGATGCGGTATCAATGTATTATTATACAGCTTTTGACGAAGAGGGAAACCCAACGTTTAAGTATCGACGAAATCGATTAGTAAAGCGAACGAATAATTTCAAATGGTACGGGGCTGTCCATGAATATCTACAAGTGGGTGGCAACGTTGTTCCATCAGAGATTGGCGTAACCCATCGAAAACAAGATAAGCCTGCTGATTCCATTAAAAGTGATCGGAATTTAAAGATCTATGAAAAGCAGTTAGCAAATAAAGAACCGTTTACTCCTAGGGATATGTTTTATTATGCGAATGAATTGAAAGATCATATGCGTTTAGATGAAGCAATTGATTATTATCAACAATTTTTGGATACAAAAAGAGGTTGGATTGAGGACGAGATTCGAGCTTGTATTTATATAGCAGATTGTTTTAAGATTATGCAGCTCCCAGAAGAAGAGGTTGAAGCCTTGCTGCAATCACTAAAGTATGATCTGCCCCGTGCAGAAGTTTCGTGTCGTGTTGGCGATTATTTCAAGGAGAAAGGAATGTTTAAGAAGGCAATTATCTGGTATGTCTTTGCTCTAACATTAGAGGCTGATAATGATAGTGGATTTGCCAATATTGCTTATACTACTTGGTACCCTCATTTGCAAATGTGTTATTGTAATTGGCAGATAGGAAATAAGAAAGATTCCTATCAGCATCATTTGCAAACCAAAAAGTATCTCCCAAATAATGAGCAAGTACTTTACAATGAAGCTTTTTTTAATAGTTTAGATCAAGAAGAATTAACATAATTAAGTAATGTTGCACTTGATGGGGCTGACTTATAGGTTTGCTTTCATTCACAATTGGATTATTGGCTATTCGATCCTGCTATGGGAACCTATTTCTTGTGGGAAGAGTGTATCTTCCGATTGTATAGGTATAGAGCTAACTTTTGCTTCAGCCTCCTTTTTTATAAGCAGAAAAAATCTGAAGTTTTTGGTGTAAATTATGTACATTAGGGAATTAACTAAACAGAGATAGACAAATTTTTGTTTAACCTTTGTCAATGTTTTGTCATAGCAATGAACGTTCATCTGTACGAAAATAGTTTATACTATGGAAGATATGGAAATCTATCCCCTAAAGGAAATATATGGATGGATTTTCACTTGATCAATACTGAGCAAGTGCAATGATCGCTACATAATAAAGGAGGGATACCAATGATGACTGAGTTGGATCCAGTTCTTATGAGTCGACTCTTAACAGCATTAACATTAGTATTTCACGTTATATTTGCTACCCTTGGCGTTGGTGTTCCATTAATGATTTCCATTGCTGAGTTTATCGGGATAAAAAAGAATGATCCACATTATCTAATGATGGCACGTAGGTGGACACGTGGTTTTGTTATTCCTGTTGCTATTGGAGTGGTAACAGGTACAGCAATAGGATTACAGCTTTCTTTGCTATGGCCAGAGTTTATGCAAGTTGCGGGAAATGTTATTAGCTTACCGCTATTTATGGAAGTCTTTGCTTTCTTCTTTGAAGCAATCTTCTTGGGTATTTATCTATATACATGGGACCGATTCAAAAAACCAATGATGCACTGGTGGTTGTCGTTACCAATTATTATCGGTGGTGGTCTATCCGCAGTATTTATTACTTCCGTAAACGCCTTTATGAATACACCTGAGGGGTTTACAACAGGAGCAGGTGGATTCGCAACCGTTAATCCACTCGACGCGATGTTCAATCCGGCAACGCCGACAAAAGTATTTCATGTTTTAGCATCAGCCTATTTAACAGTAGCTGCTATTTTAGCAGCAATTGCTGCATTTAGTATGTTACGTAAAAAACACACGGAGTATCATAAAAAAGCACTGAAACTAACGATAACACTAACATTCATTTTTTCTATTTTGACAGCTATCGCCGGAGATGTTTCAGCGAAGTTCTTAGCAGAGCATCAACCTGAAAAGTTAGCAGCGGCAGAATGGCATTTTGAAACGGAAGAAGGAGCAGATCTTGTTTTATTTGGCTGGTTAGGTGATGAGAACACTCCAGCTGGTGCGCTTCGCTTCCCAGGACTTTTAAGCTTCTTAGCTTATGGTGATTTTCAAAGCGAGGTAACTGGTCTAGAAGAGTTCCCAGAAGACGAGCGACCACCATTATGGATTCACTATATGTTTGACTTGATGGTTGTTATCGGGTTTTTCCTATTAGGGGTTTCCTTATTATATATTTTAGCCTGGAAAATTAAACGGTGGAATGAGCATAATAAATGGATGCTTTGGCTTCTCGTAGTTAGTGGACCTTTAGCAATGCTAGCAATTGAATTTGGCTGGATATTTGCAGAAGAAGGCAGACAACCATGGATATTACGAGGTTATATGTTGGTTGAAGATGCTGCTACGACTTCTCCGTATGTAGGTTGGATGTTCTTATTATTCCTTGGGCTTTACACTGTATTAGGTGTACTAGGAGTGGCAGTATTGCGAAAGTTATTCAAAAATAACCCTGCTGAAGAGGAACTAGAGAAGAAGTACCCGACGATAGAAAAGGGTGATAACAAATGAGTTATGAAATAATTGGGATTACCGTTTTATGGATCTTTCTATATGGTTATTTAATTGTTGCATCGGTTGATTTTGGAGCTGGTTTCTTTGCCTATTATGCGAAGGTTACCAAAAAAGACCATATAATGAACCAATTAATTTCTAGGTACTTGTCCCCTGTTTGGGAAGTTACAAATGTATTCTTCGTGTTCTTCTTTGTTGGAATCGTTGGGTTTTTCCCCGATTCAGCTTATTACTATGGGACAGCATTGCTAGTTCCTGGTAGCATTGCAATTATACTGCTTGCCATAAGAGGGTCATTCTATGCTTTTGAGAATTATGGTTCGAAAAAGAGCAATGTATATATGTTTTTGTATGGGGCAACAGGATTATTAATTCCTGCATCCTTATCGATTGCATTAACATTGTCTGAGGGTGGATTTATACTCGAAGAAAATGGCGTTGTATCATTGGATTACCTTGCGTTATTTACGAGCCCTTATTCTTGGAGTGTAGTTGTACTTGCAGTCGTTTCTGTATTGTTTATTAGCGCTGCATTTCTAACCTTTTATGCAGCTAGAGCAAATGACCAGGCAGCATTAAAGTTAGTTCGTAAATATGCATTGTTTTGGGCAACACCGACCATTATTGCAGCGTTAACTACATTCATCGCATTAGGTCAGCATAATGAGCGACATTACCAAAATATGTTTGATCTTTGGTGGATGTTTGGTCTTTCCGTTGGTTTCTTTATCATTGCCATGTGGTTAATTTATGAAGGGAAACGATTTGGATTGGCATTTATCAGTGTAATGCTACAATTCTTCTTTGCGTTTTTTGGGTATGGTGCTAGTCATCTTCCATATATATTGGATCCATATGTTACGATCTACGAAAATGCAACACATGAAGCAACAGGTATTGCTTTAATAGTGGTATTTATCCTAGGGTTGTTTTTATTAATTCCTTCATTAATCTTGCTGATGCGTCTATTCCTGTTTGATGCAGATTATGTGAAAGGGAAGAAATAGTGATTGATGTAACGAAAGATACTGTTGAACAGGAGCATATATAATGCGTACGATAAAAGCGTATCTGAATGCCAAAAAATTTAGCATGGTTTACCTCTTCTTCTTTGCTTTGTTAACGGGTGGAGCGATTGTTGGCCAAGCCTTTTTACTTGTTACCGTTATTGATGGTGTGTTCCTAAAAGACCAAAGGTTTCAAGAAATCCTACCATTATTGGGAGGGTTGTTCTTCATTCTTCTAGCTCGTTCGATTTTTACGTATATGAGTGGAAGACTTGGCGTACGATTAGGAGCGGAAGCAAAAAGACATTTACGTCATGAATTGCTTGATAATTATTTAAAAAATCCGGTTCAAGCATCACTGAAGGGACAATCAGGACAAAAGGTCAGTATGATGATGGATGCAGTTGATGAGGTAGATAGTTACTTCAGCCAATACATTCCACAATTGATTCGATCTTCGGTCATCCCTGTCGTTCTATTAATCGTTGTATTTAATCAACATGTGAATAGTGGAATTATTATGGTAATCACTTCTCCATTTATTCCACTTTTTATGATTATTATTGGTATGCAAACGCAAAAAAAATCCGAAGAAAAAATGGATGAATTGGCTGCTTTTTCAGGTGAATTTTTAGATACGGTACAAGGGCTAGTTACTTTAAAGTTATTTGGTAAATCTAAACAGAAGAAGGAGACGATTAAACAAAGCAGCTTGCAATTTCGAGACGCGACGATGGAAATTCTAAAAGTCGCCTTTACCTCATCCTTCATGTTAGAACTCATTTCGATGTTAGCCATTGGAATCATTGCATTGGAAATAGCTCTACAGTTAATTATCTTTGATGGAATTAGTTTCTTTGCAGCATTCTTTGTACTCGTGCTCGCACCTGAGTACTTCACTGCATTACGTGAATTAGGAACTGCCTTTCATAATGGAAGAAGCAGTATGGGTGCCATTCGTAAAGTGGAAGAGGAACTTAAAGAAACAGATGAATTCACTGTGCAATGGGGGAGTAAACCTATACCAGAAAAGGGTTTGCCGGTAAGAATAGATATTGAGAATGGCGGTTTTCAGTATGGAGAAGCCGATTTTCAATTAAAAAAAATGAGTACCAATTTCTCCCCTTTATCCAAAAATGCGATTGTCGGTAAAACGGGTTCAGGGAAGTCCACGCTCTTGCATATGATTGCAGGAATCATTCCAACACATCAAGGGTCCATCCTTATCGACGGAGAACCTTTAACGAAATATAGAGAGGCAGACTGGTTTCATAGACTCAGCTATATTTCTCAGCACCCCTATATTTTTTCAGGCACGATTGCAGATAATATTGCGATCGGAAGTCCTAACCAAGTTACTCGAAACGAAATAGAGCTTGCAGCAAAGCGAGCCGGGATTGCAGAAACAATAGCATCGTTTACGTATCGTTATGACACAGTTGTAGGGGAAGGTGGCCGAGGGTTATCTGGCGGTGAAAAACAACGTTTAGCTCTAGCAAGGGCTTTTCTAAAGCAGCCTTCTATTGTACTATTCGATGAACCAACGACCGGATTAGATTTGAAAACAGAACGAATCTTACAGGCTTCTATTGAAAAACTAGCTCAGACAGCAACAGTTATTACCGTAGCTCACCGATTGCACACGATTAAAGATGCGGATAAGATCTTGATTTTAGATGATGGGGAACTTATTGCTGAAGGTACACATGAGCAATTATTGCAAATAAATTCTGTTTACCGAGATATGATTGTTGTGCAACAAGGAGGGAAGGCAGAATGAGGGATCTAGTGTTTGTTACGAAACAAATGATGAAAGAAAAAAGAGATATTCTGCTTTCAATCTTATTAGGATTTATTGCGGGGCTATCTACAGTGGTATTGTTCTCAGCTAGCGGGTATTTAATTGCAAAAGCTGCTTTGCAGCCACCATTTTATACATTGATTATCTTAATTGCATCTGTAAAAATGTTAAGTTTTATTCGTGCCTTTAGTAGATATGCAGAGCGGTTTGTATCCCATCGCGGAACCTTCACAATGCTAAGTAATTTACGGATGGCGTTTTATGAAAGGCTAGAGCCCTTAGCGCCAGGTATATTTACTTCGTTTCGAAGTGGAGATCTCTTAGCAAGAATTGTAGGGGATGTAGAAAGTCTGCAAAACTTTTTCTTACGCGTGGTATACCCGCCAATCGTGCTAGCTTTAGTGTTTATCAGTACGATTTTCTTTGCATCCTTTTATTCTATCCATACAGCAGTAATTCTACTAATTGGTTTATTATTTACCGCCGTTGTAATCCCTGCTATTTTTGTTATACGTCAACGTTCAATAAAAAGCCAAGTTCGAAATAAACGAGCGATATTATCGACAGAAGCTACCGAATTTCTTTATGGTTTCCGCGACTTAAAAATATATCAGCAAATGGATGAGAAAAGAAAGCAACTTTTAGCACATTCGGATGCTTATATAAAGGAACAGGAGCAGGAGGAAATCAATACGTTATATAATCAATCAGTGAATCAATTTGTATCGTTACTCGTTACATGGACTGTGTTATCCATAAATGCATATCTAATTGGTCAAGGGCAGCTTGATGGCGTGCTATTAGCAATGTTAGTAATGCTTTCGATTACTTTATTTGAAGATGTGGGGCCGATGGCGGTTTTCCCGATTCACTTTGAGGATAGTAAGCAAGCTGCGAATCGTTTATTTTCTGTGGTTGAACAAGAAAGAGAAGAATGTGAAGAATCATCCACATTATCTGTTGGTTTCCGTACGCCTCCTAAAATATCTATGTGTGATGTTACCTTTACCTTTCCGGATGATGGAAGGCCAGCTGTTCATACGGTGAATATGGAACTTCCTGCTGGTTCGAAAACAGCTATTGTTGGCGCTAGTGGATCTGGCAAATCAACGTTACTGCAGCTTATAATCAAATTAATCATGGCTGATAGCGGGGAAGTTCGACTGAATAATATGGAGATAGCGCAGTTCTCGCAGAAAAGTGTCCTGGAAGAAGCAAATGTCGTTCTTCAAGATAATCATTTCTTTTACGGTACGATACGAGATAATCTTAAGCTCGCCAGTGAAACGGCTACGGATGAGCGCTTGCAAGAATTACTGGTTAAAGTTCGATTAGAGCATCTTGACTTAGATCATTCTGTCTATGAAAAAGGAGAGAATTTATCTGGTGGAGAGAAACAACGATTAGCCATTGGAAGAGCAATGTTGAAAGGAGGGCAATTCTGGTTGCTGGATGAACCAACCTCCTCCCTTGATACCGTAACGGAACAATCCATTTATGCACATCTTTTTGATCAAGCGTCTAATGACACCGTTGTGCTCATAAGTCACCGATTAGCTGGTATGGAGCAGATGGATCAGATTATTGTCATGGATCAAGGTACGATCGTAGAAACAGGAACATTTACAGAGTTAATGACGAAACAAGGGTACTTCTATGAAATGAAAGAACTAGAAAGAAACCTGCTATAAAGCTGAATAGGGGTTTAATAGAAAAAAAGAAGGAGAGACCAAAGTATTTTGGGCAAAGCATCATCGGCTAATTACTACGGTGAGGAATGGCGAGCCTAGGCGTAAGTCACAGCAAATAAAATAGGCATGGCCTCTGCGAGAAGGTACGCCCCAAGTTAGCTCGGTACGGAGTCGCAGAGCATGCCGTATTTCAAGTTGTGTTTTTAAATGAATTATATTGATTTTATTCGGATTTCAATTTATCGTTTTCTGTTATGTTTCAGGCTCTTTTCATACATATGCTTGAATTCGCTCCAGTGAAAGAGACGAGTGGCTTCTCTGTATTCCTTATTATAGGATTGATCTTTTATGATTGGTGTTGTATCTATATTTTTTAACGTACGCAGCACAGTGGGTTTATCATCTACATAGTAGTCAAGGTTCAACTGATGAATAATGTTAATTTTTTCATTATCTTTCATTCCATAGTAGAATTTATCATCTTCAATAGGAAAGCCTTGTTCTCTCAACCATACCTTTGTACGCTCGCCATGTTTGTGTGGTCGCGCAGTAATATAATAGATATCATGCCCACTATATTTTAAATCTTGGATTGTTTTTAAAGCTCCAGGAAAGATTGGACAATCTGTATAATATATGGTTTCTAGGGTGTTTTCCCACAATTTTTTCCCTTCCTCATCAGTAAGTCCGAAAGGTTCATGGATTTCTACTCGCTGTAGCGAATAGAAGGATTCCATCGGTAGCTGCATATTTAACTTTTCTCTATAAATGAGAAAGGCATGTTCTCGTAAATTGATTAGTGTATCATCAATGTCAAAGCCAAATTTCATTCGCAATCCCTCTTGTCACTATAAATTGGATAACCTGTCCATTTAAAGTCTTTGCCAATTGGCTGTATTTCTGTCTCGCTCAGCTCAATGGCATCATGCATCTCATTTATCCCTGTTCCCTCAAGAAAGCTAGGAGCATGTTTACCCCCAATTAATTTAGGAGCCATATATAGTATCATTTTATCTATTAAACTATGTTCAATAAATGACGCATTGATTGCACCACCAGCTTCAATTAGCAAGGAAGAAATGCCGTGTTGTCCTAAATAAGTGATTACTTTTCGTGGATCAACTGTGTTTGTACCTTCTGTCGGAATAACGATTATACCAAGCGATTCCAATTCTTTACGCTTTTGTTTGTCATAATTTTCAGTTGTAAATATCCATGTACCTGCTTGTTTATCCTGAATAAGCTGGTAATCAAGTGGAATTTTTAATGTAGAATCCATCACGATTCGTAGAGGGTTTCTACCGTTTGGAATCCGTGCTGTTAATGCTGGATTATCTTTTAATACTGTATTAATCCCGGTTAAAATCGCCATATGTTCATGTCGAAGTTGATGTACATCTGCTCTAGCCTCTTCAGATGTAACCCATTTGCTGCTTAAGGTATGACTGGCAACTTTGCCATCTAGTGTTATTCCTGATTTTAATGTAATAAATGGGCGTCTTTTGGTTATAAAGGTATTAAATACTTCGTTCATTTTACCTGCTTCTGCTTGTCTGATACCAACTATTACTTTAATACCTGCATCCTCTAAGATAGCTACTCCATTTCCCGAAACAATTGGGTTTGGATCTAACGTTGCGATTACTGCTGTTTTAATACCTGCTTTTACGATGGCTTCTGCGCATGGACCAGTACGACCATGATGGGAACAAGGTTCAAGGGTTACATAAATCGTACCACCTCGTGCCTGCTCTCCGGCCATTCGTAAGGCATGAATTTCAGCATGTGGCTCCCCCGCTTTTAAATGGGTTCCAACACCGACAATTCGATTATGATTAACGATGACGGACCCAACTAATGGATTGGGGTCCGTTTGACCTTTCATAGCTCTAGCATTGTTTAAGGCAATATCCATATAAACAGCATGACTAGTCATTAAAACAAGTCCCTTCGGATTTTAGGTGGCCAGATTTAGTTACCTTGGTCTGTAAGTATTTTCGGTTGTATTCCGAGATATCTCCCCATAATGGCGTTCTCCCTGAAACAGAAAGGCCAGCTTCTTCTAATGCATCCAATTTACTGGGGTTATTTGTGATTAATGTTACTGCTTTGCTGCGTAATGTCTTTAACACAAGGATGGCATCTTCATAATTTCTAGCGTCATTTACAAAACCGAGTCCTTCGTTTGCCTCAACTGTGTCATAGCCATTCTCTTGAAGAAGGTAAGCCATCGCTTTGCTAAACAGACCAATACCTCTACCTTCATGATTTGCTAAATAAAATAGCGCACCGGCTCCATTTTCCTTTATACGTTTCATTGATTCCTTCAATTGAAATCCACAATCGCATCGTTTACTTCCAAATATATCTCCAGTATGACAAATAGAGTGCATACGAATTAGGGCATTTTCAGCATTAGCGAAATCACCGTATACTAAAACACTGGATTGTTGATACTCTGCCAGATTCGAAGAAGCTAATTTATGGATAATCTCTTCATAGTCCTCCGTGACTTCATCATAATTAAGCCAGCAATACCATTGGAATACGGTTGTTTCACCTTGTAGATTGACTGGTAGTTGAATCGGTCCAACCAAATATATGGCACGTTCATTTTTTTGAATCAGTTGAATTTTATCTTTCAAAATAGAAAAAACGTCAGATTTAAGCTTCATTTGTTCCATTTTGTAATCTCCTTTCATTTGCACTAAGTATAATGAAAAAAACGGATATCTTCAATTTTTCGTGCTTCAAACGAAATTTTTTGATGTTTTTTGTTATAGTATGTACCAAATTGCCTGATTGATTGGGGAAAGTTAAAACAAAGGCGTGAATTCCTTGTTTAGGAATAAAATGAAGTTTTCCATTGTTACTCGGTCATACCAACAAAAAAGCTTGTAGAGGCATATAGCTGCTTCTCTACAAGCGGAAAGATCTAATTAGGATGATCTCCTTTCCCAATAATCCCATAGAATAAGATCTTCATGATATCTTCCGTCATTGGCAGTATTTTATTATATATATCTTCACGCTGCATGGCTTCTTTAAAAATGTGGAAATACATTAAAATCGACTCATTCGATAGATCTGGATCAACATATCCTTCGCGTTTCCCTTCTTCAAATAACTCCATCATTTTCGGTATCGCCTTTTTTTGGTATAACTCTTCAATATAACTAATACCAGCAGAATATTCTTTCATAATCACATTGTAGAAATTGGAATTGATATGTTGGGCTGTTTCTGTCTTAGCGAAGATAAGCTTCTTTATCTTTTCAGGAAAGGGTAAATCGTTATCAAATAATGACTCAAACTCCCACCATGTTTCGCTTATATAATGTTTAATTACTTCATGAACAAGGTTGTTTTTGCTCTCAAAATAATTGTAAATCGTTACTTGAGATACATTTGCTTTTGTAGCAATTTCTTTAATAGAGACTTTTTGTACGCCAAAATCCATGAATAATGTTAAAGCAGCCTGCAATATATGTGATTTTTTTAATTCGCGTCTTCGTTTAAAACCATCCAAGTAGTTTCACCTCATTCTAATTTTAATAAAAAATATGTAATAAAACAATAAATATATTTCATAAGTTATTGCATAAACAATTTTATTTATATATTATGAAATATATGGGTTAAAATATTTCATAATTTAGATGCGAACATAAGGGGGAAGTAAAAATGCCTGTGTTACAAACAACTAACTTAACAAAGAAATTTGGAAAGTTTACTGCGTTAGATGGTGTGAATATAGAAGTTAATGAAGGAGAAGTTTATGGGTTTATCGGTCCCAATGGGGCAGGCAAATCAACAACCATTCGGATATTATTAGGGATATTAAAAGCGACAAAAGGGAACGTAACCATCTTTGGTAAAGATGCGTGGTCCAATGCTGTTTCTATTCATGAGCGAATTGCTTATGTTCCAGGGGATGTGAATTTATGGCCGAATTTAACGGGAGGAGAAGTTATTGATCTGTTTGTAAAATTACGTGGCGGAAATAACCAAAGCCGAAGAGAGGCTTTGATCAAACGATTTGAATTAGATCCAACCAAAAAATGCCGTACTTATTCAAAAGGAAATCGGCAAAAAGTGGCATTAGTAGCTGCTTTCTCGTCTGATGCAGATTTATATATTTTAGACGAACCTACTTCCGGTCTTGACCCATTAATGGAGAAAGTATTTCAAGATTGTGTCTTAGAAGCAAAACAGGCTGGTAAAAGTATTTTGCTTTCTAGTCATATTTTATCGGAAGTAGAAAAGTTATGTGACCGTGTTGGAATTATTCGGCAAGGTAAGATTATTGAATCTGGATCTCTAAGTGAAATGCGACATCTGACGCGAACGAATTTATTAGTAGAAACAAAACAAGATATTGTTGCGTTAAGTGAAGTCGAAGGCGTACATGCTATCGAAAGAGAAGGGAATGAAATTTCTTTTCAAGTAGATACCGAAAAATTGGATGATGTCATACGTTATATTAGTAAATTTGGTTTGGTGAAACTGCAAAGTGCTCCTCCAACATTAGAGGATTTATTTATGAGACATTATGAAGGGAATATAACGGCTGGAGCTGGGAGGGAAGTGTAATGGCAGGTTTAACAAAAAACACAGGGAAGTTGTCTCGTTTTCTCCTACGGAGGGATCGTATACGAATTCCTGTCTGGATTTTGTCATTAGCTATCATTACCTATACCATTGCCTTATCTTTTACGGATCTCTATGGATCAAAGGCGGATCGTCAAGCGATTGCTGAAACCATGTTAAATCCTGCAATGACAGCTATGGTTGGTCAAGGGTATGGGCTGGATAATTACACATATGGAGCCATGATGGCACATCAGATGCTCCTGTTCACAGCGATTACGGTGGCAATCATGAGTATCTTATTAGTTACAAGGCATACGAGATCAGATGAGGAAGACGGTCGAATTGAACTGATCCGATCATTACCAACTGGTAGGTTATCAAATTTATTCGCATCGTTAAACGTTGTTTTCATGACGAATTTTTTTATGGCGCTTCTCATTGGATTTGGTTTAGCGGCATTAGATATTGAAAGTATGGACTTAGAGGGTTCTCTTTTATATGGTGCAGCCCTAGGGGCAATAGGCTTTTTCTTTACAGCAATCACAGCGGTATTTGCACAGCTTTCTGAGAACTCCCGTGGTGTTATTGGATTGTCCTTCTTTGTGCTGGGTATTGCTTATATTTTACGAGCGATTGGAGATGTAAGTAATGAGACATTATCTTGGATTTCTCCATTGGGCTGGATTTTAGGAGCGAAGGTTTATGTTAATAACTATTGGTGGCCAATTCTATTAACCATCGGTGTATCGTTCATTCTTTGTATATTGGCACTCTATTTAAATGGTATTCGGGATTTGGGTTCTGGATTTTTACCAGCCAAGCCAGGTAAAAAATATGCATCTGTACTGTTAAAAAGTCCATTAGGGCTGTCCTTTCGTCTTCAACGTACGGGGATAATTGCTTGGGCAATAGGAATGTTTGTATTAGGTGCATCCTATGGTTCCGTATTAGGGGATTTAGATACCTTTTTTGAAGATATTGATATGATGAAACAAATGCTAGCACCTGTAGATGGTTATTCGCTGACAGAACAATTTATTACCATGTTAATGAGTATTATGGCTATGATTAGCACGATACCAGCTTTAATGGCACAATTGAAATTAATGGGTGAAGAAAGAAAAAATAGAACAGAGCATTTGTTAAGTCGTGCAGTTTCTCGTACACGGCTATTAAGTAGTTCATTAATCATTTCTATTCTTGTTTCGTTTGTTATGTTATCTTTGGCAGCACTTGGTCTTTGGTCAGCAGGCTCTGTATCGATTAATGACGGAATGGATATTACAGTTGTGTATCAAGCGGCAATAGTCTATTTGCCTGCGATGTGGGTAATGATTGGGCTGACGGCATTTCTTATCGGCTTTCTCCCACAGGTAAGTAACTGGGTATGGGGGTATTTAATTTATTCATTTATTGTTGTGTATTTAGGCAATCTAATTCAATTTCCTGAGTGGATGAGCAGCTTGTCCCCGTTCGGGCATATACCTCAGATACCTATTGAAGATATGAACATAACTGCAGTTACCATCCTTACAATTTCTGCAATAGGCTTGATGGTACTCGGGTTTATTGGTTATCGTCAACGGGATATTGGTGGATAAGGCATGCTTTTAAATAAAAACGCTGTTTTGTGGAACAAAGCAGCGTTTTTATTATTTAAGGCTGGAAGGGGAGAATCATGTATTATGTTCTTTTTTCATTTATAATAAAAGGATAGATATTCTAAGATAGGAGTACATGGTATTGGAAAAATCCCGTAATGATTTGAAGCTATTTATTTCGTTTATCTTGTCTACCAACATTCCAAAGCTCCCTCTTTCAATAGGATTAGTTGGTAGTGTAATCACAACACTTGTAGGTCTAAGTATCCCTCTGCTAACTAGGGAATTGGTTGATGGGTTCTCCTTAGAATCGGTGAGTATCATGCTGATAGTGATGATAGCGGTTATTTTTATTTTGCAAGCCGTAATCGATGGTGTATCTACTTATATGTTAGCATTAGTTGGACAGAAGATTGTTGCCCGGCTTCGCGAACGGATGTGGAGGAAGTTAATCCATCTACCAGTTAGCTATTTTGATAAAACAAACAGTGGGGAATCGGTAAGTCGTGTGGTCAACGATACCGGAATTGTGAAAGATCTGATATCTCAGCATTTTCCACAGTTTATAAGTGGGTTAATTTCTATCATAGGTGCCGTTGCTATACTATTAATTATGGATTGGCAAATGACACTGATGATGTTAATTGCTGTTCCCATAACGATTTTACTGATGATGCCATTAGGTAGCAAAATGGCTAAGATCTCTCGAAGTCTACAGGATGAAACGGCGGTATTTACTGGTAATATTCAGCAAACATTAAGTGAAATAAGGTTAATGAAGTCGTCTACAGCGGAACCTTTTGAGGAACGAAAGGGATTACATGGAATTAGTAAGCTATATTCATTCGGCTTAAAAGAATCAAAAATCTTTGCTTTGATTGGGCCACTTATGTACTTAATTATTATGGCTGTAGTAGTGGTTATTATTGGATATGGAGGTATACGTGTGGCCAATGGTTCCATGTCTACCGGATCATTGGTGGCATTCTTGCTTTATTTGTTCCAAATCATTATGCCAATTACCACATTTGCTATGTTTTTTACCCAATTACAAAAAGCAAAGGGTGCAACAGAGCGAATTATCGATATTTTGGATTTATCAGAGGAACCAGGGAAAGATGGTGCTTCTTTAACAAACGCAAATCGCATCATTCAGTTTCATCATGTATCCTTTTCCTATAATCCAACAGAACAAGTTTTAAGAAATATCACTTTTGCTGCCCATCCTGGTGAAATGATCGCATTTGCTGGTCCAAGCGGCGGGGGAAAAACAACGTTATTCGGTTTGTTAGAACGATTCTACCAACCAACAGAAGGTGAAATTTTCATTGGTGACACGTCGATTGAGAAAATGTCGTTGCAAACATGGCGAAGTCATATTGGTTATGTCTCACAAGAAAGTGCGATGATGGCTGGTACCATTAGAGAAAACTTAACCTACGGTTTAGCTGACGCAACAGATATTTCAGATGACCGGCTTTGGTTGGTTACCAAGATGGCTTATGCAGATAGGTTTATAGCAACGTTTCCCGATCAATTAGATACAAAGGTTGGCGAAAGGGGAGTTAAACTATCTGGGGGACAAAGGCAACGCATTAATATAGCTCGAGCATTTCTACGTAACCCAAGTATACTGATGATGGATGAAGCAACTGCCAGTTTAGATAGTCAATCAGAAAAGGTTGTTCAACAAGCCTTAACTAAATTAATGGAAGGACGCACAACCTTTGTAATCGCTCACCGCCTATCAACGATTGTAGATGCGGATAAAATTATATTTATCGAAAATGGAGAAATAACAGGGGTGGGAAAACATCAAGAACTAATGGATCGGCACGCATTATATAGAGAATTTGCCCAGCAGCAATTAACAGATCGGTGACATGAAAGGGGAGTAGCTGCGACTAGAGGGAGTAGAACCCCCTTTGTTTTAAGGCACCTCAAAGTTGGATTTGTTTTCTAACTTTTCTTACCTCCAGTCAAGTGTTTTACACAATTTATTTGAATTATTTACCTTGATTTATTCAGGGGGGATAAACCTCCTGAGTAAGTCAAAATTTCCGCATGACTAATAGACCTGACGTTTTTCCATTTTTTTCGCAAGGTCTTTATGGTATAGTGAGATTAGCCTAGGTGATTATGAATGAGTAGAAGCAATTTCATAATCGTATGGTATGTTGTGTGAAATAAGGTGAAATGCCACTTTCAAGAACTTATTTATACACGCTATCATCGCAACCTTATGAGGTTTCCTCTGAGGTTGTTTTTTTAATTTGTCATAGTAATCAACGATGTGATTCTGTCCTTTTTTTCGTAATGAAATCATGGAAAAAATCATGAAATATAATATTTTCCGTAGTTTCTTATTGCCACGTTTATTGATACGATCTCTATATTGTGTATTACCTGACTGATATCGCATAATATCAATTCCAACGTATGCATTCAGCTGTTTGGCATTTTTAAACCGTCGTATATCTCCTAGTTCACCAATAATTCTACATGCCGTCGCATCACCAATGCCAGGGAATGAACGAAGGATATGATATTCCTTTCTATCAAGAGATAAGGCAACCATTTTTGCGATAATTTCTTCTTTCTTATCTCTTAAGTCTGCAATTCTGCTTGCGTAATCCCTTACTTGTTCACAACGTACATCCGATGCATCGATAGCTGGGTATGAGTTTTTGGCAACTAGTAAAAGCTCTTGTGCCTTCTTATCTGCTAGTTTAAGAGAAAGATTTTTTTTGGTATTCTTTTTCAGGCTATTTCTATTACTGTTTTTGAATGTACCAATAAAAATGATGGCTGCGGATACAATTGAACGATGTTCAAAAAGAGTGCTGAGCTTGGTGTAATCATTCGTTCTAGTTCCGGAAAAGATAATTGTAAAATCGCATGCATTTTGCCCCGTAGTTGGATTAATTCTTCATCAACTTCGTCGTAATAACGTGATAGGGCACGCATTTGATTATAATAGGTGTCTTGTTGAAACATTGGCTTACGGTTTATTTTAAAGTGTGTTTTAGCCAACTCATGCGCATCGCTTTTATCGGTCTTATTTCTTCGCATAGCTGCTGTCTGAAGTTTTGCCTCAAGTGGATTTAAGCGGCAATATATGTATCCACGATCTTGAAGAAATTTTTCCAAAGCCATTGAATAAACCCCAGTCGCTTCAAAAACAATTTCCGGTCTTTGACCCTTTTGTTGTTCTAACAATATCATTCGCTTACGAAGTGATTCGAAGTCCGCTTGACAATGATTTATTTCCCCTTCAAATATACAGCGTTTTTGATCATAAATAACTATCGTACTTTTACCTTTACTTACATCGAGCGCAACTACAGGTTTCATTTCGTCTCCTCCAATTAATTACTCATAGAAGTCTTCACATAACCTTATCGATTCCACTTTCTTATACACGATCTCTAGGGACCCAACATACTAACTTGATTCAAATAAGGGTGTGAAGTGAGCCTGTTTGGGGTGCGGATTCAATATTGATCCCAAAGTTAGATCGGCTTTTCTTCACTCCTACTATAAAAAAATAGTAGCACAAAACCATGGCCTTGGTTTTGTACTACTAATCTTAGTATGTTTGGGGTGTTTATTATTGAAAACGATAGGAGAAACAAAATGATGGGATTCTAACCTCTCTGGGAGCGCAATTGTGGATTGAGAAATGGAAGCAATTTACAGAATTGTGTGAGGGAATATTATATTTAGAAATAGGATTGTTCCTCGAAGCAGCAAATTTTATCACGTACTGATTTTTGATTGGAAATAAAGATTTACATTTTTTGTCTTCAAATTTTAGTCACATACCTGTCTAAATTATGAAAAAATTACACGTAATATATTGCATGTTACGCAAAAAGATAGTATGATTAACAACATCGATATATTGCATATAAATTAAACAATATAAACTAAAATTTTACATCTGGGAGAGGGCATATTTATGAAGGAAAAACTTACATTTTCATCGTACGCAACTATAGGTGTGATGTTGTTTGCGTTATTCTTTGGAGCTGGTAATTTAATTTTTCCTGCTCAACTTGGACAACTTGCTGGAGAGAATGTATGGCAGGCGGTATTTGGCTTTTTAATTACGGGAGTAGGGTTACCGCTTTTAGGTATTCTGGCTATGAGTTTTTCTGGTAGTAAAAATCTCCAGGATTTGGCAGGTAGAATTCATCCAATATATGGCGTCTTATTTACTTCGTTACTTTATTTAACCATTGGCCCTTTTTTTGCTGCTCCCCGAACAGGGACAGTAGCATATGATGTTGGTATTTCACCATTTGTTAGTGAAGGATTCCAGCAAGGAGGCTTACTGATTTTTACACTTGGTTTCTTCTTCGTAACGTTACTTTTTTCGCTGTATCCTGCGAAAATTGTCGATTATGTTGGAAAGATACTAGCGCCTGGCATTGTTGTATTACTTGTAGTGTTGCTAGCTATGGTTGTCTTTCAGCCAATGGGCGCCTTGCAATACCCTCAAGAAGCATATACAAATGGTGCATTTGTGAAAGGGTTTTTGGAAGGATACAATACAATGGATGCTTTAGCTTCGCTTGTATTTGGTATTATCGTTATTAAAGCAATTCGTTCACTTGGTATTACCTCCAAAAGGGAGATACTAGGAGCGACTGCAAAGGCAGGATCTGTTGCCATCGTTTTATTAGGTGCAATATATGTTGGAATTGCTTATTTAGGTGCTACGAGTACGGAAGTTTACGGAATATTTGATACTGGTGGACCAGTGTTAAGCAGTGCAGCAACGCATTATTTTGGAACATTCGGTTTAATTTTATTAGCCATCGTTATTACCTTAGCCTGCTTAACGACGAGCATTGGTTTAACAACAGCTTGTGCAGAATATTTTCATTCGCTATTTCCGAAAGTAAGTTATAAGAAATTTGTTGTATTTTTCGCATTTATAACGTTTGTTATAGCTAATTTTGGGCTTGCGAATATTATTACCTACTCTATACCTGTATTAATGTTTTTATATCCTTTAGCGATTGTGTTAATGTTATTAGCATTCTTATCTCCATTGTTTTATCATAGACGAGCTGTTTATATTTCAGTTATATCTGTAACTTTTTTAATCAGTAGTATTGATGGTTTAAAATCATTGTGTGAGTCAGTAGGAATACCATATTTTGATTGGATGCTCCCAATAATTTCATTCTACGAAACAGTATTACCACTTTATCCAGAAGGGCTTGGTTGGTTACTTCCTGCATGTATCGTAATGATAGTTACTGGTGTTGTTATCCGAATTCAAAAAGCATCGACCGTTCATGCTTAACTAAAAAAACCGACTTTCTACTAGAGAAAGTCGGTTTCATCGTTTATAAACCTACCTATAAATGCTATTTTAATGCTTGAAATTCTTGAATGGTACGTAACCAGTTTTCCTTCATAATCGGAGCTAATGCCTCATTATTACCTTCTTTCATAAGTTTAATAATTTGGCTATGTTCTTCTATGGATTTTTCGGTTAGAATGATGGAGTTATGGAAGAATAATCGTCTTACATGGGCCTGTAAGTTAGCAATAATATTGTGGATATAAGGATTATTAGCAGCATCTACAATGATTTGATGAAATTCTTCATCAATTTTTAATGCAGCATAGTAGTTCTCAGAGCGAATGGCCTTGGCAAACCTCTCGTTAACCTCTTCCAAAACCGCAATGATATCTTCTGTTAAGTTTTCAATAGCCAATTCTGCTGATAAAGCTTGTAAAACGGCTAAAGGCGGTAACAAATCATTCATCGATTCCTTTTCAACATCGGTTACTTGTGTAGCTTTCCCAGGAAACATCTTTACGAACCCTTGCACTTCTAAAAGTTGTAAGGACTCTCTGACTGGCGTTCTACTTACGCCTAATGCTTGAGCAAGTTCAGAATCATTAAGCTTCTCACCAGGTTGTAAGGTACCATCTATAATCCATTGTTGAATTTGATTAAATGCACTTTCTTTCGCGGATTGTCGAACTGGCTTGGAA
This sequence comes from Virgibacillus salexigens, assembly GCF_000723585.1. Lineage (NCBI taxonomy): Bacteria > Bacillati > Bacillota > Bacilli > Caryophanales > Bacillaceae > Virgibacillus > Virgibacillus salexigens. The sequence continues at coordinate 783,544 of NZ_CCDP010000002.1, read as the reverse complement.
TGATCTGAAGGTATTGGCATATCTACTCCCCCTTCCTGAATAATTTTTAGTATACTAAACAGTATACAATAAAAATGGGAATATGAAAAATGCAATATATTAGTTGAAAATTGTAAGTGAGGAGGTCATTTTTTGGTTGCTTATGAGGACATCGTTTCCCAAGAGTTAGCACAATGGCGTAAAAAGATGTATGCGAAACCTAGCTTATTTAATCAGCTTTCTAAAAAAGCACAAACAAAAATAAACAATTGGATTCCTGAGAAGATACACGGTATCATAACCGATAGTATTAAAAATATGGTGAAGGCAACTTTGGTTGGTTCTCATGTGACTACGCGAAAACCAGAAGTACAGGAATTGAATTTGTATCAGCAAGATCAACTTGTAAAAGAAAAGTTATCTACTTATAGAAAAACTGCATCTGCGGAAGGCGCAGGGACCGGTGCAGGTGGAATATTACTGGGATTTGCTGATTTCCCATTGTTACTTTCAATTAAATTAAAGTTTCTATTTGAAGCTGCTACGATATATGGCTTTAATACGAAGGAATATGAAGAACGATTATTCATTTTACATATCTTTCAATTAGCCTTCTCTAATGAAAAAACACGGAAACAGACCATGCGCATTATCGAAAATTGGGAACAGGAAAAGCAGCATTTATTAGATATGGATTGGCGGGCTTTTCAGCAAGAGTATCGTGATTATATTGATTTAGTTAAATTATTACAATTAGTCCCAGGTTTTGGAGCAATTGTTGGTGCCTACGCTAATTACAATTTACTGGACCAGTTAGGGGAAACAGCGATGAATGCTTACCGCCTCAGGATTTTGAATATACCAAAAAACTAAAGCTCCCGAATTGGGAGCTTTACCTTTTTAATATGGGTCGGCGTCGTGTCCTTTTTCAATAGCCTGTTCTGGTGCGTTTTCACTATCTTTATTGCCTAACGGATTTTTACTTGTCTCATCCATCATCATTTTCTTCGCTTCTTCTATCCCTTCACGCAAGCGACGGCCATATTCTTCATCTGCTTCTTCAGCAAGAGCAATCATTTTGTCTTGAATTCGTTGGTCGCATACGGAAATATCATTAACTAGATTTGTAATTAAATCATCTTTTTCCCAGTCCTTGAAACGACGGAATGTTTCGCCTGCTTGTTTTGTGTTATTGTTTCTTTCAATGGATTCACGCACAAGCTCGCCTTTTACTTCAGGGGTGTATTCTTTTCCTGTTTGTTCTGCTTCTTTTAGTCCCCCTAATACCGAAGGCTCATAGTTAACATGAGGGTTTTGACCAGGTGCTTTATCGTTTTGTTGGCGTAATTGACCGCCTTCCTGATTGGTAGCAACTCGCTTCTTAGCAGCATTTATTGGAACCTGTAAATAGTTTGCGCCTACCCGATAGCGTTGTGTATCTGAATAGGAAAAGGTTCTCCCTTGCAGCATTTTGTCATCTGAGAAGTCGAGTCCATCAACAAGAACTCCGGTTCCAAATGCTGCTTGTTCTACTTCCGTAAAATAGTTTTCCGGGTTTTTATTTAATACCATTTTTCCAACTGGTAACCACGGAAACTTATCCTCTGGCCATAATTTTGTATCATCCAGTGGGTCAAAATCTAACTCGGGATGATCATCGTCGCTCATAATTTGGACAAATAACTCCCACTCTGGATAGTCACCTCTCTCAATCGCATCATATAAGTCTTGGGTAGCATGATTGAAATTGGTTGCTTGAATTTCATTTGCTTCTTGTTGAGTTAAGTTCTTAATTCCCTGTTTCGGTTCCCAATGATACTTAACTAGTACGGCTTCCCCTTCTTCATTTACCCATTTGTACGTATTTACTCCCGAACCTTGCATCATTCGATAGTTTGCAGGTATACCCCAGGGAGAATAAACAAATGTCACCATATGAAAGCTCTCTGGTGAATTAGCGCAAAAGTCAAAGAAACGCTCACTGTCTTGGATATTCGTAACCGGATCTGGTCGGAAAGCATGAATCATGTCTGGAAATTTCATGGCATCTCGAATGAAAAAGATTTTGAGATTATTTCCTACCAAATCCCAGTTTCCATCTTCCGTATAAAATTTAACAGCAAACCCACGTGGATCTCGTACCGTTTCTGGAGAGTGGTTACCATGAACTACTGTGGAGAATCGAATAAAAACAGGTGTCTGTTTTCCCTTATCCTGAAAGACTTTTGCTCTTGTATACTTAGATACTGGCTCATCGCCAGCCGTTCCATATGTTTCAAAATAACCATGTGCTCCTGCTCCACGAGCATGAACAATCCGTTCAGGGACTTTTTCACGGTCAAAATGACTAATCTTTTCAATAAAATCATAGTTCTCCAACGTTGCTGGTCCACGATTTCCTACTGTGCGGATATTTTGATTATTGGTAACGGGGTGCCCTTGCCTTGTCGTTAAGGTATCTTCATTTTCAATGTTATTAGGCTTATTTGGATCTTTTCTTTCCATTAGAATCACCATCCTATTTTCAATCAAGTTTCGCTGTTTTTAGTGTTGCCCATTTCATTGCAAATCATTCTTATTTTGTAACAGATACAGACGGAATAAGCTGATACATGATAAGATAATGATAGAGTATTTTGTATAGAGAGGGTTTTTCACGTGAAATTATCAGAAGCGAGACAAACAATGTCCCCATCCTATGATCCTTGGGAAGCATATTTAGATGTGGAACAGTATGGGGAAATGACATTGTCTAACATTGAATTTACAACAACAACGCTTTGTAATATGCGCTGTGCCCATTGTGCTGTTGGTTATACACTGCAAGGAAAGGATCCCGATGCTTTGCCAATGGAATTAATGGAACAGCGATTAGATGAAATTCCTCATCTGCGGACCTTAAGTATTACTGGCGGAGAGCCAATGATGTCAAAAAAATCGGTTCGTAATTATGTACTGCCATTGCTACAATATGCACATCAACGTGGCGTTAAGACACAAATAAATTCCAATTTAACATTGCCTTATAGCCGATATGAAGAGATCATCCCATATTTAGATGTATTACATATTTCACATAATTGGGGGACAGCAGAAGAATTTGCAGCGACTGGTTTTGCGAGGATGGAGAGAAAACCGACGGAGGAAAATCGAAAGAAATATTTTGAACGAATGGTGGCTAATTCCCAAAAATTATCAAGGGCAGGCGTCATGGTTTCTGCTGAAACCATGCTAAACGGCCGAACCTACCCTTATTTAGAAAAAATTCATGACCATGTTTTAGAAATGGGATGTACACGCCATGAAATCCACCCAATGTATCCAGTAGACTTTGCCAGTAATTTAGAAACCTTATCGTTAGAAGAAATGCGGATTGGCATTGAAAGATTATTAGATCATCGTGATCCAGATACATGGATGCTATTTGGGACGTTACCTTTTTATCCTTGTAGCTCATCCACAGAAGATATAGCGTTACAAAAGCGTCTTTTTCAAGAAAAAAATGTCTCAGTCAGGAATGATCCAGACGGACGATCCAGATTAAATGTCAATATCTTCTCAGGGGATATCATTGTTACGGATTTTGGAGATGAGCCAAAACTCGGAAATATTCAGACAACGTCTTTACCAGAAGCTTATGCGCGTTGGATGCAAACAGATACGGCTAAATCATTGAATTGTCATTGTCCAGCTGTCAAATGCCTCGGACCAAATATTCTTGTCAAAAACACGTATTACAAAGAAATGGATTTTCAAAAACGACAAACGAATATTATGTTATAGCAATAACACGCCATCATTTTTTTGACGAACGATTCAGTTCCAAAGACACTACGAATGAACGCCAGTAGTGTCTTTTTGTTGTGCCACTGGTATTCAACATAACAGACTGCATGTCTATTCTTCCTCTGATGAATATATACATATAGTAATAAACATCTTTTGGGGGTAAATTTGCGTTATGTCTTTAGAATTTCTTCAATTTTTACAAACCTATGAAAAGCTGATTTATTGTAGTTTAGCTGTTGTTGTTTTTTTCATGTTTTATTTGCTTAAAAAAGTAATTACTAGGAATTTATTTCTACTGCTATTAAAAATAAGTAAGCATCGACTTAACGGCTTCTTTTTGCAATTACGCTTGTCATTTGAACAACCTATACAGGGATTGATCTTAATACTTGGGGTTTATGTTTCTGTTCGAATATTTCCGTACCTCGATCAAGACCATGTGTTTTTTATGCATGTCATACGATCATCCATCATTTTTATGATCGGTTGGGGGTTATTTAATTTATCTTCATCTTCATCGTTGATGTTTACCAAATTAAATAAGCGATTTCATTTAAAGATTGATTCCATTCTTATTCCCTTCTTTTCAAAAGCTATCAGGCTCATTATCGTTGCAATTAGTTTTAGTGTTATTGCTCAAGAGTTTGGCTATGATGTCAATGGTTTTGTTGCTGGATTAGGGATTGGCGGACTTGCGTTCGCTTTGGCAGCTAAGGATGCATTGGCTAATTTATTTGGGGGCATTATTATCATTACAGAAAAACCATTTACAATTGGCGATTGGATTCTTACACCAAGTGTAGAAGGTACCGTTGAAGATATCTCTTTTCGAAGTACGAAAATCAGAACCTTCGCTCAAGCATTAGTTACCGTTCCCAACGCAACATTAGCAAATGAATCCATAACGAACTGGAGTAAAATGGGGAAAAGACAAATAACTTTTAGTTTACGTCTTACGTACGACACATCAAGAGAAAAAGTGGAGAGTGTTGTATCTCAAATTGAATTGTCATTAAGAGAGAATAACAACATTCATCAAGATACAATCTTTGTTAATTTTGATACCTATAAAGAAAATGGACTCGATGTTTTTCTGTATTTCTTTACGAAAACAACCGATTGGGGAGATTATTTAAAGATTAGAGAATCTGTTAATCTGGAGATTCTTGATATTCTGGAAAGAGAAGCGGTTTCTATCGCTTTACCAACCAGAAAATTACTGATTGATAGAGATGTTGCTGCAAATGATCCTTTCGTTCAACAGCAGACATAATAAAAATCGGGCTGGGAAATAAAAGATAATTCCTAACCTAAAAAGAGACGATAATTGGCGGGACAGCCCCAGCTAACCGAGGGGAAGGAAAATCGCTTACCCCGGTCTTCCGCCTCGTACTGTACCCTTGGCTCTGTTTGCCCTATCCCTATGGCAACATAGTTAAGATACAATGGAAAACGATATTTGTTTAAAAGAAGATTGCTTGTATGCACGGATAAGACCATTCGTAGTTATTTCGCGTTTAGTCACCCATTTATATGAATAACCAAAGGATGTATCCTTTTGAAATGGAAATTCATTAACACGTAATGTATGGTTATCTTTCCAAGTTATTTCTAGTGATTTTCCATGAAAACAATCTAATGTATCTGGTATCGGGATTCCATTTTTAAAGAAGGGATGTTCGTTTTTACCAGGTTCATTGATGCATAGAAATAATGAAAGGTTATCACATAACTGTAAAAGACCATAATGCTTCATGAATATATCAAAACGAAATTCTGGAAGCTGGCGAATAATTCGTTGCTGCCGCAATCTTTCTTGGCTAACAAACTGGCGACTTTCTAATTGATTATCGTCTAAAAGAAACCGAGTATAATGAAAACTGCATAATAATGCTGCGTATGAATCATGAGCTTCAACATTTTCAATTCCATTTGTGTAAAGCAATGTTTTAACTGGATTGGGGAAATCGGTGAAGCTATAGGGGACTTGATGATAGTCGTTCCAAAACGGATCCTGATCATAAGCTTTCCAGCCACCATCATGCTGATCAATGGCTAAAAACAACGAGGATTGAAATGGAGAATTTGGCAAATGGAACGTATTCCATTGTCTAATCATATCACCAGAGACTCGTGCATGATGATCTTGTTCAATCATAATAAATCCATCTGGTTGTTCTCTAACAATCATGAAAATTGGCCTCCCTTTCTAAATTCAATGTAAGAATATCTGTTTTTTTTCTATCCTTAACTTGATCTTGCACCTAATTTGCCTTATAGGACAAATTTTACTGATTGGATTTAGATAATTCAATTATTTAAAATTTTAATAGATAAAGGGGCTGGGACACAACTAAAAATAGGTAACCAAAAAGCCGAATGATAAAACAAGGTGAAATAAACGCTGATACGGAGTTTTTTGACGGAGGGATGATAGAACCTGTTTTATGTAAAAAAATAATTCAAACGGTTTCCGGTGAATCCGTACGAATTATAAGATACTTATACTACCTCAGTCTCTTTTAAGTAGTCTGTTAATGATGATGGTCATGAGACCTTTCTTGTTCAGGTATATCTTTCTGTAAATATTCAAGATCGTTATCTGATAATTCTCCAACAATAAATTGTTGTTTGGGTATTATTTCAGAATCTTGATGCTTAATATGGGCCTTTATAAAATAGAGACCTTCACTTGAGAAGGAAGTTGTTAATTGGTATTTTCCATTGCCACGATTATCAGGTATTTTGTGAATGGTAGGTATTGATCCGTCTTGCTTCCAAATTTCAACATGAATGTTATCTACCTGGTCAACGGGATTTCCATCTTTTGTGAGAAGAATTTCTATAGTTTGTTCTTCTTTGGTTGATATGGAATCGTCTAAAGTTATTTCTGCATCTAGATTTGGTTCTTGTTTATACAGTTGGGCGACATTTGAATTAAGGGTACATCCGCTTAATAGTATGAATAACGTGAATAGTATCGAAGTAGATAGTAATCGATTCATATTCGTTCCTCCTTTAAGCATGAAAGAAATTTCGAAGTTTTGATATCTTGCGTATAACGAATCGATCTATTAAATAAACAAAGATAATAGATAAACCAACTAATGGAAAAGTAAGGCCTAATCCAATTATTAAAATGAAGAAGAGCTTCATGCTATAAATCGGAGGTGCCTTTGGTGCTCCTAAGCCATCATCTGGCTTTCGTTTCCACCATAGATAAAGTCCACTAAGTGCAACAAAAACAATACCAATGCATATGAATAAGCTGATGAGTTGGTTTATAAACCCAAATTGTGTTCCTTTATGAAGAGTGATACCCCATGCAACGACTTTTCCAATTGATCCATAATTATCATAGCGGTAATCTGCTAAAACTTTTCCCGAGTACTGATCAATATGCATAGTGATTTCGTCTTGCGCTTTAGGAGGAAAAGCTGAAAGCGTGTAAACTCCTGTATTTTCTTGAGGAAGATACAATGTATAACTCGAATGCACACCTTCTCGATCAGCAATTGCTACAATGTCGTCGATAGAAACAGGAACCCTACCTTGAATGTCCGATTTGGGTACATCTAAAGTTTCTGCAGCCCAAGGGACTTCTGCAATATCTTTTGTTTCTATTTGGGAGGTTGGGGCGTTACCAACCCAAACAGAAGGAGGGTAACCATTACCCAAATTAGTCGTTACTGTTTGAAAATTCGTTCCCCAAAACCCTGACCAAGGTAGTCCAGTCAGGATTAAGAATAACATCCCTGCTGTTATCCAAAAGGCGGGAACTACATGTAAATCCCTTCGAAGTATTCGTTTTTTGCTAGTTAATCTCGGTACTAAGACACCAGATATTCGAAGCTTGTTTCTGGGAAACCACATGTAAAGGCCAGTTACAATTAATACAATTGCCCAGCAAGCAGCTAATTCCACAATACGGTCACCTAAAGTTCCAGCCATTAGTTCCCCATGAAATTCCTCGATTTTGTCCATTATTCTATCTTCGTTATTTAATTTTCCTAAGGATTTGCCTGAGTATGGATCAATAAAAATAGTTGATGATTGATCATCCATTGTAATATGGAATTCGCTTGAGCGTGTGGCATCCTCCCCAGGTCGATACGCTGTTATTACTGCATTAGGATATTCGTTTTTAACTTTTTCCATCAGTTGAGATGGTGGAATTCGATCACCCTCAGGAGTTACTTCATAATAATCTTGATAGATGATTTGCTCTATTTGAGGCTTAAATAAATAAATGGATCCAGTGATAGCTAGGATAAGAAGAAATGGTGAAATGATAAGTCCTGCATAAAAATGCCATCGCCAGAAAAGTTTATAATTCGAAGCTTGCTTTTGTTTTTGTTGTCTGTTTTTGCTAGATAACATTGGTTTCTCCTTCCGACCTAACGTCTTGTTAAAAATTGTTATATTTATTTATCGTATTGTGATCCAATAATGGAATGACAAGAGTATAATGTAAGCTTGCTTTTAAAGTTTTTGTAATTGGTAGATAATAAATTGATAATGTGATTGTATGTGTTAACTTTTGTTTTATTTTAACATCATTTATATTGAGATGGAGTAGCTACTATGAAAAAGAAAATGAAAATAATGTGAAGACCAATTAATATATTTACAAAAAGTTCACATGTTTTTTGTTACTATTTGGTACATTAATACGTAATACTATGGATGGAATATATTTAAGGAAAATGTCTTTAAAACTATCGAAAAGGAAGATTGTTGATATGGCTTACATATGGTTAATTATTGGATTTGTTTTATTAATTAAAGGGGCAGATTTATTTGTAGATGGTTCATCCAATATAGCAAAATTATTACGTGTTCCTACTATTTTAATTGGATTAACCATTGTAGCTTTTGGAACTAGTTCACCAGAGGCGACGGTGAGTATCATTGCTGCATTAGAAGGAACAGCTGATGTATCAATGGGGAATGTTATCGGAAGTAATATCTTTAATTTAACCTTAGTTGTCGGGATTGCGACCATTATTTTCCCGATCAAAGTAGAAAATGAAACCATTCGTAAAGAAATTCCATTTACGCTGTTGGCTAGTGTGGCGCTATTAGTTTTGATTAGTGATACAGTGCTTCAGGGGTTTGACGTGAATTACATCTCTCGTAGCGATGGATTAATCTTTTTATTATTCTTGTCTGTCTTCATGTATTATGTCATTGAGGTAGCGTTGAAAAGTAGAGAGAATGTAACCCAAGAAAAATCTTCGCACGATATTAAGTGGGGTAAAAATATTCTGTTAACGTTACTAGGGCTAGCTGGGATAATTATTGGCGGACAAATGGTTGTTGATAATGGTAAAGATATTGCCTATTCCTGGGGAATGAGTGAAGCTTTGGTTGGGTTAACTATTATTGCAATCGGTACATCTCTACCCGAATTAGTGACCTCCATAACAGCAGCTATTAAGAAAGAAAGTGAAATCGCTATTGGTAATATTGTAGGAAGTAATATTTTTAATATATTATTTGTTCTTGGATCTTCCGCTGTTATTACGCCGCTAGATGTAAACGGAAAAGTAGTGATCGATATCATTATAATGATTGCTCTGACTGTATTATTATTAGTTTTTTCTAGAACAAATTATAAAATTAGGAAAACAGAAGGGGTTATTCTTGTCATAGGTTATGTCCTTTATTTAACATATATTATCATCCGAAATTAAAAAAGTGCTGGAATTGATCTTCCAGCACTTTGACTTATTGATTGTCGTACCATGCAACCGCAGCTTCTACTTCATCTAGTGTTAATTGGTGACCGTGATTCTCCCAATGAAGCCTCACATGGGCATTTGCTTGTTGTAACACATCTTTAAGTTCTTCTGACTCTTCAGCAGGACATATAGGATCATTCGTTCCAGCAGCAATAAATACATTGATTCCAGACAGGTCAGGTAAAGACAATCCTCTTCGTGGAACCATTGGATGATGTAGAATTGCACCATATAACGCATGTGGATAATGGAATAATAAGCTAGCTGCAATATTAGCTCCATTTGAATACCCAACAGCAAAGATATGATTTCGATCAAACTCATATTGTTTTGCGGCTTCATCAAGGAAGTCGTTTAACTCTTGGGTACGGAAGATCAGATCTTCTTCATCAAAAACACCTTCAGCCAACCGTTTGAAAAAACGAGGCATGCCGTTTTCTAAGATGTTACCACGTACGCTAAGCACATTCGCTGCAGGATCGATCTTACTTGCTAAAGGTATAAGGTCTTGTTCGGTTCCGCCAGTACCGTGCAGAAGTAAGAGTGTTGGTCTTGATTGATCTGTTCCTTTTTGAAAAATATGCTTCATCAATTCTTTCCCCTTTCTTATTACGCACGTTGACCTACTTGTTTTAATACATCAACCAGCGTTTGTTTTTGTTGTTCATCAATGCCAACAAATAGTTCTTCAATCACTTGCTGATGTTGTGGGAAAATCTCATCCATTAATGCTTTACCGGCATCTGTTATATGAATATAAACGACACGGCGGTCTTCACTGCAATGTTGTCTTTCCAATAATCCTTTTGTTTCTAGTTTGTCAATTACATAAGTAATCGATCCAGTATTAATGAGTACACCTTCTGATATTTGGCGTATCGTTTGCTTTCCTTTATGATAGAGTGTCTCTAGAATTGTAAATTCAGAAGTCCGCATACCGTAATTGCTTATATCCTTTTTGATACGTTCTTGAACAGCTTTTGAAGCCTTCATCAACACAACAAATGATTTTAGAGAAAGATTCTCACTCATTGCTAGACCACCTTGTTTAATGTATTTAATTAATTTATTCTTAATTAAATATAAATCAAAAAATAGAAAGTGTCAATTCGATCGTTTAGATTCCAATTCTTTCTTACGCGCTAGAAGTGATTCAAATTCCTGATCCAACGCTTCAGTAGGTTCCATACTCAATTTGCTTAATGTTTCTGTAATCTTTGTCTCCAGCACAATTAGCTCTTGCTCGAATGGGTCTTCTTTTTGTTTTTTCGTATCGTTTTTATAGGCAGCGTATGTGCCTTCAAATAGGTTAATTTGATGATTTTCAAAAACGATGATACGGTTAGCTATTTCTTGAATAAACCTTCGATCGTGGGAAACAAATAGTACGGTTCCTTCATAATCCGTTAATAGTTGTTCTAATGCCTCTACTGCATCAATATCCAGAAAATTAGTAGGCTCATCAAGAATGATGGTATTAACATTACTAACAAATAATTTAGCAAAGGCAACTTTAACTCGTTCCCCCCCACTCAATACCTTAATTTCCTTATAAACATCTTCGCGATAAAAATGTAGTCTGGCTAACACGGTCCTAATTAGTGCTTCATCTTGGCTGGATGTGTCACTTACATTTTCTAAGATGGTTTTATTTATATCCAGCACATCTAAATTCTGACTGAAATAACCGATTTTCATAGCAGGAGAAGATTGTATCTGATCCTCTTGATTGATTATTTTTTTAATTAATGTTGTTTTCCCGCTACCGTTTGGACCGATAATTGCTAATTTATCGCCACCCCTGATTTGAAAACTTACGTTATTCCAAAGCAAGCGGTCACCAACTTTCCCAGCTACTTCTTCTACGCGCAGTATAATTCGACCTTTTGTCCCTTCCTCATTCGGAAGTTTCATTTTAATTGGCGGTATTTCTTTTACTTTTTCAACTTTATCCAGTTTTTCAAGACGAGTTTCAATGGCCTTTGCCGATTTACGTAATTTCTTTTGCTTATTCGCATAATAAGGCTTAGCACCGGTGATTTTTGCTTCCGAGTTGCTTGTTTGCTTTGGTTTCTTGGTTGCTCTCTGTGCTTTTTGTTCTTTGAGTTCCAGCGCTTCCTCTAGCTGTGATTTCTTCTTGATATACGATTCATAAGCTTGTTCTTGTTGCCTTATTTCCTGTTGTTTTTGTTTATAGTAATCGGAATAGTTTCCTTTATATTCGCTTACCTTGCCGTCTTGTAATTCCCAGATTTTCGTGCAGATGTTATCTAAGAAAGCACGGTCATGAGAAACTATGACCAAGATACCCTTCCATTTTTTTAGTTGTTTTTCTAATTTTTCAATTCGAGTTGTATCTAAATTTGTAGTTGGTTCATCCAGGAAAAAAATATCCGCTTTTTTCGCAAGTGCTTTGTCAATATATTCTTGAGTAATCTCCCCACCGCTTTTTGTTGTATTGGTTCGTTTTAATTGAGGAAGCAGGTGTCTTGTACCATCTGTTACGATATGCCCTGTCTCCGGGACAATCTCCCCAGCTAATATTTTCATTAATGTTGTTTTGCCGCTGCCGTTCCTACCAACCAAACCAATTCGGTTTCCTTCGTGAAGGCGAAGGTTGGTTACATCAATTAATTTCCGATCTTTCATATACATAGATAAATTCTTTGCTTCTAAAAAACCCAATTCTACCACTCCAATCTTTCTTGTGTTGGAGAGACAAAAAAAGCCTCCCATTCATTTCAGAATAGGAGGGCAAACGGTGTGGTAAAAGGGGATATAATATACCCCGAAAAGTATACCACAATAAAGCACAATCCTATTCTGAAACGTTCGTAAAATGACATACAAAAAGGAACAGACTACCATCTGTTATTGTAAATGCCTTTTGTCGAATGTTTTCAGTGAATAGGATTAGTACTTCATTTAATTGGATCACCCTTTGCTTTTTAGTTAGTACCATTATATACAGTGTAAATGAATTTGTCTACCTGGTCATTCGCCCTTTACGTTTTGAATTTATTGTTTAAAGTATACATACCTAATAATTCTAGTTAGGTGAACGTATGTTTAACAGAGCATTAGTCAAAGGCAGTATATCGTTGCTGGTCCTTCAATTATTAAATGAACGGGATATGTATGGATATGAACTTGTAAAGGAAATGGATCAACGTAGTGATCATCATTTTCAAATGAAGGAAGGGACCCTGTATCCAGCCATACATAAGCTAGAGAAGCAAGCATATATATCGTTTTATTGGCAAGAACAAGAAAAAAGTCGAGCCCGAAAATATATTTGTATAACAGAACTTAAAAAGAATATGCTCGAGGAAAAAACAAGTGAGTGGCATTGCTATGTTCAAGTTATGAATAGCCTAACTAGGAGAGATCAATCGTGACGAAAGCAAGGGATCGATTTCTTTACGAGCTGGATCAGGCTTCCCCAATCTATTACTTATGTATGTGACAATTTTTAAGCTTATCCCGTATGAATGTTTTCAATCATTATTAAGGTTTCCGTTTATTATTGCTTGTATTGGTTTCACGTGGGGAAGAAGAACATCTGTCTAGCGCAGGCATAGCTTTATAATCGAGATAATTTGTCGCTACATACATAGAATTTCTATGTGTATAGCAACACTTAATAAGAAGGATATGTTTATGGATGGTCAAGTTCTTATGCACTTTCATGTCGTATCTATTAAAACGCCAATTTAATAGAGTTGGTTTGATTTTCCGTTTATTTATTTCTAATGGAAAAAGTTCAGGAAGTTATCGAGTATCGTTTTCAGCTTTGTAAATATTATTTTACAAAGCTAGTTAAACCCTATGAAGGCGAGAAGGGAGATAGATATTTTCATTCCAGCTTGATTGGATTAGGTATCGGTGCACCACTGCTTGCTGTTATTATTGGGGTTGTTAATGTCTGCAGATAACGTATTCCAGAAGATGATTTAGCGAAATGGGGCGCTTCGAATTATTAATATAACAATTACTTCTTAATGGGTCTTTGTAATTCGTTTTATCAAATATACGAATATCGACAATCAATAAATTACCGTCTCTATGTTTTTTATTAAGCGACCTATGGATACATTAGATCTTACTTTGGTGCATAGCTTCATGTCTTTCCTTATGGTAATATTTGGTTATACTCGGATTCGGGTATGGATAAAACGATAATTTTTTCCTTCACTTCTATTTATTGCAGGGTTATTATTCTACTACGGGCGTAAATGCAATAAATATAGAGAAGGTTGTGTTAGATAAAAATCTAAAGCATTATGAACATACACAGAAGATAAATGTATCGTATTTAGATCTGCTTTCTTATAGCGGATGGAATGGCATGATTTATTTATATGAAAAGGCTCAAGAACTTTCTGAAATAAAGGAACGGCTTAAAAAGCGGATTAGTGAATGAGAATAACGGAAAACCAAGAATCGTGGCAATCCTTTAATTTCACCAAAAGGAAAGTAACAAATAAATGAAAATCAGCGCCGACTTTCGAATAAAGGATATGGGGGTTCCGACGATGGATTATTATACTCCAAAGCATGTTGCGATCATGATGGATGGAAATGGTAGGTGGGGAAAGCAGCGAGGATTAACTCGTAGTGAAGGGCACTACGCAGGAGCCCAAGCAATGGAGCATATCATTGATGCAAGTATTGAATTAAATATTCAAGTGTTAACTCTTTATGCATTTTCATCTGAAAATTGGTCGCGTCCAAAAGATGAGGTCAATTATTTAATGCAATTGCCGGTTAAATTTTTTAAACAAAAGCTACCAGAGTTTCAAAAACGGAATGTGATAATTCGGCTATCAGGTCATATAGAAAATTTGCCAAAGAAAACAAAAAAATCACTACTCCAGGCAGTTGAACAAACCAAGCACAATACAGGTATTATTGTTAATTTTGCTTTCAATTATGGTGGCAGAGCTGATATTCTACAGGCAACTAGACAAATAATTTGCGAGGCAGCGAATAAACAAATAGATATTAATCAGGTGAATGAAGAACTCTTTCAGCGTTATTTGTATACAAGTGAATTGCCTGATCCAGAGTTAGTAATTCGAACAGGAGGTGAGAAGCGGGTTAGTAACTTTCTATTATGGCAATCTTCCATGGCAGAATTGTATTTCTCTGATAAATATTTCCCTGACTTTGGCAAACTGGAATTAGAAGCAGCGATAAATGAGTTTCGGCGTAAGCAGGGTACAAAACAAAATGAAATGTTAAGTTAAAACAGCTTGTTGTTCAGGCTGTTTTTTTAAGAGGTATCATAATCATACGACAAACTTAAAGGTGATAGACCCTTTTTTCATTAAAAAAGGATTATGTCTTCTCGTCCTTCCCCAAAATCCTGATCGACTTGGCTTTTTAGTCTCTCCTTTTGATAGGCTTTTAATTTTCCTTTGTACACAAGCTCAAATACTTCATTCGAAAGCAAGTCATGAGGCGTAATTAGAGCCGGCGGCTTGTGATATTCAATAACATTACTCTTTTTAAGTACAGTGGCAACAAATTGAGAACAAAAGAATGCGTTTCTGCGTTTGATAGGGATTTGGAGGAGAATCCCAAATACACCTAGCAGATTATAACGATAATTATCTTGTTCTTGCTGTATCTCTTGTACATAGGCATTCATTTTATTCCATTGTTCGTTTGTGATGGTAAAGGAATAAATCGCTCCACTAGCTTGCTTAAAAAGGCCTGTTTGAATATCTTCTTTAATAAAACCACCAATAAACGGGTTTCTTCGTTTTTTTCTCCCAAAACTATAGACCTTTTCCAGTTCTTCATCAAAAGCTATGGAAGCGTGGTTGTATGGCTTTCTGGTGTAACACTTAATTAGCTTAGTAAACCAAGTCCCCGTATCCGTAAGTAGTATATATATCTGTTTATCATTCATCATCGTATTTCCCCTTATTTATCGTTTTGGATCTCCCTGATATTGAACTACTTTGAATAACACTTATTACATATTCCTGAATCTATCATAGGTTGTAAAAGAAGGCTTGATAAGCAGCTTGCGAAATAATAGAGGGTAGGTCTAAGGATGTATTTTTGGTATGTTGACAAACACCAACATGTGTAATATATTTATTACACATGATGCTTAAATATTAAGTTTGAGAGGAAGTGGGGATATCCTTCATGATTGAAAAAATGAGAGACCGCGTGTTAGTAAAGTATGAGTAAACAAGATGGAGATACACTGCTTGTCCTTTTTGAAGCGTTAGCCAACCCACATCGATTAAAGATCATTTCCATTCTTTTTGTCGAAAGGCAGTATGTTAGTCAACTAGCTAGAGAAGCAGAAATGAGTAGACCGTTACTATATATGCATTTACAAAAACTAGAGAAAGCAGGGCTTGTAAAGAGTGAAATGGAACTATCTACGGACGGTAAAGCCATGAAATATTATGAGCTTGTTGCTTTTGATTTTACGATCACCCCAGCTTTAATCAAAGATGCGGCGGAAACCATAACAATAAAAAAGAAAGAAGGGAAATAGAATGGATTCTGAAACAATGTTTGGATTAGCGGGAATGCTTTTCGTTGTGCTAATTATTGGGCTCGCAGTTGTATTGCTTGTATCGCTTACAAAAGTATGGCAGACAAAAAATCAAACTTCTAAGGAAGAGGTGTATCAAAACCTTGCTGCTGAAGTAATTGAAGTTCAGAAAGCTTCTAATGCGCATCAGGAAAAAATATCTACTGATATGGAGGAAGTAAAAGCAAAGGTTGTATCAATGGAAAAAATGCTAAAAGAAGTGGAATAGGTGGTAGGGTCTTCATAGATCCTATCTTTTTTAAATTTTCTAACAAATAACACCGTATTATGATATCCTATTTATAAAAGGAGGCGGTCATTATGAATATAAAAACGTTACGCATTTTCTGTAAAGGTATTGATCTATACTAATGGTTTAAGGAGTGATTGTTCTGAATCAAGCATTGTTAATTATTGATGCTCAACAGGAGTTAATTGATGGGAATGAGACAGAAAATGGTGTTTACGATAAAGTAATGCTAATTAATCGAATTAACCTTGCGATTGAGAAGGCGCAGGAGGCAAATGCCCCCATTATTTGTGTAAGAGATGTGGACGTAAGCGAAGGCGAGGGTGCTGGTTTTCAAATACATGAGGAAATACAAATCCCATCAGGAGTAATGACCTTTGATAAACAAGCAACGAATTCATTTCACGGTACGGATCTAAAAAACTACCTATTCAAAAATGAAATAGACCACCTCGTTATCATGGGATGTCAAACGGAGCATTGTATCGACACGGCAGTACGAACAGCAACGATAAGTGGATTTGATGTTACATTAGTAGAAAATGGTCATTCGACAGTTGATAGCGAAGACTTTTCAGCAGAGCAAATTATCAAACATCATAACCGGGTTTTGCACGGACATTACAATGTCGAACATTTTTCAATTGTAAGGAAAGTGGAGGAAAATTTATTCCATCCCACACATGATACTTATCGATAAGTAATTGGCACCCTTGTAATTTATAATCTATATGCTATTCTAATGGTAATTATAAAGAATGGAGGTTTCCTAATGATTTTAATCAGACTACGTTTCCATTTGAACTACTAACTGAATACGTTCAGGGTAGCACTGCATGTACTGTAGTGTTAATGGGGATAGTCTGCCTTTTAGGAAATGATAGTCGTTGATGATTAAGAGGGAGGGGTTGCCTCCTTCTTTTTTTATGCATAGAATGCTTCAGGTAACCAAGATTAGGTAATAAAACTTGATCCATGTACATACAGTACACAGGCAGTGGTCTGTGTTTTTTCTTTGTGATTAAACGGAAGGAATATTATTTAAAAGGAGTGTACATGATGACATTATCGAATAAACAAGTTATTGAATTGGCAAATCAACATAACATGCAATTAGTGGAATCGTCACTAAAAGGAAACGAATCTGGGTTAGATTTTCAAGTTGTCTTTACAGAAGAGCCCTCTGGTGATCAATGGGTTCTCCGAATTCCAAGAAGGGAAGATGTTATTCCAAGGGCAAACAAGGAAAAGCGAATTTTGGATGTTGTTGGTAGACACCTATCAGTGCAGACACCCAATTGGTCTGTTTTCACGGATGAATTAATTGCATATAAACGACTAACAGGTATTCCTACAGGCACGATCGATCCCCAAGCAAAACGTTATGATTGGGAAATCGACGACAAAAACGTGCCTGATCAATTTCATGAAACACTGGGAAAGGCAATGATGGAATTGCATCAAATTAATCATCATGAAGCTGAGGAAGCTGGAATGACAATGAATACTCCTGTAGAACTGCAGCCATCAATGAAAAAACGTATGGATAAGGTAAAGCAAGAATTTAAGATTGGTGAGCCTTTATGGGGACGTTGGCAAAGATGGTTAGCAAATGATTCATTTTGGCCAAAACACACAGCGGTAATTCATGGCGATTTACACCCAGGTCATATATTAATTAATAAACAAGCTGAAGTGACAGGGTTAATCGACTGGACAGAAGGTAGAGTGGATGACCCTGCTAATGACTTTGTGGCCCATCTTGCAGCATTTGGTGAGGAAGCATTGAAACAATTAATAGCTGCATATCAAGAAGCTGGTGGATATGTATGGCCAAATATGTTTGCACATATCGTAGAGCTTTCTGCTGCTTATCCTGTAGCAATAGCAGAATTTGCTATGATATCTGGCATGGGTGAATATAAGGAAATGGCACAAGAAGCGTTATTAGCTAACTAATTATATGAAGGAAAACTAAGATAAGCCTTGATCCTTTGCGATTGGACAATATATAAAAGAGCACTGCAAGGGATCTCAAGCTATGCATCAATTAAATAGTTAACCCAAAAGCAGAACAATAAAATAGGAATAAAAAAACGCTGATACGAAGCGCAGTCAACATACGTCTGTATACAAAAATCCGAACGAATTCGAGAGGAATCGTTCGGATTACTATGAGAATAAGATACTTTTTGTCCACTTTCCTGCTATTTTTGCTTTGCGGCTTGTGTCATTTGGTTCCAGATAGACCCTTTTGCCTCTTCACCATCTTCAATCCTTGCTAAGGCCATTTTCACTTGCATTCTGACTTCAAATTCAGGGTCTTCCATCGCATCTTTAAGAGCAGGAACCGCTGATTCATCACCTAATTCATATAAAAACATTGCCGCGCGCCAACGAACAAGTCTACTCTTATCCGATAGCGAATGGATGACTTCAGGCATCGCCTCTTTAAATCCGAGGTCAGATAAACAGTCGCCTGCCGTCCGTCTCACATTTACCCCTTTATCCTTTAGTGCTTTGTACAGATAAGGCAGTACCTTTTTGTCTTCAATCATCCCAAGATAGGCAGTGGCTAATCTGCGAATAGAGGACTTATCATCTTCAAGTGCTTTATTTAATACAGGTAAATCTTCTATTGTTGGATCCAATCGATCCAACGCCGCATAGCGTTCTTTCCAATTTGGATGATCAAGCATTTCAACTGTTACTTTTTGATGGAGGGATGATACAAATGAAGCATCATTCGTTAAAGCGTAGTTAACGAGATCGGTTAGTCTTTGTTCATTATAACTAGCTGCTATTTCTTCAACTACTTCACAGCCGATCTCTTCTATATCACCATAACGAGGCTTCTGTTCAATCCATTTACGTTCTTCGAGCATATTATCCGATGATTTAGTTGCTTCCATGGCAGCATTCATAAATCGCTCTGGTAAGCCAAAACGTTTTTCTGTATCACCCTCTAATAGTTTCACTTGCATAGGGATATAGCGAAAGGTTTGAATATATACATTTACTTCCCCATATGCTTCTTCCATACTTGCGTTATTTGCAGGGATATCTTTATTGTCTTCTTCTGCGGAGCCCAGAACTTGTCGCACTTCTGGAAGAATTTCTTCCCAGGAAACTCTTGGATTTCTTTCAAGCGCTATAAAATCGATTACACGGTAGATTCCTTTTACTCCTCTAATCTGAAACAAATCTTGTATATATGGCGGAGCATCCTGTTTATCATCATCTAACTTGAAATTTTGTGTTTGCCCATCTGCTAGTTGTTCATCCACGTTAATTTTCATCGAATATGGGCTAGGGGTTGGTTCAATGGAAACGATCTTCACGATTCATTCCTCCTTTGTAATCAGGGTCGTTATATGAAAACTACTG
The DNA here is from genome assembly GCF_000723585.1 of Virgibacillus salexigens. Lineage (NCBI taxonomy): Bacteria > Bacillati > Bacillota > Bacilli > Caryophanales > Bacillaceae > Virgibacillus > Virgibacillus salexigens. The sequence continues at coordinate 763,833 of NZ_CCDP010000002.1, read as the reverse complement.
TTAATAACTATTAAAAGTTTAACAAAAGTGAAAGCGATAATCTATGCCAGTTCCCCATCATCTATTGGTGAATGATCGATATAAACCATCTAAAAAGCGCTGTGTCATTATAATATCATTTGGAATACCATTTCTAAGAGAGTAACGTCATTAGGAAAAAGAAGGTAAAAATGGCCCCGGTTTTTCTTGACTATGGTTAGATGGCATTAGATAATTTATCAATTGCTTCTTGCTCTGATGAAACAAAAAATACATTGTTTCCTTTGTTACACTCATAAATAAAATCTTTGAGTGATTTACTGGTATGAGACGAAAAATCCCCAATAATTGCAAACTTTATATGATAGGTAGCAACCTTTTGGAGGATCGCCCCTGCAAGTCTTGTACGAAGCTTAAAAAAATCTTCAGAAATCGCTTCTTTGTTTAATGCTATTCGACTACCACCTGTCTCACTGCTAATCGTCATAATTACATCTAATGCACGTTGCTCATCTGTTAACAGGATTGAATCTGCATTAGCTATTACGATGATATGTCCGTTAGCCTCTGTCTTTTTAATATTCATCTTCCACCCTCTATTCGAATTGCAGGATAAATTTTCGCTTACCTTTAGAAAAAGGCTGCTTCAGCAGCCCTTCACTGGTTTAATGCTAATCACATTTAGTCTCGGTGGTACACACTTTCATTCTGCAACTTTAATTTGATCAACCGTTCCTTTGTTCTAGTAAACTGGAAAATCGTTGTTCAAACAGCTTGCGATCTTCTTCAGAAAAAGGCTTCGGGCCTTTGGTTCGTTTGCCGCTTTTTCTTGCCATCGCGCTTAAATAGCGGGTCTGTAATAGTCGGTCAATATTTTCATTTGTATAAATGAAGCCTTTGTGGTGAACAACATCACAATTTTTCGCAAGGCCCAATGATGCAAGTCCATAATCTTGTGTCACAATAATGTCTCCTGATTTAGCTAATTTCATAATTCGATAGTCAGCTGCCTCAGCACCTGCGTCGACATAGATGGTATTTACTCCATCTGGATCTTCCTTATTAGAAAAATGGGAAAAACTTTGAACAAAAGTTACGGGGGTATTCCAACTCTTTGCCAATTCAATGATGGATGGTTTCACAGGACAAGCATCTGCATCGACATATATATGCATGAAAAAACCTCACATTCGTACATTAACGTTGGAGTGAGCATAATCCGAATCGGTCAAAAAGTCAAGTTATAAAATATTTTGTGTAATTTAATATTGTACACTTTACAATAGTGTGCGACACACACTATACTGTGTTTAGGAGTTGATTAAATGAGTGAAGCCAAAGAACATTTAGATAAACTAACGCAGGAACTACGTAGAGGTACGATCACCATTGGCGTTTTAAGTCAATTATCCAAACCTCAATATGGATATTCTTTAGTAACTAAATTAAACGAGGAGGGAATTCATGTTGAGCCTGGAACGTTATATCCATTGCTTCGCAGACTTGAAAAGCAAGGTTTATTAGAAAGTACCTGGGATACCAATGAAGCAAGACCTAGGAAATACTACATGTTAAGCAAGATGGGAGCGGAAGTGTTCGAACTGTTATGGAAGGAGTGGCAAAAGATGGTGGATAGCTTAAACCATTTAATTGATTTAGATAAAGGAGGAGATAAGAATGGAGATGATTGATCGGTATATATATGCCGTGACACAACGCTTATCGCAATCACAACGAGAAGACATTTCACAGGAGCTTAGAGGGTTAATTACGGATATGTTGGAAGAACGGATGGAGGGATTGCAAGCGGCAGAAAACGATGTAGAGCAAGTATTAAGCGAATTGGGGGATCCTAAGAAACTTGCACAGCAATACCAAGGAACAAAAAAGTATATTATCGGACCTGAACTTTATGATCCATTTATAATGGTTATGAAAGTAGTACTGATATCGATTGTGGCTGCAATGAGTATCATTTTTGCTATTCAAATCATAATTAATCCTGTTAATATCTTAGACTATTTTATTGATTATATTGTATCTTTTGTAACTACGATCCCGATGGCCATTGGCTGGGTAACATTTGGATTTGTGTTTTTGGAGTATTTTCAAAATGTAGATGGAAAAGACCTGAATTTAGAAAAGGATTGGTCCCCTTCAGATTTGCCGCAACTTCCTGATCCGAAAAGACAGATTAAACGACATGAGCCGCTAACATCGATTGTATTCTTTATTATTTTAATGGCAATGGCGGTCTTTTCTAGTAACTACTTTGGTATTTGGGCTTTTAACAATGGTGAATTGTCAACGGTCGTCCCATTTTTAAACGAAGCTACGTACAATGGCTATATGTTGTTAATTCTCCTTATTCTCAGTCTAGGTGTTATAAAAGAAATTGCTAAACTAGTTAACGGGAAATGGACGAACCGACTGTTTCTCTTTACGATGTTCATTGATGTAATAACTGTCATAGTAGTAATGGTAATGGTATCTGGACCAGATTTCTGGAATCCACTATTTATGCAAGAACTTGTGCAAGCTGACATGCTTACCGAAGGAAGCGATAACTATCAAACGATCGAGAATATTTGGGAAAGTACCACACTTTTGACATTGCTCTTACTAATTGGAGGGCTAGTTTGGAATATCATTGCTAGTTGGGTAAAAGTTAGAAAAGGAAAAGAATCTTAACAAATTATAGAACCGCCGAAATAATCGGCGGTTTGTTTTTATTCATTCGTCTAAACCATCGATTCTTATAGCTTCCAAGGTATGATTGTGCGGTTTTAGGAACTAATAGACCGGGATTTCCCTAAATAGATATATTCCATTGTAACCTCCCTTTTTGTTTTGTGTCATACTATTGTGAATATCAGTCAAACGGTAGTAAAGATTCATGATCTAAGAAGTTATTTTCTTTTTTATAAATTTTGATTATAATTATCATCAATTATCTTTTTGTATAGGGGAGGGGAAATACGATTAGTTGAACCCGGTGTTGAATGGGAAAATGAGCATCGAGCTTATGAAAAAGAGTGGGGCACTACTCGGATGATTCCTTCAAGCTTTGATTTATCAGGATATAATAACTATGACGTTATGTAAAGGAATTGGATCTAAAGCAAGAGGGAGCGGAGACAGGATGCTCAGTTCCAATTATTTATGAATTAATGACATGGATGAAACTGTAGCTATGGTGGATATTCGCCACCAATTAAATGAATTCCTTTTAAATTTTGGTGGCTATATTGGCTATAGCGTCAGGCCGTCTGAATGAAGAAAAGGGTATGCTACCATCCTTCTTCATGAAGCATTACACAAGTGCAAAGATGAAAGATATACCGTGTATTCGTGACTTGTGACATGGATAACATTGGTTCTGCAAAAACGATTATAAAAAATGGCGGATTAGAAGGTACTAACGAACGAGGAGGTTCTGGATAAACAATGTCTAACAGCATAGAACAAATCATAATGAAACCGATGGTATATCGAGATTGGCCAGAGGTTAGGGATATATATATGGAAGGAATTGCTACTGGCAATGCTACGTTTGATACACAAGCTCCAACATGGGAAGAGTGGAATGAGAAATATTTAAATGTCTGCAGATTAGTTGCATCGGAACAGGGGAAAGTCATTGGATGGGCTGCATTACTGCCGATTTCGAGTAAAAAAGCGTATGCAGGTGCTGCGGAGTTAAGTATATATTTAAGCGCTGCAAGTCGAGGCAAGGGAATAGGCAGAAAGCTCATGGAATATGTTATTTCAGAGAGTGAAGCAAATGGATTCTGGACACTACAATCTGGAATTTTCCCTGAAAATGAAGGGAGTATTCGACTACATGAAAAACTAGGATTTTATCAAGTAGGTGTTCGTAAGCGAATCGGAAAATTAAATGGCGTATGGAGAGATGTTGTTTTATTGGAAAGGCGTAGTGACTCGGTTGGAGTTGATTAAGGAAAAAGCTTGAATTAGGATCCAAGCTTCAGGCTGTCGAGCTCGGGAACAATAAATTTCGATCAGTACATGAAGTTGAAGGTAGAGTAGAAGATGTTGATGATTTCTATAAAAAAGGGAAAGAACGATGGAATTATCAAAAGGGAAGTATTGCATTTCAGGGACCGGATTCAGTCTGTGTTTCCAATAATTGATAACGTAAACTAGAACAACCTGTATTCGTAGGAAGAATCAGGTTGTTCTTTGGTTCCGTGCGACTATCCTAAAAATTCACTTTGTAGAATACCCTTATGTAATAAATCATGCCAATTTCCATTTCTAAATAAGTATTGTCTTGTTGTTCCTTCATGTTTAAAGCCTAGTTTTTCATATAAGTGAACAGCCCTATGATTGAATGAAAATACTCGAAGGGATATGCGATGGAGGTTCATTTCAAGAAAAGCATATGTCAATCATATTCTCATTGCTTCGTAACCATAACCTTTACCCCAGTATTCCTTTTCACCGATGTCGATAATAATCTCCGTGATTCTATTTTTATGATCGATTTGAGTTAGTGACACAATGCCTATCGGCTAATCTGTTTCTTTCGGCGTAAATATCTAATCGGGCATTGGTTGCCTCCATTACTTCCAAATTATTACGCCAATTGTGGTATTGTTCAACATCTGAAAGGGTTATTTTTCTAAATCTACGTTTTGCTGATTCAAATAGCATGGAATAGATCACTCCTTTGTGTTTACTGGACATAGCATGTGTTTTAAAGAAAACAGTAACCCGTCTATTTGTTCCTCCGTATTTGTCACTGCACTACCGTGTTGAAAAGTGTTTAACATTAAACCATCGATACAGGAAATAATAAACTGTGCAATCGCATCTTTGGATACTATTGGGTTAAATTCACCGTTTGCTTCACCCAATTGTATGGTTTCTTTAATTACTTCAATCATCAGTTCATATCGTTTCTTTAGATAAGAAGCATTTTCTTTATCCATCTTGTATTTCGTCGAAAGAAAAAATTCGGAGCGAGCTAGAATAAGAGAGTCACGATTAAATTGAATGCTTTTTTTCTGATCTTTTATCCAAGTTGTAAGCTGATTCCATACCGATTTATTATAATCAAGTGTAGGAAGGATTTGCTGATCCTCTTGATAGAGCACGTCCATGAAAATATGGTCTAAATGATTAAAATAACTATAAAGTCCCCCTCTTGAAATCTTGGCCTCTGTTAGAATATCCTCCATCGTTGCATGGGTATATCCCTTATTAATAAATACCTTTTTTGCCGCTGCTAAAATTGCTTGTCTCTTCTCTAACTTGTAAGAGTGACTAACTTTAGGCATGAATATGTTCACCTCAATAAAAACGACAATATTGTCGTTTTTATTGAATTTTACGTAACATAAGCATTAAAGTCAATAAGATATATTACAATTTATTTAAATATTAAATACATTTTGTTATTTTTGATTCATAATACCTAAGTATTTTATCTCTTATGAAAAGGATTTACTATAAATATAGGCTGAAGTCCTCTTAAAACAGGGGAATATATGCTATATAATAGTATTGTTGTATGGTAATCACATTTTTGTGTAATGTTGTAGTAGTCTGAGGTGAAAAAATGGAGTCCTTACATTCGATAAATGGACAAATTAGTCGTATGCAAAATTCTCTCTATGACCTGAATTTACAACTGGAAAATAGACGAAGAGAACTGGAGAGATTGGCACTTGCCTTGTCTAATTTATATGATTATAAAGATGATTTTAAACAAAATAGAAAATTATGTGTTACTCCTGAGCTTTCTCCGAATACATGGCATGGTCAGTATGCATCTCGGTTTCAACAATTTAAAGATAATGAGGTTTTAGCGAACTACATATCTTTATATGATTATCAATTAGTTCAAACGATTGATCAACTAAATGAAAAGATTCGGGAAATCAAGCAATCAATTATTGATATCAGAATGGATCTGTCTAATCAGCGTAACGAACTAGATCATTTATATGATAAGCAAAGAAGGGAGTTAATGAGTTAACGTGAGTAAAGAAATAAAGCTACAACAGGAACCTGTCATCCAAGCATTAACGAATTTGAAAACAGCGACAGAATCTATGGATGCAACTGGGCTGGGAAAAGAAATAGAAGGCAATAACACGTTAGATATGGTTACGAAAATAAATGAAATTAATCATCAATTAGAAGATATATTAACCACATACCAAACAATACTCTTAAATCATGAACAGGAAACTGCTAAAGCTGTAGATAACTTTATGCAAACAGAACAAATGATCGCATCTTCTATGGAGCTTTCAAAATAATTGATTGAACTACCACGACTAAACACTTCTTTTACATTCCTCATCAGGAGGTATTTCCATGAAAATAATTGATATTCAAACACTGAACTCTAATATAAGTGAAATGCAACATACCATTCACCAAATCCAAAAACAGTTACATCCTGTTAGCCAAGCAGTTCAACAAATTGCTTCTCTGAATGATGCCTTGAAAGGCAAAGGGGCGAGCGCTATTCGATCCTTTTACGAGGATGTTCATCAACCCTTTTTAGCGTTTATGGACAATTTTTTAACGTCATACGATCAAATGTTAAATCAAATAAAAGATACGGTTCATTCGTTTGAACCAGCGACAGATGGTTTTGTTCGCCAATCTTTCTTAGAGCAGGATTTAGAAGAAGGGCTGAAACAGTTGGAAAATGTCACACAAGGATTAACGGATAACGTCAACCGGGAACTGACAAAGATACAAGATATTATATCGTTACCGCACTTAGATGATATGGATTTATTGACTAGTATTCACCAGGCGAAAAACAAGAAAAATGAAATGATAGAGCAGCTTTATGCTTTAGACAGTTCACAATTAAGGGCATTAGAGCCTATGATGCATGAACTGTCAATGATGACGAATTATTTATCGGAAATGCAGGAAACATTCCATGCAGATAAAGGAGCCGTTACTACGTACGACCCGACGACATTAGATAAGTTAACTTATTATCAGGAAGTAGTAGAAGCGAATTCAACGAAAACCGAATGATTAGGCTTTTGATTTTAATAACACCGTTTTAATGCGGTGTTATTTTTTGCTGTCAACAGCTTGGTTGTTCTTCTTACCTCTCTGAATCAAAAGTAAATATTCCCAAAAATTTTGGTTGGTTTTCTGATTAAATGTTGAAAACATAACCTAAAACAAAAATAAATAAAAATAAATATATTTTGTTTGTATTTGCAAACGTTGACTTGTGATTGTTATCTGATTATAATTACAGTTAAATAATCTTTCATCTTCAATGAAACCGTTAACAAAAAAGGTGAAAGATAAAGGTTTATAAATCTGTTAGAAAGGGTGGATATAATTTGATTAGAAAAGCATTTAAAATGAAAGTTTATCCAGATAAACATGAAGAATACCAAAAAAGGCATCGAGAAATTTGGCCAGAGATGATAGAGGCACTACATAAACACAAAGCAAGGAATTATTCAATCTTTTTAGATGAGGGAACGAGTACGCTTTTTGGTTATGTTGAGATTGAAGACGAAGTGACATGGAATATGCTAGCTGCATCGGATATTAATCAACGCTGGTGGGCATATATGGAATCAGTTATGGAAACGAATTCAGATAAAAGTCCGGTGACAGAAGATCTTAAAGAAGTTTTTCATATGGCTTAATTAGAAGGAGAGAGTGGGAATGGCTAAGAGAAAGTTTGGGGCAAAAAAGGTTACTGGTTGGAAAGCAACGATTGCTGTAGCGATGGCAAATTATATTGAAGCTGGTTCGATTATTGCTGCTGCTAGTAGTCTTACATTGTGGCAAGCCTATTTAAATATTGATAGTTTTGGCGTTGGCTTACTAAGTGCATTAAGTGCAAATGCTTTTGGTGCTGCTGTCGGTGCTTTAATTGGTGGTCCTTTAACGGACAAATTTGGCAGGGCTTTCATATTTAAATATGATTTGCTTTTATATATGCTAGGTGTACTACTCATTGCGTTATCGGTTAATTTTCCGATGTTACTTATTGGAACGATCATAACAGGGGTGGCAGTTGGTGCTGGTGTACCTGTTTCTTGGACATACATTGCAGAAGAGTCACCTGAAGATAAGCGGGCTGCTCATGTTGGAACAGCCCAGCTAGCTTGGTCAACTGGTCCAATGGTGACGTTCTTCTTAGCTGTATTAGTAGCACCGTTAGGTTTGTTGGGATCACGCCTTATTTTCTTCCATTTATTAGTGATCGCATTTATCACTTGGTATATTAGACAAGGATTGGATGAATCAAAGATTTGGCAAGAACAAAAAGATAAAGAAGAAAAGGAATCTGTACTTGGTAAGGAAAAGCGGAGCTCTATCAGGGAGTTATTCTCATTAAGTGTTAATCGAAAAGCGCTGTTCTTATTAATCGGGATTTATTTATTTTGGAATTTAACTTCTGGAGCAATGGGGTATTTTATGCCTTATATTTATGAGAATGTTGGTGGACTAAGTGGAGCACAGGCGAACTTATTACAGGCATTTTTGTGGATGTTTACAGTATTAACGACGTTCTTTGGGTTTATGAAATTAGGAGATAAATATAGTCGTAGATTGATATTTGGGCTTGGCGCTGTGATGGGTGTTGTAGCCTGGATTATCTTAACCTTTATGCCGATGACATGGCCTACACTAATCGCATTTGTTATTTTATGGGGTTCCGCTGCTGGAATTGGCGCACAAGCTTTCTATGCATTATGGACAAGTGAACTATTCCCGACTAGATATCGTGCTGGAGCCCAAGGGTTAATGTACTTTATTGTTCGAACAGGGATTGCAATATGGTCCTTTATCTTACCAACGTTAATGGTTACGCTTGGATTTAAAGTTGCAGGAATGGTCATGATCACATTCCTTATTATTCATGCGATTATTGGAATTGCTTTATCTCCGAAAACACAAGGAAAAACACTTAAACAAATTGAACAGGAACGATATGGTGAGGTAGATTCACTTAGGACAGAAGCAAAAGGTAGTAGTTGATAGATATAGAGTAGGATTGACTGTTGATATGGGGGTATAGACATGACTAAATGTTGCTTAGCGGTTGATATCGGAGCCTCTAGTGGAAGGGTGATGGCCGGTTATTTGAATGATGGTACTGTGCAACTAGATGAAGTGCACCGATTTGATAATAGGATCACCAAGAAAGACGGGTATTTCATTTGGGATATTGCTGGTTTATTTCAAGAGATTAAAACAGGCATTTATCAAAGTAAACTGCTTGGGTATACGCCGCAGAGTATTGGGATTGATACATGGGCAGTGGATTTCGTTCTTTTGGATGAAAATGATGAATTGTTAACAGATGCAGTAACTTACCGTGACCCAAGGACAGATGGGCTAATGAAAGAAGTATTTGAAAATATCATAAGTAAGGAGCGGTTATATCTTGAAACAGGCATTCAATTTCAGAAATTTAATACGATTTTTCAATTATATTCCTTGAAGAAGGCGAATCCAGATATTTTAAAGAAGGCAAAAACGTTTCTAATGATTCCAGATTATTTTAATTATTTATTAACTGGGAAGAAGGCGAACGAGTATACCAATGCAACGACCACACAATTACTAAACGCCTTTACGAAGAAATGGGATAAAGATTTGCTTCGGCAGTTAGGAATCGATGATGGCATCTTTCAAGAAGTTTTACCTCCCTCTACGAATTTAGGGGGATTGAAGCAAGAGTTGATCGATGAGTTGGGAGTGGATATGGATGTTTTATTACCTGCCACCCATGATACTGGCTCAGCTGTTCTGTCTGTTCCGGAATTAACGAATACGATTTATGTGAGTTCAGGAACATGGTCCCTTATAGGTGTAGAAAATAACTTTCCAATTTGTGTGACAAAAGCCTTTGACTACAATTTTACAAATGAAGGTGGATTTGACTATCGCTTTCGGTTTCTAAAAAATGTTATGGGGCTGTGGATGATTCAAGAAGTGAAGCGAAACTATGAACATACCTATTCATTTGCTGATTTTGTACAATTAGCAAAACACGAGAAGAACTTCTGCTCCGTTGTAAATGTAGATGATAATCGATTTATGAAGCCTGAAAACATGATTGAAGAGATTCAAAAGTACTGTGCAGAAACCGAACAGCAAATACCGCAGACTGCTGGTCAAGTTGCTAAATGTGTTTATGATAGTTTAGCTCTTCGTTATAAACAAGCGATTGCACAAATTGAGGAAATATTTGAAAAAGAATTCAAAACAATTAATGTTATTGGCGGCGGTTCCCAGAATGATATGCTAAATCAATTAATTGCAGATACGACGAATAAAGAAGTAAAAGCTGGCCCCATAGAAGCTACCGCAATAGGAAATATTGTATCACAGCTTATTACTTTAGGTGAGGTTAATGGAATTGTTGATGCAAGAAGGATGATTCAGCAGTCTTTTGAAATGAAAACATATAGGAAACAAGATCAGGAGGGAATTATATGAGTATAGAAGCGCGTTATAATGAAGCTAAAAAGCAATATAAAAAATGGAATATTGATGTTGATCAGGTTTTGAAAGAGCTAAAAAAGGTACCAATTTCAATTCACTGTTGGCAAGGTGATGATATTGGAGGATTTGAAGTAAATCAACAGGAGTTATCAGGTGGTATTGATGTAACCGGGAATTATCCTGGCAAAGCTACAACTCCTGAAGAATTAAGAAATGACATTGAAAAAGCTCTTTCACTTATTCCAGGGAAGCACCGGATTAATTTACATGCAATTTATGCAGAAACCGATGGAGAAGTGGTTGATCGTGATCAATTAGAGCCCAAGCATTTTGAAAAATGGGTGAATTGGGCAAAACAGCATGAGTTGGGACTTGATTTTAACCCTACTTTATTTTCTCACTCCAAAGCAGATGACGGATTAACACTTGCTCATCCTGACAAACAAATTAGAGATTTTTGGATTGAACACTGCAAAGCGAGTAGAAACATAGCAGCCTACTTTGGAAAAGAGCTGGGAACTCCTGCATTAACTAATATTTGGATACCAGATGGTTACAAAGACATCCCGAGTGATCGGTTAACGCCTAGAAAACGCTTAAAAGAATCGCTTGATGAAATATTCGCAGATACCATTGATGAAAAATATAATTTAGATGCTGTAGAAAGCAAATTATTCGGTATCGGTTCGGAAGCTTATGTAGTTGGCTCTCATGAATTCTATATGGGTTATGCACTAAAAAACAATAAACTGTGTTTGCTTGATACAGGACATTATCATCCAACAGAAGTTGTTTCTAATAAAATTTCATCGATGCTGTTATACAGTAACAAGCTGGCACTACATGTATCAAGACCAGTACGTTGGGATAGTGATCATGTGGTCATATTGGATGATGAATTACGTGAAATCGGTTTAGAGATCGTTCGAAACGGTGCGCTAGACAAAGTTTCAATTGGGTTAGATTTCTTTGATGCAAGTATCAATCGGGTTGCTGCATGGACAATAGGCACGCGTAATATGATTAAAGCTTTGTTACTCGCAATGCTCACACCTAATGAGTATCTAAAACAGCTTCAAGAAGAAGGTAACTTTACAGATAGATTGGCACTGATGGAAGAGTTTAAAACCTACCCATTTGGGGCTATTTGGGATTATTACTGCGAAATATCTGATGTACCAGTAGGAGAAACTTGGCTGGATGAGGTAAAACATTACGAACAAACGGTGTTGAAACATAGATAATAGGAGTTAAAAAGATTTTCTTATTACTAAACAAAAACAAAAAAATAAATTCAAAAATAAACGGAAGTGTGCTATCATAAAAACAACAAGAAATTGGAGGTATGCAACGTGGTGAAAAACCTTTGGGACAACCAACATGGCAATACGGATAACGGTTTAAATGAATTGGTGTATCGATCAAACTTATTAGGTCAAGATCGCTCGGTAGCAAATTGGGGAGGTGGGAATACTTCCGTAAAAACAAAGGAAACGGACTTTTTCGGTAGAGAGATTGATGTAATGTGGGTCAAGGGCAGTGGCTCTGATCTTGCCACGATGAATAAAGCGAACTTTACTGGTTTGAATTTAGCAGATATTCAACCATTACTTGAAAAAGATGATATGTCGGATGAAGAGATGGTAGAATATTTATCTCATTGTATGATAGATTCCAAACATCCTCGTTCATCAATTGAAACACTTCTACATGCTTTCTTACCTTTTAAACATGTTGACCATACACATCCAGATGCAATTATTAGTATAGCCTGTGCAGATAACGGACAAGAAATTGCTAAAGCGATATACGGAGACCGCTTTGTTTGGGTTCCCTATATTCGACCAGGATTTAAGTTGTCTAAAATGATTGCAGAAGGAGTTAAAAACCATCCCAATCCGGAATTAGTGATTATGGAAAAACATGGACTTGTAACATGGGGGGATACTTCGAAGGAGAGTTATGATAGAACAATTTCGATTATCCAAGAGGCAGAAGATTATATTGAAAAACAAGCTAGTGAAACGGTACTTTTTGGCGGGAAGAACTATGAATCTATAGAAAAGAAGGAAAGGGAAAGGATTTTAGCACAAATCCTCCCTATGATAAGAGGACAAGTTAGTTCAGATAAAAAAATGATTGTAACTTTCGATGATTCGAAAGACGTGTTGGCGTTTGTTAATAGTAACGATGCACAAGCCCTATCGCAAATAGGGGCTGCATGTCCAGATCATCTCGTTCATACAAAACGTGTCCCGCTGTTTATTGATTGGGATCCATCTTCTAAAGATGTCGATCAATTAATAGATACTATAAAGCAAGGAATAGCTTCGTATAAAGCAGCGTATACAGATTACTTCAACCGTAATAAATCGGAAGCAGACCAAATGGTTGAAGCTGCTCCACGTGTTATGCTTATTCCTGGAGTTGGTATGATTAATACAGGTAAAAGCTGGACTGCATCTAAAGTGAGTGAGTCATTATATCATCGCGCCATCGCAGTCATGCGCGGTTCTACTATTTTAGGCAACTTTGTTTCACTAAATGAAGCAGAATCTTATGCCATTGAATATTGGCCATTAGAACTTTATAAATTAAGTCTAGCTCCACCGGAAGCGGAATTCTCCCGTCAAGTAGCTTTTGTTACTGGAGGGGCAGGCGGGATTGGGAGTGCAACTTGTGATCGCCTATTGAAAGATGGAGCACATGTAGTACTAGCCGATATTAATTTAGCAGGAGCTCAAGAGTTAGCTGCTGCGTTTAATAACCAGTACGGTGAGGGTCGTGCGGTAGCCGTCGCAATGGATGTGACGAAAGAGGATCAAGTCATATCTGCTATCCATTCAGCTGTATTAACATACGGAGGCTTAGACATCGTTGTAAATAATGCTGGTCTCGCTAGTTCAAGCCCCTTTGAAGAAACCACGCTTGATAAATGGAATGTAAATATGAATGTATTGGTAACTGGATATTTTCTCGTAGCCAGAGAAGCATTTACGTTAATGAAAGATCAAGCAATTGGCGGAAATATGGTGTTTGTCGGTTCTAAAAACTCTATCTATGCTGGCAAGAATGCTGCGGCATACAGTACAGCGAAAGCAGCTGAAGTTCATCTAGCCCGAACAGTGGCAGCAGATGGAGGTCAATATGGTATTCGTGTGAATTCTGTATTACCTGATGCTGTTATCCGAGGTTCAAAAATTTGGGATTCCAACTGGAAAAAAGAAAGAGCATCTTCTTATGGAATAGATACTGATGATATTGAAGAACATTATCGAAAGCGAACCATTTTAAATGTAAATATCTTACCACAAGATATTGCGGAGTCAGTTGCATTCTTATCTTCCTCCCAATCTGCCAAAACAACTGGATGTATGATTACCGTTGATGGTGGTGTCGCAGCTGCCTTTACAAGGTAACCTTTTCATAGATTCTCTGTTATTTACAGGGAATCTATTATACAATAAAAAGGGAAAAGTTGATTCACAAAGAAAGTAGGGAATGACATGCTTGTTGCTGAGAGACAACAAAAAATTGTTGAACTTGTTAATGAGAAGAAAAGTATTCGAGTAACGGAGCTAAGCCAGCACTTTTCCGTGACAGAGGAGACAATTCGCAGAGATTTAGAGAAATTAGAAAAAGAAAAACTTCTCTCACGAAGTCATGGAGGAGCAATAAGTATTAAGCCAGTTGACTCGATGGAAATTCCTTATTCTGAAAGAGAAGTCATAAATGTGAAAGAAAAGAGCAAAATTGCTCTCGAAGCAGTCAAGCAGGTACATGAAGGGGATAAAATTATTCTAGATGCGAGTACAACCGCTTGGTACATGGCTAAAGCTTTACCGGATATACCAATAACTGTGTTAACAAATTCGATCAAAGTATCCATGGAGCTGAGTACGAAGAAGCAAATTACCGTAATTTCAACCGGCGGTACACTGCTTGCAAAATCTTTATCCTTCGTAGGGAATTTAGCTGAAACATCTCTTGACCATTACCATGTAAATAAAGCCTTTATCTCATGTAAGGGGCTGCATCTGGAACGAGGTATTAGCGAATCAGACGAACGTCAGGCAAATATTAAGAAAAAAATGATGGAGAGTGCAGACACGGTCTATATTATGATTGATTATAGTAAATTTGGTGTTCAAGCGTTCTCGCGTTTAGCTGGTTTGGGAGTAATTGATCAGCTAATAACAGATAGTAATGTAGATAAACAGGTGATTGAACAATTAGAAGATAGATCGATGCATGTCATACGTGTTTAAAAGCTGAATTGCTCCGGAGAGCAATTCAGCTTATTTATTTTGTTGTGTTCGTTTATTTCTAAGTAGTTATGTTAAACTAATATCAAATATATCTTAAGATTTCATTTTTTCAAATTATTATCCTCATCAATGAATCGTTATCACTTAATCCCGCATAAATTTGGCAGTGGCAGCAGTGCCACCGTTTTTAAATCTACGAGGTTCACCTTAATGATGGAATACAACAACAGAAAAATGTTATTCAGCTTAGAATCCTTTACGTCTTACCTTGTAGCATGATCAATCGAGGGATGAATAAAACGGCGCAGTGAAGTTTTACTTTTTTAGATCGGGGGATACGTAGTGGATGCTGAAATAGGTGTAATTGGATTAGGAACAATGGGAAGTATGACAATGTGGCAGTTAGCTAAGGCAAGGGTAAATGCAATAGGCTTTGAGCAGTTTGGTATTGGGCATGATCGTTCGGCTGCTGGTGGAGAAACAAGGATGTTTCGAACAGCGTATAAGGAAGGTAAACAATATGTTCCATTACTAAAAGATGCTTATATGCTTTGGCGAGAGCTGGAGAGTGAAACAGGAAATGAATTATTGCAATTAACGAAAGGGCTAATTATTGGTGATCCTAATTCAGGAACGTTCAAAAATGTAAGACGAAGCATTCAAGCGTATAATTTAGAACATAAATTATTAACAAATAAAGAAGCAGAACATCGTTTTTATCAACATAAACTATTCGAAAACGATCAAATTATGATTGATGGTGCTGCTGGTTATTTACGATCACAATATGCCATTGTTTCTGCTGTTAGTCGGGCCATTGAACTTGGAGCAACCATTTATAGTCATACGGAAGTAGATACCATTACTTCTGATGAGGATGGTGTAACTATTTATGCTGAGGGGGAACGTTATCGTGTACAAAAGGTCATTATAACTGCTGGACCCTGGGCAACTAATTTTATTGGTGAATTTACGAGTTTCCTAGAAGTTCGTCGCTTAGTGAACGCTTGGTTTTTGCCAAAAGACATGGAGTCCTTTCGAGAAGGTGACTTTCCAGTCTTTATAAGGGAAAATGTAAATAATAGCTATTATGGTTTTCCTTTGATAGATGGAAACATGGTTAAGTTAGGTTTACGTGCAACAGCTGCGCATCGATTAACAGATGCTGCTTCATATATACGTGATGTCACAAGCGAAGAAATTCATCATTTCAAGCACCTCGTAAATCGGGATCTCCCTGGATTACATAGTGATCCATCTAGGATGGAAGCCTTTATGGAGTTGTATACCAAAGATCACCACCCTATTATTGGAAAACTTCCACATGATCATCGGGTCATTGTCTTAACAGGTTTTTCTGGGCATGGATTTAAGATGGCTACTGTGATGGGAAGAATTGCTGCTGAGTTAGCGCTCCATGGAGAAACGCACTATGACATTTCCCTATTTGCACCAAAGCGGTTTGTTAATCTTGGGGTCATGTGAGAAATAAAACGAACGTTGGGTAATCATTTTGCTTTTCCTATAAGTGACATGCGATAATATAGAAAAAAGCAGTAAGGATGAAAACATGACGAAAGAAATGAAGGTACGAGTGAATGATAAATACAGGAAGCAATTGCAAACTGGGTATCCGCTTATTACGAATGATGTGGTTACAGGAATACCAGCGTCTATAAAAGAGGGTACCATCATTCAGCTCGTTGATAATAAAAACCACTTCTTAGCAAAAGGTTACTATGGGATTCAAAACAAAGGGATTGGTTGGGTTCTTACAAATAGACAGGAAGAAGCGATTAATCTGGATTTCTTTAAAAAGAAACTCCTTTCGGCAATTAATAAACGACAGGGATTTTATCAATCGGAGGAGACCAATGCGTTTCGTTTGTTTAATGGGGAAGGGGATGGGATTGGTGGTCTAACGATCGATTATTTTAATGAATATTATGTAATTAATTGGTATAGTAAAGGAATATATGCATTTAAGGATTATATCATTCAAGTATTGGACGAGTTAGGCCGTTATCAAGCGATCTATGAGAAGAAGCGCTTTGATACGAAAGGCAGTTATATAGACGATGATGATTTTGTAAAGGGGAAACGAGGAGAATTTCCAATAACTGTGATGGAAAATGGGGTCCGCTATGCTGTTTATTTGAATGAGGGTGCAATGGTTGGTGTATTTTTAGATCAACGTGATGTCAGGGAAGCAATTCGCGATCGCTATGCAAAGGGAAAACATGTACTAAATACTTTTTCGTATACAGGAGCTTTTTCGGTTGCTGCGGCTTTGGGTGGAGCTGAAAAAACCACAAGTGTTGATCTAGCGAAACGAAGTAAAGCTAAGACCATCGAACAATTTAGTATAAATGGGATTGATTTTGAGCAGCAGGACATCATTGTAATGGATGTCTTTGATTATTTTAAATATGCACGTAAAAAAAATCTAATTTTTGATATGGTTGTTTTGGATCCACCTAGCTTTGCGCGATCGAAGAAACGAACGTTTCGTACAGCAAAAGATTATCCAGATTTACTGAAGGATGCTGTTTCCGTCACTAAGAATAATGGGATTATTGTTGCTTCCACCAATAATGCGAGTTTTGGAATGAAGAAGTTTAAAGGATTTATTGAAATAGCATGTCGTGAGATGCATATATCTTATCAAATACTAGAAACATTCCATCTTCCGCGTGATTTTCAAACGACCAAACAGTTTTCAGAAGGAAATTATTTAAAAGTAGTTATCTTTCAAATAAGCTAAAATTATCAACGCTCCGCCTATCCGGGGTGTTGATTTTTATTTGGAGCCATTAATATAAGAAGTATAAAAAATTTTTTCAACTATTGTATAAATATTCTTTTTATTGCATAATAATTCATATACTATTTGGAAGGTGGAGATTTTTCTTGGGAGTAGAATTGAAACGGGCCAGATTAAATCCTCAGTATTTACATGGAAAAGATTTTTTAACTTTAGCAGATTATACACAGGAAGAAATTACGTACTTACTACAATTAGCGGACCAGCTTAAAACTCAGCGTAAAAATGGGATAGCTGAACAACCACTAAAGGGAAAGACGCTTGGTATGATCTTTGAAAAATCATCAACACGAACAAGAGTCTCTTTTGAAGCAGGAATATATCAATTGGGAGGCAATGGTATTTTTCTAAGTTCTAAGGATATTCAAATTGGAAGAGGAGAGTCAATTTCTGATACTGCACAAGTGTTGTCAGGTTATTTGGATGCCATTATGATACGTACCTTTTCGCAAACTGCAGTAGAAGAATTAGCTGAAAAAGCAAGTATACCTGTAATTAATGGACTAACCGATTTATATCATCCTTGCCAAGTATTAGCCGATTTACAAACAATCAAGGAACAAAAAGGTACACTGGATGGAGTGAAGGTGAGTTATATTGGAGATGGAAACAATATGGCACACTCGTTAATGCTAGGAGCAGCGATTATGGGAATGCATTTATCCGTAGCAGCCCCTAAAGGATATCAACCTGATCAAAAAATTGTAGCCAAAGCTAAAAAGCTAGCGGCATTATCAGAAGCGGACATTCAAATTACGGATAATCCTGAATTATCTGTAAAGGAATCAGATGTTATTTATACTGATGTTTGGGCGAGTATGGGACAGGAAGAAGAACAAGTGAAAAGGGAAATTGCTTTTAAAGATTTTCAGGTTCATTCAAACTTACTTCAACTTGCCAAGTCAGATGCAATATTTATGCATTGTCTTCCAGCCCATCGCGGAGAAGAAGTGACAGCAGATGTTATTGATGGCAATCATTCTGTTATCTTCCAACAAGCAGAAAATAGATTACATGTACAAAAAGCGTTGCTGGTTGCATTAATGGAATCCTAAAAAGAAGTGGCAGAATGATCATTCTGCCACTTCTTTATTTGTCGATACTTGTACACCATCATTATCAACTTCTAATTTTTGAATGAGATAGGAAGGGAAAAGCTCTTGCATCTTACCGACGATTTGTTCACCACTGCCACTTGGGACAAATGCGATCATCGTCGGTCCCGCACCGCTGATAACCGTTCCGTAGGCACCAAATTGTTTTGCTTTTTGTTTGATAGCAAGATAGTTCGGAATGATAGATGAACGATATGGTTCATGAAATAAGTCTTTCTCCATCATTTCACCAGCTAAATCGTACTGTTTGTTTATCAAAGCCGCTATAAAAAGATTGCTAATACTACTTGCAATTGCTGCTTGTTTTCTCGAATATTGTTCAGGCAAAACATTTCGTGAGGCTGTTGTTTTTAGCTCAACATTAGGAATAAAAGTGACCATATCCATATCTAACGAATCTAGCTTGCAATAATGAATTGTTTCGTTTTCTGTGTATGCTGTTACAACAAAACCGCCAATGATAGAAGCTGCAACATTATCGGGATGCCCCTCTTTAGCTGTTGCAAGCTGGAGCTTTTCACTTATAGAAAGATCTAAGTGAGAAAGCTGGTTAGCTAGTTCAATTCCTGCAATAACTGCTGAAGCACTGCTGCCTAATCCGCGAGCTAAAGGAATCGAACTTTCAATCGTTAATTTACAAGCAGGTAGTTGTTTGTTGAAATGGTTTGCAGTTTCTTCAGCAATCATGTAAATAAAATGGTTTTCATAACTGTCAAACGCGGGCAGTAGGTTCGATAGCTGTTTTACTTCCCAAGTATCCTGTTCTTCTACCGTTAATCGCAGGTATAACCCTAGCGATAGACCGAATGAATCAAAGCCTGGACCAATATTTGCTGAACTCGCGGGTATGGTAATCGTAAACTTACTCATGCGTTAACCTTATTTTCCATATACTCCATGATGATTTTTTCATCATTTGGCAAGGAGGCAGGATCTATCGTTAACTGATCTATCGCTGTTTGTGGGTCCTTTAATCCATTTCCCGTTAACACAGCTACTACTTTGCTCCCTTGTTTAATGGTACCGTTCTCGGTTTCTCTGATTAATCCTGCAATCGATGCACATGAACCGGGCTCAGCAAAGATACCTTCTTTCTGAGCTAATTTTTTAAAGGCATTCGTAATTTCCCCATCTGTAACCGATTGAATTGCTCCACCTGATTCATCTCTCGCCGATTCGGCAAGCTTCCAACTAGCAGGATTTCCGATACGAATAGCAGTTGCAATCGTTTCTGGATTAGAAATAACCCTATTATAAACGATGGCTGCTGCTCCTTCTGCTTCAAACCCAAACATCTGAGGAAGACCGGTTTGTTTTTGATTATGATATTCTTTGAAACCTTTCCAGTAGGCACTTATGTTACCAGCATTACCTACCGGAATTGCAAGAACATCTGGGGAAGTACCTAATTGGTCACATACTTCAAAGGCAGCTGTTTTCTGTCCCTCTAGGCGATATGGGTTAACAGAGTTTACAAGCGTTACTGGCTGTTCTTCACTTAATTGTCGTACCATTTTTAGAGCGTCGTCAAAGTTACCATCTATTTCTACAATTTCTGCCCCATACATAATTGCTTGAGCTAGCTTTCCAAGCGCGATTTTCCCTTTAGGGATAACGATCATCGCTTTCAGGCCAGCCTTTGCTGCATAAGCAGCAGCGGAAGCAGAGGTATTGCCGGTAGAAGCGCAGATAATTGAGTTACTTCCTTCTTCTACAGCTTTTGCTACAGCCATTACCATACCTCGATCTTTAAAAGAACCGGTTGGATTAACACCTTCGACTTTCCCATATAGTTCGATACCAAGTTCCTTAGATAAATTGGAAAAATGAATCAATGGTGTATTTCCTTCTTGTAACGTTAATGCTGGTGTCTTGTCAGTAATTGGTAAGTATTTATGATAATGTTTTAGTAGTCCCGGCCAATTCATATGCCGCATCTCCTTCCACTTTATAGTAGCTTTTTAATTGAAGTACTACCTCGAGTTTTTTCAATTGATCTAATGCATGTTGAAAATTATCTAGAGATGTTTGGTGGGTAACCAATATAATTTCTGCTGATTCTCGTTTTTTTATCGGTGTTTGAAGAATTCGTTTAAAGCTTATTTCTAAATCATTAAACAGAGTGGATATTTCAGAAAAAGCTCCGACTCGATCTTTTACATGGATTCGTAAATAATATTGTCCCGAACGCTGATCAGCACTACGTAATTCTTTCTTGAACCGAGCTTCAAGAGAGTGCGTGCCACTTACACCAAGCCTCATGTTTTTAATTACAGTAACCAGATCAGAAACCACGGCAGTCGCTGTTGGTAAACTTCCAGCTCCTGGGCCATAAAACATGGTCTCTCCTACCGCTTCTCCATAAACATATACCGCGTTATATTCATTTTTAACGTCTGCCAACGGATGCTCTTTTGATAATAGAGTGGGTTGAACACTTACTTCGATTTGGTGGTCTTTACTTTGTGCATAGCCAATTAATTTCATGGCATATCCAAATTTATCTCCATATTGAAGGTCTTCTAGCTCTAAACTTTTAATTCCAGTTACTTCAACATCTTCTAAAGCTACATCTGTAGAGAAAGCAAGTCTGCCAAGTATAGCCATTTTTCTCGCAGCATCTAACCCTTCCACATCTGCCGTTGGATCTGCTTCAGCAAATCCCAGTTCCTGCGCTTCTTTAAGAGCATCGAGATAGGAAAAACCTTCATTACTCATCTTTGTTAAAATATAATTTGTTGTACCATTTACAATTCCCATCACCTTTTGGATACGATCGGAGGATAAACCATCAGCAATTCCTCTTAAAATTGGAATTCCGCCGGCTACGCTGGCTTCATAGTAGAAGTCACATTTATTCTTTCTCGCAGCCGCCTCTAAATTAGTACCATACAGTGCAACTAAATCTTTGTTTGCGGTTACTACATGCTTTTTATTCGCAAATGCATTTAAAATATATTGATAGGTTTCTTCTATGCCGCCCATAACTTCTACGATTACATCAATCTCAGGGTCATTTATGATATCATCGGGATTCGTAGTGAGAAACGTTCGATCTACCTCAACGTTACGTGTCTTATCTAGGCTGCGAACTAATACACTCTTTACACTAACCTCGCATCCCAGCTGATGAACAAGCTTTTCTTGATGATTTTCAATTAGTTTAATAACTCCCGAACCAACTACTCCTAATCCTAATAGACCGATAGAAACCTTGTCTCTCACATCATCACCTCATCGTTTTTGTTTAATAGCTATTTAAACACGAATACAAAAGTATAGCAATAGTGAATTTTTCACACGAATTGAATTTGTGTGTAAATTCAAAGAACAATATGGATGGGGTATTTAGTCAGTATTTGAAATGAACGAAACGTAACAGACATCTTTTTAGTGGAATTACTTTTAACCTTTCCTAAAGTAGAAGAATAAACTAACGAGAGGAAGGAAAGCAATGGAGGTGTAGGGAATGAGCGACGCAACTGCTGGACTGACGTTTGTTACCTGTTTATTGCTAGGTACGGGAGTAGGAATGTTATTTGGTCAATTAGAGGCTGGAGGAGCAATTGGGCTCGGGCTAGGGATTATTACCATTGGCGTGTTTCGAAAAAGATAGGTAACATCTTCATTTCATTCTTATTGACGTGCTTCTTTTGTCTTTCTATACTTAGGAAGGCATAAAAGGAAGAAACAGGTGATAAAATGGATTTTACAATAAATTATTTATCTTTCTATCTCATTCAAGTAGATGGAGAAGATAAACGTGCACAACATTTTCAAACGTTGGATAAACCTAACTATGAAGCTAGTCCACTAAAAGAATTCCTTGATGGCGAGTTAACGAGAATTGCAAAGCGGAAGGTAGAACGTCATGCTAAGTCAGAAAATGCGCCTACAAAAATCGGTAGATTCATGGTGGAGCCTGGGCATGAATTAACATCTAACCCTAATTATAATGTATTTCAAAAAGTGAGGAATGCAGAAACAACAGAGGATTTTCAGTCTAGTACGGATCAACTTGCACAAATGTATGTAGATACGAGTGCGGTAAGAGGCGGTGTTTTTCTTGTAGCCGCTGCCCGTCTAACGAAATACTTCGATGATCCCTTCTTGTTTGTAATGAAATGTGATTTTGAACCCAAGGTAGCTCGAATTACGAATCAAGAAACACTTGTCCAAAATGTGGAAATGGCAATAACGACAAAAAACATGAAGTCAATTCAGTATCCATATATGCCTGAAGAAGGAATAATGGATGAAGCAGAAATTAAAATTCATCAATCTTCCCATGCGCGTTATTTTGAAGACTTCTTACCATTTGTATCCTACGAAAAATCAATGCCAGAAATAATGAAAACACAAGTAATGGATATGGTTCAAGACCATATTAATGAAACTTTCCCAGAGGAAAGTGAGGAAAAAGAACAGTTTGAGGAAGCTATGGAAGAATGGGCGGTTACACCAGAAAGAGAAATTCAAGAACGTTTAACAACAGAGCAGGTAGTCGAAGCTTCTGCGCAGATTGTTGAGCATACCCCGGATGCAGAGCTGAAAATGAAACTTGATCACATCGCTATAAAAGCCCATTTATCGGATTTTGGAGAGTGTCTTCACTTAGCTAAGGTAAATGGGAAATATATTCTAATGGTTGAAGCAGAGCAAATTAGTTTTGATAAAGGATTCTCACCCATTGAATTTCATAAACCAGATGATTTAGAATCCGTAGTAAAGCGAATCTTAGATAGAGGATAAGTGATGGGCTGACTATCAGTGATTTCAGTAACTCGAATATGCGATACTCCTACAGGCGAAGCACAATGTGCAGGCCTACAGTGCGCGTTATTTCTTACGAGCAGGCTCCATTCTTCGCCGTAGAAAGATCGTATATTTCAGTTGCATGATTCGTGGGCTGACTTTTTTCTTTGTGAATTTCATCAAGCAGGCAGCGTGAAACTGTCCAGCCGCGTTCCTATCTTATTCTACGCATAGCTTTTTCTTCTTAATCTAGTCATGGAGATAAGAATTGTTCCCAATGATAGAAGAACGAATATACCACCAATCGATGCATTTTGTTGGACAGTCGCCTGTTCAATCACAAATCCCCCGATTAATGATCCAAAGGCAATTCCGAAATGCAATGCAGAGTTGTTTAAGCTTTGCTGTATATCGGAAGTTTCTGGTGACGTTTCAATTAAATAGCTTTGCAGGGCTGGCGTTATAGCCCAGCTCATCATTCCCCAGATAATCATAACAACAAGAAAAACAATCATTGTTGTTGTATAAGGGATGAGGAGTAACGCGAATGCAAATATAAGGATTGCTGATATGATTGTCTTTTTAGAACCAAAGCGATCAGAGAAAGCTCCTCCAATGCCACCACCGCTTACTGCAGCAATTCCAAAAATGAGATAAATGATACTAACCCAGTTTCCATCCATATTCATTGTTGTTTTTACAAATGGAGTTAGGTAAGCATATAAAATAGTATGACCTGCCATATATAAAAATGTGGTAGCGTGACCTAGAAAGATTTTGCTTTCTCTCAATGTGTTCATTTGTTGTTTTAGTGGCACTTGTGGTTTGGGTGCAACTTTATCCATAAAGAAATGAACCCCTATCATAGATAGTATGGAAAGAATAACAATGAAAACAAAAGGTGCTCTCCAACCGAAACTATTACCTAGTACAAGCCCAATAGGTACTCCCAAAACAAGTGAACCACTGACACCCATCGATACAATACCAATCGCACGACCACGATATTTATCATCACCTAGGTTTGCCGCGATAGTTAAACATAAGATAATAAGTAACGAACCGCTAGCAGCTGAAATAATTCTGCCAATGAAGAGAATGCTATATACTGGACTAAATACAGCTACTAAGTTCCCAATTAGAAAAACTAGCAATGCAAGTAAGGTTAATCGCTTCCGTTCCATTTTTGCAGTAACAATTAATAAAATCGGTGCTGAAATTGCAAATATTAATGAAAAAATGGTAATTAATAAGCCGGCTTGTCCTAAACTGACTTGTAAATCATTGGCAACTAAATCTAAAATACCACCAATAATTAATTCAACCATTCCTACTACAAACGAAACAATAGTTAATAGATAAATACGTTTGTCCATACAATGACGCCTTTCTAATAAGTTGTTTAAATTTCACCTATATAATAGTAATCCCATTTTCACTAATTGACAAGCGGGTTAACCGAAATAAGGGGTATCGTTTGTGAAAAGGAGATTGAATGAAGTTTCACATTATTTTTGGTATACTTATAATACCTCAGGTGAAAATAAGGAGGAAACATTGTTGCGTACAGATGCTAAATTACAAAAAGATGCGATGCGGGTTTTAAAACAGACAAGCAGAACCTTTTATATCCCCATTACTTTATTAAAACCAACCTTAAAAAAAACGGTAGGATCTGCTTATTTATGCATGCGCGCTGTTGATGAAATAGAAGATCATGAACAGCTAGAAAGTGAGACAAAACAATATTTATTACGATCGATCAGCAAATTGCTGAAAGAGGATCCATTTGATGAATCCGCCTATTCTGAACTACTAGCCCCTCATCAATCATTTCTCCCAGAAGTTACTACTAGGCTAGCAGATTGGCTTGACGTCTGTCCGGATGAGATTGTATTAAAGGTAAAAGAATCTACCAGTATTATGGCAGCTGGGATGGCAGATTGGACAGAGAAAAATTGGATAATAAAAACAAAAGAAGACTTAGATGATTATACATATTATGTAGCCGGCTTAGTTGGGGTCATGCTGTCTGATATTTGGGAATGGTATGATAATACAAAGACAGATTACGATTTGGCGATTGGCTATGGTAGAGGTTTACAAGCTGTCAATATGTTGAGAAACCAAGAGGAAGATGCAGAACGTGGTGTTCAGTTTATTCCAGACGGATGGACAAGAGCAGATATGTTTGCATATGCGAAATCAAACTTACGTCAGGCAGAAGCATATATAAAAGATGTCCGTACACGTCATATTCTTTTATTCTGTAAAATACCATTAGCATTAGCTAATAAGACATTAAAAGCTTTAGAAGATGGTCAAGAAAAGATAACGCGATCGGAAGTAGAATCGACTGTAGATGAAATCATTAACAAGTAAGTGATTCGTGTTCTTTCTTTTGGAATAAATTTGTTTATGAACAATAAACTAATGGCAGAGGAAAGAATTTATACGTATAAAATTTTGAGCAAGCTGGTGGGTTTTTTGTCATGATTATTTATAAGTAGCATGTAATAATCACTATCCATCCAACGGTCTTTAATGACAAGGGGTATCAACGATATTACAGGCACTTGCTCCTATAAAAAATAGGAGGAACAGCGTGAATTCAAAGAAAAACACGAAAATAGACATGCCCGTATTTATTATTAGTGGAGGACTACTAATTATCTTTATTCTACTTTCTATCTGGAATAAGGATGCGGTAGGAAGTGCAGTAAATACATTATTTGCTTATTCTTCCGATTTATTTGGCGCTTATTGGCAGTTATTATTACTAGGGAACTTTTTTATCGGTTTAGGATTGGCTTTTTCAAAATATGGGAAAGTGAAGTTAGGTAATCAAAATGAACCAAAATATAGTTATTTTAAATGGGTAGCTATGATACTGGTAACGTTATTGGCAAGTGGTGGCGTGTTTTGGGCAGCTTCCGAACCAATGTATCATTATATGACAACACCTCCGTTGTTTGGCGGTGGGGAATTTAATCATTTACATGCAGCATTTGCTCAATCATTTATGCATTGGGGATTTTTAGCGTGGGCAATTCTTGGGACCCTTAGTGTTATCGTTATGATGTATGTGCATTATAGTAAAGGGTTACCATTAAAGCCTCGTGGTCTGCTTTACCCTATATTCGGTGAAAAAATTTATCAAAAGAGTATTTTAGGCTCTGCTGCAGATATTTTCTCCATCATTGCTACAGTAGCAGGAACATTAGGTCCATTAGGATTTTTAGGTTTACAAATTTCATATGGATTGAATCATTTATTTAATATACCTAATACGCTATCTGTGAGTATTATTGTAATTTTAATATTAGTTGTGATCGCTGCGATATCGGCAGCTACTGGGGTAGATAGAGGAATTCTTACACTTAGTCGTTATAATGTTGGTTTTACTATCTTTTTAGCAGCAGTGGTATTGATTGTTGGCCCAACTACTTTTATTATTGATGCGCTTGTAGGGGGAACTGGCGTCCATTTGCAGAATTTCTTTACGATGTCCATGTTCCGTGGTGATGAAGCGTGGCTGTCATTTTGGACGATCTTCTTCTGGGGTTGGTTTATTGGTTATGCTCCGATGTTAATCGTGTTTATTAGTCGAATCTCGCGAGGCCGTACCATTCGGGAATTAATTATTGGTGTCTCCATTGTTGCACCAATTGTTAGTAATTTTTGGTTTTCAATTGTAGGAGGGACTGGTGTCCATTTTGAAATGGAAAACGCAGGT
Organism: Virgibacillus salexigens; assembly: GCF_000723585.1. Classification (NCBI taxonomy): domain Bacteria; kingdom Bacillati; phylum Bacillota; class Bacilli; order Caryophanales; family Bacillaceae; genus Virgibacillus; species Virgibacillus salexigens. The sequence continues at coordinate 736,674 of NZ_CCDP010000002.1, read as the reverse complement.
TCTATCTCAAATGCTTTGAACGATGGAGGTATGCCAGCTGCAGTAATGGCGATCACAGATCAACTTCCTTTGGGAATCGTGTTTGGTGTTAGCTTTTTAGTTGTATCGATTATATTTGTGGCAACTACTGCAGATACCATGTCGTATACAGTTGCTGCTACGTTATCTGGTAATGATCATCCGAAGCGTTGGCTTCGTGTGTTTTGGGCTTTGATTTTTGGGGCGACATCGATGGTTATCTTAACAATTGGAGAGGATAGTGTGACTTCAATTCAAAATTCAATTGTTATTACAGCTGTACCTGTCTCGTTTTTATTGTTGCCTCCGTTATGGACGGCACCTAAAATTGCTCGAACAATGGCCTTAGAACAAGGGTTGATTTGGCAAAGAGAGATGACTAAAAAAGTTGATAAATAAATGAAGATAGCCTCTACTCCTTCTTCTTAATGAGTAGAGGCTTTTTGAATATAGATAAGCTTATCACTAACGGCACAAAACCTTTCAGCTTTTTATCCGGGAAACGTATTTTTCTGATATAGTAACTTGAATTCGAGTAAAAAACGAAGTAAACTATAAATAAGGTCATCAGATGACCTTATTTATAGTACATCTATGAAATCGCTTTATTTGTGGGAGAGAGGGGTTTAATGTATTTACTTGTGGCACTGAGTGCTATTTTAGCACCATTTATTTTTCTTGTAATATTGCGCTTCCCGGCAACAAAGGGGATGACGTGGAGTGCTTTAATTGTGATTATGTTTGCGCTTACGGTATGGGGAATGGAAGGAGAAGTCATACTTTCTTCTATCTTTCAAGGGACACATAAAACACTGACTATTTTATGGATACTTTTTGGGGCGCTTGTATTACTAAATACACTTCGAAATACCGGAGCAGTTGATCGAATTAATCAAGGGTTTCAAAGTATCTCGGGGGACATGAGAGTTCAAGTTATCATCGTAGCTTTCCTGTTTGGTTCATTAATTGAAGGGGCAGCAGGTTTTGGGACACCAGCAATGGTAACAGGGCCATTAATGATAGCACTTGGATTTAAACCGTTAGCAGCTGCAACATTAGCCTTAATTGCAGATAGTTCAGCTGTGGCTTTCGGTGCTGTAGGAACCCCTGTTGCAGTAGGTCTAAGTAATGTTCCAACTGCTAATGCTTCTTTTTTTCAAGAAATTGGGATTACTATTACAACGTTGGATTTATTTGCAGGGACATTCATCCCTTTTGTCTTGGTCCTGATTATGACTATTTTCTTTGGCAAAGGAAAGGGGATTAAAGACGCACTTCCCATGCTTCCGTGGACTTTACTGATAGGAATTGTGTATACGAGCTCAGCACTATTCTATGCCATCTTATTTGGTCAAGAATTCATTGCTATTTTAGCATCACTTACTGCTTTAGTAGTTGCTACATTAACAGCACGAAAGGGATGGTTAATCCCTAAGGCAGAATGGAAAGAGGCATTGCAGGAAGGTTTTAAACAAAAGGAAGTAAAGTCCGAAATGGGCATTGTTGCTGCATGGTCGCCATACATCATTGTTGTTGTATTGTTATTATTGACACGCGTTGTTCCTTGGTTAGCTAATTTTACAAAGGAAGCTATTAATCTTTCATGGACCAATATTCTTGGTATTGAAGGAATAGCCTCTGACTGGGAGTTTTTATATTCTCCAGGAACAATACTTACGATTGCAGCAATAGTATCGGTGTTTTTACACAAACGAACAGTAAAGACCTTTATAAGTGCATCGAAGCAATCCCTATCTACGATGAAAACAACAGCAATCTCTTTAATTACAACACTAGCGATGGTGCATGTCTTTACAAATTCAGGAATGAATATGAATGAATTGGCGAGTATGCCTCAATATATAGCAGAATCTTTTGCTAGTTCACTAGGTTCTGTTTGGTGGCTAGTTGCACCATTCTTAGGAGAACTAGGTTCATTTATAACAGGAAGCGCTACTGTATCAACATTAACCTTTTCGCCGATTCAATTTAATGTTGCTCAACAAGTTGGTTTAGATGTAAACGCTGTACTTGCTGCTCAGGTGATTGGAGCTGGAGCAGGGAATATGATTTGTGTTCATAATGTAGTTGCAGCTAGTGCCGTAGTTGGGCTATCTGGTAAAGAAGGCGATATTATTAGGAAAACGTTACCACCAGCAATCTTATATGGACTATTAATTGGAGCAGCTAGCTTTATCACCCTGCAGCTTTTTTAGCATCATGTTCTGTCATATGATCAACTTTTCAAACGTTTGACAATCCAGTAAAATGGGTTCAAATGATGAGGAGTTGAAAATCATGGAATATAAACGCATAAAATCAAAGAAAATCTACGAACAAGTAGCTGATTCACTCATAGATATGATTAAGAATGGACAACTGCAACCTGGTGATAAGTTAGCATCGGTTGAACAATTGGCTCGCAATTTTGATGTAGGGCGTTCAGCAATCCGTGAGGCTCTTAGTGGCTTACGATCCATGGGGCTTGTTGAAATGCATCAAGGGGAAGGGACCTATATAAAAACCTTCGACCCAAAACGATTTACGTTACCGGTTAGTACAGCTTTCTTAATGAAACACGCGGATGTGAAAGAATTATACCAAGTTCGTAAAATATTGGAAGTAGGTACAGCTGGTTACGCAGCTAGTTATCATGATGAAAACGATCTAGTTCAGATGCAAAAAGCACTGGATGTCATGAAAGAAGCAAAAGGAAATGATGTAATGGCGGAAAGCGCTGATACTGAATTCCACTTAGCTATTGCACAAGCAACACATATGGAACTACTTATTAATTTAATGGGCAGTGTATCTGATTTAATGTCAGAAACGATTCGAGAGACGCGTCGGCTGTTATTGTATTCGGAAGACCGAGCAAATGTATTATTCGAAGAGCATCAACTAATTTTTCAAGCAATTAAGAACAGGCAATCGGATAAAGCAAGGAATTATATGTATGATCACTTAGAAAAGGTAGAAAAACTTCTATTTAAGAATCTGGAGATTGATTAATATAACCTCGGTCCATTTAAAAAAGGCATTTCGTATCAATTGTCGGTTTGAATTCAAAAGCGACAATCGAAAGGAAAACAGCTTTCAAGAATAAGTTTAGAGGTGAAGGTGAATGAAAGTATCATTATTCATTACCTGTGTCAGTGATATTATCTTTGCTGATGTTGGTAAAAACACGGTAGAAATTCTAGAAAGAGTAGGTTGTGAGGTAGATTTTCCTGCTGCGCAAACATGTTGTGGTCAACCAGCTTATAATAGCGGATACTTACAAGAGGCGAAAAAATCGATGAAACAGATGATGCGTGCGTTTAAGGATTCGAAGTATGTTGTAGGCCCTTCTGGTTCTTGTGTTGGAATGCTAAAAGAATATCCTGCCGTTTTTAAAGGGGATCCTGAATGGGAAGAAGCTGCTAATGACCTTGCGAATAAAAGCTTTGAGATTACTCAATTTTTAGTAGATGTTCTAGGAGTTACGGATCTTGGGTCAACCTTTAAAGGAAAGGTGACTTACCACCCATCTTGCCATATGACACGAGTCTTAGGTGTAAAGGATGCGCCACAAACACTGCTCAACAACGTTAAAGGCGTAGATTTTGTTGAACTTCCAGTAAAAGAAGATTGCTGTGGATTTGGTGGAACATTTGCCGTGAAAAATCCAGCAATCTCAGGGGAAATGGTAAAAGAAAAATCGCAGCATGTTTCGGAGACCAATGCAGAATATTTAGTCGGAGGAGATATGGGTTGCCTCATGAATATAGGTGGCAGGATGCGAAGAGAAGGTAAGAATGTGAAGGTTGTTCACATTACTGAGATTTTAAATACACAAGAAAAAGGCGGAGGGATAGCATGAGCGTGAAAATTGGAGATGTTTCTTATAAAGATCGTATTGATAAGGGGATCGAAAATGAGTTTATGCGTCAAGCTGTCTCTTCTGCCCAAGGTCGTTTTCGAACAGGACGTCTATCGCAAGCGGAGGAGCTTGGGAATTGGGAAGATTGGCGACAGCTTGGTTCGGAAATTCGTACACATACGCTAGAAAATATTGATTATTATTTACAACAGCTAAGTGATCAAGTGGCTAGACGAGGCGGAAACGTGTTCTTTGCTGAAACAGCAGAAGAAGCCAATGATTACATTGAAAATGTTGTGAAAAAGAAACAAGCAAAGAAAGTCGTGAAATCCAAATCAATGGTTACAGAAGAGATTGGATTAAATCATTGCCTAGAAAATATTGGGGCAGAAGTAGTTGAATCGGACTTGGGAGAATGGATCCTACAACTAGATGAAGATCCACCATCTCATATTGTTACACCCGCCTTGCATAAAAATAAAGAACAAATTCGAGAAACATTTGCACAAAAACGAGGGTATGATAAATCAGATGATCCGGAAGAGTTGGCGGCATTCGCACGTGAACAATTACGGAAGGATTTCCTCTCTGCTGATATAGGAATTACTGGATGTAATTTTGCAATAGCAGAATCCGGTGCTATTACATTGGTAACCAATGAGGGGAATGCTCGAATGGCTACGGCTCTACCTGATACACAAATTACAGTAATGGGAATGGAAAGGATTGTCCCAACATGGGAAGATATGGAAGTACTAGTGAGCCTGCTTACCAGAGCTGCTGTGGGACAAAAATTAACCAGTTATGTGACTTCCTATACCGGAGCAAGATTAGAGGATGAGATTGATGGGCCAGACGACTATCATCTAGTCATTGTTGATAATGGACGCTCCAAAATATTAGGAACGGAGTTTCAATCCGCACTTCACTGTATTCGCTGTGCGGCATGTATCAACGTTTGTCCAGTATATCGTCATGTAGGGGGTCATGCTTATAATTCCATTTATCCTGGTCCAATTGGTGCCGTACTAACTCCGTTATTGGATGGATACGAAGATCATAAAGAATTACCGTATGCTTCTTCACTTTGTGCAGCCTGTACAGAAGCTTGTCCAGTAAAGATACCACTACATGAACAATTAATTCGACATCGTGAAATTATTGTGGAACAGGAAAAGAAATCACCAGTAGCAGAAAAAGTGATGATGAAGGGATTTGCTAAATGGGCGTCTAATCCAGCTGCATATAAATTAAGTACGAAAATGGCTCGTACGGCATTGAAACCTTGGACAAGGGATGGAAATATTGAAAATGGACCTGGTCCATTAAAAGGTTGGACCGATGTAAGAGATTTTCCGGCACCACCTAAACAATCATTCCGGACATGGTGGAGTAACCGTCAAAAGGAAGGGAAGGCATAATGGCTATTCATAATAGAGATACGTTCTTAAGTAATTTAGCAGCAAATTTAGGCCGACCACGACGAATGGATGGCGTAGAAAGACCGACATACAGTGTGCAACCCCAATATGACGTGTTAAACGGGTATTCTACGGATGATTTAATTTCTGTCTTACAGGAACAATGCAACGTTATTCATACCGATTTTATTCATACAAATCGTGATGGCTTATCTAACGTGTTAATGGATACGATTGCCAGGTATGAAGGGAAATCAATAATTGCTTCAAATGATAAGCGTAATCAAGTATATGGTTTGGATGATATCTATTCCCGACTTGACCAGGAATTAGACGTTCACATATGGGATCATTCTTTAGGAGAAGCGAACCAAAGGATTGCGGAACAAGCGGATGTTGGAATCTCATTTAGTGATATAACCTTAGCAGAATCTGCGACAGTGACTCTATTAAACAATAAAGATAATGGTAGATCTATTAGTCTCTTACCAAAAACATATATCGCTATCATCCCTAAAGATACACTTGTACCAAGAATGACCCAGGCTGCCAAGCAGCTCCACGAAGCCGATGCGCAAGGCGTAGACGTACCTTCTTGTGTAAGCTTTGTGTCTGGACCTAGTAATAGTGCTGATATTGAAATGAACTTAATTGTAGGTGTACATGGACCAATCAAGGCAACCTATATTGTTGTAGATTAATTGGAATTCTAATGCTTCTTTATTTTTCAGATAAATGTTGCTAGCGAAATATTTTTGATTGATCATGACTTTTAGGTGACGAGATTCTAATAATCTATCTGTCATACGTAGACTTATACTTTGTTCACGCAAGAAGTAAAGCACTATGGTCATAGAATCCTAACCATCAAAAGGGATGAGGACAAATAGTAGGTACTGAACTAAAAACAAAACCGTATGCAATCCGTTTTTTAACTTGATTGCATACGGTTTATTCATTTCACATCGTTTCGTCGGATTCTCCATAAGCTATTTTTGAAATAAGGCTTTAAACCCTATATAAAGCGTAGCAACTGCAAATACAATCATAGCTATTCCTCCGATGATGTCGAGGAAGTTGGTGATATCTTCTGTGATTACTGCAGAAACCGGTACATTCGTTAGACCAAAAGCAGCAAATACACAAGCTAAATAAAGAAGAGCCAAATTATACATATCGCATCCTCCCTTCACTTTAGCCTATGAGAGAGAGGGAGGCTTGGTATAGTCGACTATCCTTATTTAACTAAAAGCATTGGTATGATTCAATTCGGTCCAGATCAATTCCGAAATAAACCCATCCAAAACCGGTCCAGCGGAAGCCAGCAATTGAATTTCTGCCTACAAAAATTGGATAGAACCAGAAGGAATCCCTTCTTAGCCAAATATAGGTGTTGCGAAATAAACAGAATCGGATTCCGCCTGGATCAACAGCAAACGTTTGTACTTGTGGTTTTTGCGGAACAAATGATGGTGGCGGAGCAGTTGGCGCCTGCCCTTGACCTGGCCCCCCAGGTCCTGGAGGTGGCCCGGGAGGCCCACCCCCGGGTGCACCAGGGAATCCTGGAGGGCCAGGAGGCCCCCCTCCGGGGCTGCCAGGAAATCCTGGAAAACCTCCGCCTCCTTGGCCGCCACCCGGTCCAAAAATGCCACTTATATTAGGTAAATTAAAGATCCGCTGTTCGTCATTATTAGGTGGTTCATAATTGTAAGGATACATACAAAATCTCCTCCTATTGAATCTTTCTCTTTACTATATGGGGCACGCGTCTATTTTGTTATTATTTTTTCTGAGTATTTTTCTAGATGCATGTTAAAATATTTACCTTTAAAATAATTTAATAATTGAATACTTGCTTCTGTCTATGGTGCATGTTAGTATTAGTTTACTTAAATGGAACGGAGGTTTTTGAAGTGGTAAATGATCAATCCAAAATTACTGTTATAACTAAATAACAAGCTAATTTTGTAGCTACTGGGATTGGTCTGCCTATTTCAACAAATCAAGAACGTGAAGGGGGAGAGAATAGTCTCTCCCTTTTTATTGTGTTTTTTATCAAAAATGTGTTGACGCTACCTGTCCTATCGTGACGATGCTACAAGGTTAATAATTAGAAAGGAGATCTATACAATGAACGATAAGAATGAACCAACATATGAATACTTAGCGGATAATCCGAACTTTAAGGTTATGCCAATTATGTTGTCATTAATTATTGGTGCTTTTTTTGCAATATTGAACGAAACATTATTAAATATTGCACTCACTACATTAATGGGAGAATTTAATGTATCCTTACCAACGGTTCAATGGATGGCAACGGGTTTTATGCTTATCATGGGGATAGTTATCCCCGCGTCTGCTGTGTTATTGCAATGGTTTACGACAAGGCAGTTATTTTTAGGAACAATGACCATTTTTACCCTTGGGACAACAATTTGTGCGTTAGCACCAACTTTTCCTATTTTATTAATAGGAAGACTGATTCAGGCAGCGGGAACAGGTTTATTAATGCCAGTAATATTTAATGTGTTTTTACTTGTATTCCCACCACATCGGCGTGGGAAGGTGATGGGACTTGTGGGATTGGTTATTATGTTTGCTCCGGCAATAGGACCTACACTTTCAGGAGTGATTGTTGAATATTTAGGATGGCGTTTTTTATTTATTTGTGTAATCCCATTTGCTCTGTTTTCTGTCGGATTTGCTTATAAGTATTTATTAAATGTTTCAGAAGTTACAAAACCAAAGGTTGATGTGTTATCACTTGTTTATTCAACCATTGGCTTTGGATCACTTGTCTACGGATTTAGTGCAGCGGGGGAAGGGGAAAACGGCTTCCTAAGTCCGAATGTGTACACATTTATATTTATTGGGGTTGTAGGTATTACGTTATTTGCGATCAGACAGTTCAAGTTAGAAGATCCAGTGATGGATTTACGAGTGTTCAAGTATCCTATGTTCACCCATGGGATATTGATGTTCTTAATCATTATGATGACGATGTTTTCATCGGAAATTATCCTACCTGTGTTTATGCAGGGTCCCTTAGGGCTGATGCCTGCAGCAGCAGGGCTTTTGCTATTACCAGGAAGTATCTTAAATGGTATTATGTCACCCGTCATGGGACATCTCTTTGACAAGTTCGGTCCAAGGTTATTAATGATACCTGCGTCTATTGTATTAAGTGGTACCATGTTCATGATGAGCAGGCTGAACGAAAATACAGAACCCTGGATGATTATTATTGGGTATATTATATTAATGCTCACTGTATCAGCCATAATGATGCCTGCGGAAACGAATGGTTTAAATCAATTACCCAAAAGATTGTATCCCCATGGAACTTCTGTAATGACAACATTGCAGCCAGTAGCAGGTGCAATTGGGGTATCCGTGTTTATTAGTATATTGAATGCTCGCCAAGCACATTATTTAAGTCAGTCCGAAAATCCGCAAGATCCAAACGCGATTAGTGATGCAATGGTGGCAGGAGTTGAACTTGTTTACTTTATCGCATTTGCTATCTCCATTGCTGCGGTTATTTTAGCATTTCTAGTGTACCGAGCTGTTCCAAAAGATCAAGAAAAAAAAGAACAGCCAAATAACATTTAAGAGTGAAACAGACAATTTTCATGTGCCCTAAGGCTGTCGAGAAAACGTTCTCGACAGCCTTATTTTTTAGCAATAGTTTCCACTGCTATGCTTAAGGTAGAATTCTCAAAGGCACTGATGACAGCGAACTATCAAATATTAAAGGTTGTCTCGATTTAGCAGAGGGACGATGAAACGCTTGCAAAAGAACGGGGTGAGACAACGAAGTCACTAGAAGTTCATCCGCGGAAAGCGAGTTGTTCGCACCGTACTTCTAGTGAACAAAACGCAGTATAATGCGTCTGTATTTTCACATGTATCATCAATGACTGATTCATGTAGCGAGCTTTTTTAAAAATTACTTTGACAGACAGAGTAATTTATCGTATGATTACTCTGTGAGATAGAGTAGTCAAAATGAGGAAGTGTGATAATGATAAGAAGTGATATCATCCGTGGTCATTTGGAATCGATCATTTTACGTTTAGTATGTGAAGAAGATCGATATGGTTATGAAATTTCAAAAGAGATAAGTGCACGCACAGACAACCGATTCCAAATAAAGGAAGCTACTTTATATGCGGTGTTTCAACGGCTGGAAAAGAAGGATTTAATTGACTCCTATTTTGGAAATGTTTCTCAAGGCGGAAAGCGAAAGTATTATCGTATAACTACCCTTGGAAAGGCTTATTTGAAAGAAACGGTTGAAGAGTGGAAAGAAACGAAGGCAATTATCGATTTATTCATGGAGGGATTAGATTGAAGAAGATTAATGGATACGTGGAGGAATTATTTAAAAATATACCTGAGAGCGAGCAAAAAAACGCAGTTATGCAAGAGGTGACCCAAAACCTTGAAGAAAAGGTCTGGGACTTAATGGGAGAAGGAAAAACGGAGGAGGATGCAATTAATAAAGCCATCGTTGATTTTGGAGATATTGAAGATTTAAAGCAAGAATTAGGTGTAAGCCAACCTAAAAAGAGGAATACGTCTAAGCTGAATTTATGGTATTCCATATGGGGAAGTCTTCTCATTATTTCCTTATTTGTATTTATTAATTTCTATTACTCCCCAGAAATCATATGGTTTGTATACCCAACATTTGCGGTACTTTGGTGGCCACTTACAATGTATTTTTCATGGAAACGAACAAAGTAGGGGGAAACAAGATGAAAAAAATAGATGTTGCTTTTTTACTAACAGGTTCGATCATGACGATTATTTTTCTAGTCATTGTCAATCTATTAACAAGTAAAGAACATGTATGGTTTATTTACCCAACTGCATTCATGCTCATTTTTCCGTTTGGATTATATTGTTTCAAAATGAAGAAACAGACGTTTTTCTCTGTCATTAGTAGTGCTATTATCTTTTTTTTACTTGTGATTGAGAATATAAGAAGTACCCCTGAACATCCATGGGCATTATACACGATCATCCCTCTCGTTTATTGGCCGATGCTGATGATTCTGAGGAGGAAAGTAAAACCGTTGCGAATTGCAATTATTGGTAGTGGAATCTTTATTCTTTATTATTGTTTATTAAACCTACTTGTTTCACCATATACGCCTTGGGTTATATTCCCTGTTTTTGCTATATTATGGTGGCCGCTTTCTGTCTACCATGCAAGAAGAAAATCGTATTTCTCTTTCTCCCTTCAGGGGGCTACCCTTCTTTGCGCATTTTTTATTATGGTGAACGTTTTTTACTCTCCAAGCACGATTTGGGCAATCTACCCAATATTCACGATACTTTGGTGGCCTTTAAGCATGTATTACTTTGTATATAAAAGGAATATAAAATCATGAATCAAGATAGTAACAGTAAAAGACAAGTTTATTTAATTTTTACAGACACCGGAACATTATTTACAAAATTAATTAAGTTTTATACGAGGAAGCCTTTAAACCATGCTTCCTTATCATTTAGCTTAGAACTAGAGAACATGTATAGTTTTGGTCGTAAAAATCCAGCAAATCCTTTTATTGGTGGCTTTGTTAAAGAAAACATTTCAGAAGGGTTGTTTAGAAACGCAGTATGTGAAGTGTATAGCTGCAATGTAACAGAGTTTGAATATAAGAAAATGGTTGATAAAGTAAATCAAATGGAACAGCAAAAAGATAGGTATCGGTATAACTTGATTGGCATGGTTGCCCTCTTATTTCAGTTTAATATCCATCGATCAAATGCATTTTTCTGTTCACAGTTTGTGGCAACGATTCTTAATGAATTAGATAATAAATTAAATAAATCGGCTAATCTTTGTACGCCTCAAGATCTTCGAGATATGAATAATCTTACTTGTATTTTTAAAGGAGAGCTTAAAAATTATCCATATCGTTTTGAAGAGAAAGAAAATGAAATAGAACTTCCGTCAAGGAAGGCGATTTAATCAATGTTGGCACTGTCCATTAGATGGATGGTGTTTTTTTATACTCATCGGCAGGTTTGTACGTATAGGAAATGGATCATTTACAATGATGGTTTCAATCTGATGAAAATTATTTTGAAACTTGCTATTGACCCTCACGCTACGTGATACTCTATAGTATAGATTGTAGGGAGGTTAACAGCCATGAAAGTTAAGGAAGTAGCTGATTTGGTTGGAATTAGTGTGCGCACACTTCATCATTATGATGACATTGGGCTTTTGACTCCTGAACAGACAACCGAATCAGGGTATCGTATTTATTCTGAGATGGATCTAGAACGCTTGCAACAAATTCTATTTTTTAAAGAACTTGATTTTCCGCTGAAGAAGATTAAAGAGATCATTGACAGCCCTTCTTTCAATCAAGCGGAGGCACTAGAAATGCAACGAAATATGCTGCTTGATAAACGGGATCGAGTCGATACAATGATTCGAACAATTGATAAAACGATAAAATATAAACAAGGAGAGATCGTTATGAGTAATAAAGAAAAGTTCGATGGATTTGACTTCAGTCATAATCCTTATGAACAAGAAGCACGTGAGCGTTGGGGTGATAAGGCAGTGGATGAGTCCAATGCGAAAATGAACCGAATGACGAATGAGGAGAAAAAGGAATTCGAGGAAACATTCCATGCTATTTATCGTGAATTAGCAGTGGTTCGTCATGAAGATCCTGCTTCTGAAATAGCCCAAAAACGGATTGGTGAATGGTTTGAATTCTTGAACCAGATGGGAACCTATTCCCTTGATGCTTTTAAAGGGCTTGGTCAAATGTATGTGGACGATGAACGATTCACCAAAAATATTGACCAATTTGGTAACGGACTCGCTATATTTATGCGTGATGCAATGGCTGTTTACGCAGATAAACGAAAGTAGAGTTGAGAGCGAGGCAATGAATGGTTTTTACAGGGTAACCAGTTCCAAAACATTGGATAATGGGTAACTTTATTCATCCAACATAGCAATAGAAATAGGCATGATTCGAACGGGATCCATCCATCAGCTCAATTCGGATAAGCGGTTTTTGCTTTTCCAATTTAACCTGGTCATCCCCGTAGAAAGCATGCCCTATTTCGAATTGCGGTTATCGAATATTCGAATTTAGAGGTCCTTATTCTCATAATGTTCTAGCTTCTTTATTGTTCATAAAAGCTGTTACTTTTCTTCTATAGAGGGCTCTATAATTGCGATACGGCTTGGTCTATATATTTCGCATTTGTAATAGCTGAGATGATTGAAACCCCATCTGCTCCAGCCTCCATCACAGATGCAGCATTATCAACAGAGATTCCTCCGATTCCGACGATGGGGATATGGGGATAGGCATGTTTAACTTCTTTTACCCATTGGGTACCAACAGCAACTTTAGCATCCTCTTTTGTAGTTGTAGAGAATATTGGTCCAACCCCCAAGTAATCAATGGAATCGATTGGACTATTGTTAAGCTCTGCCTGATTAGATATCGAAAGCCCAATCCACTTGTTTGGAAAACGGCGTCGCAGCTCTGCTGCCGGTTTATCATCTTGACCTACATGTATACCGTCGGCATCTAATATTTCTGCTAATTCTTCATCATCATTAACGAAGAAAGGAATTTGGTATTGTTTGCATATATCCCGTAATTGTTTGCCTAATAAATATCTTTGAAATCCCTGTAATGCACCGTTTCCTTTTTCCCGATATTGAAATGCGGTTATTCCAGCATTCGCTGCTTGTTTAAGGATTTCCTTAGGGTCGCCATTACAGTTTTGGCTTCCCATAATAAAATATTTTCTTAATGCTTGTCTTACTTCCAATTCCTGATTAGCTCCTTTCCAATTGCTCTGATTTCAAAGATAGTGCATCAATAAATGCTGGCAGGAAGCTTCCTGGACCGTAGACATATGATTGTGCTGCAGCATGTTCCGCTGCTAGTCCATAGAATTGTACAGCAGTAAGTGCTTGTTCTTCAATGGAGTAATTTGTTGTTAAACAAGCTGTTAGAATGGAGCCTAATAAGCAGCCTGCACCAGTAATTTTTTCTAACCAGGCATGACCTGTTGTATTATGAATCATCTTTTCATTACTACAAATGACGTCTGTTTTTCCTGTAATAATAGCAGTTGTTTGGTACAATTTGGCTACTTTAGCTGCAATTTCTTCAACATTTCCATCACCAACAGATTCCACACCTTTTGTTTCCCATGGGATATCAACAAGTTGTGCCATTTCTCCAGCATTTCCCTTAATTGCTGTAAATGAAACAGCCTGTAATAATTGACGAACTCCGTCTTGCCTAAATGAAGTAGCCCCAACTCCGACTGGGTCTAGCACAACAGGTATCCCTTTCTTATTGGCCGCTTTACCAGCGAGCTTCATTGCTTCCAGCTCCGTTAATGACGTTGTTCCAATATTGATCAATACTCCATCAGCCGCCGCTGCCATCTCTTCAACTTCTTCCTTTGCTTTTGCCATAACTGGGGCTCCCCCAAAAGCCAGCAACCCGTTAGCTGAAAAGTTCATGACAACTTCATTTGTGAGGTTATGGATTAGTGGAGTAGTTGCTTTAACCTCTTGAATGATCGAATCCTTCATTATTTCACCCTTTCTTCTCTTATAGCCCAGTGATTGGTAGGACCGTTACCTGTTCCTAATGGAAAGGAATGCTTTATTGCTTCGGTCACATAGTGCTTTGCCATTTGAACAGCTTCGATTAAATGAAGCCCATTGCTTAAGTTTGCAGTAATTGCTGCTGAATAAGTACAACCAGTTCCATGGGTGTTCTTCGTATCAAATCGGTCCGCAGCAAATGTATGAAGTTGTGATCCATCATACAAAAAGTCAATTGCTTTCCCCTGTAAATGGCCCCCTTTGATAAGAGCTGCTTTTGGTCCATACGTATGGACAATTGATATGGCTGCTTCTTTCATATCCGCTAGGCTATTGATGGAATTTCCTATAATAAACTCCGCTTCGGGAATATTTGGGGTAACCAACGTTGCTATTGGTAATAATTGTTCTTTAAGAACCCCCCTTGCCTCTTCATCAATCAGAGGATCACCGCTTGTTGCTACCATAACAGGATCAATTACGTAAGGTGCATTTGTTTTTGGTATTGCATCAGCAATTACTTCCATCATATCTCGGTTAGCAATCATTCCTGTTTTTATCGCATGAACTGGCATATCGGTTAATACAGATTGTAATTGATCATGTAACATCCCTGTTGGTAAGTGATGGATGTTTTGGACTCCAGTTGTGTTTTGAGCAACCACAGAAGTAATGACAGACATCCCATAAACCTTCAATTCTTGAAATGTCTTAAGGTCTGCCTGTATTCCTGCACCTCCACTAGGATCCGTTCCCGCGATAGTTAGTACACTTGGAGGTATACTCATTGATTGGTCACCTTCTTTTCTCCCGGCCATTCTTCACAGGTGTAAGCCATCTCCCAGAATTTAAGTTCCAACTGGCAGCTTTTTCGAAAAGCTTCGCTAATTAGATCTTGTTCTGATTTTGATGCATTGGCTGCTAATATATCGAGCCGGCTTCTCATTTCAGTTGTTGTTTTCTCTACCTCATCACTTGCATAAAAGCTAATCCAGTCATAAAATGGATGATCTCTTGTTGGGTGGAATTGCTTCATCAATTCTTTCCCTATTTCTAAATACGTCCATGGGCATGGAAGTAGTGCTCCGAGTATTTCACCGGATGTCCCCATTTGGGCATGGTACATCATATGTTTTATATAATGGTCTGCTGTTGGTGGAAGAGGGTGTCCTTGTAAATCTTCATACTTAACCCCAATATGATCACAAAAATTTCGGTGGGGGTGGATTTCATCATTTAATACAAAGTTTATTTGGTCAAAGAAATAGGCAATATCTTCTCGCTTTTTAGACTTTGCTAAGGCTATCCCATAAATTTGCATAAATGCATTCAAATATTCGAAATCCGCTTTAATATAATGAGCAAGGGCTTTATCGGGGATCGTTCCATTTCCGACGCCTTGAACAAATGGATGTTCAAAAATGAGCGCAAAGATATCATTATTTTCTTGTCTTAAATGATCTGTGAAACACATCATTTAGCCTCCTTTATTATGGGACGCTACTAGAGGAATTAAAGTAGATAAATAGAGGAGTGTTATGATAATTTCCTCACTACTTTCCTGCGCTGGTATTAGCCAGATCAGGTTCAAAGGGACAAAGGAAGCGTTCCTTATCTCAGCAACATGGCGCCCCTAGTAGTTTCCTTGTAAACGAATAATATGTTCTTGTTTTACTTTTAATAAGATGATCCAACCAATAAATGCTCCAGATATACTGCTTGCCAAGAAGGATGGCATAAAAAATAGTGCACCTGTACCACTATTCATAAATAGTTTGGCGAAAGGGACAGCAAAGAGAGAACCGATGATTCCTGTGCCGATAATTTCTCCAAAGACAGCAGCTATTTTTTTACCTACCCAACGATAAAGCATTCCTGCTAGGAAAGCACCAATCATCGCACCAGGGAATGCTAACAGTGTACCTAGACCAATCATGTTTCGTAATAAACCGATTGTGAAAGCAATCACTACAGCTGGGCCAGGTCCTAATGTAATGGCAGCTATGACATTTACAGCATGCTGCACAGGGTAAGCCTTAGCAATTCCAGCAGGAAACCAAAGAAATTGGGCTCCTAACGTACCAATCGCTATAAATACAGCCATGTATGTTAGTAAATAGGTTTTTCTCATGGATTCATAAATGAGCTCCTTTTTGTTATAGATTTAAGCTTAGTAAATGTTCTCTGTTTGTTTTTACGACTATGAAAAAGCCAGATCCTTTGGGGACCTGGCTTCGGTTATGAAATAGAAAGACGCTATGCCTACTACTTCCCTCCGCTGGTATTAACCAGATCAGGTCTGTAAGAGTCAGAAGCTCAACTGCTTCCTCTCAGCCCACGCCATGGGCACCCCTAGTAGTCTATGAATATTTAGTTATGTTTCACTTCACTAAGCTTTATTATTAGCATAACAAATCAAATCATGTTTGTCATTCATAAACCGAATGAGCAATTAATAAAACTACGAACCATAAAAGCTAGTTTAAGCAAACGATTGATTAAACTTATACTTTATAACCCTCATATACGTACGGATATCTAAAGGTTTTTAAGTAAATGAAAAGGCCATTTCGCACAAGAAAATGGCCTTTTCGTTTATGATTATTTAATAGGTTATTTTGTAGGTTGAAAATTATAGAATATCTAATCTAACAACTAGTGCAATCAAGATTTGAAGCAACACTTGAACGTTGATCGCGATATCTGTATCGGAAGTAGATACTTCTACGCCACGAGAGTTTTCAATAAATACTTGCTGTTTATTCACTTGGCTGGATTTTAGTTTAGCAAATAGGTCTTGTGTTACCTCGTCTGCTTGGTTCCCATCTGCAATAGAGATACTAATTACAATAGCAATGGCAACCTGTAGCGCTACCTGTACATTAAGTGCAGCTTGAATGTCAGATGATGTCACATTTACATCACAAGAATCTTTGATAATAATGGATTCAATAGATTGTTGAACATTTTTCAATTCACCGCTTGCTTCTTGATCTACGGTAGGATCATCAAATGGATGGCACATCGATGTGTCTAAGGCTCTCCATTTTTTATCTTCTCCTCGGGAATCATTACAAGAATTATGACATGAATCATGACATGAATCATGACGAGAATCATTGCAAGAATCATAACTTGGACGTACATTACTACAGCTGTCACAAACATTTTCATGACGACCACGTCTTCTCCTATCTATTGTTCTGCCGCAATCTTCACAGCAAGACTTCTCAAACGCTTTTGATCTTGACATAGTATTATTTCCTCCTTCTTCTCGTTTAGAATATCTTATGTCTCAAAATTGAAATAGGAAGGGTGATTGTACCAAGATAAACTACCTATTTATTGGAGAAATAATTGTTTTTTAAAAGACAAGAGGAAATCCCGGTAATTTTTGTTGATTTACCGGGATTTAGATTTAACTTTGAATATAGGGGGTTTTAAAAATTGATCTATTTGTCTATTATTTATTTTGTTTCATCTTCCTCATTATTACTTTTCATTACGCCATCCACATCTTTCCTTAGCTTGCTAACCATATCTTTAAGTGTTTCTTTATCTGTTTCACTTACTTTCGTTTTATCTAACGTAACACCGTGCTTTTTTAATGTTGCATCTAAAAGAAAATCGACAATATGGCTTGAAGCATTATTATTTTGATTGTTTTTACTCAATTCTTCCACCTCCAGCAAAGCTTTTTATATAGTATATTCTCACAAGAGGTAATCGTGCTAAGATACTAGTCTATTTATGGGTTATATGAATCTATAGGATAAAGGTGGAATTATCGCTCCATGAAATAAATGCCCTTACTAATGGCTATTGTGGCACATATATTGAATAGAAATATATTATAGAAAGGATGAATATCATTGGCACTAACAAATGGACAGCGTAGTCTACTAGAGCTGCTAAATCAATTGTCTCAGAACCTAGCTAATAGCAGTGGCATAAGTAAAGACGTATCTGTAAATTTACCAGGAATTGGTGTGGATGTTGGGCTTGACCTAGGTGGTAACGGCGGTGCTGGAGACACAGGAGATAATGGGGGTACACCTGACACGCCTACTACAATCCGAGATGTACTTTTAGGTCTAGTTAATGAACAAGTAGAACTAACCACTCCTTTTGGAATGGTAACAGGGACATTGCTAGCAGTAAGAGATGATTATGTTGTTGTAATTGAGAATACCGGGTCACAAGCACTTGTCCGAATCGATAAGATTGAATTTGTCAGTGAACTATAAAGGAGGATTATAAATGTTTGAAGATGCATTTGCAGCTGAACTTGCAACGCAATTGGGTTCTACTGTTGAGGTAGCTACAGATAACAACTTAATAGAAGGAATTCTTTCAACAGTGACTGCGGAATTGGTATTAGTAATTGATGTAAGCAGCGGATACGGTGATAATGTGAAAATCTATATATCGTTAGACGCAATTAACTTCGTTCGTTTCCCTGTAGCAGCTTAAATAAAATAAAAAATACCCTGATATAAAGTTCAGGGTATTTTTTATATTGTTTTTTCATAAGTTTATTCCAAAAGTCATACGATGAAATGATAAGCGTACACTTCCAAGTGTACGCTGACAATACTTAATTCAACTTACTTATTGCATTACCGATTTGGTTGGTAAGCTGAAGTGCTTTTATCCCATCTTCGCCCGAGACTTTTGGTTGATCGTTGTTTTGGATGCAACGTATAAAATCCATTAACTGTAAGTGGAGCGGTTCGATCTCATCATCAATCACAGTTATGCTTGTTATGCCTGATCGTACGATTTTTAATTGCTTTTGAATGATGTCGACATCAAATAGAGCGTCTTCGGTTAAAATCTGGATAGACCTTATTTTTCTTTTCGATTTAAAGCTGGCGGTTAATTGTACAATAATGTCTTTAACAGATGTAGCAATAACAACCGCGTGTTTTGGGGTGTTTTCAATGATTTTACCAAAAGCATGAAAGTCGTCAATGGTATCTTGAAGAATAGCTTGTAGGATATAAAGGTCATGGATCATTAAATCAGCTACTACATCTACATTTTTAATACGGTGATGATATGGATTCATTCGATGAAATTCCATTCCAATGATCTTTTCATCTGTTAATTCCTTTATCAGTAATTGAATTATTGGATTAAATAGTTCAATATGACCGACTTGAAGCTTTATTCCCGCCTTTTTCGCTTTTTTGACCAAATCGTTTGCCTGAACAACCGTACTAGTTATTGGTTTTTCCATTAGGATGTGCACGTTGTGCTTAATACAGGTTAAGCCAATTGGGTAATGGTATTCAGTTGGTACAGCTATACTTATTGCATCAACTTGTTGGAGAAGGTTATCCATCGATTGAAATTGTCTCACATTATATTTGTTCGCCATATCATTTGCCCTTTGTTCATCTTTATCAAAAATACCAACTAGTTGGCAGTGTTCATGCATGGATAAATATGTTCGAATATGATTTTCTCCCATCTTTCCTGTGCCAATTACACCAACTCTCATAATAAATCTCCTCACTCTGATGACTCCTTGTTCTATATCGTATGCATGAGCTTGTAAGCGAGATAGACTGACATAACACAAATAAATAAAATTGGCCTTTGACCTGTTCAATTAAGAAGGGAGGTGGCAATATGATTCGTCTATTATTAATCGCTGAAGACACTTCACAGATGATTAATAGAAATTACTTCTACTTAGAGCAGGAACTATCTCGTCTTGTTCACGTCATGCTGTGGAGAAAATCAGGACATATTGATTATATCCTGAAACAACTTGATGTGCGTCCGGATTTTATATTGATTCTCAATGATATCGATCGGCAAATGAAGCCAATAATAAAGGGGCTTGCACATGTGGATATCCCTACTGGACTATTTATAAATGATGTTCATCGTTTTGTAAGTCTTCGAAGGAATTATATACAGAAAAACAACATTGATTATTTGTTTCCAGTCGTTCGTGATAAATGTTTGGAGGTATATCCGGAATTTCAAAATAAAATGGAATGGTTTCCACATTTCGTTAATATAGAATTATGTAAGGACTACAGATTAAAAAAAGATATCAATTTATTAATGATTGGGGCGGTAAATGAGCTTTATCCATTAAGACAACGTATTATCAATACCTATCAAGGAAGGGCAGATTTCGTGTATCATCCACATCCAGGGTACCATCATTTTAATGAGGAAGAACAACAAGAGAAGATGATTGGTAAGAATTATGCCAAGGAAATAAACAGATCAAAGATACTTTTTACTTGTCCATCAAAACTTCATTATCCTGTAATCAAATATTTTGAGGCTCTTGCTTGTAAAACATTGCTACTGGCTCCTACGTTTAATGAGCTAGAGGATATTGGATTTATACCAGGGATTCATTTTGTACCAATAGATGAGCATGATTTTGAGCAAAAAGCGGCATATTTCTTAAGTCATCAAACGGAACGTGAACAAATTGCCGAACAGGGGTACCGATTTGTACGTAAGCATCATAGCGTTCAACAAAGAACAAACCAATTAATTGAAAAAATTAAATGTATACTACAATAATAGTATAACTTGAGGAGGTTTTTGTTTGGCTTCTATTCCAGAGAGCTCGCAGTTTGGAAATAATGTTGTTATAGAAAATAACGTTAGCATTGGTGAGCACGTTGTTATCGGCCATAATTCGATTATTTTAGAAGGTACAACCATCGGTGATCATGTCCATATTGGTTGTAATTGCGTTATTGGTGTCAAGCCTAGCATAAATCAGAGAATGCGAAAAACATCTAAGGCGACTCAGCTCGTGATTGAACCTGGTACGCGAATTGGGCAGCTCGTCTCTATTTATTCTGGTACACGAGTGGGAAAAGATGTGTTTATTGGCGACCATGCAAGTATTAGAGAAAATGTTACGATCGGAGATGAATCGATTGTTGGTAGGGCGGCCATTGTAGAGTTAAATACAATAATTGGAAAATCTTGTACCATTCAAACGCTGGCATATGTGACAGGGGATACAACAATTGAAGATAATGTATTTCTAGGTCCATGTGTATCGATGTCGAATGACAAATATATGGGAGCACAAAGCTACTCCCTAAAGGGACCGTACATAAAAAAAGGAGCTAAAATTGGGAATAACGCTTCACTGCTGCCTGGAGTAAACATTGGTGAAAATACGATTGTTGGTGCAGGTTCTGTTGTCACTAAACATCTTGAAAATGGGATAGTTGCTGTAGGTATCCCTGCTAAAAAATTACAATCTTAACAGAAGTTGAGGGTGATATAAAAATGGAATCAGGACGGCCTGAGGATATTCGTGTAGTGATGCATCAACATTTAGAATGTAAAGGAAAGAAGATTGGGAATGAGCTATTTGTTCCAATCACGTTATTAGAGAAGGGATATTTCGCTGAAAAGGAATGGATCGAGGGTCAGAAATTATTAAAGATCCATGTTTCCAAAGCCCGTTATTCCGAGATTAATCAGTACGATTTTCGAGGGAATTATTTACATTATGATAAAAACGGGGTGGAGAACTGGAGTGTAGAATTTCATGATGGTATTCCAAAAACTGTCTATCCATTTGGAACTTATTTTAATCCTTCTACTATTGCCCAATATGGTTTACAACATTATAGTTTATACCTGAAAAATAAGGATGAACAAAGTAAACAGAAATTTTTATCTGTTGCAGCATGGTTTTTACAAAACCAAAATTCTCAAGGAGGCTGGGCTTATCAATTTGATCATGCTTATTATCCTAGCAGGCTAGAAAAGTTAAAGGCTCCATGGTATTCGTCTATTGGTTTAGGAATGGCAATGTCTGTTTTGGCAAGGGCATCTTATTTAACAAAAAATACTACCTATCAAAACAAAGCATTACAAGCTACCTCTATTTTTCAAACATCTTCTAATGATCATGGAATCTTAGCCAAGTTTGAAGGCAAGTATTCATTTTATGAAGAGTGTCCTACAAATCCGCCTAGCTACATTTTAAATGGCTTCATGTTCGCTTTAATTGGATTATATGATCTCCACAAACAAACAGGAAATAGGCAAGCAGGAATGTTATATGAAGATGGTGTGAGAACTCTAAAAAGAATGTTACCTTTATATGACTTAGGAAATCGAACTGCATATGATTTAACCCATTATACGACAGATGGTGGGTATCCGAATATCGCATCGTGGGGATATCATGTAACACATATTCATTTATTAGCTGCTTTGAATTCGGTTGAGAAAGATCCCAAGATGAGTGAAACACTACAAAGGTGGAAGGGTTATATCGATGGAAAGATGGCTAGATAACCAAAGGAAGAGGTAATGAATGCCTCTCCCACTAATGATTCTTGTTATACGTTTGCAATAATAGATTGTGAATGAGAGAAGAAGTTTTTCCATCTCCATATAAGAGTGGCGAATTTGTTGGTATGGACAGATCTTTCATGCTCTTGACGATTTGCTGCGTATCTGCGCCAACTAGTTGATTCCAACCAGTTTCTAACGTTTCAATCCACTCGGTTTCCTCTCTGAGCGTAACACAAGGGACTTGCAGCATGTATGCTTCTTTTTGCAATCCTCCAGAGTCGGTTAAAATCGCTTTTGCATCAGAGGCAACCGCTAGCATGTCAAAGTAATTTACAGGTTCAATCGTCTTTATCTGAGTATGAGTAATTAAGTCGGTTAATTTATACTGCTCTATTTTCTGCTTCGTCCTAGGGTGTAAAGGAAGGACAACTGTCTTATCCAATTGTTGGAGCCCTGTTAGTATGGCTGTTAATCGTTCAACTTGATCGGTATTCTCTGCGCGATGAATGGTTGCTAGGTAATAATTATTTTTTTTAAGCGTTAAATCATTTCTTAGCGTGGATTGTTTTAATGCTTGATTTTTAAAGAAAAGCACTGCATCAAACATAATGTCACCAGTCTGGTACACACCTGAAGTAATACCTTCTTTTTTTAAATTCGTCATAGCAGTTTGTGATGGACAAAATAACCAACTAGACAAATGATCTGTAACGATTCGGTTGATCTCTTCAGGCATTTCTTTATTATAGCTACGTAATCCAGATTCTACATGTGCAATAGGAATATGGAGCTTTGCTGCTGCTAGGCTTCCAGCTAAGGTGGAATTCGTATCTCCATATACCAATACGATGTCTGGTTCCATCGAGATCATAATACTTTCCAATTTTGCAAGCATATTTGCTGTTTGTTCACCGTGGGAACCAGATCCAATACCTAAATAATAATCCGGTTTAGGGAGCTTTAGTTGGTTAAAGAATATGGTGGACATATTTGCATCATAGTGCTGTCCTGTGTGTACTAAAATTTCTTCCATTTTCCCTTCAGATTGAATTGCTTTGGATAACATGGATGCTTTAATAAATTGTGGCCTTGCACCAACTACAGTTAAAATTTTCATACAAATCCCCTCTCTTATAAATATGTATGATTTATCAACCAATCATTTCTTGTTAGGTATTTAACGTCAATATGTTGGATTAAGGAAGGTGTTAGCATGAATGCTTACCAAGCTAAATATAATGAATGTATTCAGAAATAAGAAAGGAGTGCTAAAATGTCTAAAAAGGTATGTATGCTAGTTGCTGAGCACCCTTTTTTAGATTCAAGGATATTCAAGAGAGAAGCGAAAAGCCTTAAGAAATTAGGCTATGATGTCACGATGATTGTTCCAAGAAAAGATGGGTATCTTTTTGATATTGATGGAACGCCGTTTAAAGATACCTATTTATCACAGAGATTCACCCATGAAGGGATTACGATAATAACCTATGACTTTAGAGAGAGTAGGAATTCATTAAGTAAAGTAGTCTCCCCATTAGCACAATGGGAACAAGGATTTAACAATCCGTTAACTGAACTTGGCGTACAGGAAAATGCGGATGTTTATCATGTTCATGAGTACTTATCTTTATTTGCAGGAATAGGCGTCAAAAGAAGAATGAACCAGCAGCAAAAACATGTGAAATTAATATATGATAGTCATGAACTAACCCCAGATCCATTTGATTCTAGAAATTCCAAACAGCACAGAGAGAATTTAAAAGAGAAGTTGCTCGTAATGTTGAAAGAAGTAGACTACATTATTACTATTTCCCATGCAATAAAATCATGGTTTCTTTCACAGGATCCTACTTTTGCTGTAGAAGTAATTTATAATTCCCCCCCATTAGCGACGAAGTATAAACCGAAAAATTTTAGTGGAGACAAACTTGTTGCTTGCTACGAAGGGAATATCGATTACAAAAGGGGAAGTAAAAATAAAATCACGCAAATGACCGAAATATGCTCCAAATCCATCGATTTTCAATTTAAAGTTATTGGTGGAACAAGATTTGGCGATTCATTTGTCCTTCCCGATCACTTAAAGAACAACGTGATTCTAACGGGATGGGTTGATTATTATTCCATTGGTGAGTATATGAAAGATGTTGACGTTGGCTGGATTGATTATGAAGATTTAAATGATTCCCTCAACCGTTCGTATGCTATGCCGAATAAATTTTTTAGTTACTTAAATAATGGTGTTCCAATTATTGTAAATCGCTGTCATGAAATGGAATCTTTCTTAAGAGAACATCGTTGCGGTTTAGTAATTGATAAAAAAGATGCCACTGCCAAGGACTATGCTGAAGCAATGCTGTACTTGGCAAAGAACAAAGAACTGGTTAGAACGATGAGTATGAACGCTAGAAATGTAATGGAAGAAATTTATTGCTGGGAGCAAATGGAAGTAAGATTAGCCAATGTATACCAACAGTTACTTCAACAAACTACCCTATTTGATGTGTAATCGTATAGGTTACTGGTTCGCTTTTACCCAATTTACGGTAGATGTGATGCCATCTTTAAATGCTGTTTTATTAAAAGTACCAATTAATCCATGTAATTTTTTCATTGAACCTCTGTGAATTTCAACATCTGCTTTTCGATTAGGTTTTTGAAGAACTTCACCGTTATAATTCATTACTTCCATAATTGTTTCGATCACCTGTTTAATGGATAGTTGCTGGTCTGTTGTGATATTTACACAATCACCGGAAGAGATAATAGGATAGGTTTTTATTACCATATCTACGGTGTCTTTGACATAAATAAAGTCTCTTGTTTGTTGACCATGTCCATGTATCTCTGGAACATCACCGTCTAGAATTTTCTTAATTGTAACTGGAATGACACCAGCTAAAGGCCCTGAGAAATTTTGCCTTGGACCATAATTATTAAATGGCCGAACGATAAAAGCATCCAAATCAAACATGTTGACGTAAGATTGTAACAACAAATCAGCCGAAGCTTTTCCGGCGGCATATGTTGTGGTCGGGAGTAAAGGATGGGCTTCATCCATAGGCTGATATTTAGATGAACCATATGCTTCAGAGGATGAAAAATGACAGAGCGTTTGAAAAGCTCCGTTTCGTTGTAATTCTAAAATATTCTTTAAGACGACAACATTGGTTAAAAATGCATTTGAAGGGTTTATAAAGGAGTAGTTTAACGCCTTGGTTGCACAATTAAAAACAATATCAATATCATGTTTTCCCATAATGTAATTCAATGTCTCTTGATTTTCTGCATCATCGATATAAAGGGTTGTATTTTGTGCTAGTGCAGCAGTTAGGTGTCCTATACTGCCTGTAAAAAGACTATCCAAAATCACAATATGTTTTGCGTTTTCTTTTATTAATTTATCTACTAAATGGCTCCCAATAAAACCAGCTCCACCAATAACCAAGATGGTACTGTTTGCAAGCAATGGTCGATTCATAGTTGGCACTTCCTTTTCCGTTAATAATTCATTCGTGATTGACCACCATCAACAGTAATCGTAGTACCGACAATCCAAGATGCCTTATCTGAAGCTAAGAATACAGCAGTGTTTCCAATTTCCTCAGGTTTACCTAGTCGTCCTGCAGGTATTCTAGCGCTTGCATAATTTGTTAAGAAGTTTGGATCGTTTTGGATACGTCGATTCCATTCTTTATTTGGATGGAAGATCGCCCCAGGGGCGATACCAACAACACGAATATTATGTTTTATTACTTCAGAGCTAAAGGCTTTTGTAAAGCTGATTACTGCTGATTTTGAGGTGTTATACGCAGGTAATCCGCCTGATTCTTTTCCGTAAATGGATGCAATATTAATAATTACCCCTGCACCTTTGTCTATCATGTATTGGCTTACTAATTGACTTAAGTGCAACACAGAGATGAAATTAATCTTCATTGACGCTTCGAATACGGCTGGTGCTGTGTCTAAAACCTGAGTTCCTATTCCTGCACCAGCATTATTAACTAGTACATCAATTGTCTGGAAGTCTTCGATAAATTCGTGAATTAACTGTATACGCTCATCCTCTATCGTGATGTCTTTTCTATATACCTTTACTCCAAGTTCTTGTTTTACATGAAGAAGTTCCGTTGGGTTTCGAGCCACAACGCCAACATTAGCTCCTTCTTTACGAAAAGCTTGGGCGATGGCTTTCCCTATTCCTCTTGATCCCCCAGTTACAAGTACATTCTTTCCAGTTAAGTTTAATTCCACTTGGATTACCTCCAATACGACATATAGCCATGGTGATAACAAATAACGACATCCTAACACGTACATTCAATTATATGAATATTTGCATTCAGATGTTAATACTTTATTAGGAGGATAGGAAAATAATAATTAAGTTGAAGAGTGGAGGTTGACATGTTGAAACCAAAGGTGTGTATGCTGCTTTGCTACCTTCCCTTTCTAGATTCGCGTATTTTTGAATGTGAGGCGAAGAGTCTTTTAAACAATGGTTATGATGTCACCATTATTGCACCGCGTAAGGCTGGTCTTCTTTTTGATATAAATGGAGCACCATTCAATAAGAAATTTCGTGAACGAGTTTTTTATTATCAAGGTATAAAGGTAGTTACTTATGATAGTGAGAGAAGGTCGTTAAATCCAGTATCTGACCCGCTTTATCAATTAGGAATAAAAGAAGATGCTGACTTTTATCATGCGCATGAATTGAACTCTTTTACTTATGGAAAAGCGATTAAGCAGGATCTACAACAGCAGAGGAATAAAGAAGTTAAGTTAATATATGATAGTAGACAACTTATTCCTGATCCCTTTCCATTACAGATAAATGATCATACAAAGCAACAATGGCATAAGACACTCTTAGGAAATTTACAAGAAGCCGATTATGTTATTACCGTATCGAATTCAATTAAATCTTGGTACCTGGCAATGGATCCTATGTTATCGGTTGAGGTAATTTATAATGCTCCGCCATTAAGTAAACATATCATGAACAAAAACACACCTAACGATTCATTTGTTGTCGTTCATGAAGGCAATATGTCAAGAGAAACCTTCGAAAAGGTAATAGCAATCACTGAGGGAAGTAACAGCGGAACGGATGTTGAATTTAAAATCATTGGTGGATCGAGGTATGGGGAAACCTTTCCAGTACCTGCGCATTTGCAAAATAGAGTACACATAGAACAGTGGGTTGATTATCATACACTACCAGCAACGATGGCAGGTGCAGACCTTGGTTTAATTGATCTAGATCCAACCCATTCCCTTAATAATATGTTTGCGATGCCTGCCAAATTATTTAGTTACTTAAATAATGGAATTCCGGTTGTAGCTAGCAAGTGCAGTGATATAGAAAAATTTATAAAAACGTATCAATGCGGACTTGTTATTAATAAACGAAATCCTGCGCCGGCAGACTATTTGCAAGTAATACATCATTTGCGACAGCATCCAGAAAAATGGGCAGCTATGGGAAGCAATGCAAGGAAAGTAATGGAGGAAGTCTATAATTGGAATCATATGGAGAAACGGCTGATATCGATTTATCAATCCCTAGGTTCGAATCAAATGCCTTATCTCTTGTCATAAGGCGAAATTGCTTGTTGGGAGGGAATTATGACTAAAACAGTATGTTTTTTAGTGTCTGAGCATCCATTTTTAGATGCACGGATTTTTAAGAAAGAAGCAAAAAGCTTACATAAATCAGGGTATCATGTAACGATGATCGTTCCTAAAAGAGATGGTTACTTATTCGATATAGATGGTACTACGTTTACTGATCAGTATTTAGAGGATTCGTTTTATCATGAAGGAATTAAAATAATTACCTATGATCAAATGTATCCAGAAAAGCATATTAAAGCCCTCCACTACAATTTAAAATCTGGAAAATACATACGGTTTACCGATCCCCTAACTCAATTGGGAATACAGCAGCAGGCAGACTTTTATCATGCACATGAATTTTTTTCTTTGTATTGCGGAGTAGGCATTAAACGGTGTCTAATGTCTAAAGGGAAACCATGCAATTTAATCTATGATAGCCATGAACTGGAACCCGATCCACTGATCAATCAATCTAGTAAAACAAAAAAACTAAAAAATGAAATGCTTGAAAGCATGATAAAAGAGATAGACTATTTGATCACCGTATCTGAATCTATCAAGGCATGGCATCTATCCGTCAATCCGACCATACCTGTTGAAGTAATTTATAATTCCCCGCCTTTAGCTACGGATTTCAAACTAAGTAAGAATGGAAAATCGCAATTAATCCTTACATTTGAAGGGACAATCAATAAGAAAAGAGGAAGTTTTGATAAATTAGTAAAGATTATAGAGATCGTTAATCAACAACTAGATGTTAAGGCTAAAATAATTGGAGGGTTTAAGGGAAAAGAAGCAAAACAACAATTAGAACGATTGCCGGATCATATTCAAGATAATATCCAATTCACCGGTTGGATTCCTTATGAAAAGATACCACAAGTAATGCGCGATGTTGATATTGGATGGATTGATTTAGATGCAGCTCATTCGTTGAATAATCGATATGCAATGCCAAATAAGTTTTTTAGTTATTTAAATAATGGAATTCCTGTACTTGTTAATCAATGCGAAGACATGGCAACATTTATTCATTACTATCAATGCGGATATGTCGTGCCGAAGCTACAAGCCACTGCACGGGATTATGTTGAAGCGCTTATCGCTTTATCTGCCAATCGTAATGAGCTTGCCGAAATGAAGTATCAAGCACGTAACGTAATGGAGTCTACATTTAGTTGGGAACATATGGAGAAACGTCTGATTAACGTCTATCAACAGCTAACGGAGACTTCATAAAAAGCGAACAGTTATGATTCAGGAAAGGGGTTTATTTGATTGCGAGTGCTACATCTTCCGTACGGACCTTCAATGATTGAGTTATGTCGAGCTTTACGAGCAAAAGGAGTAGACGCTACTGCTTGCCATTTCGATGAAAATAATTTCGAGTTTGAACCGGATTTATGCTTACGCTTAAATTCCCTTTCGTCTCCAGAAAGGGAGAACCGCATCCATACGTTTTTACAAAAAGCGATTGAAACATACGATATTTTTCACTTTCATTTTGGAGCAACCTTTTTCCCTGATAAACGCGATTTAAAACGATTAAAGCAAGCAGGAAAGAAAATGGTTGTTCATCATCATGGCTCTGATATTCGAGTAGGTTCGATAGCTAGAAGCTTTAACAACCCTTATGTTCGAGTGAAGCCAGAATGGACGGAAGAGAAGATATATGCCAATATTGCGACGTTATCCAATTATATCGATCATGCGATTGTTCAAGACCCTGAACTAGAATGTTACATTTCAAATGTATACGAACATACGCATATCATTCCCCATACAATTGATGTACGTCAGTTTACCCCAAATTATCCGGATAGTAATACATCCACCCCTCTCATTGTCCATGCTCCTACTTCGCGCAATCTAAAAGGAACCGAGTTTATTCTAAATGCTGTTAGTACGCTAAAGAGGAAGGGAATTCCATTGAAATTTAAATTAATTGAAGGTTACACATATCAGGAGACGAAGCAGCTCCTCTCTCAAGCTGATATCGTTATTGATCAATTGCGCATTGGTGCAAGTGGATTTATTAGTTCGGAAGCCATGGCATTCGGAAAACCCGTGATTTGCTATATAAGGGAAGACTTAGTAGATAAATATTCTGGTAAGCTACCAATCGTTAATGCGAATCCTAGTACTATCCTAACTGTATTAAAGGAGCTTGTTCAAAACCCGGTGAAATGGGGAGAGCTAGGCAGGGAAGGTAGAAAATATATTGAATCCTTTCACGATGCCCCTATTGTGGCTGATCGTTATATTGATATCTATAAAGCGTTATAAATGGCTGGATTCGGACAGCAGTTGAAGTTTTTCCAACCGGTGACAACGTCCAAACTGTCTATGATTTACAATCATATCCTATAGAAAATCTTCTCATAGAAATGAGGGTAAATCCATGACCATAGACGAACAACAAGCGAGTGTAGCTGTGATTGGACTTGGCAAAATTGGGCTTACCTTGGCTGCTGTATTTGCAACAAATGGGTATTATATTTTTGGTGCAGATAAAAACAAAGAAGTTGTTGCTTCTATTAACCAAGGGAAATCACATATTAATAATGAGCCAGGATTAGATCAATTAGTTTCGGATGCCGTTGAAAATAATCAAATGCGGGCTACTTCCGACAATGTGGAAGCTGTTGCTCATTCTTCCATCATTGTTGTTATTGTCCCTGTATTAGTCGATACCGCTAACCAAATTGATTATCAAATGATCGATGCTGTAGTGGAAGACATAGCTAAAGGGATAAAGAAGGGGTCATTAGTTATTTTTGAAACAACACTGCCACCGGGGGACACGAAAAACCGGTTTGGAAAACGAATTGAAGAGCGATCGGGTTTACGGTTAGGTACGGACTTCTATCTTGCATACAGTCCTGAACGAGTGTATTCAAACCGAATCATCGAGGACTTGGAAAAATATCCAAAAGTAGTTGGCGGCATAAATGAGAAAAGTTTATTGTTAGCATCTACATTTTATAAGCAGGCATTAAACTGTCAGCTAATAGAAGTAAGCTCAATTGAAACCGCTGAATTCTCAAAAGTGGCAGAATGTGTATATCGGGATGTTAATATTGCTCTTGCGAATGAACTTGCTCAATTTGCAGATCAAACGGGAGTTAATATATCTGAAGTAATCGTAGCTAGTAATAGTCAGCCGTATTCACATATACATTCACCAGGTATAGGGGTTGGGGGACATTGTATCCCGATCTACCCATATTTCTTTATTAATAAAGGATTAAATCAAGGGCTAACACCACTTGCTAGAGAGGTTAATGATGGCATGGCAGCCTATGCCATCTCACAGGTTAAGAAGGAAGTTGGTAGTCTAGCAAATAGGAATGTTCTTATATTGGGACTTTCATATAGAGAGAATGTAAAGGAGCCAACGAAATCAACGACGTTATTACTAATAGATCAACTACTGAATATGAATGCCAACGTCTTTGTGAATGATCCATTATTCTCAGATAGAGAAATTCATGCATTTGGGGTAACGCCGCTTTCTCTACAAGACAAATCCATCTCCAAGATTGATATTATTATTTTGCAGGCCTATCATGACGATTATAAGAATTTAAATTTTAAAGACTTTACCAATTGTAAGCTTTTATTTGATGGACGTAATCAATTAAAACAGGAAGATATCAAAAAACACGGGATTACTTATCAAAGTATCGGTCAACAAAGTGAAAAAGGGGAGTGGTAATGTGTCTAACCACAGTTTAACCCCAATACCAATGGTTGACTTAAAAGAAGAATTAGCCTTAGTAAGAAACCCAATTCTAGCAAGTCTTACCGAGGTTTTAGATAGCGGGGAATATATTCTTGGAACGAAAGCAGCACAATTAGAAGAGGATGTTGCAAGATATATAGGAGTTCCGTATGCAGTCGGCGTAGGGAATGGAACGGATGCGTTACAACTATCTCTAATGGCATTTGATATTGGCCCTGGGGATGAGGTGATCACAACGCCATTTACTTTTTTTGCCACTGGCGAGGCTATTGCGCAAGTCGGTGCCACCCCTGTATTCGTTGATATTGATGAAGCAACGTATAACCTAGATCCTTCCAGAATAGAAGAAGTAATAACAGATCGGACAAAAGCTATTATTGTTGTCCATCTATATGGACAAATGGCTGAAATGAAAAGCATTATGGAAGTAGCTAAAAAGTATCAAATTAAGGTGATAGAAGATGCTTGTCAAGCAATTGGATCAGAATATAATGGAGTAAGAGCTGGAGCGATTGGTGACATTGGCTGTTTTTCTTTCTTTCCTTCCAAAAATTTAGGCGCGTATGGAGATGCCGGTTTAATAACAACAAATCAACAAAGTCTCTATGAGAAGTTAATGCAATTGCGAAACCATGGAAGTGAGCAGAAATATTATCACACATTATTAGGTATGAATAGCCGGCTTGATGAATTCCAAGCTGCAATTTTGTTAGCAAAGCTCCCTTATTTGGATATCTTTCTACACCAACGAAAAGAGGTTGCTAGAAGATATACGGAGAGCTTTCATCAGCAATTACGTCCTCCTTCTGTTCCGCAAAATCGGGGGCATACGTTTCATCAGTATTGTATTGAATTAGATAATAGAGATGAACTGGCTTTGGAATTAAACAAACATAAAGTTGCTTCTGCTATCTATTACCCAATACCATTACACTTACAAGTCGCATTCCAATACCTTAAATATAAAGAAGGGGATTTTCCTATTGCTGAAAAAACAGCGAAACGAATACTAGCTTTACCGATTTATCCTATGCTATCGATCCAGAAACAAGCATATGTGATATCCATCGTGAAGGAATTTTTAGAGAGTAATAGATAGCATCTATCTATTACTCTTTTTGTTTAGTGTCCTTAAAAATTCTTTCCATTTCCCATTCTCTTTTTTAGTAATGCTCTCTGGATGTTCTCTTACATTATAAATTGTAAAATCCTGATAGCGGAAAGGAGAGGTAGTAAACAGCTGTTTCAATACAGCTACGTCTTCGTAAAGCCGGCCTTCTTCATACTCAATGATTGGAAACCCACCTTGCTTTTTTAACATGGAAGTTCGATATATCCGTGGTCCAAGTGGAAAGCGATAAGCCATTAAATCATGTATATCTTTGATGGTTTTTCCTTGACTAATTCCTTTATAAAGCAAATTATTGTCTCGTTGCTTCCATCTACGAAAATTGCCGTACAATACACCAATTTCTTGCGGTAAAGTCATTAAATACGTTGTAATGATTGATACAGCATCTGGGTCAAGCCAATCATCTGCATCCAACTCTAAGATAAATTCACTAGAAACATAGGGTAACAGCTTATTTAATGCTTTTGCTTTCCCTTCATTTTTTTTATGAAGTAACTGGATCTTGTATTGTTTTTCCCACCGTAATAATTGCTGATAGGATCGATCTGTAGAACCATCATCTATAACAAGAATTTGTTCAAAGGGTTCCGTTTGCCAATGACATGATGCAACCGCATTTGCTACATAACCCTGCATATTATAATTTGCCAACATTACGGATAATGAGGGTTTATTAGTCGAAGAAGTTATCGCATTGGATTGGTGTTTTTGTACGAATCTTTCCTTTTCAAGGCTCGTTGCAGAACGATTCCTCCTGGCTTGTTTCAAGCAATCCTTCTTACTTATTTTATGGGTTTCTTCTAACAAGGACAGCCATATTGGTAATAACCCTTCTTTAAAAGGGGTGCTTATTACTGAGAATTTGGTTTGTTGCTGCATATAAGCGGTGCAAACGAATAAGGGCATTTGAATAGGTATATTGTTAGACGTAACGTAATTGGTTGCTAAGACAAATACTGCATCTGGTAGCTGGATAAATTCTGAATTTACATTTGGAGAAAGACACATTGAATCTTGTAGAAACAGCACATAACTACTAGCTAATTGGTTTATTGTTTGGTCTATGCACTCTCCAGCGTTAACATCATTCACTGTTATTAAGGTAATTGGAAACGAATAAGAAGGCATGTTACTTTCTTTTATGGAAGTACTGTTGGAATCGATCATTACAACAATGGAAGTAATTCTTGCATTTAGACGATGTAAAGACTGAAGGGATTTATGAAATGCTACACGATCAGATGGCCACATAATAATGACAGTTATATCCTTCAATATGGTACCTCCTCTATGCAAGGCTTAATTACGATAGCATATGTATTTGAAATGAGAAATGTTGATGTTTAGAGAGGGAAAAACGATTATCATGTCGAAAGTAAGAATGAATGTTCATGTTTAGCAAAGGGAGATGAAATGCAATTGGAGGAAATACAGGTTGATGTACTACAAATTAGAGGAACTTCATTTAGGAATGGGTACATACAGGGCAAGCAATTAAACCGTGAATTAATGCACACCTTCTCGATAATGGAGGAGAATGACAGAAACGTAGAAGCAGTAATACCAATTTACCAAGAGTTGGCACCACATTTGGTAGATGAACTTCATGGGTTGGCAGACGGGTTAGCCAACCCATTTTTTAAAAGCGGCAACATTATTTGGTGGATATAATATTCCGAAGATCAAAGGAATGGGCTGTTCTTCTGTAATAAATCGAGACTTTGCTGTACGTAATTACGAATTCTCCCCTAAGTTATATGATAAACGTTTGGTGTTAATCCAGCCAGAAGAAGGATTTGCAAGTATTGGCCATAGCCTTCACGTGATTGGGCGACATGAAGGAGTTAATCAAGGTTCTCATGTTTGCTTTTTACATGAAGCAGATGGAGCATAGCGGGCTCGAACCGCTGACCTCTTCGCTGCCAGCGAAGCGCTCTCCCAACTGAGCTAATGCCCCGTACATAAAAATTATAGTGAATGATCTTTGTTTTTGCAAGCCTATATGAGTAAATTTCTGTCGCCTTCTTTCATTGATAAACTGTTATCGGTTTAAATGTAGATCTTAGATCTTTTTTCCTAATTTAATAAATTAGTGGTACTATTGGTTTGAATTTACCAAAAATTTACTAATCTATTATAGATTATACATGTATGTTATGCGATAGTAAAAGTGTGTCATGTCGACGTAACATGACAACAAACTACTAAATCCTGAGGAGGTTGCAGATGCGAAAATTACGGGTGAAGCAGTGTTTTTCCTTATTACTTATCTTTACGCTTATTGTAATGAATTTTTCACCAGTATCACGTACATCAGTAGCTGCGGCAGACAACACAGAGACGGCAGATAAGTTGTTTATTTCAGAGTATATAGAAGGAAGCTCCTATAATAAGGCAATTGAAATTTACAATGGTACAGGGGCGGAGGTAGATTTAGGCAATTATCAATTGGCACTTTATAGTAATGGGGCGGAGGATGCTAGTAAAACATTGAATCTTGAAGGGACATTAGCACAAGATGAAGTGTATGTGCTTGCACATACAAATGCTGATGAATCCATTTTAGAAGTCGCTGATCAAACGAATACAACGGTTATTAATTTTAATGGAAATGACGCAATTGCTTTACAGAAGAACGAGAACAACATCGATATACTGGGTACGGTTGGGGATGATAGTAACTATGCAAAAGATATGACGATTGTCAGAAAGCCTTCCATAAATATGTCAAATACAACCTATGATGTGGCAGAATGGACAGAGCATAACCACGATTATTTTGAAAATCTTGGTGTCCATACCATCGATGAAAACAATCCTGGTGATCCAGGAGAACCCGACCCAGAGGATCCTAATGTTTCTACTATTGAAGAGGCTAGACAGTTTGATGATGGTACAACGGTATCAGTAGAAGGGACTGTCACGGTGAATTCAGCTGCTATTAGTAACGGCACCCAATTTACAACGTACATACAAGACGTTACTGGCGGTATTAATCTATTTGCCTATGAACAAGGTGAATTACCAGAGCTTGCAAAGGGAGATAAAGTAAAAATTGTTGGTGAATTGGCCACATACAATGGATTAAAAGAGGTAGTCCCTACTAGTATACAGGTATTGGAGTCCGATCAACCATTACCAGAGGTACAAGAAGTTAGTTTAGAAGATTTACAAAATGAGGAGACAGCAGAGTCACTTGAAGGGGAACGTGTTCGTGTAAATGGGTATCTATCTAGTATTCCAGATAGTCCTGCTGGTGGTGGATACAATGTATCATTTATTGATAGTGATTATAATGGTACGACGCTCCGTATTATGGAAAATGCCTTAGATATAGCACAAGTGGAGGAAGATGCATGGTACAACGTTACAGGGATTGTAAGTCAATACAATAATTATCAGGTTATTCCCACAGAGCAAGCAGATTTTGAGGTGGCGGCGGAACAACCAGATCCACCATCCGCCTCAGGAGAATATGAAACAACCGTTGAAGCGGTAACGGATGGAGATACCATCCGTATTGCAGATCCTGTACTCGGTGAAACAAGGGTTCGATTTGTCAATATGGATACACCGGAAACGTATGCCGCACATAATGAGGATCCAGCAAGAGGTGAAATCAATCAAAACCAAAAGTATCATGGGGATGCAGCTACAAGTTATATCAATGAGTTAATTCAGTCTGGTGATGAAATTATTGTTAAGCTTAGCGATACACCTACAGATGACTATGGTAGATTGCTAGCAGAGATCATTCGAAAAGAAGATGGCATGAATATTAATCTAGAAATGGTAAGACAGGGATATGCATCGACTTATTTTATAGCTCCTTTTAATGACGAAGTGTACCCAGAGTACCAACATGCGGTTAAGCAAGCAAAAGATAGGGGGTTAGGTATTTGGAATGCTGAAAACCCTCTAATGGAATTACCATTTGTGTTCCGTGCAAACGATGATCAAAAAGGATTTCAACGATATGTAGGTAACTCGGATACTAAGGAGTATGTTGTTCCAGATAATTGGGCAGATGTTCCTGTTGAGAAGCGTGTGTTTTTCTCAAGCCCGGAGGAAGCAGAATCCTATGGATATTCTCCAGCAGAGGAAACAGCCGATGAAAATTTACAGGTACAATTATTAGGAGTGAATGATCTTCACGGAAAGATAGATCAGGAATATGAATTAGATCCAGATGGTGATGGCACATTGGCCATGTATGGTCGCTCCGATTATTTAGCTTCTGCGATCAAACAAAGAGATCAGGAACACGAGAACGCTTTAGTTGTACATTCAGGTGATATGATTGGTGGAAGTTCACCAGTTTCTGGTTTATTGCAGGATGAGCCTACAGTTGAAATTATGGAAGAAATTGGATTCGATGTAGGTACGGTCGGTAATCATGAATTTGATGAAGGTACGGACGAATTATTGCGTATGGTCGATGGTGGGGAGCACCCGGATGGTACACCTGATTATGATGGCATGGACTTTCCGAATCTTTGTGCTAATTGTGTATACAAGGGTAGTGGTGATCCGATATTACCCCCTTATTATGTGGAAGAAGTTGATGGTGTAGAGATTGGTTTTGTTGGTGTGACTACGGAAGAGACGGCGAATATCGTCATGCCTGAAGGTATTCAAGATATTGAGTTTACAGATCCTACAGCTGCAGTGAATGATGCGGTTGCTGAATTACAAAGTCAAGGAGTAGAATCGATTGTTATTTTGGCTCACATTCCTGCTGAGCAAGATGGGGATGGGGCAACAGGAGAAGCTGCAGATTTAGCAAATAATGTGGATGATGCGGTTGATGTGATTCTTGCAGCGCATAACCATCAAGTGGTTGATAGTGTGGTAGATAATAAGTTAATCGTTCAAGCCTCTGAATATGGAAAGGCATTTGCGGACATTGATTTGGAAATTGACCGAGAAACAGGAGATATTATCCAAAAAGAAGCAGAAATTGTCTTTGTGAAACAAAGTGATTATCAGCCAGACGACAAGGTTGCAGCTATTCTAGAAAAATATCAAAATCAAATCGGACCAATTTTGGATGAAGTGATTGGCTATAATGCTACGGATTTAACAGGTGATTATATTGTCGATGGTGATCATGGATTAGGTAATTTGCTTGCAGATGGAATGAAATGGTCAATGGATAGCGATTTTGCCATGATGAATGGTGGAGGTATTCGAGACGATCTCCTTGCAGGTGAAGTGACGTGGGGAGACCTATATAATATACAGCCATTTGGAAATACTTTAATGACAGTGGAAGTTACAGGTGAAGATATCTATACGATCCTAAATGAACAGATTTCTCCTGAATATGGACCTGATTATAGTGTGAGTGGATTATATTATACATGGAACCCGTCCTTAAATCAGGTCGTTAACGTAAGTTTTCCTGATGGTACGTTAATTGATAGAGAAGAGGTATATACCCTAACGGTAAATAATTTTATGGCAACGTCTGAGGGACCGATCAAGGATCTGGGACAGAACCCAGTCACCGGACCAGCGGATATTGATGCCACGGTTGATTTCGTAGAAAGTTTAAATAGTACAGCTGACAATCCATTTGAATATGCTTCAGAAGGCAGGATAACGGAAACCGATGAAGAACCAGGTGATCCAGGCGGCACTCCTGAAGTAGAAATAGAACCAAAGCATGATTTTGGGATAGCAACAGTCTATACAAGAGATTTGTTAGATATCGAGAATGGGGCACGTGTAACAATTGATATCGAGAATGGTTGGAGTTATCGTTTTGTCTTTTTACACAAAAGGCAAGTAGATGTTTTAAAGGAAAAAGAAGTGACCTTGGTCATTACAAATGGATTGGGGTCAAGAACGTTTGATATGACGGACTACGAGAGACGATGTCTATTTGCTGGTGTAAGAAACCGTTGATAGGAAAGCAAAAGCAAAACCTTGCCTAAGCATACCATAACTCAGGCAAGGTTTTTTCATTTATTTATAATGAATGGAACATGCGGTGAAGTGCAAGGGCAGCATTGGTTGATACATCTTGGGACACTTTGATTTGATTGACTGGTTTGCCGCTGATAATGGACTCAAGGCACCAAAGGAGGTGGACCAAATCAATCCTATTCATCGTTAGACAAGGGCACATATGTGGATTCAAAGATATAATTTGTTTATCGGGATGCTGATCAATCAGTCTTTGGACAAGATTCATCTCTGTACCAATTGCCCAAGCAGTACCAGGATTTGCTTGTTCGATGGTACGAATAATATGATTGGTACTCCCATTATAATCAGATGCGTCAACTACTTCTTTCCGACATTCTGGATGTACAATGATATTCATACTTGGATCGTTTTTACGTACATCTTCAACATTTGATAATGTAAAATTCTCATGAACGGAACAATGCCCCTTCCATAAAATGGCTTTAATTCTTTCTACGTCCCCTTCAAAAAGAAGTTCGTTGTTGATTGGATCCCAGATCGCCATCTCATCTAGCCCAATACCAATATCTGAGGCAGTATTTCTACCTAAATGTTGGTCTGGTAAAAATAGAATTCTTTCTTTTTGGGAAAAGGCCCAATTCACCATGTTATGCGCATTCGATGATGTCACCGTAGCACCGCCGTGCTTTCCAACAAACGATTTAATCGCTGCTGTAGAATTAACATAGGTTAAGGGTACAATGCTATCTCCAAATATAGTTTGTAAGGATGACCAGGCTCTCTCCGTTTGGTATATATCTGCCATATCTGCCATCGAGCAACCTGCGCGCATATCAGGTAAAAGCACGTTCTGATCGTTGTTCGTTAATATATCTGCTGTTTCTGCCATGAAATGTACCCCACAAAAAACAATATAGGTTGCCTTGGAGTTTTCAACAGACACTTGAGCTAGTTGAAGCGAGTCTCCCACGGCATCTGCAAATTGAATAACTTCATCTTTTTGATAATGGTGTCCTGGTATAAATAATGAATCTCCTAATGTTTGTTTGATTTCTTGGACGCGTTGTTCCATTTCTTCTTTCGTTAAATGAAGGTATTTATCATCAATCGTATGTAATGAACCTGTTAGCTCTTCAAGTAACCCATTTTTATTTCCTCCTATTTTGCCATTTGATTTTCCGCACGTACCTGTGCACTAATATCCAGTCCCGATGCAGAATGTGTCAAATATCCCAATGAAATAAAATCAACACCACTCGTAGCATAATTATAAAGCTGATCCATTGTTATTCCACCAGAAGCTTCTGTAGTAATATTGTTAGGGACATGATGTATCCATTGTTTAATTGTTTGCGGGGAACAGTTATCAAACATAATAATATCTACATTGTTTGCAGCTGCCTCAACTAATTGATCCTCGGTTTCAATTTCAACTTCGATTTTGATCGTGTGACCTAGACCGTTTTTTAAATTTCGAATAGCATTTGTGATCGACCCGGCGTAGGCAATGTGATTATCCTTTATCATCACTGCGTCAGCTAAACTAAGTCTATGATTAAAACCGCCACCGCA
Source organism: Virgibacillus salexigens (assembly GCF_000723585.1). NCBI lineage: Bacteria > Bacillati > Bacillota > Bacilli > Caryophanales > Bacillaceae > Virgibacillus > Virgibacillus salexigens. The sequence continues at coordinate 696,438 of NZ_CCDP010000002.1, read as the reverse complement.
TCTGACGGCATGTTTTTCAAGCATTCGTAGTCCAGGTGTTGTCTTTCTAGTGTCACAAATTCTCGCTTCTGTACCAGTTATTACATCCACGGCGTGAGCAGTTAAAGTAGCGATTCCACTCATACGCTGTATAAGATTAAGTACCACTCGTTCAGCCTGAAGTAAATCCTTTATCGGGCCATGTATACGAGCAATTTCCGTTCCTTCAACTACCTTGTCACCATTTTTTACAAATAGTTGGGAATGGACCATTGGATTAATGATAGGAACCCCTCTGTTAATGATTTCTTCCCCACAAAAAATGCCTGGACTTTTTGCGATCAGTTGCATTTCTCCCATTTGTTTACTGTCAAATAAATACTGTGTAGTAATATCGCCGTCACCAATATCCTCTATGAAAAAGGATTCAAGCATAGATTTCAATTTGATGTTGTTTATCATAGGTTATCCTCGCTCTATTATTTTCTTGATTATGCATGATTCGTTTTTTGTACCAATTTATTTGATCCTTATTTGGAAAATCAGATCGAATATGAGCTCCGCGACTTTCCGTTCGAAGCAGCGAAGATTCGGTCATTAATACAGCATGAATCCACATAAAATAAGTTTCAATGTCTGATCTGCTCTTATGGTCAATTGCTTGAAATGGAGTCAAAGCAAATCTATTCAACCAATTTAATTGTTTGGTTAAGCCGTTTTGATTACGAATAATACCAACATGACGCATCATGGTATCCTGTAACGCTTCTTTGGTAAATGGAAGCTGGATTAGTGGAGACTGGTTCTTTTCAATAGGGTCGAAATCTAATGTAGTATCTTTCTTGGTGCTTAGTAACAATGCCGCTAATCGATTCCCATATACGAGTCCTTCGAGCAGTGAATTACTTGCTAATCGATTCGCTCCATGTACCCCGCTGCATGCTACTTCACCAATAGCATAAAGCCCTTTTTTAGTGGTGCATCCCCACTTATCGACCATAATTCCGCCCATCATGAAATGGGACCCTGGTGTAACAGGAATTCTGCATTTATGTATATCAATGTGATTATCAAGACACATAGCTGCTATGGAAGGGAACTGGTCTTGAAAATTTGTTATTGGCGAAATATCCAAATATATTTTTCTACCAGACTGTAATTGTTTATAGATTTCATAAGCTACAATATGCCTTGGCCCTAAGTCTTGGAGTGGGTGAATATCGGTCATTATTTTTTCTCCATCTTCATTAACAAGCTTTGCTCCTGCTCCTCTAATTGCCTCAGATATTAATCCGATTGTTTTCCCATTTACAGTAAGGATAGTGGGATGGAATTGAAAAAATTCCAGGTCGGTAATATGCGCTCCAGCCCGATAGGCTAAGGCGATCCCATCTCCTACTATGGAGGGGTGATTGGAGGTACGCGTAAATAGTCCTCCGGCACCTCCCGTGGCTAATACAACATGAGAAGCAAAGTATGTTTTACACTGATCCTGCTTGTTCTTTGTTTTCACACCGATGCAGTTCCCGCTACGGTTTAACATTAAATCAATAACCATTTCATTTTGAACCCATTCAATCGTTGATGAAGCGGCAATTGCATCCATGATAAAACCAGTTATTTTTCTACCTGTCTGATCACCACCTGAATGCAATATTCGTGGTTTGCTATGTGCACCTTCTATACCTAAATCATACGTTCCCTCCCTCGTTATATCGAAGGGGGCACCAGCATGAATGAATCGTTCCACGGCTTGTTTTCCTTCTTGAACAAGAGCTGTTACCGCTTGTTCATTTCCGTGCCAATCACCTGCGATCATGGTATCCAGAAAATGATGCTGCGTATGGTCATCTTTAGAGATAGCAGCTGCAATTCCACCTTGGGCTAAATATGAATTATTAGCTGTTAATTGATTTTTTGTGATAATCATCACATGCAAATGTTGATGAAGGTTATACGCTAATTGCAAAGCTGCAATTCCGCTTCCGATGATAATCACATCTGTTTTAGGCACTTTTGCACCTCCTGATATTACAATTGTCTTGACACATATCATTACATATAATTACGATAAATACAAGCGTTTTTTCTGAAAAAGGTGGGAGGGATATTGTTGAAGTACTTTGACTTTGCTGCGACAACTCCGATAGATCCAGAAGTGTTATCCATATATCAAGAAGTGGCACGTGATTATTGGGGGAATACCAGTAGTTTGCATGATACAGGAACAAATGCGAAACAAATCCTAGAAAGTTGCCGAGAAAAACTGGGTGCTGTATTACAAGTTCCAGCACAAGGGATTTATTTTACGTCAAGTGGGACGGAGGCTAATCAACTAGCGATTACTTCATTAGCTTTCAGCCAAGGTCATAAAGGAAAACATATTATAACGTCAATGGCAGAGCATCCTTCCGTTGGTTCTAGCCTGGATTTTTTAAAGGATTTTGGTTACACCATTACGAAATTACCTTTTAACCAGAGCGGACAAGTAGATATACATGATTTCAATGAAGCGATTCAAACAGACACAGTATTAATTACAATTAGCCATGTTAATAATGAAATAGGCTCTATCCAACCCATTGAAGCTATTTATCAACGAATTAAAGATAGGCAAATTCTTCTTCATAGTGATTGTATTCAATCTTTTGGCAAAATGGAGATGCAGCCCATCAGTTCACTGGTTAACAGTATGTCGATATCTGCCCATAAAATCTATGGACCTAAAGGAGTAGGGGCTGTTTACATTCAGCCTGATATTCCAGTAAAGGGGTTATTTCCTAATCAAACACATGAACATGGTTTCCGGGGGGGGACGGTTAATACCCCCGGTATCGCCGCCTTTGTAGGAGCAGCATTAAAAGCTTCTCATGTTGAACGGGAGAAAGTAATGGCGTTACGAAATTTGTTTATAACTCAATTAACAAAGGAAATGGATCACATATTTCGAATTGTGGAAGCACCATTTAATTGGCAAAACCCCTATGTATTAGGGGTTATAGTGAAAGGCTTGGAGGGTCAATGGGTTATGTTAGAGTGTAACCGCAGAGGATTTGCGATCTCTACAGGGAGTGCCTGTGGTCAGTCAGTTCATTTGAAAGCAAATACATTATTGGCGATGGGATATTCCCAAGAGGAACAGAAGGAATTTATCCGAATTTCTTTTGGGAGAAATACAAAAGGTGAAGATGTAAAAGCGTTAGCGAATACTTTAAAAGAAATAGCACAAAGCGTATAATAAGAACTGAAATTGGATGATTACGTCTTTAATATCGCAATTAATCTTGGACGGTGATGGAATGAGTGGGAAGCAGAAGCTCCTTGGTGAAGAAAGAAGAAAAGCTATTTTAGATCTATTGAGAAAAGAAGATAAGCCAATAAAGGGTGGGCAATTAGCAGAATTAACGAATGTAAGTCGACAAGTCATTGTAAATGATATTACCTTGCTGAAAGCTAAAAATGAGCCGATTATGGCAACCAGTCAAGGTTATCTTTATATTTCACATTCTGCTCCAGCTGGTGCCGAACGAATCGTTGCTTGTCAACATCCTCCGATGCGAACAGAAGAAGAATTGAATTTACTTGTGGACCATGGTTTAACAGTCAAAGACGTCACAATTGAACACAGTGTTTATGGAGATTTAACAGCGTCTATTATGGTAGCAAATCGGGTTGAGGTAGCAAATTTCATCGAAAAAATCACATCAACTGGTGCGTCATATTTATCGGAACTAACGGAGGGAGTACATCTCCATACCTTAGTAGGTGTTAATGAAAATCAGTTAGATAAGGCAGAGGAAGCGTTAAAGAAAGCTGGATTTCTAATCCAAACAAATGAGTAACAGGAGGCTAAAGAAAGGTTCGGTATAGACAATAATCTTTATTTATCATATTATATATGAATCATCTCATACACTAGATAAAGTGGTAGTTACAGCCGCTTTGGATGGGGTGAAGGTGTAAAACAAAGGAGGAAATACCATGCATATGCACATCATTCGCTGGGTGATTGTTGGAGTTGCAGTAAATGCGGTAACATTAATGCTGTTATTTGCAAATATCGAAGGATTAAAAGGACTTCTCGAATTTATGACCGAGTTTAGTAAGTATTCGAATAAGTCATAATATGGTAATGTCTTCCTAAATCGACGATGAATCTGTTATGAAAAATCTCTTTATTAGGAAGGAGATAAGTTGTGCTTCTCCTTCAAAATAAAGAGATTTTTTACTTTTTAAATACTAAATAATGTAATAATTAAGAAATACTTCTCAATATTTTCTAAATTATGACGTTTGACGTATGACTTTAATAGGAGTAACATATTTTTGTCGAAAAAAATAATTTTCAGTTTATTCTGAAGGAAGAAAAGGAGTTTAACAACATGTCAACACATAGCAAAGAAGAAATTGTGCGAAGTGTCCCACAAAAGGGATTTTTTGGACATCCGAAAGGCCTATTCACACTTTTCTTCACAGAATTTTGGGAACGTTTTTCCTATTATGGAATGCGTGCACTTTTACTTTATTATATGTATACAGAGGTTGCGAGTGGTGGTTTAGGAATTGATGATGGCACTGCTAAATCAATTATGGCAATATATGGCTCCCTCGTTTATATGTCTGGTATTATTGGAGGATGGATTGCTGACCGCCTGTTAGGAACACAACAAACAGTGTTTTACGGTGGGGTACTAATTATGGCAGGTCATATTGTATTAGCGCTTCCTGCTGGAACCACTGGACTATTTATTTCAATGTTCCTTATCGTCGTTGGTACAGGCTTATTAAAACCAAATGTATCAAGTGTAGTGGGCGATCTGTACAGCCCTAGAGATGTACGTCGTGATTCTGGATTTAGTATTTTTTATATGGGTATTAATATGGGAGCTTTAATTGCGCCATTGGTTGTTGGTACATTAGGACAAGAATTTAACTATCATTTAGGTTTTGGTGTAGCAGCAATTGGTATGCTTCTTGGATTAATTGTATTTGTTGTTACTAAGAAAAAATATCTTGGCCTTGCTGGAACCTATGTACCGAATCCACTTGAACAAGATGAAAAGAAAAAGGTATACAGTCGTATTGGCATCGGCGCACTTATTGTTGTTATCCTTGGTGCAATAACAATACCAACAGGTATATTGACAATTAATGGCTTTACCTATTTAGTAAGTATATTAGGAATACTAATTCCGACCATTTACTTTATCGTGATGTATCGTAGTCCTAAAACTACTGCAGATGAGAAATCACGATTGGTTGCATATATTCCATTGTTTATTGCTGCTATCATGTTTTGGGCTATTCAAGAACAAGGTTCTATCATTTTAGCTGAATATGCAGATAAACGTACGGAACTTAGCTTTCTAGGTCTTGAATTGCAATCATCATGGTTCCAATCTCTTAATCCGTTATTTATTGTAATATTAGCTCCAATATTTGCAGGATTTTGGATGAAGCTTGGTGAGCGTCAGCCATCCACACCGAAAAAATTCTCCATTGGTTTACTATTTGCAGGTTTATCCTTCTTAGTCATGATTATTCCTGCAACAATAAATGGAACTGATAGCTTAGTAAGTCCAATTTGGCTGGTACTCAGCTTCTTACTTGTTGTAATTGGGGAGCTATGCTTATCACCCGTTGGTTTATCTGCAACAACAAAACTTGCTCCACAAGCGTTTTCCGCGCAAACAATGAGTTTATGGTTCTTATCAAACGCATCTGCTCAAGCAATTAATGCGCAGATTGTAAAACTATACACACCAGAAACAGAGGTCATTTACTTTGGAGTAATTGGTGGGGTTGCAATCCTACTTGGATTTATGCTGTATTTACTTTCTAAAAAAATTCAACACTTCATGAAAGGTGTTCGCTAATTAATCTGGATAAAAATCGGCAATTCTAATGAGTTGTCGATTTTTTAATTATCCGTATTCATATAATTAGAGTCACGCACATCTTCTGTTGGTAGGCTTTCTAATTTTACATAAAATAACGGATTAAGGTATATTGGTTTTAAGTAATTACGGGGGTGAGTTTTTGAAAAAGGATACTGTGAAAATCGCCAATCGAGAGGCACTAATTGGTGTTGGTTTGGTTGTTTTTCATTTTATTTGTTGGTTTGCGTTTGCCTACGGCTTAGGAAGTAAAGACATCAGCGAGTATACATATATCATTGGCTTACCAGCCTGGTTCTTTTATAGCTGTGTTGTAGGTTTTATTGTTATAGCGGTGTTAGTCACAATTGTAGTCAAGAAATTTTTTGTCGTTATTTCATTTGATGATGAGGAGAAGGAAACAGAATGAATTGGGAATCTCTACTACCGTTAATCGCAATCTTAATTATTATTTTTGGTGTTGGTATTTGGGCTGGAGGTTATTTAAAGGGATCTACCAACTTTGTTCAAGATTATTTTTTGGGTGGTCGTAGTCTTGGCGGGTTTGTCCTGGCAATGACAATGACAGCAACATATGGAAGTGCAAGTAGTTTTATTGGCGGGCCTGGAACAGCATATAATGAAGGGCTTGGCTGGGTACTGTTAGCGATGTCGCAAGTTGCAACAGGTTATATTGTGTTGATGATTTTAGGTAAGAAGTTTGCGATTATAACACGTAAGTATAAGGCATTAACAATGGTTGATTTTTTGAAGCAGCGTTATCAATCCAAGTGGGTCGTTATCTTTTCGGCGGTTAGTATTATCGTTTTTCTTTTTTCAGCAATGGCAGCGCAGTGGATTGGTGGTGCAAGATTAATAGAATCCTTAATTGGAATTGATTACACATCTGCGCTATTTATATTCGCTGTTTCTGTGCTGATTTATGTTACTGTCGGTGGTTTTCGTGCGGTTGCTTTGACGGATGCGATTCAAGGAAGCATTATGTTTATAGGGACGTTTATATTACTTATCGCTGTGATTATAGCTGGTGGCGGTATTCCACAAATTATAGCAGATTTAACAGCGGAAAATCCTAATTTAATTACTCCATATGGATCAGACGGACAGTTAACTCCAGCCTATGTATCCTCTTTTTGGATACTGGTCGGTGTTGGGGTAGTAGCATTACCACAAATTGCTGTACGGGCGATGTCTTATAAAAACGCACAATCAATGCATCGGGCTATTATTATTGGGACAATTGTCGTTGGTGTTATCATGTTAAATATGCATTTAATAGGGGTATTTGCTCGGCCTATTTTACCTGGAATCGAAGTTGGCGATCGTGTTATGCCTTTAATTGCATTAGAAGTCATGCCAAATTGGTTAGCAGGAATTGTCCTGGCAGCTCCCATGGCAGCAATCATGTCTACGGTTGATTCGCTATTATTATTAGTGAGTTCGACCATTCTAAAAGATGTCTATCTTAACTATGTAAGGCCAAATGCGTCTGACCAAACGGTTAAACGATTAAGTATAGGGATAACCGCATTACTAGGTATAATCGTATTTATTATGGCATTAAATCCACCGGATTTAATTATCTGGCTGAATTTATTTGCATTTGGTGGGCTAGAGGCTGCTTTTATTTGGCCAATTGTATTAGGTTTATATTGGAAGAAAGGGAATAAGTATGGAGCCTTGTCTTCTATGTTTACTGGCGTAGCTTTATATATTGTATCCGATCGTTTCTTTCCACAACCATTTGGACTCCATTCGGTCGTGTTACCCGTTATTATTTCGTTCATCGTCTACGTGGGGATAAGTATAGTGACACAGAAGCGGACGGATGCATCGATCAGATAAGGAAAAGCGTCAGGCTTGCTCTGGTAGGTTCTAAGCCACAACCTCTTTGTAAACACTTGCTTAAAAAGAGACTTTCTCATAAAATGGAAAGTCTCTTTTTGGTAAGAAGGTATGCTATTCAATCAGTCTTATTTGAGAAAAGGGAAGCAGACAACTCTACAAGTTTAGAGTACTAAATTAGACTTTTAAGTGGTTTGCAAATTCAAGAAATGCATCTAAGGACGCTTCATTACTTAATGAGCCTTTATTAACAACTTGATCCAATGGCTTTCCCATTAAAAGTTTTTTAACAGGGATTTCAAGTTTCTTTCCATTTAGTGTCTTAGGTAGATCAGGAACTTGATAGATTTCTGTCGGTACATGGCGAGGGGAACAGTGTGTGCGAATTTGCTGTTTAATGATCTGCTTAATTTCTGAAGTTAACTCCTGTTCTTCTTTCATGACGACAAACAAAGGTACAAATGAGTCCCCATTGCGAGCTGGGATATCAACAATTAAACTATCAGCCACCGATTGCACGTGGTCGACAGCACGATAGATTTCACTAGTACCAATACGAACTCCACCACGATTAATTGTTGCATCAGAACGTCCATAAATGACACAGGTATTTCTTTCAGTAATCTTAATATAATCCCCGTGACACCATATGCTAGAAAATACATCGAAATAACTGTCACGTAGTCTGGTTCCGTCTTCGTCATTCCAAAAGTATATGGGCATGGAAGGAAATGGTTCTGTCAACACGAGCTCTCCAACCTCTTCAATCTGTGATTTTCCATGCGCATTAAAACTTTCAATTTTTGCACCAAGCCCGCGACATTGGAGTTCACCAGCGTAAACTGGTAAAGTAGGTACACCTAGAATAAAAGCAGTGCAAACGTCAGTACCACCACTAGCTGAAGCTATCCATAAATCATCTTTCACGTTCTCATAGCACCATTGAAAACCTTCTGGAGGTAGCGGAGAACCAGTGGAACTTATATTATATAAGTGGCTTAAGTCGAATTGCTCTTTTGGCTCCAATTCCTCTTTCATACAAGCAGTAATATAACTAGCACTTGTTCCAAGCACGGTCATCTTTGTTTCCTCAGCTAATTGCCATAATTTATTTTTAGATGGATAACTAGGGTTTCCATCATATAGAATGATCGCACTGCCAGTTAGTAAACCACCAATAAGGAAGTTCCACATCATCCAACCGGTCGTTGTAAACCAAAAGAAACGATCTGTTTCATCTAAATCCACATGGAAGCTCAACGCTTTTAAATGTTCAAGTAGAATTCCGCCCTGACTTTGCACAATTGGTTTTGGCTTGCCTGTTGTACCAGAAGAGAATAATACCCATAACGGATCATTAAATGCAACATATTCAAACGTTAATGTTTGTGCTTGCTCCTGCTTGATTACTTGGTCCCAATAGGTGACAGCAGAGAGTTTTTTAAAGGTTGCATGTTCATCTAAATAAGGGATTGCAATCGTTGCTTCTAAAGAAGGGAGACTTGATTGAATCTTTGCCGCAACTTCCGTACGATCAAAATTTTTTCCACCATAGCGGTACCCATCAACAGTGATCAGGAGTTTTGGTTCGATTTGTTGGAAACGATCAATTACACTTTGTGTACCAAAATCAGGAGATGCACTAGACCAAATAGCTCCAAGACTCGCTGTTGCTAGAAACGATACAACTGCTTCATATATATTCGGAATATAACCAACAACCCGATCTCCCTTGTTAATTCCTAGTTCTTTTAAGGTTTGCTGCATCGCAACGGTATCTTGGTATAGTTTTTGCCAGGATACTTCTTCCGTTGTACGGTTCTCAGATGTATGAATAATAGCAGGTCGAGTAGAGGTAGCACGATTTCGAAAGATATGCTCTGTATAGTTTATTGTTGCTTCTGGAAACCATTTAGCTCCGGGCATTTGATGCGAAGTTAATATCGTATGGTATGAATCCTTCGCTTGGATATCAAAATATTCCCAAATGCTGGACCAAAACGATTCCACATTATTTACCGACCATTTCCAGAGGGAGTGGTAGTCTTGAAATTCAAGATTCTTATGCTGTTTTAACCAACGCATGTAGTGATAAATTTGGGTAGATTGCTTTCTTGCTTCGCTCGGCTCCCAAAGTAAGTCTCCTTCGTGTACTAGTTTCATCTCGTTCCCTCCTGTAGTATCGAATAATTCTATTATATGTAACCGCTTTCCTTGTGTAAAGTTACTATTTGGTATAAGAAGGCCAAGCCTCCGATGGTAATCGTAGGCTTGGGATATATTTACTCTGATGAACGATGGATAGCTTTGTAGGTTTATTACTGCTTTGATAGTATATCAGAAAATGTTTTCATGTACACTGGTAAATCAGGTGGTCTCCGACTTGAAATTAAATGTCCGTCTACAACGACAGGCTTATCGACCCATGTTGCACCTGCATTTGTCATATCATCTTTAATTCCTGGTGTACTTGTAACTTGCTTGTTCTGAAGAATGTCAGCAGAAATAAGCACCCAACCAGCATGACAAATTTGGCCGATCGGCTTTTTGTCTTTATTCATTGATTGTACAAGTTGAATCACTTCTGGATAGCGTCTTAATTTGTCAGGTGCCCAGCCACCTGGCACTAATATTGCATGATAATCAGTAGCACTTACGTCAGCTAAAGCATAATCGGATTCAGCTGGAACACCGTATTTGCCGTAGTATATTTGGTTAGCTGTTTTTCCAACAAAATCAACTTGGGCTCCTTCTTCGCGTAGACGTAAAACAGGATACCATAGTTCAAGATCCTCAAAATCTTGTTCAACTAATGCTATCACCTTTTTTCCTTCTAATCGCATATTCAACCTCCGTCTCTACATCTTTTATATATGTTAGTTTATCAAACTTGAAAGAGAGGAGGGAAGTAGAATGATTGCATCGCTTTTCCCTTTATCTTTTTTTATCAAGGTATTCATTCATAGAGGATGCTAACCGTTTGGCAAAAAACTGTGCACCTGCCCAAAAAAGAATGTAAGCGGAGATAAATAATAATGCACCGATTAGAAAAGAAAGTGGTTGAAATGGCAGCCAGTCAACCGCAAAAGCAATGATAAAATAAACGGTAATCGAAAGTGAAAAATGTATTATTGTCCGCTTCAATGGACTCCATTTATCAAATTCATATAGGAAAGAGGAAAGTCCGAAGTACGTACCAATTAAGAGATTTCCTAGCATATACTTCCAAACTTCAGCTATGGAAGCTTCTGCATCCCCAATTACCATGCCTGTTAAGGCAATAAATGTAAAGATTGCTCCAATTGCAATGCCAATGATTGAGCGTTTTAGTATTTCAACGATCATAGAAATCGCCACCTGTCGCTAATTTCTTTTTAATTGAAGTAGCATATTTTCGTGTAATGTATTCTTTATTCCCCGAATGGAAGTAAACACATAAGTTTCCATTGAAAGAAAGTTCAAAACACTGAATATTATTTAGATTCCCGATCACTGACTTAGAGAACCTCATGAAGTGTTGTGGAAGAAGCAGTTCTTCTATTTCATAGAGCTTCATCTTGATTTCAATTCGTTGATTGTGGAGAGCGGCAAAGATTTTTCGTTTCTCTGCATAAATATAATCGATTTCCTTAGGGTTTAGGATGATAGTCTGGTCAGCATCTACACCGAATAAGCGAGCTTGCTTCTTATTGTTAATGTAACGAATGATTTCTTCCAATTCATCTGTCCATTTTTGAGTTTGAATGGTTATTGAGGTTTCTTCGTACTGATCATCGATATCGATGTTTACTTTCATTTGAATTCCTCCAATAGCTAACCTTTCGCTTGCTTTAGAAAATAAGGATAACGTAAGAGTGCAGTAATAAAGCCAGCGGCTCCAAAAGCAAAAAGAATAGAAAGTACCATAATGAATTGCCGCCATTCAAGTGTGCCATCCATAGCACCTCGTAATCCTTGATGTGCCCAATATTGTGGCATCAATTTGCCAATGATTTGGAAAATGGTCGGCATCATATCCATAGGTACCCATAATCCACTTAGTAGTGCGCCACCTAAGGCAATAATTTGGGTAATGGCTAACCCCATATTATTTGTTTTAACTAGTAGAGCCAAAGCCAAGCCAAGACCGGTTACTGTAAATGTTAAACAAATGGAGATGATACTAATAAACAGCGGTTGTTCTAGCGGTATAGTATATACTGCTTTTCCGAATAGAAATAAAATCGTAATTTGGATGAGTACAATAACGAAATATGGCATCCATTTACCTAATAAATAAGCGTAAGAAGGAGCAGGTGTACTGGAAATACGAGCAGCAATTCCATTGTCACGATCCTTTATAAAAGTAGCTGTCATTGTAATTAGAATAAAAAACACAAACATAACTACATACCCAGGAACAATAGAGAGTATAACTTGTTGTTTGATTTCCTCAGCTGCTTTTGCAGTGAAGATAGAAATAAATAATACGGTGAAAATAATGGGGAGAATTAGCATCCAAAATATTAATCCTCTATCTTGAAGATTTTTAATGGTTTCCATGTGAAATAAAGCAGAAGTCATTGCTTATTCCTCCTTCTAGTTTAGCATATTTAATCACGTAGCTGACTCCCTGTTAATGAAAAAAACGTATCCTCTAAACGTGGTTTTAGTAACTCTAATTGTTCAGGGAGAATGTTGTTTGTATGGCAATGTTGGATAATGCTTTCCATAGTTGAAAGTGGATGGTTTGTAGTAATGATATATCCGCCATGTTTGTTTGTAACTCGACCAATCAAGGAGGCATGATCAGGTAAACACGTGTCTCCTTTTATAAATACTGATGGGCTTGCATAAGCGTTTGCTAATTCTTGTATCGTGGCACTTTTTATGATGTTCCCATGATCAATAAAAACTGCTTCATCACAAATTTCTTCAATTTCTTCCATATAATGACTTGCATAGATAATGAGTGTATGCTGTTGTTTTAATTCATGAATGAGTTGAAAGATGAACTGTCTAGATTGTGGATCAATACCGACAGTTGGTTCATCCATGATTAGTATAGAAGGCTGGTGAAGGAGTGCACATCCGATGTTTAATCGGCGTTTCATTCCTCCCGAAAAAGTAAAAACTTTCTCTTTTGCTCGTTCCGTTAAACCAATTAACTGCAACACCTGATAAATACTTGATTTTAACTGTTTTCCTTTAAGGCCGTATAATTTTCCAAAGAATAATAAATTTTGATAAGCGGATACGGTTTCTTCAAGACTTAATTCCTGTGGTATATAACCGATGAGGCCTTTGTGTTTTTTACTGAGTGATTCATTGTTAATGAGAACCTTCCCATCATCTGGTTGATTAATCGATGCTAAAATCTTTAGTAATGATGACTTTCCAGCGCCATTTGGACCAATTAATCCGTAGCATTTTCCTATTTCCATTTGTAATGATACGTCTTGCAATGCTTGAATTTTTTTGTGTTTTTTCTTAATATGTTTAATTGTCAGCAAAATCTTCCCCTCCTAATAAACCGTTGATACTATTATTACAAGGAAGCATCTGGATGTAAGCAAACATGGAATAACATACAGTTATTCCCGCCTTACATGATAAAAATGGTGAATAAGGGGAAATTAGTTATCATGTCAGATTCGGTTTGATAATATGCCGTATAGGGTATAAGTATGGCTGTACATAGGTGGAAAAGTAAAAAACAGAAGAGGTGTACGAATGAAAAGTGTAACGAATGTATTTTGGTATTCTTTAGCATTATGTATTATCGTAGTTCTCTGGGGATCAATCGCTCCGAAAAAACTAGAGGGTTTTACAGCAGATGTCACTGCTTTTATTTCTGAACATTTTGGTTGGTATTATTTAATAGTAGTTATGCTTATGTTGTTATTTTGTATTTATCTTATCTTTTCTCGTTATGGAAAAATTAAGTTAGGGAAAGAGAATGACAAGCCAGAATTTAGTTTATTGTCTTGGTTCGCTATGTTATTCAGTGCTGGAATGGGAATGGGTTTAGTATTCTGGACAACAGCCGAGCCTATTTCTCATGCATTTATTAGTTCTCCAAGTGCTGAACTAGGGTCGGAACAAGCAATTAAAGATGGTTTGAAATTTTCGTTTTTTCACTGGGGGGTACATGCGTGGGCAGTATACGGAATTGTAGCATTAGTATTAGCGTATTTTAAATTTCATAAGGAGACACCTGGGCTAATCAGTGCAACATTAGTTCCATTATTTGGGAAAAACAGCATGCAAGGGTTTCCTGGAAAGTTAATTGATACTTTGGCTGTATTTGCAACGATCGTTGGTGTTGCAGCAACTCTAGGATTTGGTTCTGCGCAAATAAGTGGTGGACTATCCTTTTTATTTGGTACACCAGGTACTTTTGCAATGCAATTACTGGTATTAGTGATTACTACTATTCTTTTTATAGGGTCTGCCTGGTCCGGAATAGGTAGAGGAATCAAATATTTAAGTAATATTAATATGGGATTAGCAGTTGTATTATTGCTTCTATTATTCTTGGCAGGCCCAACACTCTACATTCTTAATATGTTTACTAATACATTGGGGAGTTATTTATCTGATTTCTTTGATATGAGCTTACGCATGGCTCCTCAAGATGGCGATAAACGAGCTTGGATTGATAGTTGGACAATATTCTATTGGGCTTGGTGGATATCATGGGCACCATTTGTTGGTATTTTTATCGCTCGTATTTCAAAAGGAAGAACAGTGAAAGAATTTATGCTTGGTGTATTAATTGTTCCAGCAATCGTTTGTTTTGTTTTCTTCGCAGTATTTGGTGTTTCTGCTTTACATTTAGAGCAGAATGGGATCGCAAAAATATCCGAGTTTGCATTAGAAACATCTACTTTTGGCGTATTAAATGAATATCCATTAGGAATGCTGATGTCAATCATTACATTTTTTGTAGTTGCAATATTCTTTATAACATCAGCTGATTCTGCAACCTTCGTATTAGGAATGCTGAGTACTGGAGGAACGCTTAATCCACAAAATTCAGTTAAAATTTTGTGGGGGTTCATGCAATCAGCAGTTGCTGCCATTATTGTTTACTTTGGTGGAACACAAGGATTGCAAAATATGCTGATTATTGCAGCGCTGCCTTTCTCTGTGGTAATCATCCTCATGGGTGCTGCATTTTTTAAATCTGCTCATGCAGAACACGGTCCACGAAAAAAATAAAATAAAACCCAAGTGGAGAGTACTCTCATTTGGGTTTTATTTAAACCAATTCTTAATTTTAGAAAGGATGGGGGGAGATGCGTCATGCTTTAGTTCTTCCTGATTTGGCTCTTCTTGAATAAAGATTTGCTCTTTATCAATCGCATAATCATAAGTTAATACCGCACCAATGTCTGTGTCGGACTGTTCTTCGTTGGTAATCGTGGAATGTTCAATATTGTATTTATTTGCTAATGCTTTTTCTTCTTTTTGAAAACGATAGGATACATGCCCATTTATAATCAGTTTTGATTTTGGATTATCTTTCATAGCCTGTTCCAGTGCTTCAAGCCCCTTATTGGACATTACTTGCCCTTTTGTAAGTACTAACACAATACGCTCTCTTAATGTACCTAAAAATTGTTTTCGTTCATTATCTTTAGGGAGCCTAGTACCATACATCCCTTCTGTAAGATAATCGTCAACGTCCTTTTTGCTCATACGACATTCCTCACTTCTTATCTGATAGCCCTATTTTACAAATCACGTAATTTAGAATCAATAAAATTGATTCATGGAAAGGAGCGGTCTTTTAAAGACCGCCCCCTTTATCCAAGTTTTACTCTTTTTTTGCACGTTTATCTGCATGACGACCGCGCGCTTGTGCTTCTTTATCCTCATGATCAGCAAATTCTTCAGAGAATTCAACATCTAGACCATCTGACTTTTGATTTTTCGGTGTTTGCGATAGATAATTATTCCTTTGCTTTCGATGTTCATCTCGTCCCATAATTTCACCTCATTCATCTAAATTTAGGTTTAGTATGTAACAAAAACAGAGAACTATGATAGTAACGAAAGTAGTTTTCTTTTATGTTGAATATTCAAAATAGATCAGCGTGTCTTGGTAAATAATATTATTGTTTTTTGTTATACTAATCGAAAGAAAATTTTTCTAGTGAATAAAGGGAGGTTTACACGTTGGCATTAAATTTAACTCAAAAGTTAATTAACGACCATTTAGTGTCTGGGAAAATGAACCCAGGTGAAGAAATTGGCTTGAAAATTGATCAAACGCTTACACAGGATGCGACCGGTACCCTCGTTATGTTGGAATTGGAAGCAATGGAGTTAGACAGAGCAAAAACTGAAGCATCCGCACAATATGTAGACCACAATTTGATACAAGAGGACAATAAAAATCCAGATGACCATTTATTTCTGCAAAGCGCCACGCAACGTTTTGGTTTATATTACAGTAGACCAGGAAATGGGGTAAGCCACCCTGTTCATATGCAGCGTTTAGCTAAACCAGGTAAGACATTACTTGGATCAGACAGTCATACTTGTGCAAATGGCTGTATGGGAATGTTAGCAATGGGAGCAGGGGGGATCGATGTCGCGTTAGCAATTGCTGGAGAACCCTTTTACGTAAAAATGCCGAAAGTTTGGGGGGTTCGATTAATCGGAAAACTCCCTAAATGGGTTAGTGCAAAAGATATTATATTGGAGCTGCTCAGACGGTATGATGTAAAAGGTGGTGTAGGGAAAGTAATTGAATACTATGGTCCTGGAGTCAGTCAACTTAGTGCAATGGATCGTCATGTGATTGCGAATATGGGGGCAGAGCTTGGAGCTACTGGTACCGTCTTCCCATCAGATAATGAAATTAAGCGGTATTTAAAAGAACAAGATCGGGAGGAAGATTGGATTGAACTTGAAGCTGACAAAAATGCTACGTACGATATAGAGGAAGAAATTGATTTATCCAGCTTAGAACCATTAATTGCAAAGCCTTCTAGTCCAGGGAATGTGGTACCTGTACGAGAAGTGAAAAATACGCCTATTTATCAGTCGTATATTGGTTCTTCAGCCAATCCTGGCTACAGAGACTTTGCCATTGCTGCTGAAATTGTGAAGGATAAAAAAATAGCGGAAGGTTTATCATTTGATATTAACCCAAGCTCGAGGCAAATGCTTCAGGATCTAGTAAAAGAAAATCACATTGCAAGTCTTTTGCAGGCTGGGGCACGACTACATCAAGCAGGATGTAATGGCTGTATTGGTATGGGACAAGCTCCAGCTTATGGTAGAAATAGTTTACGAACAACACCAAGAAATTTTCCTGGAAGATCGGGTACTAGAGAAGACAGTGTTTTTTTATGTAGTCCAGAGACTGCAGCTGCGTCAGCATTGACAGGAGAAATTACCGACCCAACTACATTAGACATGAAATATCCAAATGTACAATTACCAAAACAGCCTACGGTTGATAAGCAGTTGTTACAGCGGCCATTATCATATGAGGATGCACAGAAAGTAGAGCTACAAAAAGGGCCCAATATCGCATCCATTCCTAAAATGGATGAAATGCCAGACCAGATTGAAATTCCAATCTTGTTAAAGATGGGGGATAATATATCAACAGATGAAATACTAGCTGGAGGAGCTAGAGTGCTTCCATATCGTAGTAATTTACCAGAAATTAGTAAGTTTACGTTCGAAATTATTGATGAAACGTATTATCAGAGAGGGAAAGAGACAGTGGAAAAAGGAGGGCATGCCATCGTTGGTGGTTTCAACTATGGCCAAGGATCTAGCCGAGAACATGCTGCGCTAGCTCCTCGCTATTTAGGACTTCGGGTGGCTATTGTGAAGGACTTTGCTCGTATTCATTGGCAAAATCTTGTTAACTTTGGCGTGCTTCCTTTAACCTTTGTGAATGAAGAGGATTATGATTTGTTGCAACAAGGGGATGTAATCGTTGCAAAGGATTTAAAAAGGAAAGTAAATGAAGGAAATGAATTCTCTATCGAACTGAAAGGAAAAAATCAAAAAATACAGGTGACCCATGCATTATCTGAACGGCAAAAGGAAATTATGTTAAAAGGTGGGATTATAAACTGGGTAAAAGACCGCAGTGAAAAACAAGGCTGATAAGGAGGGGATAATAATGGATAGTAAAGGTAATCGTTGTAAAGTCTGTGACGGAACTGGGTTACTTTCGGATGATGAGGGATGGCAATATAGATGTTCGGTATGTAATGGTGATGGTATTTTTGGAAAAGAAGATGAAAACAAACCAGCAAGAATAATGGAAGTAGATGAAAATAATCGGTTATTGGATTAGAAAGAGGGTGTTTCTGACACCCTCTTTCTACTTGAATGTTCGTACCCTAGCTAAACGATTCACGCAAGCTCTTATTTCATGCCCACCTGTCGTAGCATTGCAATGGTATCTGTGTTCCTAATGAGATATTGGCCCTTGTGATGGAGCAGGATTAAATGCATTTATTAACTGCTGCATATCTTGTTGCTGTAATTGCGGAACTTGATAATATTGGTGCTTATTTTGGTATAGAAATACTTCATATGCCATTTCAACCAAATTGGGAATACTATCAGAAAAAACCCGTCTTAGCACTGGATTTGTGGTTTCCAATGCCGTTGTAGTAAATGCTGAAGCTGATTGTTTCAACACACCTAACATAAAGCTTGATACACATTCATCATTAATTTCATTCACTGTTTGTGCAGGAGATTTAGGCTGAGTTGGCTGCATTCCATAAAGCACATTATTATCTGAAGCCATATTGTATGTCCGTGTTCCAACAGCGGGCTCTTGTCCTGTCTTTAATGTTTCCACTAATGTGTTATAAAGCTGCGTAAGGAAGGATTTATGCTGCCCGAGCATCATTTTTAATTCAGGATCCTGAATGTGCTGTTCATATAACAAATACTGTTCCATACCACCTACTAAACCTGAAATAGCCTCATGGGCATCAAATAATGCATGCCCACCATGACTTTCTTTTGCAGGCATTTGAGAAGAACCTTCAAGATTTTGATTTGTTTTTTGTTGAAGATGCATATGATTTCCTCCTTTAAGTTAGGTGTATCATCCATTATTTTGATCATTAGCGAATGATTTATGTCGTGAAGAAATTGGGAATTAAACTGATAGCGCGGTGGTTTTCTGCTTCAATTCTGTTTTGCTACCATGTATAATTATGGATTATACCTTACATAGAGGAGAACGAATCATGGAAAATAAATCCGATCATCATAGTCAAAATGAATATATAGAGGTATGGGAAGATCTTGTTCATATTAAAGATCTTATTTTATCGCTTATCATATGTACAGTTACTACGTTAGGAGCCTATTTACTTGCTCCAAACGCCCCCCCTAAACCACTTATTTTTGGTTTAATTGGCGCCGTTATTGGTTTTGTAGTTAGTAGTATAATCATTAAGCCAAAACGAAATTTTCGTTATCTTGAGGGGGAGGAGGAATAAATGATGGATATGGTATTAATAGCTGAAATGATCGGTGCATCAGTTATCGGCGCCATATTGTATACCATTATCGGCATTGCACCTGGAACCGATGAGACAGCGGTTCTCGCACCGGTGACGTTAGTACTCGTATTGTCCGGCTTCGAACCAATTGTTATTTTAGCCTTCTTCATCTCAGCTATTGTAGCAAAAAAGCTGACTGATTCCATTCCAGTAGCCATTGCTGGCATACCAGGCGGGGTCATGTCAGCACCAATGGTAGAACATGCAATGATTCTAAAAAAACATGGGATGCCAGAATTAAGTATTCGTAAAATGGCCTCCGGCTCCGTTATCGGAACAATTATTGCAGTACCAATGAGCCTATTGTTAGCAAATTTAATTGCACCACTTTCTGGATACATAACCGAATATGCAAGTCAAATTTTCTTGGGTGGTGCAATTTTTTTAGCTTTAATGACAAAAAATCGCTGGGTTGCTTTATTGTCTATTTTACCCTTTGCTTTTCTTATACAGGGATTGCGTATCTTTTACTGGGAGGCAGAGATCGTCCCTGCGGATCAAACGGTTTTCACTTCGTTTTTCTTAGGGATAACGATAGGACCAGTCATATTAAAATTGGCCGAGTTACTTTCGGGTAAAGTAAGAAAAAATATGCCTCGTTATGGAATGAAAGATATTGCATTAAAGCGTACCCCTAAAACGAAAGGCTTCCCCAATCCATTTAAAATCTTAACAAAAAAGGAAATAGGGACTACTTCGTTAAGTTCTGTCTTAGGGGTACTTACGTTTTTTATGAGCCCTGTTGGAATGACTATTTTTCTAGGAGAAACCTTAACCAGCCGTATTAAAGATCCGGTTAAAAAAGCGGCACGAGCCATTTCGAGTATGGACGGTCTGACAAATGCTGCCTATATTTCAGGAACATTAATTCCATTAATTGCAATTGGATTACCTCTGTCTCCGACAGCAATTGGTCCAGGTGGTGCATTATTCAACGCACCGCCAGTATTTACAGAAGAAAATAACCTTCATCATCTGTTATCGATGACCGATTTTATTGTTGCTACGGTAATTGGCTCTGTGATTGCGATTGCGATTACATTTTATATTACGATGAAATACGCGCAGGAGATTTGTGCATTTGTGTTTCGGTTCATTCCTCATGAAGCCGTGTTAGGGCTGTTCTTTGGACTTGTTATGATGCTTGCATTTATGGACGCAGGTATTATAAATATAGCTGGAGTGCTTATTGTCGCGATTGTTGCAGGTCTTCTGCATCGTAAAGGAGTAAATTATGGGGTGCAATTTATGACGCTCTATGCCGCTCCTTGGTTAGTTTCGCTATTTATATAATTGCTCTAATCATGTATGAAAACGGTGGAGAAGGAAAATTTATTATTAATCGGGATTAAATACGTAGTGGTGAAAAAAGGGGATTAGTCTATGCAAGAATTAGGTTTAATTAGTATCGTTGTTGTTATAGCATTAGGCATTTTCTCACAATGGCTTGCTTGGCGAATTCAATGGCCATCGATTGTCATAATGTCGATAGCGGGTTTGTTAATTGGACCAGTTTTTGGTTTTATAAATCCTGAACAGGCTTTAGGGGATTTATATAGCCCAATTGTTTCCCTTGCAGTTGCAGTCATTCTTTTCGAAGGAAGTACAACCCTCGACATTCGCGAAGTCAAGGGTATTTCCAAGTCGGTATTCCGGGTTGTTACATTTGGTGCTTTTTTGGCCTGGATTGGTGGTTCATTTGCAGCACATTTCATTGCAGGACTTAGTTTAGAGGTTGCCTTCATCATTGGGGGATTATTTGTCGTAACTGGCCCAACTGTGATTATTCCACTACTCAGGCAGTCAAAATTAAAGCCTCGAACAGCAGCTGTTTTGAAATGGGAAGGGATCATTGTTGACCCAGCAGGTCCATTGCTAGCCTTATTTGCTTATGAGGTCATTAAAGTCATTGTTGATGATTCCCAGAATATAGGCAGCCTAGGTCCATTTTTCTTTGCAGCATTCTTGGCAGTTGTCATAGGGTACTTATTTGGTGTTATTTTAAGTTTTATGGCAAGTAGAGGGCTATTTCCAGAATACTTGAAATCACCAATTACTTTATCTCTTGTTTTTATTTGTTTTGGTATCAGTGAAGTAATCATGCATGAAACAGGGATGCTTGCCGTAACGGTAATGGGCTTAACATTAGCCAGAACGAAGAAATATATTTCTTCCCTTGGCAATATTAGTCACTTTATTGAAAACATATCGGTATTATTAACATCTACTATTTTTATATTATTAACTGCTTCTTTGACAAGAGAGACGATAGGAGAAGTCTTTACACTGCCAATACTAGGGTTTGTGCTTGTTATGTTATTTATCGTCCGCCCATTGTCTATTTGGATTTCAACCATTGGTACCGAATTAACGGTTGCAGAAAAAACATTAATTGGCTGGATTGCCCCTAGAGGAATTGTTGCTTTAACCGTATCTGGATATTTTGCTTCAACTTTAATAAATGATGGATATGAAGGTGCTTCCATTTTAACAGCATTAACATTTGCTCTCGTATTTATCACGGTTTGTGCACATGGTTTTACATTAGGGCCATTGGCGAAAAAACTACAATTGGCGAGCTCTGAGCCACCAGGGGTGTTAATCGTTGGTGCTAGCAGCTTTTCCATTGCCTTTGCTGAAAAATTGAAAGAATTTGGGAATCCAGTGATGATTAGTGATTCTTCCAGTGGACGGTTATCTCGAATTGAACAAAATGGAATAGCGATTTTTCAAGGGGAAATTTTGGACGAGCATAGTCAATTTGAAGTGGATATGACTCCTTACGAAATCATCCTTGTTATGACCGAAGATTCAACTTATAATGCGCTGGTTACACAGTCATATATTCCAGAATTCGGCTATAATAACACCTTTGCTATACCTACGGAACGAATGGAGTATAAAGATGATGCACAAATCCCTATCGCATTAAAAGCTCATATGTTATTTGGAAAAGAGCATGTGTTTAAGGAATTAAATCGCAAAATCAATACAAATTATCATATTGACAGTGTTACATTAACTGAAAAAATCGAGAAAAAAGAGGATTTACCTGTCGATGGATATCCTCTTTGTATTCGGAAAAAGAATGGAACTATTGAATTCATTACTTTACGAAAAACACCAGCAATGGACAAAGAAGATCAGCTCGTATATTTAACCAAGAAATAACCTCTAAAAAAAGCAATTCTTTTATAAAAAAAGAATTGCTTTTTTAATGAAACTTTTTACTCAAAGAAACGTATTATTAGAAAAATCAAAAAAGGAGTTCTTTTGTTGCACAAATTCATATTACTGTTCGCTATTCTTTTACTCGGAACGGTAGGATGTAATCAATCAGAGGGAGGAAAAGAAATGCATCCAACTATTGATGGATTTTGGAAAGGTGAAATTGAAATACCCAATCAACCACTGAAAATTGAAGTTACGTTAAGTAACCAAGAAGAATTACTTGGAACAATAAGTATACCCATTCAGGGTGTAGAGGATTATCCTTTATCTAATGTGACGTACGGTGGCAAACAGAACATTCATTTTACCATGGAAATTCAAAATCAGCTGCTTTCATTTGAAGGCGAAGTTAAACCAGAGCAGATTATTGGTACATTTACACAAAATGGACAGTCTTTTCCTTTTCAATTAACAAAAGGAGAACCTGTGGAGACAGAATCCGAATCAGGGGAATATATAGAGATGGAAACGGATACTGGAACATTGTTTGCTGAAGTAGAGTTGCCAAAAGGGAAGGCTCCTTTTCCAGTAATGCTGATTATTCCTGGGTCTGGACAGACAGATCGAAATGGTAATTCAGTTGGGGTTCCTGGTAAGAACGATAGTTTGAAGCTGCTCGCGGAAGAACTAGCTCAACAGGGGATAGCAAGCATTCGGTATGATAAACGTGGAGTGGGGAAAAACCTACAGGCTGCGGTGGATGAAGCAGATATGCGTTTTCAGTTGTTTGTCAATGATGCAGTTAACTGGATTCAAAAATTGGAAACAGATGATCGGTTCTCAACCATCGGAATTATTGGGCATAGTCAGGGCTCATTAGTAGGAATGCTAGCAGCAAAAGAGGCAACGATAGATACATTTATATCTATAGCCGGCCCTGGACATTCTTTGGATAAAGAATTAGGTCGCCAATTAAAGGAACAGCTATCCGAACCCTTAATGAAAGAGGCGAATGAAATTCTAGCATCGTTAACCGCTGGGGAAACAGTTGATCACGTAAGTAGAGAATTGCAAGCTGTCTTTAGGCCATCGGTACAACCATTTTTAATTTCATGGATACAGTATGACCCTAAAACGGTTATTGCTGAATTGGGGATACCTCGTTTAATCATTCAGGGAAGTCATGATATCCAGGTTCCCGAAGAGGATGCAACGTTGTTACAAGAGGCCGCGCCTGAAAGTGAAGTCGTCATTGTAGAAGGTATGAATCATGTGTTAAAACAAGCGCCGATGGAAAGGGAAAAGAATATTCAAACATATAGCCAGCCTGATTTGCCGCTTGCTTCTGGATTAATGGATGGAATTACAGGTTTCTTAAAGCAAATCCATTTTGCAAATTAATCTCGATATTATTTGTCATTATGCTAGGATATAACTACAAACTAGCTATTACTTAGGAGGAGTAGAAATGGAAAGCAAAGCACCTATTCAATTGGATGAACGCATCCACTTAATCGATGGATTTGATCTAGGTGTACCAAACCGAACAGGGACATACGTAATTAATGAACAAGAATTAACGTTAGTCGAAACGGGGCCAAGTCCATCGGTAAAGCATGTGAAAAGCGGGTTAGAAAAATTAGGGTTTCGATTAGATCAGGTGAAATATATTATCGTCACCCATATTCATCTCGATCATGCTGGAGGTGCAGGCGTATTGATAAAGGAATGCCCTTATGCATCTGTAGTGGTCCACCCACGAGGGGAGAGACATCTTATTGATCCGAAAAAGCTGGCTGCAGGGGCTCGTGCTGTGTATGGGGATAGTTTTTCCGATTTATTTGATCCGATTATGCCAATTACTAAAGATAGGCTGGTCGTTAAAGCTGATGGCGATACATTAAAGATTGGTGCTGACTGTATACTAGAATTTCTAGATACTCCAGGTCATGCAAAACACCATTTCAGTATATATGATCCTGTAAGTAATGGAATATTTACTGGAGATACCGTTGGAATTAAATACCATCAATTAGTGGAGCAAGGAGTACCGTTCTATTTACCCTCAACATCACCAAATCAATTTAATCCTGCTGCTATGCAAAAGGCGATTGACCGTATTCGAACCTTAAATGTGGACCGTATCTATTATGGTCATTTTGGAGTAAGCGACTCACCAGAAGCAGCATTAGACCAAGTGGAAGGGTGGCTTGATCTATTTGTAGCAACGGGAGAACAGGTCTATGCATCAGGTCAATCGTATTATGAATTAGCTGAGCAATTATTATCTAGAATTAAAGTAAACTTACGGTCAAGAGGTATTGCTGATGATCATGAAGTTTATAGCTTGATTAATTTAGATATGCAAGTCAGCGCACTTGGTATATTTGATTATTTCCAAAAACAAAGGCAATAATGATAGGGGGCTAGCCACAGTACGCAGCCCCCCTCTTAACTTGATTAAGACTATTTCTTATACTCTGCTTATCTCTTTCATACCTCATCTTCTAGTTTAAGAAAAGTTAAAATTAAAAACAAAGCAAAGCTAATGAGTAAGATGGATCCGCCAACAATAAAGAGAACGGTTGTCATAGTTTCGTTCAAATCAAATGGCCGCAAGTAGTATAGCCACATTCCAGCTGTTAAGCCAATTGCGCCGATAATAGCAGTCCATACATGGAGGGTTGCCAACAATTTATTTGCAGGAGGAAATACTTTATAATAAACGGCCCATGCAAATAATGTTAGCCAGCCAACAACTAGGATATGAGCGTGTACAGTACGAAATTCATACCCGCCTGCGCCAGCCATGTGGGAACCTATAAATGCACCAATCACTGCAAAAATCGCTGAAAAACGTAATAATGTTTTACTATACGTGTTCAAGTAGAACGCTCCTTTGTATTGAAATGGTACGGTTTATCGTTTAGCTTATTAAAGGTTTATGAATAGAAGATGAACAACATGTTACAACCGTTCATACATTTCCATAAAAATTGGACAATGGTCACTTCCATATACACGTGAATGAATATCCGCATCAACCAATTTAGATGTTAGACGATCCGAAACAATAAAGTAATCAATGCGCCAACCGACATTTCTTTCCCGAATTGTCTTCATATAGGACCACCAAGAATATAAGCCTTCCGTATGCGGGTGAAAATGTCGAAGGCTATCGGTAAATCCATTTTCTAGTATGCGTGACATTTTGCCTCGTTCTTCTGTGGTGAATCCTGAATTTCCATGATTTGTTTTATGATTTCTTAAGTCAATCTCTTGATGGGCGACGTTTAGATCGCCGCAATAAATAACTGCTTTTTTTGTATCTAATGCTTTTAAGTACGTATAAAGTTCGTTCTCCCATGCCAAGCGGTAATCTAATCTTGTTAAATCTCGCTTTGAATTCGGTGTATAGACATTAACTAAATAAAAATCTTTATACTCTAATGTAATAATCCGGCCTTCTTCTTGAGACGATTCGTTACCTAAGCCATAAGAAACGGATAACGGTTTTTGTTTGGTAAATACAGCTGTTCCAGAATATCCCTTTCTTTGTGCGTAGTTCCAATATTGGTGATAACCGTTTAGGTCTAGATCAATTTGTCCTTCCTGTAATTTAATTTCTTGAACGCAGAATATATCTGCATCTACTTCATAAAAATAATCTAAAAACCCTTTGCGTATACAGGCACGAAGCCCATTTACATTCCACGATACAAGTTTCATAGATTTATCTGTTCCCTTCTAAAATTCAGTCTGCTGTGCTTTATTCTAGCATATTTATGGCATTGTTCGCTTCCTATAATAACACGGTGAAAATAAGGCATTGACAATTTTAGTGTATCAACCGTATAATACACTTCAGGAGCGTATTACGTGGTTAATACAATATATATTTTTGCATCGCGTGTATTAATTGGTTAATACACAATGGAGGAACATCAGACGAATAATAGGAGTTGTTGCTATGAAGGTTAATTTTAATAATCGGGATCCGGTTTATGTTCAAGTTGTTCGTTATTTTAAACAACAAATTGCTACCAATATGCTTGAACCTGGTCAGGAGATTCCTTCACGTAGAGAATTAGCAAGTGAATTAAAGATTAATCCAAATACCGTTCAGCGAGCTTATAAAGAAATGGAGGAAGCAGGCTTGATTTATACAGAACGTAATTTACCTAGTAAAATCACCAAGGATGAAAAAATGCTGCATTCCGTGCGCGAGGAACTTATTATTGAGGCGGTTGATTCGTTTGTTGCTTCCGTTCATTCGATACAGGTGCCATTCGAAGAAGTAGTTGCTATCTTAAAAGAAAAATATGAAGAAGTAAGTGATGAGAATAAAAGGGGGGAGAGCAATGATTGAAGTTCATAATATTATAAAGAAATTCGGCCGAAAACAAGTACTAAAAGGCGTGAATTTCACAGCAAAAAAGGGAGAAATTACTTGTCTAATTGGTATCAATGGGGTTGGTAAAACAACTATTATGAATGCCATTATGGCTTTAACACCAATTAACAAAGGCAGTATACAGATTGACGGTAAGGCTATAAAAAAAGACACCTTTGATAGAATTACTTTTATTCCTGATGCAATTACTGTCCTTCCTCATATGACAATTGAAGAATCGATGCAATTCATGCGTGATTATTATAAATCATGGAATGATCAACGAGCATTGGAGCTATTATCGTTTTTTAAGTTAAACCCAGATGAGAAAATCGCAAGTTTATCGAAAGGAAATACAGCAAAAGTAAATTTATTGCTCGGATTAGCGTTGGATGTGGACTATGTATTAATGGATGAACCCTTTTCCGGAATTGATATGTTTAGTAGAGAACAAATTGCAAATGTGTTTACAAGTCATCTGATAGAAGATCGTGGTGTCATTATTACTACACATGAAATCAATGATATAGAACATCTGATTGATAAAGTCATATTGCTAGATGATGGTGTGGTAATTAAACAATTTAACACCGAAGAAATGCGTGAAGTAGAAGGGAAATCTGTTGTGGATGTCATGAGAGAGGTGTATCAATCGTGAAAAGCTATTTAAAACTAACAAACTTTGAAATTGATCGGTTTTTTAAGATTTACCTTGTTTTGATAGCCATTACGGTTACTGTGCAGATAATCGGAACGATTATTGTAGCAAATGACTATATGAATAGAGCTAGTCGTATTATGAATGAAGAGTCTCTGCAAACATCAGCGTTCATTCATAATTATGGATATTTTAGTTTACTTAATTTAATGGACAGCCTTTGGTTTTTTGGGCCAATTGCATTCTGTGTTGCCGGCCTTATCTTTTATACTTTCTTTATTTGGTACCGTGATTGGTATGGTAAGAATACATTTATTTATCGTCTGCTTATGCTACCTACTTCGAGGTTAAATGTATTTTTTGCAAAAGCGACAGCTATTTTCTTAATGGTATTGGGGTTAATTGCTTTACAACTCGTGCTTCTTTATATCGAAGAACTGATCGTAGAGTTAATTGTACCGTTGGAGTTCATTCAATTTACCAGTATTCCACAGATCATGAATGCGATTAATAGTGCATATGTAGTGCTTTTTCCGAAGACTTTCATCGAGTTTATTCTTATTTATGGAACTGGTTTAATAGCAGTATTCACTCTATTCACCGCTATTTTATTAGAACGAAGCTATCGTTGGAAGGGCGTATTAATGGGGGCTGGATACTGTATCGTGGCAAGCGGAATCTTCCTCTCACCTGTACTTATTAGTGAACTCAGTGGAAATTATTATCTGTATATCGGTGAGATTATTATCTTAGAGGTTGCTTTGGGCTGTATCATCATTGCTAGCTCTATCTGGCTTAGTCGTTTTTTACTAAATAAAAAGATCACGGTATAGAGGGGGTCACAATAATGGGACGATTTTGGAAATTAATACTAATACCGTTCGTTGTAATGATTTGTATTGGCGCATTTTACTTACAAAGAGCGATTGCGAACGGTCAACTGCCAGATTACGATTGGGATACTCAAAGTGGAGATGAGCAATTATTAGAAAATGTAACAATCTATGGTCACCCTATTGATCAAACGGGTGCGATGAAAATAACGAAAAATGATACGATTTATCAAAATGAGCTATTCTTTATTGAGCGAATGAATGGATTAACAACCCATCCGATTATTGAAGATTTAATTGAAGACCATCGTAATTTTATGCGTGGGAAAAGTAAAGAGCTAAACCATTTTTATGAAGATGAAGAACTTCTGGTATCCGTTGAAATAGAATCAAACAGAGAACTTAATCAGGTTAGGGAGACAGACTTCCGATTAGCCGTTGAAGTGTTTAGAAAAGATACCAAAGAAGTAAATTCCTTCAGCGTGAATATTCCAAACGAAGATGCTTACGATTATATAAGCCTATTGGATATTCGAGTAGAAAATGGCAATCTATTTGTTATTACGAATAACGATACAATGGAACCAACATCCGATCATCCATCAAATGAAACAAGGGTATATCGTTTAAATATAGCAGGAGAAAAGCTAATTAGTGAAGAGCGGTTGCTTTCTTTTGTAGGTTATGATAACAATCACCCAAATGAAGTTGCTTCTTTATTGGGTGGTGCGGAGGAAATATATTCAAATGAATACATGGCCGTGTCAGTAAGAGAAGTAAATGAGGAGGAAGTCAACAAACTCATTGTAGTAAACTTGAAAACAGAGGAACAATTCCGTGTTGATCTTCCTAAAGATACCCTTTCGCAAGAGGCATGGATAGACAAGCAGTCGAATATGTTATATTTCTGGAAAAGTACGGAAGGCGGATTAGAGATCACCCCTTATGATCTTTCAAAGCAAGCAGTACAAAATACGATAGAAGTAAAATTACCAGAATCGACATTTACTGAGCCTCGTTCATTTGATGGGAAAAATCCAGGTTCAAATGCCATTCAAGAACCCTATCGGATGAATGTGATTCGTATCCATGAAGGGAATGCCTATGTACTGAGTGGACAGAATCCGGACAAGACGGACGTTTATTTGCATGTTGTACGTCTTTCCGATGGAGAAGTCTTATATAAAGGTAAATTAGATAACCGTCAAAAAGATGGTGGGTTTGAAATTTACAATATGACCATTAGATAAGAAAAAATGTGGTTGGTTCGTTAATCCGTTCCAACCACATTTTTGTAGATACGCTTGATTTTCGCTTCGAGTAAGTCTAAATGCACAATACGTGCTTCGCGGATATATTCTTTTCCATTGACAAAGAGAAGGAGCACCGGGACGGTAAAGATGGAAAAACGACTGGCGACTTCTTCTACCAGTTCAGCTCGAATATGCACTGCTGTTATTTGTGGATAATCGGTTAATAATTGCTGTACTTGTGGTAATAGACTATGACAAACACTACATCCCTCACGCGATATAAACAGAAAAGCCAGTTCATGTTCCTCAATAAAGGAATTGATATCATTTATCTGTTTTAATTCTTGAAATGTATGCATGGCAAGACCTCCTTTTATTAGAATAGCACAGAAGATATGTTTCTACTCATTCTACGTTTTACGCATGAAGAATGCAGGAATAGGTAAGTAAAAACAATGAGGTGGTATATATGAGCAATGAGCATAAACCAGAAAAACGAAAAAAAGATATAAAAGAAGATCGAACAAAATTAGATGAATTTGAAGACCAAAAGCATGTCGATGCTATTCCATTAGAAGATTTGAGAAAGGAAATGAAAGAGGAAAAACAAAAAAGAAAATCTAAAAACTCCTCTCAGAGTGAGTAAAGGGCCCGAAAAGAATGAAAACGAGCGCTCGATAATGAACCGCCAAATGATTCATTCCTTTTGGTAGGAATCATCTGCTTGCAAAAATAAACGATAAAAAATCTGAACTACTTTTCGAATCTAGCTTCGGCTTTAGATGATCGTTCAGATTTTTTATCTAACTTACTTTTTTTAAGACTCCTAGGGGAGTGCATCTATTCCCATGGAGTAATGGGGTCTAAACAAGTAATTGCAAAAAAATGACTTAAATCAACGGTGATACATACGCCAGTTGCTTGAAAATCAGTGACCCTAGTATCGTCTGGAAAAAAGGCGCAAGCATGACTGCAATGCCCAGTAGAAGTTTCGTATCCATCTGATATCGGTAACAGCAGCTCAAGATTTACACAGCATTTGCTTCCCTTCGCAAAGTGTTTGGCACGGAAAATTGGTGATTCAATGCATTCAAATCCGTGGCGATGACACGAGCAAGTCTTCGAAACACCACTACCAATAAATGGTTCACAACTACATTTATCATACAACATAAAAGGGATGGTAGTATGCCTTGGTCCGTGTTTTTTCCCACGTAATTGTTCAATCGAGGTGTGACAGCTGGAATCACAATGACAGTCGTTACGTACTTCATGTTGAGCATCTATAATTCGGCGGACAATATCACAGATGCAATCCTTTCGTTGTTTTTTTGAAGAACAGCCTTTTGAACAGGTCTTTTTCTTTCTTTTATTACAACCCATATGATCTCTCCTTTTGTACAGCTAACGAATTATAATAGTTTATGCTTCGCTCTCATTTTAGCCTGTATAAAAGTCTAGTTTTTAAAAAATAAGGTAGTAGTCTAGTAAGTAATTAAAAATGTATGGATACCCTAGTGGATATGCCGATGCCTTTATAGGAATAAGTCATATGATAATATAAATCATTACAAGCTTGTATAGATTTTACCCATGAATTGTTCTCCCAGAAAAAAGCCGACTGATCCTCGGCTTTTTTCGTTTTATGTAGTTTGTTATGTGTCAATCAGCATTCTAGTGATATCGGAGTGGGCCGCTGTTAGAGGTAGATATTATTATGAGCGGCAAAAATGTAACATCAGATGGATGCGCGTGCGCGTGGGGAAAATAATGCTTAAAATGATGAAAACGGGTTATCGTATAAATAGAGGTGATAGATGATGACTGCAATATTTATGGATCAAACCTTTCGTTTTTGGTTATCGCTTGCTTTAGTGATCATTATCCTGGGGATTCTTTTTCGCTTTCGTGCCAAAAAGAACCCAAAGAAAGATTCGCTTGAATTGTTAAAGGAACGATTTGAGCGTGGGGAAATAAGTAAGGAAGTGTATGATAGGGCACGTAAACAAAGGGGGAAATGATTAAAGAACAGAAAGAGATCGATCAGTGACCAACCTCTTTCCAGTTCTAGATGCTTGCTTGAATTAATTGTTTAATTTGTTCTGTCTTTCCTTCATGAAAAAGATCGACAATCTTGCTTCCGACGACAACGCCGTCGCAATAAGAACCAAGCTCTTTCGCTTGTTCATTAGTGGAAACGCCAAATCCGGCTAAAACAGGAACAGGACTTTGTTGTTTTACTTGTTGAAGGTATGTCTTTACCTTTGATTCATAAGAAGATCTCACGCCTGTCGTTCCAGTGACTGTAACCGCATATAGAAAGCCTTCTGATCGATGGGCCAATGTTTCAATCCGTTCACTAGAGCTAGTTAGCGCTGCAAGTCGAATCAGTGCAATTGCCCTATGTTGAAGCGCATCTGTTACCATGGCTTCCTCTTCTAATGGCAAATCTGGAATAATCAGCCCATCTATGCCAGCTTGGACACAAGAATCTGCAAATGATTCTACGCCATATTTATATATTGGGTTGATATATGCCATTACAATAATTGGCACTATACGCTTCTCTTTAAAGGATGCGAGCTTATCTAATACTGCAGTTAATGTTGTTGCATGATCTAGGGATCGTTTGCCGGCATTTTGTATGGTTGGTCCATCTGCGACGGGATCGGAAAATGGAATACCAACTTCGATAGCTGCTGCACCACATTCTTGTAAAAATAGAATGCGTTCTTCTAGGTTATCTAGGCCACCATCTCCAGCCATAATATAGGGAACGAAGAGGTTTTTATTTTCACTTTGAAGTTGATTAAGGTAATTATCTAGTTTTTCTTTCCCCATTTATTTCTCCTCCAATACTTGTTTTATTTGCTCAACATCTTTATCTCCGCGTCCAGAGAGACAAATGACCAACCTTTGATCTGAATTCATTTCTGCAGCTAATTTTTCAGCATAAGCGATCGCATGTGCACTTTCTAGTGCGGGAATAATTCCTTCGGTTTGCGACAATGATTGAAATGCAGTGACCGCTTCATCATCGGTAATCGATACATATATAACGCGCCCCGTATCATTTAAATGGCTATGTTCTGGGCCGACACCAGGATAATCTAGTCCAGCTGATATAGAAAAAGCCTCTTGAATTTGTCCATGTTCATCCTGAAGTAAATTCGTCATGGTCCCATGTAAGATCCCTGGGTTTGGATTTACTAATACGGATGCATGTTGATTCGTATCTAATCCAGCTCCCCCGGCTTCGACCCCGTACAACCTTACTTGCTTATCTTCAATAAACGGGTAAAACATTCCCATCGCATTACTGCCTCCACCTACACATGCAATCACGGCATCGGGTAATGAACCATCTTGTTTGAGGATTTGCTGTTTTGTCTCTTTGCCAATAACGGATTGAAAATCACGAACAATTTTCGGAAATGGATGAGGTCCAACTACTGATCCGAGGATATAATGGGTATCTTCGACATTCGTCACCCAATATCTTAGTGCATCATTGACAGCATCCTTTAACGTACCACTTCCGTTTTTGACACTACGTACTTCTGCACCTAATAACTCCATCCGAAATACATTTAACTTCTGTCTCCGCATATCCTCTTCACCCATAAAGACAACACATTCCAGGCCAAGAAGGGAACAAACCGTAGCAGTAGCAACTCCATGTTGTCCAGCTCCTGTTTCTGCGACTACCTTTTTCTTTCCCATTCGTAATGTTAATAGAGCCTGGCCAATGGTGTTATTTATCTTATGTGCTCCGGTATGGTTTAAATCTTCCCTTTTTAAATAGATTTGTGGACCACCAAGCTTCTTTGTTAGGTTCTCTGCATAGTATAAAGGTGTTTCTCTACCAATATATTGATTCAGGTAATAATGTAATTCCTCTACAAATGCAGGATCATTTATTGCTTCTCCATACGCCTTTTCTAATTCAAGTAGAGCGGGCATTAGTGTTTCTGGAACATATCTTCCCCCAAACTCTCCAAATCTTCCATTGGCATCAGGCATTGTGTAGGTTGTCATGGAACTCATCCTTTCGTTTAGCATTAGCTATAAATTGCTTTATTTTCTCTGGATCCTTTCTACCTTTCGTTTCTACTCCGCTTGATACATCAACAGCATATGGGCGAAGTGTTCGAATGGCCTCTCCGACATTTGCTGGTGTCAGACCACCAGCAATCATAATTTTATCCCTTGGAATTGATAAACGATTGAATAGACTCCAATCGAATGTAACACCATTACCACCTGGCCTTTCCTTTACTGGTCCGTCTAACAAATAAACATCACATGGATAGGTTTTAATACGAGATAGCTGCTGGGCATCTACGGGATATGCTTTTATAACCTGACGTTGAAGTTGCTTAGCAACGGTGGTACTCTCTTCACCGTGAAGCTGGATATAATCAAGCGGAACAAGTGAAGCAATTGTATTCATTGTTTCAATGCTTTCATTTACAAAGACACCTACTTTTTTAACTGACTGAGGCAGGTTATTTACAATGGTGGCAGCCGCTTCGGGAGTGATGGATCGCTTGCTGCCGGCAAACACAAAGCCGATGAAATCAGCACCTGCTTCAACTGCTGCCTGAGCTGCATCCATTGATTGAATGCCACATATTTTAACGCGCATGTTTTGCACTCCTTTGCTTTGCAATTTTTAAGTGATTAAACGTTTTGGATAAGTTATCGGAACGCATTAATGTTTCGCCGATAAGTAGCACCTCTGCACCGGCATCACGTGCTAAAATTGCATCTGCACGAGTTTGTAATCCACTTTCACTGATAATTAATGTATTTCTATTTTTTATACGAGCTGCTAGGTGAGTTGTTGTTCGTAAGTCTACTTCAAATGTTTTTAAATTTCGGTTATTAATTCCAATGATTGCAGGATCTAACGCTAGTAAATCCTCCAATTCCTCTAATTGATGAACTTCGCAAATGACTTCTAATTCTTTTTCCGTAGCATAATGATATAACTCGTATAATTGCTGTTTAGATAATGCAGCAACAATTAATAGGATAATGGAAGCGCCAGCAGCTTTAGCTCGGTCTATTTGGATAGGGTGAATGATGAAATCCTTACATAAGACCGGTATTTGCACAGCGTCAGAGACTGCTTGCAAATCCTGAATGGATCCTTTAAAAAAGGTAGTATCCGTTAATACGGATATAGCGGCTGCACCATTTGCTTCATATTGTTTCGCCTGCTGTACATGGTTTATCTTTGTTTTTATATCCCCTTTTGAAGGGGAGGCCCGTTTTATTTCCGATATAATCTGCACATGTGTTGAAGCGGCAATTTTGCTTTTAAAAGGGACCGGTTGTTTTGCTGAATCAAACGTCATTCCTTTGTTTACGAGTTCCTCTACTTCGATTTGTTTCTTCGCTAGGATTTTTTCCAACATTGTCACTTATACCACCTCGCTATCGTATTTTTTACTGAAATGAACTAAGTTAGTTAAACACTCCAACGCTTTTCCTGAATGAATACTTTCCTTTGCTAATTCGATTCCATGCTTGATGGAGGATGCTGTACCATGTGCATATAGTCCAAGTCCAGCATTTAAAATCACTGTATCTAAATAAGCACTGGGGTTTCCTTGCAGAACATTTTTTGTAATGGTGGCATTTTTCTTAGCATCGCCACCTTGAATTTCTTTAATGGAATATACTGGCAACCCAACTTCTTCTGGATGTAAAGTGAAGGGTTTTAGTTCACCATCCTCAAGTAAAATAAGGTGATTTTTACCTGCCAGCGATGCTTCATCCATTCCTCCAGCACCATTCACTACTAACGCTCGTTTTCTACCTAAGTTTCGTAATGCCTGTGCAACGATATGAAGTTTATCTTTACGATAGACACCGATAAATTGCGAATTTAACATAATCGGGTTCGTTAACGGTCCAATTACATTGAAAATAGTTGGTAAACCTAAATCTTTGCGCACCTTTGTAAATGGTTTTAACGCGTTATGCACATGGGGAGCGAATAAAAAAGCAATTTGATTTTGTACTAACGATTCTTCTACTTGAGAACGGGTGAAAAATAATGACACTCCCAAATATTCTAAGACATCGGCACTGCCCGTTTTACTGGAGACACTGCGGTTTCCATGTTTAGCAACAGGAACGCCGGCACCGGCAATCACAAATGCTGAAGTTGTACTAATATTAAAGCTTCCTGACATGTCTCCTCCAGTTCCGCAATTATCCATTGCGTTCACTATGGAGTCAGTGTTAAAAGCGGATTGAGATAGAATAACTTCTACTAAACCAGTAACTTCTTCTGCAGTTTCTCCTTTTACTTGTAAAGCTGTTAGTAAAGCTGCAATTTCAGATTCTGTAATAGACTCCTTGAAACAAGCAAGAGCTGCTGCCTTCATCTCTTCTATACTTAAATTATTTCCTTGAATTAATTTCTCAAGATAAGTTCTCATGGGGAGTCTCCTCTCTAAGTTCTTGAATGAAGTGATTCATTATTTTACGTCCAATCGATGTACCAATTGATTCTGGATGGAATTGTACACCATATACCGGATAAACAGGATGTTGAATCGCCATCACCGCATGGTCATCCATTGAAGTCGCCACCACTTCTAACTGTGGTGGGATGGATGCTGCTTCTAGTATATTTGAGTGATAACGCATGACTTCGATTGGTTGAGATAAATATTGAAAAATTCCTGTTCCTTTATGCGTAATTAATGATGTTTTTCCGTGCATAATTTGGTTTGCTTGGCGAACAGAAGCTCCTAATGCTTCTCCAATAATTTGATGTCCTAAACAAACGCCTAATATTGGAAGCTGTCGATAAAATGCTTGAACTAAATCAAGACAAATTCCTGATTCTTTAGGTAGCCCTGGTCCGGGAGAAATAATGATTGCTTGTGGCTGTAGAGCATTCACTTCATCGACGGTGACGTGGTTATTACGAACTACTTGAACATCGAATCCCGCTTCAGATACGTATTGATAAATGTTGTATGTGAAAGAATCATAATTATCGACTAATAGAATCATGAGCTGGCACCTCCATAAGTGATTGGGCTTTAAATAATGTTTCTTCATATTCCTTATTCGGCTTCGAATCATAAACAATCCCTGCACCTGTTTGCAGGTATGCATAATCTTCTTTAATAACAAGCGAACGGATAGCGAGTGCAATCGTTAAGTCGTGATTAAAACTAATAAAACCAACTCCACCGCCATAGACACCACGCTGTTTATCTTCTAAATCATTAATGATTTGCATCGCTCGTATTTTAGGGGCACCAGAAACGGTACCTGCAGGTAGACAAGATTTCAGGGCATCGAATGATGTCGTATCATCTCGAAGCTCCCCGTGTACTTCTGAGACAATATGCATGACATGCTGGTATTTTTCGACCACCATATAGGTAGGAATGGTAATACTTCCGATTGCACATATTCGTCCGAGATCATTTCTGCTCAAATCAACAAGCATGCGATGTTCGGCAATTTCCTTTTCATCGTTTAGCAACTCTTTCATATGCTGTTCATCTTGTAATGCTGTTTTGCCACGCGGCCTAGTCCCAGCAATTGGATTCGTCATGACTGTTTTTCCGCTTGTTTGAATAAGACTTTCCGGTGAAGCACCGAGTAAAAGATAGTCTTCAAAGTCAATATAGAACATATACGGAGATGGGTTTACCTTTCGTAGTTGGCGGTAAAAGGAAAAGGAATCGCCATGGACGTTTGCTTTCATTCGTTGCGATAAAACAACCTGAAAGATATCCCCGCGCTCTATATGCTGTTTAGCGATTTCTACATTTTGTTCAAAATGTTTGCGTTCGATCTCTGGATAAAAATGAAAAGTGGTTGTGCCCTGATCAGTTGTAGCCGTTGGCTGGAGTATTTGTTCCTTCATACTGTCTATACGTTTAGATAAATCAGTGCTTTGGTCGTCTGGTAATTGTATGGCAACGATATAGACGGATTCGCTAGTATGATCAAACACAATAATCTCTTGATAGAGCATTAAGTGGATATCGGGCATTTCAAGGTCATCAGGCAGATTTTCTCCGATATCTTCTACACAACGGATCGCATCGTAACCAATATATCCAATGGCTCCTCCATAAAAGGGGAGGGGGAGGTCAATTTCGATACATGGCAAGTGCTGTTCCACATAAGTTAAGGCATCTTGATTAATTTTCGTAACGGTGTTTTTTTTAGAATCGACAACCGTTGTTTGTTTCCCATCGCCAATAATTTCTTGGTAAGGATTGCAACCAATAAACGAATACTTTCCCTTTGTTTCGTGTTGAAATGTACTTTCTAGGAGAAATTTTTTGTTTCCAGTTAGCCGTTTATATAGCTCAATCGGGGTTAAGGTATCGGCATTTAACTTTAGTATTTGATGATTTGTTTTAGTTGGCATGTCTTTCATCCTTTCCTTTCTGTTTTTCGTTTCATAAAAAAAGTCCTCTATAAACACATCAGTTGTGTTTATAGAGGACGATTATGGGACCGCGGTGCCACCTCTGTTGAAAAGCAAATGCTTTTATCTTTGTTCGAATACGGGATCTAATACAATCCGATATTCTATCCGTGTAACGGCGGAACTCCGTGTTTCCCTACTACTTATTTCAAGAAACCTCTTGTAAGTCCATTCAGCAGGGTAGATCGTGCTAGCATCCCAGCATCACTAGCTCTCTTTGAACGACCTAATCCTTGCTTACTCCTCTTACGCAACGATTTTCATTATTTAATTACGTACACGAAAACGAAAAAGCCCCTCATCCAAAAAAGGACGAGGGGACCGTGGTACCACCTTTATTAGCTAAATACAGCTCACTTTGACAATAGGAAGCTAAAACTGCTGCCTATCTGTCTCAGGTAACGATAAGACGAATTCGCCAAAGCCTACTGCAATTATGGTTCGGTTTGGAAGCTCAGAAGTCCATTCTTCTAATGAATCACACTGATTCTCACCAGCCATCAGCTCTCTTATGAGTTCAATTAGAATACTACTCTTCTTCAATGCTTAAGTTGATTAAGTTTATTGTCATTAATACTAAGAGAGTTTTTTCAAAAAGTCAACCCCATTTTTGCTTTTTTTGGAATATAATTGATTTACTATATGAGGAGCATGCAATGAAATGAATCATATTCATTCCTTTGGATTTGAGATATAATTGACAATAAAATAGTACTTTCTTATCCAAGCCACTTTGTGCTATTTTTAATATAGCCTTCATCCTTAAAATGGGTGAATGGTCAAAAATTTTAGCGCTAATTATTGTTATTTTTCTGTGAAAATCATTAGGATTCACATAGGTTAGGAGAAAAGCAACCGATGTAAAAGTTAAACCATTCGTTGCATGTTATAGGTTGTGTATTGTAGGAAAGGACGGAGGAGAATGGAAAAGAAAAAGGTGGGTATCATCTTTGGTGGTAAGTCTGCTGAGCATGAAGTATCGCTTCAATCAGCTAAAAATATTGTAGATGCAATTGATAGGGATCAATACGAAGTTGTGTTAATTGGAATTGATAAAGAAGGAAAATGGCATTTGAATGACCAATCATCTTATTTATTGCATGCAGAAAATCCAAAACTTATTCAATTAAATAAATCGAACGATACGGTAGCTGTAATACCTGGAGAACGTGATAACCAGTTCATTCATGCATCAACTTCGTTACAAGTAGACCAACTTGATGCTGTTTTCCCTATTGTTCACGGGACGTTAGGGGAAGATGGCAGCCTGCAAGGGATACTGCGACTAGCGAATATTCCATTTGTAGGATCAAGTGTGTTAGGTTCTTCGGTATGTATGGATAAGGATATTGCGAAGCGTCTCTTACAGGCTGCAGGAATCAATGTAGCTAAAGGAATGGTATATTCTAAAGCGAAAAAGCATCAAATATCGTATTCGGATGCAGTTGATCAGCTTGGGACTCCAATCTTTATCAAACCAGCCAATCAAGGATCTTCGGTAGGTGTAACAAAGGCTGTGACAGAAGAAGCGTTTTACAAAGGTATTGAAGAGGCGTTTCAATATGATCATAAAGTTGTGGTAGAAGAAAATATAATTGGTAGGGAAATCGAATGTGCTGTATTAGGCAATACAGAACCAAGAGCTTCGTTGCTTGGTGAGATTCTACCCCAAACGGAATTTTATTCGTATGAATCAAAATATATTGATGAAAAGGGAGCGGATTTAGCAATCCCAGCGGATGTTTCAGAAGAAACAACCAAGCGCGTTCAAGAAGAAGCGATTAGGGCATTTGAAGCTCTTGAATGTGAAGGATTGGCTCGAGTTGATTTCTTCATCACAGAAGATGAGGCGATTTATGTTAATGAAGTGAATACACTTCCTGGGTTTACAAAAATTAGTATGTATCCAAAGCTTTGGGAAATTAGTGGTCTCCCCTATAAAGAGTTAATTCATACATTAATTGAACTTGCTATGGAAAGACATGAGCAGGATAACCAATTAAAAAGTACAAAGTGGGAGTAAGCTGCTTTTATGTATCAATATAAAAAAGGCTGCTGCATCAAGATGCAGCAGCCCTTTTTTATGCTTTTAAAAAAGCGAGAATTTTTCTTCAATAGGGGTCCGTTCTTTGACAGCAGGTTTTTCGTCAAAATAGCCTAAATGTAGGAAGCCAATAATTTTTTCATTTTCTTTCAGTTGTAATAAGTCATTTACTGCAGGATCATATATATGCGGATTTGTTTTCCAAACAACGCCTAATTGTTTCTCCCATGCTAATAGCCAGAAATTTTGAACCATACAAGCAACGGCACCATAATTCTCCTCCCACTGCTTTTGAATTTCTGCTTCTTCCATGACGACGACTAATATAGCATTTGGTTCATTCAAATAATCTTCACGGTTTTTTTGTCTTTCTTCAGGATAAGTTGCCGCGACTTTTTTGGCAAAATCAGGACGTTTATTCTGTCCGACGAAGATAAAACGCCAAGGTTGTCTCATCCCATGGTTGGGAGCCCAAATAGCATCTTGGAGTAGTTCTAATATCGTCTCTTTCTTTACTTCTTTATTATTATAGCCTTTTTTAACCGCACGGCGTTCACGGATAACCTTAGCCAGCTGTGATTTAGTTACTGTATATTCCATGTAATACATCTCCTTATATACATGCTGCATTATATTCGAACAATTGATAATTATTTTCAATGAAAATTGTAGCCGATAAGAAGGAGAAAAGCAAATCTTCATACATTAGGTAGAATTCTGTTGATATATGCATGCGCATAGTAGTCTATTCAACCTTATCGGAAGATGTTACAACATGGAATAATAGGATTAACCCTAATGATAGGTGCTGAGCTCATGTTTTAATAGTCCCATCCATAATAGAGTTCTGAAATTCACGTCTAACTCTTGATTTTCAATAGGTCTTAGAAATACTCTGGACAATTCGAGAAACTTCATCATAGAGAAGTCGAAATTCTTTGGCATGTATCCCCCTTTCCGTTAATAAGTGGTCAAACTGTATATACGGTAAGTCCAGCATCTCTAAACTGCTGGATTTGTGCTTCTGATGCCTCTTTACCAGTGATTAGTTTATTTATTCGATCTATAGGTGATACCGTATGAAGCGAAACACCACCTAGTTTTGTGTGATCGGTTACAACGATAGTCTCTTCTGCAGCCTCAATCATGCTTTTTTTTGCCGATATAAGTTGTTCATCAAAATGTGTTAACCCACGTTTCGGATGAAATGCAGGGATGGCAACAAATGCTTTTGAAACATACAAGTTGTTTAACACGCTATCTGTATAGACCCCGTTAAGAATGTAGCTGTCCGGAAAGAGAATCCCGCCAGTTACAATTACCTTGATGGAAGCACATGCTTTAAATTCAGCGGCAATATTGATATCATTCGTAACGATGGTGATATTTACTTTATTCGTTAACTCTTGAGCAATTTGATAGGTGGTCGTCCCTGAATCAAGAATGATATTATCACCTTCATCCACCATCGAAGCTGCCTGCTTAGCTATTCGTTGTTTCTCATCAATCCGTTCACTTGCACGTATGGTGAATGTTGGCTCTGAACTTACATCTTCTACTAACACCACTCCGCCATGAGTTCTTCTAAGCTTTCCTTCTTTTTCAATTTCATTTAGGTCTCTTCGTATCGTCGCCTCATGAACCT
Organism: Virgibacillus salexigens; assembly: GCF_000723585.1. Classification (NCBI taxonomy): domain Bacteria; kingdom Bacillati; phylum Bacillota; class Bacilli; order Caryophanales; family Bacillaceae; genus Virgibacillus; species Virgibacillus salexigens. The sequence goes on along the minus strand of NZ_CCDP010000002.1, from coordinate 654,698 downwards.
GGAAAGTGGAAGATAGCTCAGCTACCGATGCGGTTTCTTTGTGCTTAACATATTCTATGATTTTTAGCTTTCTTTCTGCTGCGAGCAAGGCAATTAACTCCTTTAACAAAATACTAGTTAATGCTAGTCTAGCATACATGTAATTGATTATTCACTTTTGCTCATACTGACGTATTAGGTAATTTTACGACCATTTAAAATCTAGTATAGTTTTTTTCCAGCCTTTATGGTTCGAAGCATCATTCATTGCGTTTTGAAAATCATGGGCGCTATATATAGAAGTATAATGATCGGGGATAATTTCTTTTAGTGCATGTTGGTAGTTAAGATTTTCAAAGGCTTCCATAACAGCATGGTAATCTGGTACGGAACTTCTACTGCTACCATATAAAGAAATCCCTTTCTCAAGAATATCTCTCGTATTAATTGGCACTCTATCCTCAGAAACACCCATTAGGATTAACGAGCCTCCTGGATATAACAAATTAATCGCCTGATTAATGGCTGATTCACTAAATATCCCTCCAGTACAATCAATGGCAACGTCTATTCCGTTTGTCTTTTTAAAATCAACCTCATGTACTAACTGACAGGTTGCAAAAGTGAAGTGAGATAATTTTTCAGGTATTGCACCGAAAACAAGTAAACGAGAATAATCGACCCCGAACAGGAAGCGTAGCATGGCAGCAGTCAAATATCCAACTGGTCCATCTCCAAAGACAGCTATTCTGGTACTGTTTGCGTTTAATGTTCCTTTAAGAGGATGTAATGCATGGTAAGATACGGTACAAAGTTCACTTAGAACTGCAATTTCATCTGGTATGTGTTCCGGTATAGGTATTGCGCATGATGAAGGTACCACAACACGATGTTGCGCAATGCCATCATAACCACTTCCCATAAATGAACTTTTTTCGCAGTAGTTATCCGGATTACCTTTACGGCAAGAGTTACAACAGGCTTCTTTTTCATTTCCTTTGAGTAAATAGTTTGGTAGATTTGGTACGATCACGACACGTTGACCGAATTGGAATTCCGAATCATTACTTTCAACGATGGTTCCAATTCCCTCATGCAATAAAGCCATTGGTAACTTTTTAGCCAAAGCTTCTGGTTTTCTTAACCCAGCATAATAACGTATATCCGCATGACAAATGCTAGCTAAAGTGGGTTCGATGACTACATAACCTGCTTTTATATCTTTTTTTTGAACGTTTTCTTGAATCTTGCCTGGCTGTAGGAGCTGATATGTTTTGGATGAAACGGAATGTAAGGTTCTAGCCATAATAATACCTCCTCATATCTTGTTTTTTATCTATCTTAATGTTCATTTATGCTTATGTCAATGTAAAACAAACATAAATAAACAGTGATAATTAGGTTTTTAATACATAATCACGAATATATTTATCGCATTGTTGCTCGAATTTGCTCGTTTTGATAAAATGAGTTTATGTGAAAAGGGTTTCAATACAGGGAGGGTATGAAATGGTGGATAACTATTTTTCGATCGGAATAGATTTTGGAACGGAATCGGGAAGGGTTCTGCTTGTAAATGTGCATAGCGGTTCAATTGAGGCGATAAAAGTTATTCCCTACAGGCATGGCGTGATTGAAGATACGTTGCCTATTAATAAACAACGAATTCCGAAAGGGAGTGTGCTTCAACATCCCGGGGATTATTTGCATGTATTGAAAGAGGGTGTTGCGCATGTACTTGCTGAATCAAAAGTCAATCCAACACATATCATCGGTATCGGTGTTGATTTTACTTCTTCAACAATCGTGCCGGTGGATCATACATTAACGCCATTATGTTTTTACTCTAACTATCATCAATCACCGCATTCATGGGTGAAGTTATGGAAACACCACCATACAAAGGCAGAAACAGAAAAGATTTATCGTGTAGCCACACAACGAAAAGAAAAGTGGATGCGGAAATTAGGCTATAATATATCTGAAGAATGGATGATTCCTAAGATTCTTGAAGTGTTTGAACAAGATAGAGAAATATATACCCATACAGCCTATTACTTAGAAGCGGTTGATTGGATTGTATCAATACTTGCATCGAAAGTATCAAGAAATAATTGTTCATTAGGATTTAAAGCGTTTTGGAATGAAAAAGATGGCTATCCAGAAGAGTTTTTCACTGCAATAGACCCGGAGTTTGGAAAGACAATTCTTCCAAAACTAGCAGGAGAAGTAAAAAATATTGGGGAATGTGCGGGGTATTTAACAGAGGAATGGGCCAGAAAACTTTCACTACCTGTAAATCTTCCTATATCAACAGGAGTTATTGATGCTCATTCAGCAGTGCTTGGAACAGGCGTTTACCAAAGTGGAGAGCTATTAATGGTAATGGGAACGTCGACTTGTCATATGATGTTACATTCTGAAGAAAAGGAGATTCCGGGAATATCTGGAGTGGTTAAAGATGCCATTATCCCAGGCTTATACGCTTATGAAGCTGGACAGTCAGCAGTGGGTGATCTGTTTGGGAGTTATATTAAGAACCATGTACCCGAATCATACAAACAGGAAGCTGACAAACAAGGGGTTTCCATGTTTGACTATTTAGAGAAAAAAGCTGCTAAACTTTCGCCAGGGGAGAGTGGATTAATAGCATTGGATTGGCATAATGGTAATCGCTCTATTTTATCGAATACGGATCTTTCTGGTTGTTTAATTGGCCTAACACTTCATACGAAACCTGAAGCCATTTTTCGAACGTATTTAGAAAGTACAGCTTTTGGAGCGAATATGATTATTGGAGCTTATCGTGATTGGGGAATGGACGTAAGAGAAGTGGTAGCTTGCGGCGGATTACCACAAGCAAACAAACTATTAATGCAGTTATATGCTGATATATTAAATATGCCAATTCATGTATCCCAATCAAATTACGCTCCGGCAATTGGGGCGGCAATATTAGGTGCTGTTGCAGCAGGGAGGATCAATAACGGATACGATGATATGGAGGCAGCTATTCGTTACATGGCTCAACCAATAGAAAAAACGTATTATCCAATAAAGAAACATGTGGAAGTTTATCAACAGCTCTTCGCTCATTACAAGGAATTGCATGACTACTTTGGGATGAAACGATTATCGATGATGCGAAATTTAAAGCATGGAATTGATAAAGAAACAGAGACTATATATTAAGAAAGATGTGTTTCAAAATTTTGATGAACAGTACGAAAGCATGACAATGAGCTGTCTATGGTGCAGCTCTTTTTTGTTTGTATAAATAGTACTTGATTATGGGAGCGTTTTAGCGTAATAATAGAGATTGGACGCGAACGTGTGAGGAGATACTGAAATATTTGTGAAATAAATCACAAAAGGAGGGCAATCAGATGCGGGATTTTTTAAAGTGTAAAGGTGTTTCGTTATCTGGGAGAACCTATTTTATTACAGCTTTAGGTTATATGGCGTTAGGTTTGTTTTCATCATTAATTATTGGACTTATAATTAAAACAATCGGAGAACAAATTATTATTAATTTTTCCCCAAGTATTGCCCAAACACTGATTGAAATGGGCAGCTTTGCGATGGATACGAAAATAATGGGCGGCGCAATCGGGGTAGCTATTGCTTATGGACTAAAGGCACCGCCATTAGTGCTGTTCTCTGCTTTATTTGCCGGAGCGTTCGGAGCGGAATTAGGTGGTCCAGCTGGCAGCTATGTGACTGCATTATTAGCCACAGAAGTTGGAAAACTTGTCTATCAAGAGACGAAAGTGGACATAATTGTTACTCCATTTGTAACGATTGTATTCGGTTTTACAATAGGAACTTTTGTTGGTCCAGCAATTAATCAATTTATGATTGGGTTTGGAGAGATGATTAATTGGTCCACAGAGCAACAGCCATTCATCATGGGAGTGCTAGTTGCTGTGCTTATGGGGATAGCATTAACTGCTCCAATTTCATCAGCAGCTATTGCTATCATGCTATCCTTGGATGGATTGGCAGCAGGTGCTGCTGCTATAGGTTGTTCTGCTCAAATGGTAGGCTTTGCGATAGCAAGTTATCGTGATAACGGCTTTGGCGGGGTAATCGCCCAAGGTGTAGGAACTTCTATGCTTCAAGTTGCAAATATTGTAAAAAAACCAATCATTCTGTTACCTCCAACACTTGCTGGTGCGATCTTGGCACCATTTGGAACGGTTTGGCTTGAACTAACAAATAATGCCTCTGGAGCAGGAATGGGAACGAGTGGTTTTGTTGGTCAAATTATGACGTTTGAATCGATGGGATTTTCAATGGATGTTTTTTGGGCAGTGCTAGTGCTGCATATAATAGCTCCAGCAATTATTAGTTTTTTACTAGCCGAAATACTACGAAGAAAAGGCTGGATTATGCCAGGGGACATGAAGATAACATATGAATAAGGTTTATCATGAATCTGGATCATGATAGGATGTGTACAATTCATTTGTATAATCATAAAGGAGTATCTATAACATGAATACTTTATTCAAAAGTGCGCTAGAGAGGGCAGGAGATAGTAGTACCTTGCTTACAATCAAAAAAGTGGCTGGCGGTTCGATTAATGAAAGCTATATTGTTGAAACTAAGAAAAGGAGCTACTTTATTAAGTATCATAAAGATGCCCCCGAACGTTTTTTTGAACTGGAAGCTAAAGGGCTGCAATTGATAAAATACACAAACACAATTGATGTACCAGAGGTTATTGATTATTCAGATGAACAGAAGGAAGCTTACTTAGTGCTTGAACATGTACAAGGAGAGCGTAATAATCATACGGAGAGACTGTTAGGGGAACGCCTTGCTGGGTTACATCAAACCATAGGACAAGCACATGGCTTTAGAGAACCAACATTTATTGGTACGTTAACGCAGCCTAATGGATTGTATGACAGTTGGCTGGAGTATTATCGCGATCGTCGATTAGCTGCTCAGTTGAAGTTAGGGATAAGAAATAAGCGAATGGTTGGTAAGCGTAAAAAGAAATTAGAGAATTTACTGAATCATTTGGATCAGTGGATTCCTAGAGACATTGAACCTTCCTACTTACATGGAGATCTATGGGGAGGGAATTGGATCGTTGGGGGAGATGGGCATCCTTATTTAATTGATCCTTCATTCTTATATGGGGACCGCCATTTTGAATTGGCATTTACTGAAGTATTTGGGGGATTTTCCAAGCAATTCTATCAAGCATACGAAGCTACATATCCAACGAGCAATCATTACCAATCGTGCAAGAAAGTATATCAGCTCTATTATTTACTTGTACATTTAAATCTATTTGGAGAAATGTACGGCTCAGAAGTGGATGCAATTCTTAACCATTATGTTCGCTGACTATCCGGGGGCATTAAAATGACTTTTTACGATCTTCTTGCTTTCGTTCATATATTCTCCGCTATTTTAGGGCTAGGTCCTGGTTTTATGATGATTCCTGTCGTCTCGAAAGCAAAAACTATGGAAGAACTACGCTATGCTTTTGCTATCAGGGGAAGACTCCATCGTTGTGTAATGATAGGAGGAACTTTGTTATTAGTAACAGGTTTAATAATGGGAAGTCTTCGACCACATTTATTCACAGAAGGTTGGTATGTACTAAGTTTAGCTTTATTCCTAATAGGATTAGCATTCGGACCATTGGTGTTGTCGCCAAAATCAAAACCAATAAAGAAATTATTGAATGAATATCAAGGAAAAAATATACCGGTGGCGTATGATCAACTTTCACGTAAGTTATTCTTCTACGAAAACATCGAGAACTTTTTATTTTTACTTATTATCGTATTAATGATTAGTAAGCCATTTTAGTAATAAAAATAGCAGCACACTTTAGTGTGCTGCTTTACAGGCTGTCGACTTTTTGACAGTCGTTTTAAATAAAAGAACGGTACTTGATCATGGTGTCAATTTTGAGTGTATAAATCAAAGATTTGGAGTTAGAACTCGTCTGTATTTAAGCCTCTATTTTTTTCTTTAGTACTCCTGCTAGTAAGGCAGTGACTATTGCACCAATAATGATTGCTAGACCGTAGAGGAGTGCAGAAGAAACGCCGCCTTCGACTAGTCCAATTACAAAGATTCCACCATGTGGTGCACGTAGTCCAATATCGAATAACATCGTGAGCCCGCCTGTAATGGCTGCCCCGGTCATAACGGATGGAATAACTCGAGCAGGGTCCGCTGCAGCGAATGGAATAACTCCTTCGGTGATAAAGCATGCACCAAGTACATAAGAAGTTTTACCTGCTTCTCGTTCTGTTTGCGTAAAACGATTTTTAAAAAACGTCGTCGCTAAGGCCATACCTAAAGGTGGTACCATACCGGCTGCCATTACAGTTGCAATAAACGAGTAATTTCCAGCATCTAGCATTGCGATGCCGAAAGTGTAAGCTGCCTTGTTAACAGGTCCTCCAAGATCAAATGCCATCATGGTCCCCAACAATAATCCTGCCAGAATTTGATTTGTTCCTCCCATTCCTTCTAAGAAGGAAGAAATACTTGTGTAAACTTGTGTAAGAGGGGGATTTATCGTCATCATGATCAACCCAGTAACAGCAATACTAATTAATGGATAAAATAAGACAGGCTTTAAACCCTCTAATGCTTCTGGTAATCGGGAAAGTATCTTTTTTATTAATAAGGTAATGTATCCTGCTAGAAATCCGGCGATTAACCCTCCGAGAAATCCAGAACCCCCATCTGCTCCTTCAACCCCAGATACAGTAACGGCAATTAATCCACCTATCATTCCGGGGGCAAACCCTGGACGATCGGCTATGCTAGAAGCGATAAACCCAGCAAGCACTGGCACCATGAGGAAGAATGCTTTACCCCCGCCTATTTCATTTAACATGGCAGCGAATACATTATACTGATCGCTGTCAGGGTTGCTTGATTCTACGCCCCAAAAGAATGAGAGGGCAATTAGAATTCCTCCACCTACAACAAATGGAAGCATATTGGAAACGCCGTTCATGAGATGTTTGTAAAAGCCATTTTTTCCTTCCTTTTCTTTAGAACCATTACTGTGTGCTTCTTGGTAAATAGGTGCCTCTTTTTGGATGGCACGTTTTAGCAAATCCTCTGCTTCATGAATGGCTTTACCTACAGGTACCTGAATAACAGGTTTTCCATGAAAGCGAGCCATTTCTACTTTTGTATCAGCAGCGACGATGATAGCGTCAGCAGCTTCGATGTCTTGTTTGGTTAGTTGATTTTTCACCCCACCTGAACCATTCGTTTCAATTTTAATAGAAGTACCCATGTCTTTCGCAGTCTCAGATAATTTTTCAGCAGCCATATATGTGTGAGCAATCCCTGTAGGACATGCGGTTACTGCTAATAGCTGTTGGTTGGTTGAATTGGTACCTTTATTAGATTCTTCATCCACGTCTAATTCTTTCTTGCTTATCGCTTGCAGGACCTGAGAGATATCCGCAGCTTCATATAATTTGGTTCGGAATGTTTCATCCATCAAGAACGTTGATAATCGAGATAATGCTTCAAGATGTTCATTATTCGCGCCATCTGAAGCGGCTATCATAAAGAATAGATGCGCCGGTTCTCCATCAAGTGAATTATAATCAATTCCAGATAGTGACCTACCAAATACAATAGCGGGTGTTTTTACTGCAGATGATTTGGCGTGAGGGATGGCAATCCCTTCGCCGATTCCGGTAGTACTTTGAGCCTCCCTTGCAAAGATATCTTTATGAAAAGCCTGTTTATCTATTAATTTACCAGTTTTGTTTAATTGATCTATGAGTTCATTCAATACCGCTTCTTTGGTGTTCGCTTGTAGATCTAATAAGATCGTATCATCACCTAATAATTCCGTAATCTTCATTTATTTACCCCCCATTTATACCTGTGTTATGGATACGCGATCTATTAAATGCTCGATATGTGATTTATCGCATAAGTCGTGACTGAACGCCGTAGCACTTCCTGCTGCTACCGCATAGCGAAAAGCTTCTTGGCTTTCTTGGTTAATTAAATAAGATGCTAAGAATCCAGCTACCATTGAGTCTCCAGCTCCTACCGTGTTTATTACGTTTCCTTGTGGCGATTCAGCTACCAAAGTAGTATCCTCGTTAACTAAAATAGCGCCCTTTTCTCCCATAGAAACCATTACATGCTTAATACCTGTACGCATAATTTGCTTTGCACGATCAATTACTTGCTCTGTCGTGTGAAGTTTCGTGTTAAATAATGCTTCCAGCTCTGTTTGGTTCGGTTTAATCAAAAAAGGTTCTGTCTGCAATAATTGATGTAATGCTTTCCCTGATGTATCAATTACTAAATGTACTCCTTTGCGATTGCAAGTAGCAGCTATCGCTTCGTAGAAGGATGAGTCAATGGTTTCTGGAAGACTCCCAGCTAATAAAAACCAATCGTTTTTTTGAAATTGTTCTATTTTTGTAAGTAGCGCACGCTGTTGTTGTTTTGAAATAATTGGTCCTGGTCCATTTAACTCTGATTCCTTTTCTGCCTTAATCTTTACATTAATCCGCGTAATTTCATTGGTTGCTATAAAGTCTGTTTGAATCCCTTCTACAGTCAATGCTTGTTGAATAAACTCGCCAGTAAAACCACCTGCAAATCCGAGTGCTGTAGTAGATATACCTAAACGATGGAGTACTCTCGACACATTAATCCCTTTTCCGCCTGGATAATAATGAACATGTTCCGTTCGGTTCAGCTCTCCCGGTTTAAAGGTTGGTAGATGGATTGTATAATCGATTGATGGTGTCATTGTGCAGGTATATATCATTGGTTTGCCACCTTTACTGTTGTTAAGTCGGAGAAAATTTTGTACGCTTCTTCAGAAAGGTGACAAGTAATGAGGGCGGCATCGCTTATATCAGCTATTTTTGCAAAACTAACGTTATTTCTTTTCGTTTGGTCAGCCAACATGAACGTTTCAAGAGCATATGCACTTGCTTGTCTCTTTGTACTTGCTTCTTCAGGATCAGGAGTTGTATAACCGAATTGTTTATGGAATCCATTTACTCCTAAGAAGCTTTTATCAAAACGATAATTGCTAATTGATTGAATGGTTTGGGCTCCAATTAGAGCTCCTGTTTTGGTCTTTATATATCCCCCTGTAACATAAGTAGGGATGCCATAATTCATTAAAGCTTCTACATGAGTCAGACCATTTGTAACTACAACAACCTCTTTATCTTTAAGAAAAGGAATCATTTGCATCGTAGTCGTACCGGCATCAAGGAATATGCAATCTCCTTTATTCAAGAGGGAAACAGCATATTGAGCAATTTGAACCTTCTCGTGAAGGTTTTTGGTGGATTTTTCTTTGATACTGAATTCCTGTAACTTCCGTTTAGGTAAAGTGGCACCACCGTGAATTCGAACTAATTTATCTTGTGCTTCTAGCTCGGTTAAATCTCTGCGAATCGTTGATTCAGAAGCGTATGTTAACTCGATAATATCTTTTATTGTAAGGTTTTTATATTTCGTTAATTGTTCTAAAATAAGGGAATGTCTTTCTGTAGTCAGCATTTGAATTCCTCCTATATCGATTACGTATTCAGTATATAGTAAACGATTACAAAAATCAATCATATTCGTTCATTTTTGTTCAAAATCATTCATTGAATGTTAATGTGGATGAAGGAAAAGTTTAAAATATGTAAAGTTAGGGAAATAAGTATTGCAAAGTATAGCTGATTTATGCTATATTTTTAAAAATTTATATTTCATTAAAAAAGAAAGGAGTAGTTTAAATGCGAAATGTTACTCTTGAAGACGTATTTGTTCACCCAATCACACAAAGACATTTAAAGCGTTCAGGCATTGCTCATGCTATTGCAGTAGCTGAATATGCATTTATGTTATCCAAAAAATATGGCGTGAATCCAGATCATGCTGCAAAAGCTGGATTATTGCATGATGTAGGACACTATAATTGGTATCGAGAAGGTAAATGGGATTATGAATTATATAAAGAAAATGATATTCATGCGATTAAAGGTGCAAGTAGAGCGCATAAATTATTAATACGAATTGGTGAAGAACGTCACGTAGCAAAAGAGATTGCGGTTGCTATTCTGCTTCATACTGATTCGTATTTGCCTAAAGGTGAATTACAATTAAAACCATTGCAGCAAGTGGTGAACCTTGCAGATGAAGCGGATGAGGAAATCGGTGGAAATCACCATTATAAGGTAATTGAAGATCATGTAGCATTAGAGCGAATTCGTGTCTTGGATAAGCAAATTGATCATTGGATAAATAAAAACCAGACAAAGGAAATTGTCTGATTTTTACTCATTCTCCATGTTATTTCTTCTCATTCTTCTCTAATTTTCTTCTTGCTTTAAATACTCTTCCAGTGTTACATCCTGTTCCGTAATTTCTTCTGCGGCCTTCTTCCCTACATAACGAATATGCCAGGGCTCATATTGGTATTCTGTAATATCCTCTTTCCCTTTAGGAAATCGAATAATAAAGCCATAATCAGCTGCATGCTGTGCTAACCATTTACCTTCATCTGTATTTGCGAATTCCGTTGTTAACTGAAAATCAATATCAGGGCTGGTAACATCCATTGTGAGCCCGGTTTGATGCTCGCTTTCCCCTGGACGTGCGCTAAATTTATTAGCTGCTTCCTCACCATCTGCCTCCACATTTGATGCGAAAATTGTTTCTTGTCTTTCATAGGAACGATAGCCAGACTGAGCAAATAAATCAAGTCCTGCTTCGTCAGCTGCAACAAATAGCTCTTCTAAAGAACTAGCAGCGATTTTTCTCATTTGTTTTTTTGGTAAATCTTCAGTGAACGGAAAACGAACGTCAGGAATTACTAAATCTTCTGGTATATAATCTTCAGGAAGTGCATGTTGTTTGTTTACTAGAGCCAATTGTTCATAAGGATTTGCAATGACTTCTGTACCATGATTAGTTGTAGCAGTTTCTGTTTTCGCAGGTAGTCCATTTCCTGGTTCGAATGTTCCTGTATTCTCATGGAGAAGCGTGTCTATTGTTTGAGCTGTATCTTCTGTGTAGATTCCAGTAACCAGTAAAGCATCATGTTGAAGTTGAATATCTGTAATTGCCCATACAGTAGAAGCATCAAATTCTCCGTTTATTGTGATTTCATAACCTAATTTATTTAGAACTGTTTGTAGAGATTGAACAGCATCACCATTGTCTAATTTTTGTAATTGCTCTTTTGGAAGTTCCATTGTATCGTTTTCTGCATTTGAAGTATTCTTTTCTTGGTCTGGTTGTGTAGTTGTTTCAAGGCTTTCTTTATCGGTGCATGCGGCAGCGATAAGCAAAATTATAAACACTACGAATACAACAATTCGCTTATGTTTCATGACGTTCCTCTCCTGTGCGAAATAATTTTAAAGGTCTTAATAAAACCATCTTTTATTCTCTCATAGTTTTCGCTCAGGTGGCAATCCATTTTTATAGGCACATCATCTTTTAGCGTCTCATATGGATAAAAGAAGAGTGAAGAGGGTGACGTAAGTGTTTCAAAATAGCTCAAAAAGATATTATCTATATACGTTTATTCTTTTTTGGTGTGCGCTAGTCGTTGTTTCAAGTGTATATGTTGTAACGCCATTAACAGATACCTTTTCCAGTTATTTTCAAGTAAGTGAACAAGAAACGACTTGGATAGGAAGTGTGTTTTCTGGATGTTATGCAATTGGATTCCTTTTATTTGTACCGCTCGTGGAAAGCTTTGGAAAAAGGCAGCTAATTGTATTTGGGCTCGTTATGCTTACATGGTTAACTTTTTTGCTTGCTTTCGCTGAAGCTTTTTGGTTTATGTTGATGTTTCGTGCCTTGCAGGGCCTTTTTGCTGCAACATTTGCTCCTACTGCACTCGCATATGTATTTGACCTGTTTCCAAAAGAGAAAAGGATGGTGGCAATTAGTTACATTAGTTTTGGATATGTTCTAGCAGGGATCTTTGGTCAAGCAGTCGCAGACATAATTAATCAAACGTTTGAATGGCAACTTGTATTTTACGTGTTTTCGGTAATCTATTTGATTAGTATATTTCTTGTTTATTGTTTTCTTCCATCTACAACACAAACAGTCAGACAACTTAAAGTAAAAAGTTATATTTTGCAAATAAAGCAATTAATAATAAGAAGAGAATTACAAGTATGTTATTTCATTGCGTTTACTCTCTTGTTTACGTTTCTCGGTATGTATAGCCTTATGGGGGACTATTTACAGGGAAATCCGTATTATCTTCTTGATCGGGAGGTTTTTAATGTAAGAGTATTAGGTATCACTGGAATGCTGTTGTCTCCATTTGCAGGGTTCTTTGTCAAACGATGGGGAGAATTAATTGTACTGCGTTTTAGTCTCAGTATGGCGCTCATAGGGTTATTTTTCATGTTAATTAGTAATAACCTCTGGTTTACAATTAGTGCGAGTGTTGGATATGTAGCAGGGATTTCGCTTACTTTCCCTGTACTAATGAAAATCATTGGCGATTTAGGCGGGGAAGCTAGGTCTGTTGCATCTGCACTTTATGCATTTATATTATTTGTGGGTGCTTCTCTAGGGCCGATGACTTCTTTATATTTTAAGGGGATAGCTGGTTATCATGGTGCGCTTTTAAGTTTAGCAAGTTGTTTATTTATTTCATGTTGGGTTGCTTTTCTCTCTAAGTTATTAAGAAAAAAGTCAGATGCTTCGTTTAGTGAAAGCACCTGACATTAGCTTATCGCTGTTCAAATAATTTGCAAATTTCGATTATGGTGTTGGTTGCTTTAATCATATTATCTACAGAGATGTATTCATATTTACCGTGAAAGTTTTCTCCACCTGTAAAAATATTTGGTGTCGGTAATCCCATATAAGAAAGCTGAGAACCATCAGTACCACCGCGAATTGGCTCTACAATTGGTTCAATAGCGAGGTTTTCCATTGCTTGATGTGCGATATCAACAATTTCTTTTACAGGTTCGATTTTTTCTCTCATGTTATAGTATTGGTCGATTAATTCTATCGAAATAATATTTTCGCCGTATTTCTCCTGTAACTCATCGACAAACTGAATAACTGTATCTTTTCGTTTCTGGAAAATACCCTTATCAAAATCACGAATGATGTAAGTTACTTCTGCATACTCAACATCTCCTTGAACAGAGATTAGATGATAAAAACCGTCGTAGTTTGCTGTATGCTCTGGAGCTTCTAATTCTGGAAATTTACTAATAAATTCTGTGGCCATTTTACCAGCGTTTATCATTTTATTTTTGGCGGTCCCTGGATGTACGCTATTTCCCTTGAAGATAACCTTTGCCGCAGCTGCATTAAAGCTTTCATGTTGCAATTCACCTAATGGCCCCCCATCAACCGTATAAGCGTATGATGCCTCAAATCGATCTACATCAAATTTATGTGGACCTCTACCAATCTCTTCATCTGGAGTAAATCCTACACGAATGCGTCCGTGTTTAATTTCTGGATGGTTTACGAGGTAATCCATGGCGGTCATAATTTCTGAAATACCAGCTTTATTATCTGCACCTAACAATGTCGTGCCATCTGTTGTAATCAAAGTATGACCTTCGTATTTGGTTAGCTCTGGAAAATCTTCATTCGATAAAATGATATTTGAATCTTCGTTTAGAACAATATCACTTCCATTAAAATTCTCAATCACTTGGGGTTTTACGTTTTCGCCAGTAAAATCGGTGGCGGTATCCATATGAGCTAAAAAACCAATTGTTGGTATGTCTTTATCGGTATTTGCAGGTAGTGTGGCCATTACATAACCGAAATCATCCACGGTTACATCAATTAGGCCAATCTCTTGAAGTTCGTTACCTAATTGATTAGCTAATTCTAGTTGTCCCGGTGTAGATGGAGTTTGATCATTATTTTCATTTGATTGTGTATTCATTTTTGCATAGGTAATAAATCGTTTCATTAAGTCTTCTTTCATTTTGAATTCATCTCCTATTTAAATAATTCTAATTTTATTATAGCTTATTCTTACGTGCGATCTAAATAGAAATTTCCATTAGGGGTATGGAACGCTTGATAGATCGATAGTCATGAAATTGTTGAATAGGGTAGGAATGCATGAATACTTCGTTTAAAATAAAAGGTAATAAAATATTGTCTGTTACTTTTATCCGAAATAAATTCCAGTTTGGAGGTCTGAATATGACGTACTTAATTAGTGTAAATCGGTTAAAGAATCGCTTAAATAATAGTCTAAATAATACGGTAATTATTGATGCTCGTTTTGAACTAACGAAACCAGATGCAGGAAGGAAAGCATACTTGAAGGACCATATTCCTGGAGCTGTTTATATGGACTTGGAAAAGGATTTATCTGGTAAAAAGGAAAAACATGGTGGGAATCATCCTTTGCCAGATCTTGATATGTTGGTTAATAAACTCAGTAATATTGGAATTGATCATCAAACGACAGTCGTTGTATATGATCAACGCAATGAAATGTATGCGGCAAGAGCATGGTGGCTTCTGCATTATTTAGGACATGATAAAGTGTATATTCTTGAAGGGGGCTATCAGCGTTGGAAGGAAGAAGGCAATCCAACGACAGATGCTATTCCAGAGTTATATGCAAAGGAATTTGAAGCGAAGCTGAGACAGAATCAAACCGTTGAGATGAAAGAGGTAAAAGATAAGCTAGCGAAGCAAACGGCGGTTGTCATTGATTCAAGGTCGAAGGAAAGGTATTTAGGCGATGTAGAGCCATTATATGCTCGAGCAGGTCATATCCCGGGAGCAACCAATTATTTTTGGAAAGACGTATTATCGAAAGTCGATGGTAAGTGGAAGGATAAACATGAATTAGAGCAGCAGTTTGCTGGATTATCCAAAGATGATGAAATTATTGTATCTTGTGGTTCTGGTATCTCGGCGTGCCCAAACATTCTCGCTTTAAAATCACTCGGATTTACAAATGTAAAATTATACCCCGGAAGCTTTAGCGATTGGATTTCATATGATGAAAATGAAGTAGCTATAGGAGAGGATTCATGAAGCAGAGATGCCATTGGGTAACTAATGACCCTATATATATCGAATATCATGATAATGAATGGGGAAGAGCAGTATACGATGATCAGAAATTATTTGAAATGTTATCTTTAGAAGGAGCCCAAGCAGGATTAAGTTGGATTACAGTCCTTAAACGAAGAGAGAATTATAGAAAGGCTTTTGAACAATTTGACCCAGCTGCTGTCAGTGGGTTTTCGGAATCAAAAATAAATGAATTAGCGGCAAACGAAGGAATTATTCGACATAGAGGAAAAATTGCATCGGTTGTCACAAACGCACAAGCATTTTTGCAGATTCAACAAGAATTCGGTAGCTTTTCAAGGTATATCTGGAATTTTGTGGATGGGAAGCCAATTGTAAATAATTGGCAGTCCCATGAAGAGGTTCCTGCTTATACAAAAGAATCTGAAAATATGAGTAAAGATTTAAAACGTCGTGGATTCCGATTTGTTGGGCCGACGATTTGTTATGCTTTTATGCAAGCTACTGGCATGGTAAATGATCATATTCAAGGGTGTTTCTTGTATAATGGCGACATTTAACTGTGTTATCAAGGAATTTATTCTAGTTTCTCATTACATAACCCGTAAGCTTTTCCCAGTTCCGCTCTGGAAGTATTGGCTTACGGGTAAGGTAACTTCATGCTCCTATATTCCTTATAGTTTAAATACATTTACTTCTTTATTTAGTTGTTCGGCAAGCACCGATAATTCATTTGCATTACCCGAAACTTCTTCCATGGAACTGGAGGATTGTTGGGCAGAAGCGGCAGCTTGTTCAACAGCTGCGGCAGACTCCTCAGATACAGAAGCAATTTCTTCAATTAAATTGTTCATATCCATACTGCTCGCTGCTATATCGTTGAGATTCTGGGAAATATCATTTATTCTGCTAGTCATTTCTAATACAGCGGTGTTAATTGAGTTAAAGTTGTCGCCAGTTGCTTCAATTTGATTCGTACCTTCCTTCACTTCGTGATACCCATTATTCAATGATTGAACCACTTGATTGGTTTCGTCCTGAATAGTTGTCACAATCGAGGTAATCTCTCCTACAGAAGAAGCGACCTGCTCAGAGAGCCGACGAACTTCATCTGCAACCACAGCAAAACCTTTACCGTGTTCTCCTGCCCTTGCTGCTTCTATAGCTGCATTTAACGATAATAAATTTGTTTGGTCAGCAATATCTTTAATCACTAATACAAGCTTAGAAATTTCAGTTGATTGATGTTCTAATCCTTGTACCTTGTTTACGGCTTCAGCAACAATTGTATCAATTTGCTTCATTTGTGTGACAGATTGCTGCATCAGTTTTTTACCCTGATTCGTTAATTGTTGTACTCCTTCAGAGCTGGTTAATATGTCTTTGCCTTTTTCTTCAGAAGAACGAACTTTATCTACAAAGCTTAGCATCGTTTCAGATAGGTTACTTGCACTATTCGCTTGGGATTCTGAACCTGTTGATAATTCTTCCATCGTTGTTGCAATTTGGTTACTGCCTTCTTTCACCTCAGTAGCTGATTGTGTGAGTTCTTTACTTCGAGAAGAGACAGAGGAGGAAGCGTTTTGTACTTTCATCAGTATTGCTTTAATATTTTCTTTCATTAGATTAACAGAAGTAGCTAATTGACCGATTTCATCCTTTCCATGATCCTTTATTGAATCGGATTGTAAATCTCCATTTGCCACTCTTGAGGTTAAATGGACGACTTGTTTTAACCTTGAAGTGATGCCGCGGCTGACAATTATCATTAATGGGATTCCGATAATTAATACGAGTAGATTGGCACTTACTAAAACATAAATACTCGTATTTGAACTGTTTTTCGCTTGGGTTAGTGCATTCGATTGATCCTCTTTCATTAATTCCATAAGTTCATTTACTAAAAGTATCGTATCGTTTCTCATCCTAGACGAATAATCTCGTAATGTATTAGCCATGATGTCATTATCACCTTCTAAGGAAGAGACCATTCGATCGAGAAAAGCAGTGTCGATGGATTCATTTTTTTCTTTGATCTCTTGAAACAAGCTTCTTTGCTCTTTTGTAACCAATGTGGATTCGAGTTTGCTTGCTAATTCATTAAAATCATTTTGATATTCTTTAAAAGAATCAATATACTGCGCATTTTGTGTCAGAAGGTAGTCTGCAGATTGTACATCTTTTGCCTGGATAAGAATTGCTAATTGGGATACGTCGTTTAATTGGTTACTATAGTCATCTACTGCTTGTATATCCTTCTGACCATGATTTAATTGTAAGTATACAATAATGGCAGAGGTGACAAATAAAGCGATCGTAAGGAAAAAAACGATCATGTATTTCTTGCTGAGCTTTAGGTTTCTCCATTTTAAGAATAGAAGTTTCGGGTGTTTCCTGTTTCCTTTCTTATGTTTTACTTTTTCCAACTTTTTCTTTTTCATTGTTATCCCCCAATTAATAAGACAGCTTTTCTTCATTATCGACATAATTGGTGTAGGTATGAAGTACTATTTCAAATTTTTTAACATTTGCATCATTTAAGCATATCCTGTACAATGCACCATTGTGTGTCTTATTTTAGATAAATTGCAGGTGATTAAAATTGAGTTATACTGCATTCGTTGATATAGATAGGAATAAGGAAGAATTAAAAGAAGAACTGGATTCTATAGAGTTTCAATTATTTCGAATGCAAGAAAATGTAAAAGAAATAGCTAAAAAATCTGAGATTATCAGTATCGATCGAACAAAGGAAGAGAACTGGGCTGTTATCTATGTTGATAAAAAATCCACCACTTTCCAAATTATGCTACATGAGTGCACAAAGCCATTTCGTGGAAATTGGGACTCTGCGATCGAAGTAGAATATAAAAATGAAAGAACCATTCACATCTGTGATATAAAGGGAGAAGAGAATAAAGGATTTGGTTCTGTCCTAATCAATCAGTTAAAAGAAATAGCCCGTGAAGAAAATAAGCAATTTATCACAGGTGATATTGTCCAACGCGATTTTGATCATGTTCATCGACTAAAGCATTTTTATTGTAAACATTATTTCAATGTAAACATAGACCATAGCCAACAATCTGGAGAAATTATTTGGACAGATAGTTGATGTGAGAGGCTGTTCCGCGAATGGAGGGGAATGGTCTTTTTTATTCTCTAATTTAGATAACAGGACAAACACCCAATGAATAAAATATGAAGTAGCGAGATCGAAACATACCTAATTGTTTACATGGGGAGCGAATAGAAATGCAAATACATGTGATAAGTCGTAATGATACATTATGGAATATTGCTAATAATTATGGTTCTGACGTAAATCAAATTAGTTTACTTAATCAAATAAATAATCCAAATACATTGGTAGTCGGGCAAGCTTTAGTTGTTCCAAATGCCCAACTGGAGTACGTAGTTCAATCTGGGGACAATTTATGGGCGATTGCTCAAAGGTATCAGATATCGGTTAGTGAGCTCGCCTCGTTTAATAATATTACAGATCCATCCTTGCTTTTTGTTGGTCAAATGCTGCAGATCCCTTTTTTAACATATGTTATTCAACCAGGGGATTCCTTATGGGCAATTGCTAATCGTTTTGGGGTGAGTGTGGATGACATTGTCAGGGAGAATGAAATCGTTGATCCTTCCCTTATTTATTCTGGACAGCGCATCAGGATTTCACAACCAGCAAGGCCAACTACAGAGATAAATGCATATTCCACAAATACTAATCAGCAAGGAGCTCAAGAAGTAATGGCCTATGGAAGGCTTCTAACGTATCTATCCCCATTTTCGTATCATATTCAGTCTGATGGAGGAATAAATGAATTAGATGATAGGCCAATTCTTCAAGCAGCTGAAGCAACCAATACGTTTCCTTTACTTGTGTTGACTAATTTTGTAGAGGGAGAATTTAATTCAGATGTAGCTGCTAGTCTTCTACGTAATCCGGAATTGCAAGAAACAATGATTACAAATTTACTAGAAATTATGCAAGAAAAAGGCTACCAAGGGGTTAACTTTGATTTTGAATATGTCTATCCAGAAGATAGAGAAAATTATAATGCGTTTCTAAGACGTGTCGTTGCTCGGCTACATCCAGAAGACTATATTGTTACAACTGCTTTAGCTCCTAAAATTAGTGATGATCAAGAAGGTTTATTATACGAAGCCCATGATTATCAAGCACAAGGTAAGATCGTGGATTTCATTGTATTAATGACCTATGAATGGGGATGGGCAGGAGGCAGGCCTTTAGCCATAGCACCGATTAACAACGTTCGTGAAGTATTGGATTATGCAGTTACCGTCATGCCACGTGAGAAGATTATGATGGGTATTCCTTTATATGGTAGAGATTGGAAGATTCCATGGCAAGAGGGGACGGTTGCTCGAACTGTCAGCTCACAGGAGGCAATTCAGCTGGCTGCAACGTATGGAGCAGAGATTGAGTACAATGATACGTATCAGTCCCCCTACTTCCAATACACAGATGAAGAAGGTCAAGCACATGAAGTATGGTTTGAAGACGCAAGAAGCATACAGGCAAAATATAACACAGTAGAGGAATATAACCTAAGGGGGGCTAGCTACTGGGTAATGGGGGCACCATTTCCTCAAAATTGGCCAGTATTGCAAGATACCTTTGCTGTGCAGAAAATTGAGTGAGGGGGAAGTATTGACATTAATCTGAATTTTTCGGTACACTAAACGTAACACAAAAGGAGGTGGGTTAGATGAATCATACTGGTAGTGTAACGAAGCTTATGGAATATCTCTATATTCGTTATGCGATTTTTTCCGGAATTGCCACTAAAGGGATACGTATGTCCTTTTTAGCTACCAATTAAATGGAAAAAATACCAGTAAGAGGCATCTACCTACAAACGGATATTGCATGGACTCAGCTTACTATTCTGATGATTGAAGAGTAGCTGCTAAACTATGCATTATAAAGACACGGATGGGAGTAGAAACGTCTTCGTGTCTTTTTGTGTATCGAAAATGCCTCTTCTGACGATGGAGGAAGGGCAAATGATTATTAGTAGTTTGCAACAGGTTACTCAAATGCTAGGAGCAAATGTAATATTTACAGATTTATCATTGGAAATCAAACAAGGAGAACGAATTGGACTTATTGGAAGAAATGGAGCAGGCAAGTCTACATTATTACATTTACTGGCCAAGAAAACAAAACCTGCAAGTGGTGAGATAACGTGGAAAAAGAATGTAACGATTGGCTTATTAGAACAAGCTCCCGACATGGAGGGAAGTGCAGTAGTTGAAACATTATTGTTTGATGTTTTCATTGAATTAAATCAATTAAAGGCTCAGATGGAAGAATTGGAAAGCAAAATGGCTAATGAGAAGAATCACAAAAAATTAAATGAACTTATGGAAACATACGGAAAACTTCAAGAACGGTTTCAAGATGGTGGTGGATATGTAGTAGCTGCTGATGTAAGACGTGTTATGAAAGGCCTGCAAATGGAGCGCTTATCCAATAAAAAATGGAACACCTTAAGTGGCGGTGAGAAAACAAAGGTTGGTTTAGCGAGACTATTATTAACAAAACCGGACCTGCTTTTATTAGATGAGCCAACCAATCATCTTGATTTTTTAGCCATCGAATGGCTAACTACATTTATAAATCAATACCAAGGTACGGTGGTTATCGTTTCTCATGACCGTTACTTTCTGGATGAAACGATTACTTCTATTGTAGAAATAGACCAAGGAGATATTTTGAAATATAATAATACAAATTATACAAAATATGTAAAAGAACGAGAGGAACGCTTACTTCAAGAATTTCAAGCGTATCAGGATCAACAAAAGAAGATAAAGAAGATGAAGGATACGATAAAACGCTTAAAAGAGTGGGCAAATCGAGCAAATCCCCCAAATGATGGTTTACATCGACGAGCAAAAAGTATGGAAAAAGCTTTAGAGAGAATGACAATTTATAAACGTCCGATCTTAGAAAACAAGCGAATAAAAGTTGACTTTCAAATGGAAAAACGAAGTGGGACAGATGTAGTGAAGTTAGAGAATGTATCAAAAAAGTATGATGATAAGCGGGTGCTTCACCGTGTGAATATGCACATTCGCTATCAGGATCGTATTGCTATTGTTGGTAAAAATGGAACGGGGAAGTCTACATTATTAAATCTAATTTTAGGTTTCATTAATAGCGATGAAGGAAAAGTTGACTTAGGCAGTAATTTGTCCGTTGGTTTTCTCTCGCAACATATGATAGAAATGGATAACGAACGGTCTGTTTTACAAGAATTTCGAGAACATGTACATGTGGCTGAAGGAGCAGCGAGGGGAATACTCGCTCAATTCCTTTTCTATGGCCCCAGTGTTTTTCGTAAAGTAAGCCAGTTGAGCGGAGGAGAGAAAATGCGTTTACGTCTTGCAGAACTGGTATATCAAAATCATAATTTGCTTGTTTTAGATGAGCCAACGAACCATCTTGATATTGAATCGAAAGAAGTACTTGAGGAAGCATTGGAACAGTTCGATGGTACGATTATTGCTGTTTCCCATGACCGGTATTTTCTGGATCGTTTATTTCCTGTAACCTATTTGATTGACCATCATTCGTTAGTAAAGTTTGAAGGTACCTATTCAATGGTAAGAAAGAGATGGCATCTTTAAAAGCATATTAATTAATATGGGCTAAAAGCTATGATAAGATGAGATTAATTAAATCGAAGGGGTGTTTTAATAGGATGCAATTTATTACACTTAATAATGGTCTTAAAATGCCACAGTTAGGCTTTGGTGTATGGCAAGTGCCAAATGATGAAGCAGTACCTGCAGTAGAAAAAGCACTTGAAGTTGGCTATCGCTCGATTGACACGGCGAAGGTATATGATAATGAGCGAGGTGTTGGGGAAGCACTAGCTAGTAGTAATATTCCGAGAGAAGACTTGTTTATTACTACAAAAGTGTGGAATACAGATCAGGGCTATGAGAATACATTAAAGGCTTTTGATAAAAGTTTAGAAAAATTAGGGCTTGATTATGTGGATCTTTATCTTATTCATTGGCCAACTCCAGAATATGATGAATATGTGGAAACGTATAAAGCGTTAGAAAAGCTGTATAAAGATGGACGAGTGAAAGCGATTGGAGTATGTAATTTCAATGTGGAACATTTACAACGATTGTTAGATGAATGCGAAATTGTTCCTGCAGTAAATCAAATAGAATGTCACCCATACCTACAGCAAAAAGAAGTAAAAGAATTCTGTGCCAAGCATGATATTTATGTGGAGGCATGGAGCCCATTAATGCAAGGCGGAGATGTGTTAAATAATGAAGTCATTACCAACATTGCAGCCAACTATAATAAAACAGCAGCTGAAGTAGTGCTTCGCTGGCATCTGCAATATGATAATATTGTAATTCCAAAATCAGTTACTCCATCAAGGATTGAAGAGAATTTTGATGTGTTCGATTTTGAATTGAGTGCAGATGAACTAGAAAAAATTAAAGACTTGGATCGTAATGAGCGTAAAGGCCCAGAGCCTAGTGAAATGAATGTACGATAAATTTTATATCTATTATGTTAGGACCAGACGAGAGGATAGCGTCTGGTCTATTTTTTGGGTAGAATTTTCATTACCTATGATTGATTTTAACTCTTGTCTATACTAGGTTCGATTTTATTATTTATCTAGCAGCAGTATAATTCAGGTTGATTTTATACGATGTATTTTATATAATAAATTTACATTTAGAATGATAATCATTTTCAATTATAAAATGACAACAACACGTGTGAGGATAACCTATGAGACTATGGATATTAATTATAATTACTGTTATCCTGTCATTTATTTCGCTATTTATTGGTGCTATAGATATTCAACTAAGTGATTTGTTAGATTGGGAGTCCGATAAAGCGCAGACATTTCTCATTAGTAGAGTGCCTCGTTTAATAGCAATTATTTTGGCAGGAGCAGGGATGAGTATTGCAGGATTAATTATGCAGTCGTTAAGTCGGAACAAATTTGTATCACCGACTACGGCAGGTACGTTGGATGCAGCAAAACTTGGGATATTGATCTCCATGCTGTTCTTTACAAATGTTACATATACCCAGCAAGTGATTTTTAGTTTTGCTTTTGCATTAATCGGATCATTTTTGTTCATGCAGATTTTGGATCGTATAAAATTTAAAGATGCCATATTTGTTCCTTTAATAGGAATCATGTATGGAAATATTTTGTCCTCCATTACGACATTTTTTGCTTATGAAGCAGACTTGTTACAAAATATTTCCTCTTGGTTAATGGGAAGTTTTACATTAGTTATTGCTGGTCGATATGAACTATTATATGTCAGTGTTCCGGCAGTTATATTAGCCTATTTGTATGCGAATAAGTTTACTGTTGCTGGTATGGGTGAAGAATTCGCTAAGAATTTAGGGATGAGCTATAAAGTTGTGTTAAATATTGGGCTTCTTCTTGTTGCTGTAATTTCTACGACGGTGGTATTAACGGTTGGAGTTATTCCATTCCTGGGTCTAATCATACCAAATATCGTTTCACTTTATTTGGGTGACAATCTAAGAAAAACAATTCCACATACTGCTGTCATGGGAGTTGCTTTTTTACTGGCTTGTGACATTCTTGGAAGAGTGATTATTCATCCTTTTGAAATTCCAGTTAATATTACGGTTGCTGTAATTGGTAGTGCGATCTTCTTAATCATGTTGTTTAGGGGGAGAGCATATGCGCAAAAATAGGATCAGGTTATTTATTCTAGCTGGAATTGGATTGGTTTGTATATTACTCTACGCTTTTTATGATATAAAGGGTGGTTTTGACTACGCCTTCCCTAGACGAATGATACGTATTGCTGCAATGATTGTAACAGGTATCGCTATTTCATATGCAACAGTAGTGTTTCAGACAATTACTAGGAATCGAATATTAACGCCCTCAGTAATGGGATTAGATTCGATGTATGAAGTTGTCCAAACGTTGATTTATTTTTTTGCGGGATCTATGTCGGTATGGGTGTTGAATCAATACCTGAACTTTGGAGCTGCAATCATTGCGATGGTGGTTTTTGCTCTCCTATTATATCGATTCTTATTTCGGGCGGATAAACATCCGATTTATTTACTATTATTAATAGGAATGATTATTGGAACGTTCTTAGGAAGTTTTGTTACATTTTTACAAGTTATTATTGATCCAGTAGAATATTTGGCTTTACAATCTCGATTGTTTGCAACATTTTCAAATGTTAATTCTGATTTATTACTGGTTTCTGTAGGTATGTTATTGGTAGCATTCATTTATGGATACTCGATAATGGACAAATTAGATGTGATGTCACTTGGCAGGGAGAATTCAATTAACCTAGGTATTAATTATGATCGTATGGTAATGAATGTCCTAATTCTTTCTTCTATTCTTATAGCGACATCAACAGCTTTAGTTGGTCCAATTACATTCTTTGGGTTAATTGTAGCGAATCTATCTTATCAATATTTAGCTTCCTATAAGCATTCTGTATTAATATTAGGGGCAAGCTTGATCAGTATTATTGCTCTAGTTGGCGGACAATTTCTCGTAGAGCATGTGTTAGAGCTTCGTACAACCTTGAGTGTAATCATTAATTTTGTTGGTGGAATTTACTTTATTTACTTATTAATCAAAGAAAGTAGGTCTTCCCGATGATAGAGATAAAAGGATTAACGAAACGATTTGGTAAGAAACCAGTAGTAGAAGATGTTTCCGTTACTATTGAACCTGGAACGATAACTTCATTTATAGGTCCCAATGGCGCAGGGAAATCAACACTGCTATCAATGGTTAGCAGGTTATTAGATGCGGACACTGGGGAAGTTTTGGTAGATAAAAATAATGTGAAGAAATGGAAATCAAATGAATTTGCAAAAAGGGTTTCTATTTTAAGGCAGTCCAATTTTATTAATGTCCGATTGACAGTACGTGAATTAGTAGCTTTTGGCAGATATCCTTATTCAAAGGGAAGATTGACAGACGTAGATATCAATTACATTGAACAAGCATTGGATTATATGAATTTAGTTAATATACAAGATAAATTCTTAGATGAATTATCCGGGGGGCAAAAGCAGCGTGCATTCATTGCGATGGTCATTGCACAGGATACGGAGTATATTCTGCTTGATGAACCATTAAATAATTTAGATATGAAACATTCTGTTCAAATTATGAAGACTTTACGAAGGCTTGTAGATGACCTTGGTAAGACAGTAATTATTGTTTTACATGATATTAATTTTGCATCGGTTTATTCAGATAGAATTGTGGCATTAAAGGAAGGTAAACTCGTTAAAAACGGTAAAACGAATGAAATTATCAATTCTACAGCTTTAAGAGAAATATATGATATGGATATTCCTATACAGGAACAAAATGGTTGTAGGATTTGCGTTTATTTTAATTCACACACAGAGGCAAACTAAATAAAGCTGTATGTAGTCTAGAGTTACGGTTGGTTAAACAGTTGCTCTAGACTTTATTTCTTGTATATGACAAATCGATGAAATGTTGAAAGTTTATTAAAGAGTCTTGACGGTTGATGTGAAAGGGATTATACTATAAATACAACAGATGATAATGATTATCAATATCATTTGTTGCGAATATATTACATAATTTTGAGGGGTGTCATAAAGCGTGAATAAATTTAGAATGGCAGTTGTACTTATATTTTTATCATTCGTACTTGTTGCTTGTGGGTCAAACGAAGATAGTGCCACAGAACAATCAGGTGATTCAAATGCTGAAAGCCAAGGTGCTAATTCTGAAGATCAAAGTAAAGATTCAAAATATCCGATGACAGTTTCTCCAACTGTTTCTAACAGTGAAGGTAGGGACGGATCATCTTATACTTTCGAAGATGTAGAATTCGAATCGATGCCAGAGAATATTGTAGTTTTTGACTATGGCATGTTAGATACTTTAGATGCATTAGGTGTTGAGGGTATTGTAGGAGTAGCTAAAGGTTCTACGTTACCATCTCATTTGGAAAAATATGCATCGGATGAATATACGAACATTGGTACATTAAAAGAACCGTTACTTGAAGATATTGCTGCTTTAGAGCCGGATGTTATTTTTATCTCTGGGCGCCAGTCAGCATTTTATGACCAATTAAAAGAAATTACACCAAATGTTGTTTTTGTTGGAACACAGCAAGATGATTATTGGAATACTTTCCAAGAGTCCGTTAATATTGCAGCAACAATGTTTGATAAAGAACAAGAAGCAGATGAATATCTTGCTGAATTTGATTCCGCATTAGAAGAAGTAAATGAACTAGCTGGAAATTATGAGACTAGTTTAGTTACCATGTATAATGAAGGTAACTTATCTGGATTTGCTAGTAATTCTCGGTTCGGCTATCTTTATGATGTATATGGTTTCAACCCTGTAACAGAAGATATTGAATCTTCTTCACACGGTTCAAACTTTGGCTTTGAAGCATTACTAGAGTTTGATCCAGAAGTGTTATTTGTTATTGATCGCACAGCTGCTATTGGTGGGGATTCGAATATTAATAAGGATATGGAAAATGATATTATTAAACAAACTAAAGCTTATAAGAATGATCAAATTATTTATTTAGATGGTCCGCTTTGGTACTTAAGCGGTGGCGGATTACAATCTGAAATGGATAAAATTAATGAGATTCTAGACGAATTAAAATAATTATACCTATAAGCCTTTCACCACTAAGCCTTTCACCACTAAAACAGTTAGTGGTGAAAGGCTTTTTATTAAGATAAGAAAGTGTCGCTTCGACGAAACACACTTTGACAGCACGCATATTCTCTTGTTCATTTCTCTTTTACAAACTTTACGTATACATAAAAATGAGGTATAACTAATCTAAGAGTATAAGGTTTTTCCATTTGAAAGGAGTGATGTTTTATGAGTGAATTCGTAATAAAAAAGCAAACCACCCATATTACACGTAAAATGGAGGAACGGTCGGTATAATGGCTTTCCTCCAGAAAATAGGAGGAAACAATCGTGAGTAATTTAGAAAAGTTAGGCTGGGATGAACATTTTTTCCCTGCAATAGATACGGATAAGCTGGCACGCGTTGCAGCGGTTCAACGTAATCAGTATCGAATTACCGATGGGGAGAATGACTATATTGCCCATGTAAGCGGAAGATTTTTAAATGGTACTACCTCCATATTAGAATTTCCAACCATTGGTGACTGGGTTCGCGTAGATAAATTGATGGAGGAAGGAAAAGCAGTTATTCATCAAGTGGTGCCGAGAAAGAGTCAATTTATCCGGCAAGCGGCAGGAGAGAAAACAGAGGGTCAGCTCGTGGCGGCAAATGTAGACACGATCCTTATTGTTAATTCATTAAATGAGGATTTAAATATACGGCGGATGGAGCGTTATGTCCTTGCTGCCTATGAAAGTGGAGCTACACCTATTATTGTTCTAACAAAGAAGGATGAATGTACAGAAGCGGTACTAGCAGATGCGATTAGTGAAATCGAAGAGATAGCGATTGGAGTGCCAATTGTTGCTTTAAGTAGTTTGACTGGTGAAGGGTTGAACGATCTTTTGGAGTATGTAGTTCCGAAGAGAACAGCAGCATTACTGGGGTCTTCTGGTGTAGGAAAGTCAACACTAGTTAATATATTGTTGGGCGAAGAAGTACAGACGACGAAAGCTATTCGTAGTCAGGATAGCAAAGGACGTCATACGACAACCCATCGAGAGTTGTTTCAATTGCAAAGTGGCGCATTGCTTATTGATACACCTGGAATGCGTGAACTACAGCTATGGGAAGGCGATCATTCTTTTAACACTACATTTCAAGATGTAGAAAGTTTTGTTGAAGCATGCTATTTCACAGATTGTCGGCATGATACAGAACCAGGTTGTCGGGTGAAAGCTGCAATAGCTTCAGGTGAACTATCGGAACAACGCTTTCAGAGTTACCTCAAATTGCAGCGTGAACTGGCATATGAAAAAAGAAAACAAGACCAAAAAGCACAATTAGAAGAAAAAAACAAGTGGAAACAGATATCGAAGACCATGAAAAAACGATATAAATATCACAAACGGTAGAAAGAATCACGGATTTAAACCATTTATTGAATGGGGGGGACATATAGACCCCCCTCAAACTTAAAATGAAGAAAAGGAACACGCTTGCTTAATAGTTAATTATACAGTAGAAAAACATTACAGAGCTTCTATGGCTGCAGCAGGGGTTGTATGATCCACTCGGGTAAGCGATTTCTTACTCGAGTCAGCTGAGGCCGATCCAGTGAAAAAACGAAACGATTTTAAACTGCAATCGAATGAAGTGCCCGAACCGAATGTAATAGAGATCGGGTTTACGTGCCGGTTTTATTTAGCTATATTACTTTCCCATAGCAGCTTTTTTCTATATTTGTTATGAAACAAAGATTCGATGAACGAGTTCTTCATACGTCTTAAAATAATCTGGTATGTCTTCTTGATTGATCCCGTTATACATTACTTCAGCAATCGCTTGGTTATACCATTTCTGTTGATCATATGGAGCATTAAAATGATCCCATACTGCATCACCTTGATTAGCTAAGTCGGCCTCTAGACTTAATAAATTATCAAGTTTATCGGCTATTATTAACTGTTTGATTTCTTTACCACCTACTCTGACAGTATCAATGGTATGTTGTTTTCGTTCTTTCCAACGTAAGGATTTATCCTCTGTGTGAGCTGCAACCAAATAAGCTACATGACTGCCAAATTGTTCTTTAATGTCTTCAATTGTATAAGGCGTATCCTCAACGACATCATGTAGATAGCCTGCACTAATTAATTCTTCACCGAAACCAGCCGCTTCAAGTCTTTCAGCTACACGAACTGGGTGTGTAATATATGGGGCATTCGAACTTTTTCTCCGTTGCCCATGATGTGCACTTATTGCAAAGTGTTTGGCTCTTTGTTTCATCTCTACCCCTCCTGTTTACATAATGTTTGTAGATGATGCTGGATAACAGCATGCATGGTATCCACAGATAAACTGTCTGGTTGGAGTATATGATGGATCGCAAGTCCATCAATGAGTGCATATAACCGTTCAATCTCGACTTCCGCCGCAAAATCATTTGCTACGAATTGTAAGGATATAAGGCTATGGATAACCGTAGAAACAACTTGCCTTAAATCATGATATACTTGTCGATTTAAATTCATTAAATCTGGATCGACAAGGCTTCTTGCTGTGAAGCTGAGCCATACCTCCATTTCTATTTTTCTATTGTTATCGAAAGGCAAAAATTCGAAAAGTATTTCCTGCATGACTTGAAGTGGTGGCCCTGTGTAATGTTTATTGGCCATCCGTTCGCTTACTCGTTCAGAAATGAGCTGCATCGAATAGCGTAATAATTCAGGTTGTGTCGTAAAATAATGCCTTAAAGAGCCGACGGATAGTTGAGCAGCTTCAGCCACATTCCGAACAGTCGCTCGTTCTATCCCAGCTTCGGCAATTACTTTCCATGTTGCTTCAGCTATAATGATTTTTCTTTTTTCATGATCTACTTTTTTTGGCATGTTTTTATTATAGCACAGTTGTATTATTTAAATAAGTCGCATATAATTTAATTAGTACAACTGTACTAAAAAGGGGTGGAGATAATGATTGGTTGGTTGATCATAGCTTGTGAAATAGGCTTTTGGATATTTGTTGCAGCTGGATTGGTAACAAGGTATATCTTAAAAAGGCAACGGCTGAGTACGATTTTGCTTATTCTTACACCGGTTGTCGATTGCATTTTGTTAATAGCAACCGTCATCGATTTAAAAAACGGTGCAGTGGCTTCGACTGTCCATGGTATTGCTGCAATTTATATTGGTGTGAGTGTTGCATATGGCCATACTATGATTAAGTGGGCAGATCAGCAATTTGCTTTCCATTTTGCAAATGGAGAGAGGCCTGCCAAAAAGAAAAAATATGGCAAAGAGCTTGCTAAACGTGAAAGAGTTGGCTGGTATCGTCACTTAGCAGCTTGGTGTATCGGAAGCTTATGTCTAGGAGGAATTATCTTATACATCAATGATACAGCACAAACTTTTGTACTTCTTGGAACACTTCGTTTATGGTCGTTGATTTTATTAATTGATTTTATCATTAGCTTTAGTTATACCGTGTTTCCTAAAAAAGAAAAAAATTCGTATACTTAGCGTATGCTGGCTTAGAACTAGGCAAAAGAATATGGAAGCAAACTTCTTCATTTCTAATCGAAACATACGATTTCATAGACAAGTTATGTTATGATAAGATCCGAGGTCAAATATTGGAGGTCTATAGCATGGAAGAGGGAATCAACCGCAGGAAAACCGAACACATCAGGCTCTGCTTAACCGAAAATGTGGAAGGTGTTAACAAAGCAACAGGGCTAGAGGGTATTTCATTTATACATAATGCACTTCCAGAAATTAATTTTGATACCATCAAAACCGATACAAGTTTTTTAAATAAATCGTTAAAGGCTCCTTTCTTGGTTAGTTCGATGACAGGTGGATCAGAATTAGCAGCTGAAATCAATCAAAACCTAGCAATAGCAGCAGAAGCAAAAGGTTGGGCTGTTGCACTAGGTTCTACAAGAGCGTTGTTAGAAAGTGATTCGCATAAAGCTTCTTTTTTGATTCGCAAACAGGCTCCGACAGCGCCATTAATTGCTAATCTAGGGGCAGTTCAATTAAATTATGGTTATGGAGTAGAAGAAGCTCAGCGGATTGTTGATCTAACGGAGGCTGATTCGCTTGTTTTACATTTGAATAGTTTACAGGAAGCCGTGCAAGATGAAGGCGACTTAAATTTCGAAAAATTGTTACCAAAGATTGAAGAAATTTGTAATAAATTAACAGTACCAGTTGGTGCGAAAGAAGTTGGTTTTGGGATTGATGGCACTGTGGCAGAAAAACTATATGGCGCAGGTATTTCCTATATTGACGTATCTGGAGCAGGCGGTACATCCTGGAGCCAAGTGGAAAAACTTAGATCTCAGGATCCTTTAAAAAAAGCTGCAGCTGAAGCGTTTAATAATTGGGGAATACCTACGAAGGATTGTATTGTTTCTGTTAAGAGTAAGCTTCCAAGTATTCCACTAGTGGCAAGCGGAGGGATGAAAACAGGAGTTGATGCTGCCAAAGCAATAACAATTGGTGCTGATGTGATCGGTTTTGCTCGTCAGTTATTACAGGCAGCAACTGAATCAGCTGAAGCAGTTGTTACGACCATGGATCAAATCGAATTAGAGTTGAAAATGGTTATGTTTGGAATTGGCGTAACCACACTTGAAGATTTAAAAAATACGAAACGTGTGAATATAATGGGAACATCATTATTAGAAGAAAACAGCTAATGCTTATATAAGCATTAGCTGTTTTTTCAAAAGATAAGAAAGTGTTCAGTTACTCCCGCTGATATGCCCGTTAGCATATAATAAAAATGCCTCTTTCCTGCTTGGATGAATAACGTATATCATGTGTTTTTAATGATATCGAAAAGGGTAGTCTATAACTAAGAATTTTCGTCGGGAGGTTTTTTTCTATGCCATGGACACGAACGGATTATCCATCCTCTATGAAAAACTTAGAAGCTATTACGAAGAAAAAAGCGATTGATATTGCAAATTCGATGCTTGATGAAGGGTATGAGGAGAGTAGAGCTATACCGATTGCAATTGAACAAGCCAAACAATGGCGCAAACAAGCTTCAACTGAAGAAATAAATCAGTATAAAAATAACGGCAAGCCAACGAAACGTTCAAGCGAAGGAAAGCAATATGAAAATAATCCAGAGCGATTAGAGGAAGGCGAGCATGTCGTTGCTCATGAAGGCGGCTGGGCTGTACGATCAAGTAATGGGAAGAAGCCAAGTAATGTTTTTCAAGATAAGCATGGGGCTATCCAACGTGCTCGAAAAATAGCAAAAAATAAAGGAACGTATTTGATTGTACACCGACAGGATGGTTCTATTGAAGAAAAGAAGAAGTATGCTTCAACATAACTATTCATGTATAAATAACTGCTCTTAGAGTGGTTATTTTTTTGCTCCCTGATAAATACTAGAGGTAATACGATACAAAGGAGCTAGTTATTATGGATAACGAATTTCATCAATCCGAACATCATAAATTTATTCCAATGACATCGATCACGAGTGGTGGGGGAATTCAAGTTAAAACCGATATATATTACTACACGGATCAAATCGTCAATATTGGGTTTATTGGCAATCCAGAGACAGGTGACTGGGTGTTAATTGACGCTGGTTTACCAAATGCTGCTCCGGAGATAAAGTCAGTGGTTGTGGATCGTTTCGGAAGAGGGAGTCAGCCGAATGCAATCTTATTGACACATGGGCATTTTGATCATGTTGGAGGGATAGCTGATTTATTAGAGGAATGGGATGTTCCTGTATATGCTCATCCACTAGAAATCCCTTATTTGACGGGTGAGAAGAGTTATCCAGATCCTGACCCCTCCGTAGAAGGAGGGGTATTAGCTAAAATATCCTCTATGTATCCAGTAGAACCGATTGATTTAGGAGAAGCAATTCAATCTTTACCGGAAGATAATTCCGTTCCGGGGTTAGCTGATTGGAAATGGATTCACACACCAGGACATACGCCAGGGCATGTTTCGTTTTACCGTGAACGTGACGGATTTTTATTCTCAGGTGACGCGGTGGTTACGGTTCGACAAGATTCATTGCCACGTGTTTTTATGCAAACACAAGAGGTATGTGGTCCACCAAGATATCTTACAACCGATTGGAAAGCTGCACGAGCGTCGGTTGAAAAGCTGGCTGAGCTTAATCCATCAACTTTGGTATCTGGACACGGTGCAGTTATGAAAGACGAGAAACTATCCAAAGGATTTCAAAGGTTAGTATCTTCTTTTGATGAATTAGCTATGCCTAACCATGGAAAATATGTCGATCAAGATGACTCTCCCAATTATCATTAATCGGGACCAAGCAGGATTCTTCATTAGGAAAGTTCAGCTATGCTACAATAATAGGAGAAATGAGGTGCAGCTATGAAAATTGAAATTTGGTCTGATTTTGTGTGCCCTTTTTGCTATATTGGAAAAAGAAAGCTAGAGAACGCTTTAGAAACTTTCTCTCATCGAAACGAAGTAACATTAGAATTCAAAAGTTATGAGTTGGATCCAGAATCAGAGGCGATGCCAAATGAAACCATACATGAACACTTATCAAATAAGAAAGGTATGTCATTGGATCAGGCAAAGCAAATGAACAAAAATGTAGGAAAGCAAGCGGAGCAAGTTGGTCTAACCTACCGTTTTGATACAATGCAGCATACAAATACGTTTGATGCACATCGATTAGCTAAATATGCTGAAAAGCAAGGAAAAGGGAGGGATATGGCAGAACGGTTAATGCATGCGTATTTTACGGAATCCAAATTAATAAGCGATTATCCTACACTAGCCGAATTAGCAGCTGATGTTGATTTAAATAAACAAGATGTTCTAGGAATGCTGGAATCTAATGAATATACAAAACATGTAAGAGAAGATGAATCACAAGCACGAGAAATTGGAGTTCAAGGAGTTCCTTTCTTTGTCTTTAATGAAAAATATGCACTATCTGGTGCACAGCCTCAAGAAGTGTTTGAAGAAGTACTAAATCAGATATGGGAAGAAGAACAAAAAGAAAGTAAACTCAAATCCCTAAATCCTACTTCTGCTAAAACAACTTATTGTACAGATGAAGGCTGTGAGAGTGAATAGGGAAACTATGCCGCTTATTAGAGTTTTTTCTCTGATAAGCAATTTTTTTGCAGAAAATTGCATTTAGACAAGTGTTGTTGATTATAATTCATGAAGTAGCTAGGGTAAAATAATCTCAGCTAAACACTTGAAAACCTATCATTAAAAGGCGCTCCTGCTAGTGTCGATAATTAAGTAGGTACATAAAAGCCTGTCGAATGTGGCATAATTGAGAAAAAGGCCCGAGTATTGTTGATAAACTGTAAATGGGGCTTTATCCCTTGCTACAGTTGTTTTTTCACTGAAAAAAGCACATTTGGCACTTGAAAAGGTTATACGAAGTATGTTTGAATGAAAGGACATTCACGAAGAAAAGAGGGATTGTACGAATGAAGAAATTGATTTTGTTAGGTTTCACTTTAACTTTAGCAATTGTATTAGCAGCTTGTGGTGACGACAACGCTGAAGGAGATAATAGTAACGAACAAGCTACAGAGCAAGAGCAAGGGAGTTCGTCTGAAGAAGGTCAGCAGCAACAACAGCAAAAAGTAGAAGTAACAGATGAGGAGAAAGTAGCTGCCGATAAAGCAGTAGCTTCTGTAAATGGGGAAGAAATTAAAGGTGACCGTTATAACCCAACATACTCTCAACTAAAGATTACAATGGGACAATATGGCCAAGATGTTAGTGATCAAGAAAAGTTGAAAGAACAAGCAATTACAGTTCTTGTTGAGCAACATTTAATTCGTGAAGATGCTAAGAGTAAAGGGATTGAAGTATCAGATAAAGAGGTTCAATCTGAATTCGATACACTCAAAGAACAAAATGGCGATCAATTAACTGCAGCGATGGAACAATTCCAATTAAATGAAGAACAATTCAAAACGATGTTAAAAGATGATTTAATTACAACGAAATATATTGACTCACAGTTGGATATTAAAGTAACGGATAAGGAAATAGAAGAGTACTACAATCAGATCAAAGAACAAAATCAAGAGATTGGTGAGTTGAAAGATTTAGAGGAACAAATAAAAGCTCAAGTTGAACAGCAAAAAACAAATGAACAGCTTCAAGCAAAAGTGGATGAATTGAAAAAAGATGCTGAAGTAGAAACCTTAATATAGACAATAAAATGGATCTCCCTTCTACAAGGGAAGATCCATTATTTTTTGCTGAATATATCATCAATAATACCCAGGAACTGTTCCATGGATTCTTTTGTCCCTATCGTAATTCGCAAGTAATTCGATATCCGCAGTTTATTAAAATGACGCACTAAAATGCCGTTTTCTTTTAACCCTTTATAAAGCGATTCAGCATGAAACATTGGGTGATGGACAAAGAGAAAATTCGTTTCGGAAGGCAGTACCTTAAAGCCACGTTTTTTTAACTCCGATAAGAGCCAGTTCCTCGTATTCATTATTTTTCTCGTTGTTTCTTGATAATATTTATTATCTTCTATTGCAGCCTCTGCACCGGCGATAGCTAGACGGTCAACAGTATAAGAATTAAAGGAATCCTTTATTCGGGTGAGCCCTTCAATTAGTTCTTTATCTCCAATAGCGTACCCGATTCTTAATCCAGCTAGCGAGCGCGATTTAGACATCGTTTTTACAACGAGGAGATTCTTGTATTGCTTAATAAGTTCAACCGCACTATCAGAAGCGAAATCACTATAAGCTTCGTCAATGATAACGACATTATCATTATTATTCTCGATAATGGCTTGAATTCGGTCCAATGCAGTATGAATACTTGTTGGTGCATTTGGGTTCGGTAGAATAACGCCTCCCTGAGATCCAAAAAACAGCGTTTCATCCAAGGTGAAATCCTGTTTTAATGGCATTTCTCTATAGGGAATTTGAAAGAGGTTGGCGTATACTGGGTAAAAGCTATAAGAAATATCAGGAAATAAAATCTGTTGATGTTCTTCAAAAAATGCCATAAAGGAAAAAGCTAATACTTCATCTGAGCCATTTCCGATGAAAACATTTTCTTTATCTACTTGGTAGTGATAAGCTATTTTTTCTCTTACATTATCCAATGTAGGAGAAGGGTAGCGATTCATTTGGTTTTCCACTTCTTGTTTAATTGCTCCCACTACAAGAGGGGAGGGAGGATACGGGTTTTCATTTGTATTTAGTTTAATAATATTTGGATCATTTAATTGCTCACCAGGTACATAAGGTGTACATCGTTTCGCTGCTTCACTCCAAAATTTAGTCATTTTGTTCAGCCTTTTTTTGAATATGTCTTTCGCTTAACTCATCATAAATATCCGTGACAGCTACTCCCAATACTTCCATGAGTACAAGCGTATGATAGGTTAAATCAGCAACTTCCCAAGTGACTTCTTCTTTATCGGTGTTTTTAGCACCAATAATGACTTCACTCGCTTCCTCTCCAACCTTTTTTAAAATTTTATCCACCCCCATATCAAAGAGATAGGTTGTATACGAACCTTCTACGGGATTATTTCTTCGTTCAGATATCCGATTTGTCAACTGCTGAATTACTTCAAAATTTGCTGGTTTATTCTGGTATAGCATGTCATGAAAACATGTAACATCACCTGTATGGCATGCAGGTCCGAACGGATTAACTTTTAGTAACAAGGCATCTTGATCACAATCTAAGGAGATTTCTTGAACAACTTGTTTGTTTCCTGAAGTCGCTCCTTTATTCCATAGTGCTTGACGCTTTCTGCTGAAAAACCATGTTTCCTTTGTCTCTATTGTTTTTTCAAAGGCTTCTTTATTCATATAGGCTAGGTTTAATACTTGTCCTGTGTTTGCATCTTGTACAATAGCTGGAAGCAAACCATTCTCATCAAATGTGATATTATTAAAATCTATTTCCATTGCAAATCTCTCCTAACTTCTATTCCAGATTGATACAATTCCGTTTTTAATTCAGGTATGGAAATTTCTCCATAATGGAACACAGAGGCAGCTAAGGCAGCATCTGCAATCCCATCTTGTAACACCTCAGCAAAATGCTGTGTTGTACCTGCACCACCACTTGCAACGATCGGGAGATTTACTTCAGCTGCAACGGATTGCATTAATGCTAGGTCGTAGCCATTTTTTTCTCCATCTGTATTAATTGCATTTAGGACAATTTCTCCTGCACCTAGTGCTTCCCCCTGTTTGGCCCAATCGACAACATCTAGGTTTGATTGTTGACGTCCTCCATTAATATAAACACCCCATCTATTATTGGCAGCTTGCTTTGCATCAATGGAAAGTACAATACATTGAGATCCAAATCTCAGCGCAGCTTCTTTAATGACCAATGGGTTTTTAACAGCTGCGCTATTGATTGATACTTTATCTGCCCCAGCCCGTAGTACTTGATGAATATCTTCTACGGTACGGATTCCGCCTCCGACAGTAAAGGGGATAGCTATTTCTGCAGCAACACTCTCCACCATATCTAGGAAAATATTTCTTTCTTCATTAGAGGCTGTTATATCATAAAATACGAGTTCATCTGCACCGTCTTGATTGTATTTCTTTGCCAAATCAACCGGATGAGCGACATCTTGGATATTTTGAAATTTTTTACCTTTTACGACTCGGCCTTTATCGACATCTAGGCAGGGTACAATACGCTTAGCCAGCATTGCTGATCAGCTCCAATCCTTGTTTTAATGATAAGGATCCATCATAAAGCGCCTTTCCGATTATTGCGCCATATAACTGTTTTTGATTTAATTGAACAATATCATCCAATGTTGTTACTCCTCCTGAAGCAATGATATTCATGGAGGTGGAGTTATTGACATTTTCTAATTCCTCCAAATTAGGGCCTTGTAGCATACCGTCTTTCAAAATATCTGTGTAAATTAATGTTTGTAAACCTAAGTCCTCTAAGTTTCCAACAATTTCTGTTGCCTCTACTTTACTTGTTTCAGTCCACCCATTTGTAGCAACAAAACCATTTCGTGCATCAATGGAAACTGCCGTTTGAGTCGGATAATTCTTAACAGCAGTCTCTAAGAACTGTTTATCTTTAACTGCCGCTGTTCCTAATATAACTCGATCGACTCCAGCATTTAAGTAATCTTCCATAACTGTGATGGATCGGATCCCACCGCCGATTTGGATCGGAATATTCGTTTGCTTGGCAATTTCTTTAATCAAATCTGCATTGATAGACAAGCCAGATTTTGCACCATCGAGGTCAACTAAGTGTAAATAAGCCGCTCCTTGTTCTTCCCATTGCTTCGCAACAGAAACTGGTGAGTCACTATAAATTTTTTCTTTCCTGTAATTTCCCTGTGTTAGGCGGACACACTTTCCATTTTTTATATCAATTGCTGGAAATAGAATCATCTTATCATCTCCCCGAAATTTTCTAATAGCTGCAATCCGATATCGCCACTTTTTTCTGGGTGAAATTGCATTCCAATGATATTGTTCTGTTGGACAAATGCTGGAATCATCCCTCCGTATGTTGAACTTGCAATTAATGAATTATGTTGAAACGCTGTTACAGCATAAGAATGAACGAAATAGACATACGCATCATCTGGGATATCCTTATATAATGCACTGTTTCGATGCGTGGTTAAATTATTCCACCCGATATGGGGTACTTTTACGGAGTTGCTAATTCTACTTACCTTGCCTTCAAGTAGTCCGAACCCTTCCCGTTCTCCATCTTCTTCACTTGTTTCATAGAATAATTGCATGCCTAAGCAAATACCAAGTATAGGTTTCCCATTATTCGCTTCATGTTTCAGAATATCAATGAGGCCTTTTTGATCTAACGTTTTCATTGCGTCTTGAAATGCTCCTACACCTGGTAAGATAATTGCATCACTGTTAGCAATCTCATTAGGATCTGTTGTTAAGTAGGATTCCATGCCTTTTTTGGTCAATGCAAACTGAAGACTTTTAATATTTCCAGCTCCATAGTCAATAATCGCAATCATTTTCAACGCCCTTTCTGTATTCGCACTTATAGGCTTCCCTTTGTGGAAGGAACACCTTTGATCCGTCCATTTTTTTGACTAGCTGTATCAAGCGCACGTCCAAATCCTTTAAATATCGATTCAATGATATGATGGGTGTTTTTGCCGTAAACCTGGTGTATATGAAGAGTGACTTTAGCGTTGCTAGCAAATGCTTGAAAAAATTCTTCAACCAGTTCTGTATCAAAATCTCCTACTTTGTCTTTAAGTCCCTCTACTCCATAGACGAGATAGGCACGACCACTTATGTCTATCGAAACTGTTGATAGCGCCTCATCCATTGGCGTTGTTACGCTAGCATAGCGAGTGATCCCTTCTTTATCGCCTAATGCTTGGTGAAATGCTTGACCGAGGGCAATACCAATATCTTCAACAGAATGATGTTGATCAACGTCTAAATCGCCTTTACAAATGATATTGATATCAAATAATCCGTGTTTGGTCATTAAGGTTAACATATGGTCAAAGAAGCCAGCTCCGGTTTGAATGGAGCTAATTCCTGCCCCGTCAATCGTTAATCCTAAAGTGATCTCTGTTTCTGAAGTAGCTCGGTTAAGCTCATGCTTTCGCATTGGAATCATCCTCCTTTCGAATTTGAATGGCCTGGGCATGGGCAGTCAACTTTTCTGTAGTAGCTAATTCTGTAATTGCATCAACTGTGTTAAGTAACGATTGTTTGTCATATTGAATCACGCTGGATTTTTTCATGAAATCATAAACCCCTAATGGTGAAGAGAAAGCAGCGGTACCATTTGTTGGTAATGTATGATTCGGTCCTGCCATATAATCTCCAAGTGCTTCTGGGGAATAGTTACCTAAGAATATGGCACCAGCATTCTTAATGTAACCTAGCTTTTCAATCGGATTTTCAATCATTAATTGCAAGTGTTCTGGAGCAATATCGTTAGCGATGTCCATTGCCTCATATAGATCTTCAACGAGGATGAATTTGCCATTTTGCTGTACAGATTTAGTGATAATTTCCTCTCTTTCCAGCAGCGCGGTTTGTCTTTCCATTTCCTCTTGTATCGCTGTTGCTTGCTTGTTATTCCAAACGATACAAATAGGGGTAGCAGCCTCATCATGTTCTGCTTGTGATAGTAAATCAGCTGCAACAAAATCAGCTGGAGCTGTATCATCTGCAACTATACAAATCTCACTTGGTCCTGCTATCATATCAATGGCTACTTCTCCAAAAACCCATTTTTTTGCGCGAGCCACATATGCATTACCTGGACCAGTGATTTTTTGAACTTTGTTTATCGTTTCCGTTCCATAAGCGAGTGCTGCAATCGCCTGCGCCCCTCCAATTTTATAAACCGTATCTGCTCCGGCCTTCTCGGCAGCAACTAGAATATGTGGGTTTACCTTGCCGTTTGGTTGTGGGGGTGTCGTTATTACGATGGATTCAACCCCAGCAATTTTTGCAGGGATGACGTTCATTAGCACGGTAGATGGATAAGCAGCTTTTCCCCCAGGAATATAGATACCAACACGTTCAAGGGGAGTAACCTGCTGCCCCAAGACAATTCCAGGGATACTTGAATCTATCCATGATTGTTGCAGTTGTCTCTGGTGAAAACGTGTAATATTTGTCTTCGCTTGCTCTAATGCAGGCACAAAAGCAGGAGAAACTCGATCTCGTGCTTCTGCAAATTCATCTTTCGTTACTGTAAAGTCATCTAATTTGATTCCATCGAATTGATTTGTTAAAGAATTGACGGCCCGGTCACCAGCTTCCTTAACCTGACGAATAATATCAAGAACGGATTGATCGATGGAGTTTTCAAGTTGATCTTCGATAGCTTGTGAAGATATCTTGCTGCTCCAATATTGAGCTCCAGTTAGCCATTTCATGTCTATTCCTCCAAGCTTATTTTCAGTTTTTCAATAAATTGCTGTATGTGATTTGCTTTCATGGCAAAACTTGCTTTATTAATAATTAAACGAGTACTTATCGGTTCCACATGTTCAATTACGACCAACCCATTTTCCTTTAGCGTATTACCTGTCTCTACAATATCGACGATCACATCAGAGAGGCCGATCAATGGAGCTAATTCAACAGAACCATTCAGCTTTACGATCTCAACGTTATTCCCTTTACGTAAGAAGTGTTTTTTTGCAACGGTCGGATACTTTGTTGCGATCGTTAAAGATTGTAATGTATCAATGTTTACACCTGGTTTTCCGGCAACGGCAAATTCACATTTTCCAATTTGCAGATCAAGAATCTCATAAATATCAGCTTCTGATTCCAAGATATTATCTTTCCCAGCAATCCCGATATCGGCTGCACCTTTTTCTACATAGGTGGGCACATCCACAGCTTTAACAAAAATAAGCTTAATCGTGTGTTTTTTATTATAAAAGACCAATTTTCTACTGGAAGGGGTTAAATCTTCAAAGAAAATATCCATTTGCTCTAATAATCTAATGGTGTGATCTGCTGTACGGCCTTTTGCTACAGCTAGAGTAAAAGCTTCCATCTATCCATTCTCCTTTTTTGCTTGTAATAATCCCTGTAAATCTACGAAATTTTTAAATTGATAGATTTGATTGTCTACAGCAGCTGTATAAACGTTTTCTGTGTACATGATTTCCCAAGTAGCTTGAATAGTCGCTGTTTCGGATGTTTCCTTAGGAAAAGAAATAACTGAATATCCTTGGTTTCTAAGGTGAAACGCTGCAGCTACAGCCTCTTGTTGCGTATTTGTATCATAATATAAACAGATATCAATGGATGACTCTGGTTCGGACAATAAATGATGTTGACTAGCAGCATGGATTAATAAATCTACATCAAAAGCAAAGCCAATAGCAGGAATATGTGTACCAAACTGATCACCTAGGTTATCATACCTTCCTCCCATAACGACTGGTCTACCAATCTGATTGATAAATCCTTGGAAAATTATATCTGAATAGTAATCCATATCATTAATCAGTCCTAAGTTAAACACAATATCCTCTGACAGGTCATATGCCTGGA
Source organism: Virgibacillus salexigens (assembly GCF_000723585.1). Lineage (NCBI taxonomy): Bacteria > Bacillati > Bacillota > Bacilli > Caryophanales > Bacillaceae > Virgibacillus > Virgibacillus salexigens. Next base: position 612,922 of record NZ_CCDP010000002.1, on the reverse strand, counting down.
GGTTAGTATAAACATCAATTAGTTTTTGTAATTCAGCTTTCACCTCGTTATCCAAGCCATATTGATTAATTTCATTAATGACAGATTTTGGCTGCCCATATAGAAAAGGAATATTCCGAATGGCTGTTTTTAAAGGCTCATCAATAGTTAATGATTCTAAATAAGCTGTCATTTCTGCTAGATTCTTTGATTGTATAAATCTTTGAATATTCGTGATTTCAGTTGTCGAAAGTGATGTTTGTGCAATGAGTGCCTTAAAAAAACCAGCATGCCCAATTTCTATTTTATAGTCGGAAAAACCGCAGTCATGTAAGGTATGAATAGCTAATGCGATAACCTCAGCATCTACTGTGGGTGAAGAGTCTCCAAAGTATTCAATACCTGCTTGGGTACGTTCCTTCTGTTCATTCCATTCTGCATGACGAAATACATCCATAACATAAAAGTAGCGATCATGTTTTACAGTTAATTGATTTTTATTGGTCATCCATTGCGTCAATGGAATGGTTATATCTGGGCGTAATACTAACACTTCTCCCGATGCGTCGATGATTTTGATCATATCTTCTGTGTTAACAATTCCAGTTTTCGTTGCATACATATCATACTTTTCAAATGCTGAAGTTTGAATTTGTTTATATCCATACGTCTTAAAGCGATGTTTTAGTTTAGAAATCAATTCTTCACGTTGCTGAAACCTTTCGATTTGATCGGCACGGTAATGGTTGTTTACTAATGAATGCATAAAGTTAATACTCCTTCCAGAACACTTCATCACTTTATCGCTTTATCTAAATAAAGTTATATAGTATTCTAATAATTATAAAAGAAAAAGTCAACCAAAGGAGCGATATTTTTTATGTTTGATTATCACATGCACAGTACTTTTTCGGCAGATTGTGATACACCAATGGAGAAGGCAATCGAAGAGGCAATTCATAGAGGGCTTAGAGAAATCTGCTTTACAGAGCATATTGATGAAGATTATCCAGATCCTACGATTACCTTTGATTTAGATTTAGCTGCTTATGATAAAAAAATTAGAGAAATGCAACAAGCATATGCAAATAGGATAAGTATAAAGAAAGGGGTAGAGATTGGCATTCAGCCACATCTTATTTCTAATTGTAAACGGGTGGTTGAGCAAGAAGTTTTTGACTTTGTTATTTGTTCAATGCACACCACTCAAAAGAAAGATTTACATTCCGGTGATTTCTTTAAGAATCAAACGATAGAGGAAGCATATCAGCAATATTATCAGGAATTATATGCATGTATTACGCAATTTAAAGAATTTCAAGTACTGGGACATATTGACTTAGTAAAGCGATATACGAAAGGACAAGAGAGTAATCATGATTTTCATTCCATTCTTTCACAAATATTTCATGAAATAATTCCAGCTGGGAAAGGTATAGAAATAAACACCTCTGGTTTCCGTTATGGGCTTAACAGTGCCATGCCAAGTACAGATATCTTAAAGCTTTATAAAGACTGTGGCGGAGAAATTATAACTGTGGGTTCAGATTCACATGTAGAAACGACAGTAGGCTCAGGGGTTGAAGATGCAATTCGTTTATTACGCTATCTAGGGTTTAAATATGTCACGACATTTGAAAACAAACAACCGATCTTTCATCCCATTACGTAATGTTTATCGAATGTCCTTGTTTTGAAAGAAAACAATCATGAGACATGCTATAATTGGGTAGAACAAATTAGATTCAACAGGTTGTATAAATGAGGGAAAATGTTTGAAGAAGAAACATATTATAACAATAACGTCAATTGGTCTAATCATCCTTGGTTTCGCGGCCCTTTTATACATGCCAAATAAGGCAAATTCAGATTATGATAAAGTAAGGCCAACCCTATTTGTACATGGTTATAAAGGTACCATAAATTCATTTGGTAATATGTTAAACCGTTTTGAATATGACTATCATTGGGGAAATAAAGCGATCGTGTATTATGTGAAGCAGAACGGAGTTGTTCAAAAATATAATCTCAGTAAAGGAAAAAAAGAACCGGTATTTATTCAAGTTGTGTTTGAGGATAATCGGGCAAGCTTTGAGGTGACGGCAAGTTGGCTTGCAAAAGTGTTAGAGGATATGAAGCAAGTTTATTCCATCGAAAGTGTCAATATAGTCGGGCATTCAATGGGAGGAATTGTGTCATTAGAATACTTGAAGCAATTTCAGGGTGTGAATTTTCCAACAGTACGTAAATTTATTGCTATTGGTAGTCCGTTTGATGGAATTTATAGTGAAGAGTATTTTAAAATAAATCGTGATCCTGCAGCTGCGGATTTACATCCTGATTCTCCTGCATTACAATACCTTCGTGAGCGTCCGTTTCCAGATCATATCGAAGTACTTAGTATTGCAAGTACAGGAGATGCAATTGCTGTGCCAGAAAGTGTACACTCATTACGAAATATTGTACCAGAGGCACAGCTACAGGAGAAAGTTATTCATAATGATCAATTAAGTCATAGTGGCTTACATGAAAGCAGGAAAGTGGATCATCTCATTTATAAATTTCTGTGGCAAGATCATATACAATAGCTTACAATATATTGGAATAATGTTTAAAGGAATGATACGTGTGGGATTGAATCATCATATGTACGATAAATTAACGGAAATAACCCCGAAGAAAAATGTGATGGTGGATGAACCATTAAAGAATCATACGTATACTCGCTTAGGCGGGAAGGCTGATTTTTTAGTAACACCGGAAACATATAATCAAGTACAGGAAATAGTCAAACTAGCAAATAGGGAGGAAATCGCATTTACCCTACTCGGTAATGGATCTAATCTGATTGTAAAAGATGGTGGTATCCGGGGGATTGTTATGAATTTGAAGCAGTTAACCGATATTTCAACAAATGGATCAACCATTGTAGCTCAAAGCGGTGCTAGGATCATTGACGTTTCCAGGGAAGCCCTTGATAAGACATTGTCTGGATTGGAGTTTGCTTGTGGAATCCCAGGATCTGTCGGTGGTGCCTTATTTATGAATGCAGGGGCTTACGGAGGCGAAATAAAGGATGTACTCGTGAGCTCGAGAGTAGTAGATAGAGAAGGAAATCTTTTAACAAGGACAGCAGATCAACTGGATTTGGATTATCGTACGAGTAATATTCCTGAGAGAGGATATATTGTTCTTGAAGCAACGTTTTCCTTGTCGCAAGGTAGTTATCTAGATATTAAAGCAATTATGGATGATTTAACGATGAAACGAGAAACGAAACAGCCATTAGAATATCCTTCATGTGGGAGTGTATTCAAACGACCCCCAGGTTATTTTGCAGGGAAATTAATACAAGATAGCGAATTACAAGGATCACAAATTGGTGGTGCTCAGGTTTCCTTAAAACATGCAGGATTTATTGTGAATAAAGACCAGGCAACGGCAACGGATTATATTCAATTAATTCGTCACGTGCAAAAAACAGTAAGTGATAAATTCGGGGTTCAGTTAGAACGAGAGGTAAAAATTATAGGGGAAGATCCAATACATTAACAAGAAGCTGTAGCTCCGTTTTAATGGAAGCTGCAGCTTCTTGTTTTTATAGCAAACTTCAAGTTGGTGTTCTCTGCTTTTAGCCCTTTAATTTCTAAAACGGTGTAAAAAGCTTTGTAAACGGTCGTTTTTAGAGTGTTCAATGACTTCGCTCGCGGTTCCTTGTTCAGCAATGACACCTTCATCCAAGAACAATACTTTATCTGCGACGTCAAGAGCGAAATCCATTTCATGGGTTACAAGAATCAATGCCATCTCACCGTCTTTAGCAATATCTCGGATCACTTCAAGCACTTCACCGACTAATTCTGGATCCAAAGCTGAAGTTACCTCATCAAATAACATGACTTTTGGTCGCATAACTAAAGCTCTTGCCATAGCTACACGCTGCTTCTGACCTCCGGAGAGCTGGCTAGGATAGTTATCTAATTTATCACCAAGTCCCACTTTTTTTAGCATTTCAATGGATCGGTTTTTGGCAGAGGATTTGCTTTCCTGTTTCACATGGATGGGTGCAGTCATACAGTTTTCTAAAATTGTCATATGAGGAAAAAGATTAAAGTGTTGGAATACCATTCCGATATCTCCTCGAACTGCTCGTAAATGTTTTTCATTTGCTGTAACCTGTTTTCCTTTTTTATCCATCTTCCATAAGTTCGTTCCATCTACAATAATGTCACCAGAAGTAGGCTGTTCCAATGTCATTAGCATTCTAATGATGGTGGTTTTCCCAGAACCACTTGGCCCAATTATAGCTACTTTTTCTGCTGGTCTTATATCTAAATCAATTCCTTTAAGTACTTTTACATCACCAAAGGATTTATGAACATCATTAAACGTAACAATCGGTTCTGTCATTATGCTGTCGCTCCTTTACTACTATTAAGTGCTTCCTTCTTGTCAAAGCGGCGGTTCATTTTCTTTTCTAGCTTATTAATTAGTATAGCAGAAGGATAACTCATTATTAAAAATAATATTGCTACAATGGTAAGAGGTTCTAGATAAGTCCAATATTGTGCTCCATAGCTGTTCGCCATATGAAGTATTCCTGCAACTCCAATTGTAGAAGCAAGAGGCACCTCTTTAAACATAATAATAAGATAGTTTCCTAACATTGGTATTGTTGGTGGAATAGCTTGCGGCAATATAATTTTAGTCCACTTCTGTTTCGTAGAAAAGTTTAGTGATTTGGCTGCTTCCCATTGCCCTTTATCTACTCCGTCAATACCAGAACGGTATACTTCTCCAATATAAGTACTAAAGTGAATACCTAGCCCAAGAATCGCACTTGTGAAAGGATCCAGGGTGACCCCTACAACTGGAACCATCGGCCATGCATAATAAATAAAGAATAGTTGTACTAACGGTGGCGTTGAGCGAATAAATTCCATTACCCACGTTACGATCCAGTTAATTGGTTTAAAAGGAATTCTACGCAGGAATGTCCAAAAAAAGCCGAATATAAGAGCAAATAAATAACAAGCGATGGTTAATCCCAGTGTTATTCCTAGCCCTTCTAAAACAATAGGAAATGCTTCTGCAAATACTTCCCAACTCCAATTACTCATTAATTAGCCACCCCTTTCTTTGAAATGCCCTCCAATTTCCGAGTTAAGAAGATTAACGGGAGAGCAAGTATGAAATAGAAGAACAATACTAAGATATAAACTGTCGGCGCCTGGGATAGATTAGAGCTTCGAATAATATCTCCATAGTAAAGAATATCGGTCATTCCAATTAATGATACAAGAGAAGTTGCCTTTAACATTTGAATTAAATAATTTCCGAACTCGGGTAACATCATTCGCACTGCTTGGGGAAAGATAACAAGCCGCATTCGCTGAAATCGCGACATATTCAAAGCAGTCGCAGCCTCTGTTTGTCCTTTGGCAACTGCGAGAATCGATCCACGTACAATTTCTGACATATAGGCGCCATAATTTAATGCTATCGCAATAACACCGGCCCACCAGTTACTACCAAGTTCAATACCAAATAGCATCGGAATGGCATAATAGAGCCAAAACAATTGGACAATTAATGAAGTTCCCCGGAATACCTCGACATAGAATCCAGTAAATTTACGTAGAAAAATATTAGAAGAAAGTCGGCAAAGCCCAGCAATAAATGCAAATAGATAACCAAAAAAGGCAGAACCGAGCAGAACAGTAATCGTGATTGTTAATCCCTTCATTAGGGAAGGGAATATTTCTATGACCGCATTAATGATAATCACTCCTTTAGTAGATTGGCTGCTTCTTTAATACGTAAGATAAAAAATATAGGGCCAGACACCCTGGGCGAGGGAGCCGGACCCTATGGAGTCATCATGTTTATAAACTGTAAAGTTGTTCAGTTTCGTGGAAGGTAGATTAGATGTCACCGTTACAAATTTTTTCCGTAGTAATATCTGCTTCCACCATATTATTTTGTTCGCTGAATCCATTCTTCTCCAGTAATTCTGCTACTGTGCCATCTTCTTTCAATTCAGCAAGTTTTTCATTATATGCATCACGCAATTCCGTGTTATCTAGATGGAAAGCTGCCGCACCATAACTTGGTACACCTTCAACATCTGGTTGTTCAAATCCTTCTACGAATTCTAATTTATCGCTATTCAACGATTCGTATGCCATTTTAATTGTCATCTCTGTACCGGTTGTTGCATCTGCTCTACCAGATTCTACAGCTGATAAAGTAGCTGGTATATCATCTGCATTCGTTATTTGATCTTCGCTTACACCTTCAGATTTAAGAAATTCATTTTCTGTTGCCCCAGCCATAACCGAAACGGTAGCATCTGGATTATCTGCTATATCTGTGTAGCTTTTAAGATTTAGTGGATTTCCTTTTTGGACAATAAGTCCCTCACCGTATTTCATTTCAGGTTCACCGAAGGCTGCGTTCTCACAACGGTCAGGATTAATAGCCATCCCTGCCGTAATAACGTCGAATTGGCCAGCTTTAAGGCCTGGAATTAATTGTCCAAAATCAGCTAATTTCGAATCCATATTTTCCACACCAAGTTCCTTAAATACAGCTGCTGCAATATCAACTGCAGCTCCCTTCAATTCGCCATCTTCCCCCTCATATGCATATGGTTTTTCATTAGCAAAACCAATAGTTACGGTTCCTGCCTCTTTTAATTCGTCTAATTTACTTCCGCTGCTTTCGCCATCTTCCCCGCTTGCACTATCGTCTGACCCGCATGCTGCTAGTGCGAACATGGTTAATCCTAGAACAAGCATAAGTAAGAGTTTCTTCATGTAATTAATTGCCTCCCTTTTTTATTTAAAAATCTATTTTTCTATGTATTGCAGTGCCCAGTTGGTCGGCGCTAGCAATCTTGCGTCTTTATTCCTGGGTAAAAATCACTGCATTTTTATTAAAAAAATAGATTTAAAGAATGGATAGCCTCCTTTATATGCAGTTATATTAAAATGTTACAGGGCTTTTACAATTGATTCAAACACAGTAAATTTTGATAATTTGCAATTTATTACGAAAAATCGATGTATAGGGTATATAAAATTTATATACATAAATATACTGTGGTATCATCCTTTAAGCTTTGGTATGTTCATAAATATGTTGATATAGGGAATAATTACCATTTTATTGAGTAGTTATTGTTAGACACCTATCCATTAAAAAAGTACCATTAAGATAACCAAATAAACATGATAAGATAGCATTGGACGACTATCTCTTAATAGCTATATTATTCAAAGGGGAGGGGAAAATATGCATGTTGTTATACTAGGTGCTGGCGCATTGGGGGGGTATTTTGGTTTACGGTATCAAGAGGCAGGTGCTAAGGTTACCTTTTTAGTTCGGGAGAGGAGAGCTGAACAGATTCAAAAGCATGGGCTTGCCATTCGTAGCCCTCAAGGTGATTATAATGTTAAAGATCCTATATTGTGTACGGATCCAAATAATATAGAAAAACCAGATATAGTGATTGTAAGTGTGAAAGGCTATCATTTAGCTGGGACGTTAGATTCTTTACAAGTACTCGTTCAAAAAGGGGCATATATTCTTCCGGTTCTAAATGGTATTGAACATATGGACATTTTGCAGGAAAAATTAGGCGAGAAGAACATAATTGGCGGACTTTCCTTTATTATTGCTACATTAAATGAGCAGGGGTATGTGGTACATTCAAGTGATTTTCATGAGCTTGTGTTTGGGCCACTAAACTCTAGTCAAGAAGAGGTATGTAAGCGATTAGAAGAACTTAGTAGTAAAGCTGTCATGACTGCAACATACCATCCATCCATTTTATATGAACAATGGAAGAAATACATGTTTATTAGTGCTTTTTCCGGAATTACCACGGCCATCAATTTACCAATCGGTCCAATTAGAGAGCATAAAGAGACATTTGCGATTGCAGTAAATCTATTACAAGAGATGAAAAAGTTAGCAAATGCATGCCAAATTAAGCTTACCGACGATGATGTAGAAATGGCAAAAGAAAAACTACTAGGTCTGAATAATGAAGCAACATCATCGATGCACCAGGATAGACGTAAACAATCCCCACTCGAATTGGATCATTTACATGGAGCAGCCATTCGACTTGCTAAACAAAAAGGTCTTACGCTCCCCTATACAAATATGGTGTTAGGGATGGTTAAGCCATTTGCAAATCTAACATAAAGTGAGGTATGTTCTTTGTGTCTACTTATATTGTAGTAATTATCGCCTGTATTATTGTAGTCGCAATCGTTCTTATCTTGTCCTTAGTGACGATCTCAAAAGGATACGCTTATAAGCATGAAATCGATCCATTACCAGATGAATGGGAAACAACAGAAGGAAAGCACGAAGAAGATAGTACGGATAAAAGGGGAGAATAGAGCTTTGAAGTATTCTACAATAGGAACAAGTTGGATAACCGATGCTTTTATTGATGCTGCGCAACAATCAGGGGTAGCTGAATTAGTCTCGGTCTATTCAAGAAATGAACAAAAAGCCCATCGTTTTGCAGAAAAGCATGGAGCAGCTCATATATTTACGGATCTGCAAGCGATGCTTACGGATGAAAGTGATGTTGTGTATGTTGCTTCACCCAATAAATTGCATGCCGATCATATCAAATTATGTATACAGAATGGGAAACATGTATTTTGTGAAAAACCAATGGTATATACTGTGCAGCAATTAGAAGAGATAATGGACTTGGCGAGGGCCAATGATGTCTTCGTTTTTGAAGGGTTCCGGCATCTATTCTCTCCTAATTACAAAATCTTAAAAGAACAACTATTACAAATTGGCGTTATTCGTAGTGCCATGTTTCAATATGTGAAATATTCATCAAAATATGATCAATATAAAGAAGGTAAAGATCCAAATATATTCTCTAAAACTTTTGCCGGTGGTGCATTAATGGATTTGGGTGTATATCCGTTAAGCATGGCAATTGATTTGTTTGGACAGCCCGAGAAAGTCAATTATTTCCCAGTTTTATTATCTAATGGGATTGATGGTAGTGGCACAATTGTATTAACCTATAAGGGTTTTATTGTAACTATTCTTTGTTCAAAAATTGCCAATGCAAGCCTGCCGTCAGAAATTCATGGTGAAGATGGTTCCTTGACGATGGATAGTGTAGCTCCAATTAGTGATCTGCAATTATATGACCGTATTGCTTCAAAAACAACTTCGCTTGCAAGTCAACAATATGAGGCTGACATGATCTATGAAATTCAAGCTTTTGAGAAAATGTTGAAAGGAAAAGATAGGAAATGGCATGATGCCTGTCTGGAAAGAAGCCGTATCGTTGTCCAAATAACTGAACAACTTAGAAAAGAAAATGGAATCCTTTTCCCAGGTGAATCATGATATAATATAGACACAAATAAAGCTGTTGGTCGCATTCAACAGCTTTATTACTTTTGATATGATAATCGATCATTTATGATATACATATAGGATAATGTACAAGCTATACAGATATCTAAGGAGGGGTCGTCCCATAGATAAGAATTATTTTCAAAAGTTAGTCCGTAGTAGAAGCTCAATCAGGGGATTTAAATCGACGCCGGTAAATAGCGAGACCATTACGGAAGTTTTGGAAGATGCTCAATTTACTCCTTCCAATTGTAATACGCAACCCTGGGACGTCCATATTGTATCCGGGAATATAAAAGATGAATTAAGTCGCAAGATTTTAGAAGCGAATCGTAATGGCCAACATACTGCTGATTTTTCATTTGATACAAAAGATTATTATGCGCGTTATTCTGAACGTCAAATAGAACAAGCCATTGCTTATCAACAGGCGATGGGAATCGATAGGAATGACCGTGAAGGCAGAATGCGTGTCGTTAACTTAAACTATGAATTCTTTCACGCTCCTCATGTTGCCTTTCTATTTATGCCATCTTTTGGGGATAACGTTCGAGTAGCCGCCGATATTGGGATGTATGGTCAGTCATTTTTATTAGCTCTTGCAGCGAGGGGATTAGGTGGCGTTCCGCAAACATCATTAGGCTTTTTTGCTAATCAAGTCAGAGAATCTCTAGACATATCAGAGGACATGAAACTATTATTTGGTATTTCATTTGGTTATCCGGATGAAGACTTCCCTGGAGCTTTGATGCGTGTTGGTCGAGATTCCGTTAATAAAAGTGTAGCTTTTCATTCATAAGGAAAAGCTACATTTTTTATTAGAAAGTGGTAACAAAATAAACTATTCTTGTGCAGGCTTAGGGCGTATACCACGTTGCAGTTGTTCAATGCTTAAGCCAAATGTTATTTGTAAATGTGGATAATCTTTAAATCCTTCCCAGTCTCCACCCCACTCAAATCCTAGATTTTTTGCAATATTTGCAACCTCGAACCAATCGGATTGATTATTATTATTGCCATCGTAATGGATATCCCAAATTAACTCGCCGTTTTTGTTTTCAAGTGCATAGTCGATAGCAAGTCCATAATTATGATAGGATTCGCCACCTTGTGCGTATGTCACAATCTCGCCATCTGTCGCTCTTCCTTGCTGATATAATTCTTCTTGGCGTTCAAATGAGCGAACGTCATCCGTTATCACTACATGGATATCTTTCGTTACTGCTTGTTCAATTAATTTATTTTTCTTCTCTTCCACCGTTGGATGTAATTCCGTTGCTGCTCCAACATCTTCTCTTTGGTCTGTATACTCTTCGTTTTGTCCTTGATAAAGTTGGAATAAGATGATGAGAAATACGGAAATTAGCAGCCATGGAAGTAGTATTTGTTGCAATTTTCTCATGGTGATCTCCTCTAATGTAAAAATATTATTTCTTCTTTAAAGGGTATTAAGTTGAAATACCAAAATCTTAAAAAATCTTTATTATTTTCTTCCAGTTTTACGTTATAATGAGTAAAAGGAAGGGGGATATAATGATTACGTTAGCTGTCTCAATTATTGGATACTTAGCAGGCTGCCTGCATGGATCGCAGCTAGTAAGTATATATAAACAGGTGGATATAAAGAAGAATGGAGTAAAAAACGCAGGTGCTTCTAACGCGACTATTTTACTTGGATGGAAATATGGGATACTAGTTGCATTAATTGATATATTTAAAGCTACGTTTGCAATATTACTTGTACTCTATATTTTAAATGAAAATGGGATCAATGGTAAAGAGCAAACATTGCTCATCTATATTACAGCTTTATTCATTATTCTAGGACATAACTATCCAATTACAATGAAATTTAGTGGAGGAAAAGGGACTGCTTCACTCGTCGGCATCTTATTAGCCATAGATTGGAAAATTGCTGTTATTGGAATAGGAATACTGTTATTATTTACTTTTGCAACGGATTACCTAGTTGTTGGTGTATTATGTATGTATCTTTCTTTTTTAATTACAACGTTTGTTTTTTTTGGCCCAGAGCCCACTTCTATCGTCATTTTTTTATCAATTTTAAGTGTAGCGAAACATATGGAGAACTACAGACGTATAATTACGAAGCAGGAAACAAAACTATCATATATGTTTTCAAAAAAGTAAGTGACGTTGGAGGTAACTATGTTAGACATAATCATGTGGATTTTAATTAGTGCATTGTTTATTTTAAGTTTTGTAGGGGTCATTTTCCCAATTGTTCCATCCGTACTTGTGATATGGATTGGTTTTCTCATCTATCACTTTGTAATTAACGCAAATGAATTAACGATGTCATTTTGGATAGCAATGTCTATTATTACGGTAATTCTCATTGTTGCAGACGTTATTGCAAATGGTTATTTTGTAAAAAAATACGGTGGAAGTAAGTGGGGAGAACGTGGTGCAGCGATTGCTGTTATTGTAGGTTCATTCATTATTCCCCCATTCGGGATATTAATCGTTCCGTTTTTAACCGTGTTTATCATTGAATTAATGCAGCAACGAACCGTACAAGAAGCACTTTTAGCTTCTTTTGGTTCATTAGTAGGTTTTCTAGGAGGAACGATAGCTAAAGTAATTATCCAGCTGTTTATGATTATTTGGTTCTTTGTTGCTATCTTATTTTAGTGTATAGGGGGATGCTGTAATGAGAAAGGCTTTGATCAATGTAGATTATACGAATGATTTCGTGGCTGATGATGGTAAGTTAACGTGTGGAAAGCCAGGTCAAGCTATTGAAACATCTATTGTTAACTATACAACTAACTTTATACAACAAGGGGAGTTTGTTGTGTTTGCGATAGATACACATGTAGAGGGAGATAATTACCATCCAGAGTCTTCGCTTTTTCCAGCGCATAATATACGTGGCACTTCAGGCAGGAACTTATATGGAAAACTTGCAAAAGTTTATCAAGAACATCAAGACAAAGAAAATGTTTACTTTCTTGATAAGACAAGATATAGTGCATTTCAAGGTACGGATTTAGAAATGAAGTTACGTGAGAGAGATATAACGGAAATACATCTTGTAGGAGTTTGTACAGATATTTGTATTTTACATACAGCCATGGATGCCTTTAATAAAGGATTCAACATTATCGTCTATGAGGATGCAGTAGCAAGCTTTAATCACACAGGGCATGAGTGGGCATTGGCGCATTTTGAAAAGACATTAGCTGCAAAAGTTCTTTCCAGGGGGGATTGTGATTAATATTGCGTTGAACGATCCATATAGTGGATATACAGTTAGAAAAGCAAAATTGGAAGACATGGATGAAATTATTCATTTACTGAAAACTGCTGCACAATGGGTACAAGCAAAGGGGATAGAACAATGGGGTCATTTACTAACTGGAGAGGAAGACGCTAAGATTCAATCAGACATCCAATCTGATACGACATACGTTGTAGAGCAAAATAATCAGCTAGTTGCTACATTTAATCTTTCTAATCAACAGAATGAATGGGATATTTGTATGTGGGGTCATCGAGAAGATAATGCCTTTTATCTTCATCGCTTTGCTGTGGGCAGCAGGTATCATGGCAAAGGGATTGGAAAACAAATTCTACAATGGATGGATAATCAGTTAACTGGAACAAATTGCTTTCTTCGACTTGATTGTGTGGCTGATAATTCAGGTCTAAATCAATTATATAAACACGCCGGTTTTGTGTATCTTAAACAGAAGGATATCGATGGTGATTTGTTTTCCTTGTATCAAAAGTCCTTCGTTAAATCTTGACTTTGTTAATTGTAAACTATATAGTGAAGGTAATATCTGTAGCAATGAAGGAGATTAGTATAATCTGGATGTCTTTTTAGAGAGGGAATGGCCGCTGAGAATTCCTAAGGCAAGGGTTAGAACCTGCTCCCTGAGCTCACTGTCGGAAAGGCTTCTATGTTATAAGGCAGTGCGGATCGTATCCGTTATCAACATAGAGTGTACGTAGTGTCATTATATACGTAAACAAGGGTGGTACCACCAACCTCGGTCCCTTTATTGGATGGAGGATTTTTTTAATGTTTTTAATCGTATTTTATTACTATATATCGTAAAGAGGTGTTTGATTTGGGCAAAAAGAATAAGCAGTTTGTAGAAAAGATAACTGCAATGGAAGATGATTTTGCACAATGGTATACAGATGTAGTAAAACAGGCTGATCTCGTTGACTATGGTCAAGTTCGCGGCACTATGATTATTAAACCTTATGGTTATGCTATTTGGGAAAATATCAAAGATGAGCTTGATAAAAAATTTAAACAAACAGGCCATACCAATGTTGCCTTCCCATTATTTATTCCTGAAAGCTTATTACAAAAAGAGAAGGATCATGTAGAGGGATTTGCACCAGAAGTTGCATGGGTGACTCACGGAGGAGAAGAGGAGTTAACAGAACGCCTTGCGATTCGTCCTACTTCCGAAGTGTTATTCTGTGATTACTATTCCAAAAACATTCATTCCTATCGTGATTTACCTAAATTGTATAATCAGTGGGGGAATGTCGTTCGTTGGGAAAAAACTACACGCCCATTTTTACGTTCCTCGGAATTCCATTGGCAGGAAGGCCATACTGCTCATGCTACAGATGAGGATGCATCAAAAGAAACGAATCAAATGTTAACTATTTATGCGGATCTCGTTGAAGAATATCTAGCAATTCCTGTCTTGCGTGGTAAGAAAACGGATAAAGAGAAATTTGCTGGTGCAAAATACACGTTAACAATCGAAAGCCTTATGCATGATGGGAAAGCTTTGCAGTCAGGTACCTCGCATCATTTTGGATCTGGATTTGCCGAAGCATTTGATATTACGTACTTAGATGAAAATGGAGATAGTCAATATGTTCATCAAACCTCTTGGGGGCTTTCCACGCGTATTATGGGAGCATTAATTATGGTACACGGTGATAATCGAGGGCTAGTAATTCCACCTCGCATTGCTCCAACACAAGCAATGATTGTTCCAATTGCACAACATAAAGAAGGTGTGTTGGACAAAGCTTATGAATTGCGTGATCAATTAAAGGATATTGTTCGTGTTGATATTGATGCTAGTGATAAGATGCCTGGATGGAAGTTTAATGAATATGAAATGAAGGGTATCCCAGTTCGAATTGAAATGGGGCCAAAGGATATGGAAAAAGAGCAAGTGGTTCTTGTACGTCGCGATACAGGCGAAAAAGAATTCGTTCCTTTAACTGAACTACAAACAAGATTGACGGCACTTTTAGAAGAAGTCCAATTGAATTTGTATACGAAGGCAAAGAATCATCGTGATAAAAAAACAAGTATTGCCACTACGATAGAAGAATTTAGTCGTGTATTATATGAAAATCCTGGCTTTATTAAAGCAATGTGGTGTGGAGACCTAGCTTGCGAAGAGAAAATCAAAGAAGATACGTTAGCTACTTCCCGTTGTATTCCATTTGAACAAGAGCAAGTTGCGGATATCTGTGTATGCTGTGGAAAACCAGCAAAAGAGTTAGTTTTTTGGGCAAAAGCTTATTAAAAAGAGACGAAGATAAAAAAATCTTATTCCAATAATAATCCGGACGGTTTCTTTCGAATCTGTTCGGATTATTTGTTTACACTTAAAATTTCTTCTATCATTACGCCATCAACATACTTCGCTTCTGCTATACGTACTTAAACTGTGCTTTGTTTCACCTTCAATTAATAGTTATTTTACCATTCGGGTTTTGGATTAGCTATTCTAGTTGTGTCCAGAAGTTTTTTATGCATTTAATCATAACTAATTGACAATGTAAAAGAGACTGCCGTTCTGTGAAATGGTGGAATAAAATAACTATTGCATAGCTATACATATTGTGGTATAAATATACATATAAATTAATAAATATGCATATGGGTGGGAACGAAGATGGATGCGTTTTTGAAACAACAAATAGAAGAAATTCATTTAGAGTTATGTACAATTAGTGATGACTTATACAAGCATCCAGAGTTAGGAGATCAAGAATATGAATCGATGAAAGCTCTCGTTCATTTACTAGCAAGTCATGGATTTACGATTGAAACTGGTATTGCAGATCGAGAAACTGCTTTTAAAGCGACATTTAAAGGTAAACAACCAGGACCTGTGATTGCATATTTAGCTGAGTATGATGCTTTACCAGAAGTTGGACATGGTTGCGGTCATAATTTAATTGGCACGATGAGTGTTGGAGCAGGTATTGCGCTAAGCAAACAGGTAGAGGAGGTTGGGGGAAGTGTTATAGTTTTAGGGACTCCTGCTGAAGAGACAAATGGTGCCAAGGTGCCAATGAGTGAACAGGGGATTTTTGATGAAATGGATGTAGCAATGATGGTTCATCCTAGTGACAGTTCCTATGAGAGTGGAGAATCATTAGCTATGGATGCAATTCAGTTTACTTATTACGGGAAGTCTTCACATGCAGCAGCCTCTCCTGAGCAGGGAATTAATGCACTTGATAGTGTTATTCAATTATTTAATGGGATAAATGCTCTACGCCAGCATCTTCCGTCAGATATTCGAATTCATGGCATCATATCAGAAGGTGGACATGCTGCCAACGTTGTACCTGATAAGGCGACTGCTCAGTTTTATGTACGGGCGAAGGAGAGACGCATGTTAAATGAAGTTGTTAATCAAGTGAAACATATTGCAAATGGTGCAGCGATGATGACAGGAGCCACACTCGAGATATCTAACTATGAATTGAGTTATGACAATATGCTAACAAATCAACCATTATCAAAAACGTTTACAAATCATTTACAAGAAATAACAAAAAAACCTGTGCAAGCAGCTAAACAAAACTATGGATCTATTGATATGGGCAATGTTAGCCAAGTTGTGCCAGCCATTCACCCTTATATTGGTTTGGATGAGCCAGGATTAATCGCGCATACAAAGGAATTTGCGGATTTAACGATAACAGATAAAGGTCATCAGGTAATTGCAGATGGGGCTCTGGCTCTAGCAAAAACAGGTTTTGAAATCATAACAAACCCTATATTGCTCTCTGAAATTAAAGGGGCATTTAATAAATAAAAACGAAATTGAGGGGAAGAAAATGATGAAATTAACGAACTTATTTATCGTATTCATGCTAATTGGTGCGGTATTAGCCGCGTGTGGAAGTCAAGGTAATAATGGCGAGGCTTCTAGTGATGCGAATTCAGAAGGCAAGAAAGTACTTAAGATGGCTACTTCTGCGGATTTCCCACCCTTCGAATCTCGTGACCCAGAAGGTAACTTTGAAGGTTTTGATATTGAACTAGCACATATGATTGCGGACGAATTAGGTTATGAATTAAACATAGAAGATATGAAATTTGATGGATTAATTGGTGCTTTACAAGCAGATCGAGTAGATATGGTTTTGTCTGGTATGAGTGCTACAGAAGAACGTAAAAAGAATGTTGATTTTTCGACGGAATATCATCATTCAGGAGAATCATTCCTAACCAAAGCTGATTCGGATATCCAATCACTCGACGATCTGAAAGGGAAAACAGTTGGTGTGCAGCTTGGTACGATTCAAGAGGAAGGTGCAGAGAAACTAGCTGAAGAATATGGTTTTGAAGTGAAGAAAGTTGATAACTCTGGCCTACTTGTTCAAGAATTAAATTCCAATCGAATTGACGTCGGGTATATGGATAAGACCGTAGCAGTAGGCTATCAAGAGGAGCAAGGGTTAAGCGGATTTGATGATCCAACGACTAGCTCACCTGGCATGGCTATTGCTTTCCCGAAAGGAAATGACTTCGTTAATGAAGTGAATGAAGCATTAGCGAAATTAGAAGAAGAAGGAAAAATTAAAGAACTGGAAGAAAAATGGTTATCTAACGTTGAATAAAGCAATAGATAGAGAAAAGCGAGGTGATAAGGCATGAATTTGGACTTCAGCCAAATCGTGCCTTATATTCCTTTTATACTTGAGGGAATATGGGCTACATTAAAATTTGTAAGTGTTTCGATTCTAATGGGATTTATATTAGGTACGCTTTTATCCCTATGTAAAATTACAAAAACCCCCCTATTAAAGTGGTTAGCGGATGCGTATACGTCAATATTTCGAGGGACGCCACTTATTTTACAACTCATGATTATTTATTATGCTGTACCACAATTAACGGGGTATGATATCTCTGCGTTTTTATCAGCTGTTCTCGCCTTCGGTTTGAATTCGGCAGCATATATTTCCGAAATTATTCGCGGTGGGATTTTAGCAGTAGATAAAGGACAAACCGAAGCGGCAGAAGCTTTAGGGGTACCATATAAACCGATGATGCTAAATATTATCTTACCACAGGCATTTAAAAATATATTGCCTGCAATGATGAATGAGTTTATTACATTAACAAAGGAATCAGCACTTGTATCTACCATAGGTTATTTAGATATTATGCGAAGAGCGCAAGTTGTTGGTTCAGATTTGTATCGTAACTTCGAACCATTGTTATTTGCTGGTCTCATATATTGGGTAATTGTTTATATTCTTACCTCTGTAGGAAGATTAGTGGAACGGAGGCTTCGTCAAAGTGATTAAAGCAAACAATATTACGAAAGTATTTGGTGAAAGTACAGTTCTTCAGCAAATAACTACTACAATCAAGCAAGGGGAAGTAGTGACTATAATTGGACCTTCTGGGTCAGGTAAATCTACTTTTCTACGTTGTTTAAACCTATTAGAAGACCCAACAGAAGGACAAATATTTCTTCACGATCAGGAAATTACGCTGCCTAAAACCAATAAATTAGTTATCCGTAAAAATATCGGAATGGTTTTTCAACATTTTCATTTATTTCCACATATGACCGTACTAGATAATGTTTCTTATGCGCCGCAAAAGGTGAAGGGTGTATCAAAACAAGAAGCAGAGAAAACGGCCAAGCAGTTACTAACGAAAGTAGGATTAACGGATAAAGAGGATACGTATCCCAACCGTTTATCTGGTGGACAAAAACAACGAGTTGCGATTGCAAGGGCATTAGCAATGGAACCAAGTATTATGTTATTTGATGAGCCGACTTCAGCATTAGATCCAGAAATGGTGAAAGAGGTACTGGATGTGATCAAAGATCTGGCACAGACGGGTATGACGATGGTGATTGTAACGCATGAAATGAATTTTGCGAAAGAAGTAGCTGATCGGGTCTTGTTTTTGGATAACGGTAGATTAGTAGAAGAAGCAGAACCTACGAGATTTTTTGAACAGCCAACTTCCGAACGAGCTAGAGATTTTCTTGATAAGGTACTATAAGGTAAGAGAAAGGGGAGACCAAATGTTCATTGGCCTCCCTTTAAATTATGCTTTTAATGCAGCTTCAATATCTTTCGCTAGTTGATTTGGTTTTGTTTGAGGAGCATAGCGGGCAATTACCTCTCCTTGTTTATTAATCAGAAACTTGGTGAAATTCCACTTGATCTGCTTTGTTAACATACCTTTCGCCTCTTCTGTAAGGTGCTTAAACAATGGATGAATATTTTCTCCTTTTACATCTACCTTGCTAAACATGGGGAAGGTAACCCCATAATTTAATTGACAGAAATCTGAGATTTCATCGTCCGAGCCAGGATCTTGATTATTAAATTGATTACATGGAAAACCAAGTACATTAAATCCTTGTTCCTTATAAGAATTGTATAGGTTTTGTAAGTCTTCCAATTGAGGCGTGAATCCGCATTTACTTGCTGTGTTTACAATTAAAAGAACATCCCCTTGATAATCTGCTAAAGATTTTTCCTTCCCATCTATTAAAGTAGTTTGAAAATCATAGACATTCATACCAATAGCCTCCTTTAAAAAAAGAATAGCAATAGGGGGTGTCACTGTCAAAATGAATGGTTTAGTTAGTAACCGGTTAGTTAGTTATGAAATCAATAAATAATTTTGTTGCATCATCAACGGTTTGTTCTTTTTTAATAATTAATTCAAAATCTCGTTCTATTTTAGGAATTCCGTCTATTTTAATTGTATGTAATAAGCCATTATGCAAGTCATTTTTAACAGAAAAATATGGAAGAAACGAAGCACCTATATTATTTTTAACCATTTCTTTCGCACCATCAATACTATCAATCTCAGCAACAATATTTGGAGCCAGTTCTACCTTTTTAAAAGCGTTTTGAATTAATTTCCAATCTTTGGTCTCTGGCTTATATAAAATTAGTGGTGAATTAGCTAGATCCTCAAGGGTTGGCTTATCTAATTTACTTAAGGGATGATCTGAATGGTAGACTAGTATCATTTCATCTTCTTCGATACAGAAACTTTCGATTTGTGGGTGATAAATAGAGCGAACAATTCCGGCGGAAACGTCTTGATTAAGTACCATATCTAAGACTTGATCAGAATGGCCGGAGAAAACGCTGAATTTAATGTTTGGGTAAGTATCTCTGAAGGCTTGTATGCGACTAGGGAGGAAGTAGCCAGCACCTGAAAATACAATAGAAAGAACTACTTCACCATCAAATAGTTCGTTCCGTTTTTGAATAGAGCGTTTTCCTTTTTGAATGGAGTCGACAGCTGCTTGTGCAAAAGCAAGAAATGTTTCCCCCTCCTCAGTTAAATAAACGTTTGAATAATTACGTTCAAATAATGGCGCGCCTAGCTCCTTTTCTAAAACTTTTATCTTAGAACTAATAGATGGCTGCGATAAAAAAAGTAATTCACCTGCTTTACTAAAACTCCCTGTATTAGCAATATAAATAAAGGCCTCAAGCTGATCAAAGTTCAACTGTATTCCCACCTTATTATTAATTTTTATATGATCATAAAATATTTCAATTCGACTTGTCAATGTAATTCCATTACCATGAAAACGATACAATAAATATCTCGTTATTCAATCAAAAAATACAGACGAACTAACGCAAAGAGGTGGGCAGGTTGATAAAACGTATGAATCAATCGTTGGCATATATGGACAGAGCTAAACAGGTGATGCCAGGAGGAGTGACAGCCAATATTAAATATTTTGAACCACATCCAATTGTTATGAAGAAAGGCCATGGTGCATATTTAACGGATGTGGATGATAATGAATATGTCGATTATCTATTGTCCTATGGTTCATTAATGCTAGGACATGGACATCCTGTAATTAAACATGCAATTCAATCCCAACTAGATACAAGTGGTACGTGGTTATTCGGAACTCCGCATGAGTTAGAAGCAGATTTTGGAGAGAAGTTAAAGCAATACTTTCCAAGCATGGAACTTCTTCGGTATACGAATTCAGGAACAGAGGCAACCTTGCTTGCTTTACGTCTAGCAGCAACTTATACTGGAAAACATAAAATAGCTAAATTTGAAGGACATTATCATGGCGGTTATGATCAGGTGTTATTAAGTGTGGATCCAGATGTTAATGAAGCTGGCCCAGCAGAGGAACCTCTATCTGTACCTGCATCAAAAGGAGTGGGAGCCTATCATCAAGACCATACGGTTATTTTGCCGTTCAATCATTCATATGCGTTTGAGTTACTAAAGCACCACAGGGATGAAATCGGAGTGGTAGTATTAGAACCTATCCAAAGCGGGTTTATCCCGGCACAAAAAGTGTTTATGGAAGAATTGCGTCGTCTTACAAAAGATTTAGGTATTGTTCTCCTATTTGATGAAGTGAAAACTGGATTTCGAATAGGTATGGGAGGGGCACAAGGCTACTATGGCATTGAGCCGGATTTAACTGCTTTAGGAAAGGTCATTGGAGCTGGATTCCCGATGGGGGTTGTCGGTGGAAAACGGGAGATATTGATGGAAAGTGCGCCTGTTAAAAATAATGCTACCAATTTAAGTTCCAAAGATGTACTTTTCCATAGCGGTACGTACAATGGTCATCCAATGATCTTAGCAGCAGGACTTGCAACCATTCAAGTGTTAGAAAATGAGTTTGACTTTGTAGTCATGCAAACAAATGAATTAAAACAGCAATTAGAAAGGCTGTTTGCAACAAAAGGAATTGCTATGCAAGCAATTGGGATAGGAGCAATGTTTAATATAGTATTTACGGAAGAAAAGGTTACCAACTATCGTGAATATCAAATTGCTGATTTTCGTTTAAGGAAAGATTTAGATGCTCATTTGTTAAAAGAAGGTATATATGCAAAGCCGTGTAATCGATATTCCTTATCTACACAGCATGGAGAAAAGGAAATAGAAAAGACAGTAACAGCTGTGACTGGTTTTCTTAACCAGATGTAAAATAAAAAGAAGACGTCCTTTATAAAAGAAGGACGTCTTCTTTCTTGTCATTACGCATTTTGCATTAAACTTTCACCAATTCGTGCTAATCGTTGTTCCACTTCTTCTTGTGAAAGCTCCTGTTCTTTAATATATAAATTTCGAGGACTCACCCGACATTCATGTGTACAACCCCGTAAATACGTATGCTCATTTTCTTCAGAGCAAAGAATTTGTTTATTACAATCTGGGTTTGCACAGTTTACATATCGTTCACAAGGTTTTCCATCGAAATAATCCACACCAACTACTACGTGTTCTTTTTGATTTACTGGAACAGAGATACGTTCATCGAATACGTAACATTTTCCATCCCATAAATCACCTTGAACTTCAGGATCTTTTCCGTACGTAACGATTCCACCATGTAATTGGTTTACATCTTCGAAACCTTCTTCTAATAACCAACCAGAAAATTTTTCGCAGCGAATACCGCCAGTACAATACGTTAATACTTTTTTATCTTTGAATTGTTCCTTATTCTCACGAATCCATTCTGGTAATTCACGGAATGTTTCTATATCTGGACGGACGGCACCGCGAAAATGTCCTAAATCATATTCATAATCATTACGTGCATCAATCACGACAGTGTTTTCATCCTGCATAGCCTCGTAGAATTCCTTAGGAGATAAATGATTACCTGTTGTTTGTAACGGATTTATATCATTCTCTAATCGAAATGTAACTAACTCTTTGCGAGGGCGAACATGCATTTTTTTGAAGGCATGTCCATCATGCTCATCAATTTTAAAAACCATATCTGCAAAGCGAGGATCTTGATGCATCGTATCCATATACAATTTGGTTTGTTCTTTTGTACCTGATACAGTACCATTGATCCCTTCCTGTGCTACTAAAATTCTACCTTTTAAACCAATGTCTTTGCAGAATTTAAGATGCTCATCAGCATAGCTTTCTGGGTCATCAATTTGGACATACTGATAGTACAATAATACTTGATAATTATTGTTCTCCATGTTGTTTACCACCTATCATTTATATTTGCAAGATACAAATGTTTGGTAGCCGTTATTCAATTTTTTCTATCTTGCAAGAGATATTATACCAAGGTTTGATATGAATTTCAAAACAGCTTTATTTTGCATCATGTTCCTTATTTTATCCACTGAAAGAGCGTTGATGTACAAGAGAAACGAACTATGTAATAATAGAGTTGTTTAAAAATGGAACAAAAAGAGGGATGACATTGATTAAAGCATTATTAATTGCCCCTTATCCTGGGTTAGTTGAAATCGCAAAAAACCTTCAGATTCCCAATTATATGCAGTTAGATATACAGACAGCAAATTTAGAACAAGGGGTAGAAATTGCTCGCAACGCCGAACGACAGGGGTATGAGATTATTATAAGTCGCGGTGGTACCGCAACAATGATACAAGATGAAGTATCGTTACCTGTTGTTCATATTGATATTACTGGATATGATATGCTTCGAGTTTTTACATTGATAAGCGGCCTGCAAAAGAAGGTTGCACTTGTAGGATTCGCTAATATATCACGCGGTGCTGCAACTTTGTGCAATATATTAGAACTCAATGTAAAAATGATTACTATCCAATCTAGAAGTGAGGTAAAACACCATTTACAAGAATTAAAACAAGAAGGATATTCTGTAATAATCGGGGATGTTGTAACCGTTCAGGAAGCTAAACAACTTGGCTTACGTGGAGTGTTGATTACTTCAGGAAAAGAAGCGTTAATGGATGCTTTTGAAGAAACGAAGAGGTTACATCACTTAGCTAATAAAATTAGATATCAAACAAAATATTTATCTGATATGTTTGCCGCTTTACCAATACCTGCAGTTATAATTGATGAATCGAAGCAAATCGTTGATTACAACAATGTTTTTCAAGTACATCCAAGATATAAAGAAATCTTACATACGAAGCAATTGAACAACATTATCCGTAAAGTTTTGAGTTCAGGAGCAGACTGTTGGAGTGAAATTAAGGGAGAAAATCAGGTATTTATGACTCAGGCATATAAAGTAAATGAAGAAGATTCACTTGTAGGTATTCTGGTACACGCAGAAGTGGAGAAACCAGAATACGTTCATTTAAAGGTAACTAGTCATCCTTCTCCCTTACCGATTATCGGGGATAGTGAACAAAGTAAAAGCTTAACTAACAATATGCCTACCTATGCGTCCACTAATCATTCCATTTATATTTACGGAGAAATTGGTACTGGTAAAAAGACATTAGCCAAGATTATACATTTTGAGCGTTTTGGAAGTCATGTACCTATCATCGAAGTAGCTGGTTCATTGAATCATGCTGAGTTAAATAGCTTAAAAAAACTGGTTCGAACTATTAAACAAGCAACATTGCTATTAAGGGATGCCGATAAAATGAGTAAGAGTGAACAATCAAGCTTGTTAAAAATAGTAAGCAATAAATCAATAGATGTACAAGTAATATCAGTAAGTAATGCATCGATAGAAAAGTTGGTAAAAAAGGGTGCATTTAGCCAAAAGTTATACGATCAGTTAACGGATCATACGATTCATATGATTCCATTACGAGAAAGGAAAAGGGATATTCCAGCGTTTATCAATTATTTCTTAGCTGAATTCCATACGGACAGTGGCTATGAAGCGATTGGAATGAAAGAAGATGCAATGGAATTACTTATGCAATTGGAGTGGGAATTAAATGTAGCGCAATTAAAAAAGGTTTGTAGAGAGCTAAGCTTAATGACAACGGGTTATTATATTGAAGCAAAGCATGTAGAGAAACTGATACAAAATAAAGGAATTGGTGATTTTTCCATACCAATAGAGGGTACATTAATGGAAATGGAGCAACGGGTGATTAAGCGCGTGCTCGAGGAGGAGAATAATAACCAATCCAATGCCGCAAAACGATTAGGGATTAGTCGCACAACATTGTGGAGGAAACTTCATAACGAAGGCTAACGAGTGAACATGAAGGGAAGCAGAACATTGCTTTCCTTCTTTTTTTGTTTAAAAATGAAACGATATTTAGTAGGGATAAATTAACTGTTGCAAAATAATATACGAAAGGGTACAATTATCACTGAAATCGCTTTAATTTTTGTTTCATATTTGAACGATAATAATTAGTCCATAGACTATAGTTTTTTTTAATCGATTATGAAAGGGCTTTATAATTGATTCATTAATAATGAACTGTGGATTCCGTTCTTATCACTTGTATTTATATCTAATTTTTGAGGGGGAGAAAAAAATGAAGATTAAAGCCACATTAGAGAAAATACCTGGAGGTATGATGGTTGTACCATTATTATTTGCTGCATTATTGAACACTTTCGTGCCAGAGTGGTTACGTATTGGTAACTTTACGCAAGCGCTTTTTGTAGATGGTGCTAGCACATTAATTGCTCTGTTTTTACTTTGTACGGGTGCTCAAATTAATTTACGTAATGTAGGGGTTAGTTTAGGGAAAGGTGCTACATTACTTGCGACAAAATGGGTCGTTGGTGCAATCGTTGGTTTGCTTGCTTACATGTTTGCTGGGGATAACGGGCTTTGGATGGGGCTAGCTCCGATTGCTATTATTGCTGCCATGACAAATAGTAATGGGGGATTGTATGTTGCTATGGTTGGTCAGTATGGAGATAAAACAGATAGAGCGGCATATTCCCTCTTGGCATTAAATGATGGACCGTTTTTCACGATGGTAGCATTAGCTATCTTCGGTACGATGGGCTTTGTAGATGGTATGTTTTCTGTAGTATCATTTGTATCCGTTTTATTACCAATTGTTGTAGGAATGGTTCTTGGTAATTTAGATGGAGACATGAGAGAGTTTTTGAATAAAGGAAGTTCTATGTTAATTCCATTCTTTGCATTTGCACTAGGTATGGGAATCGATTTTGCAAGTATTATTGAAGGTGGACTTGGCGGTATTGTGCTTGGTTTACTAACTGTATTTGTTACTGGTACAGCAGGATATTTTGTATTTAAAATGATGAAATGGAATCCTATTGCTGGTGCGGCAGAGGGATCCACAGCGGGTAATGCTGTAGCAACTCCTGCTGCAATTGCTGCGGCGAGTTCTGCTTTTGCTGCTAATGTGGAATTAGCAACTGTGCAAGTTGCGGCATCTACGGTAACGACGGCTATATTACTCCCAATCTATGTTGCTTTCTTAGTCAAACGACTGGAGAAAAAAGGAGTAAATATACCCGAAGATTATGTTATTGAAGAATCATAATTCATAAACGGAAATAGAAAATCAAATTACGGCTTTCACTATTATATTAGGGGAATTCAAGCTTGCTAAAATGAGGGATAGGAATGACGAGACAAATAGGAATAATTGCAGATGACCTAACTGGTGCAAATGATAGTGGTGTTCAGCTTGCAGAAAAGGGAATTAGCACTTCTGTATTTTTTGAAACGCCAACATCTGAAACAACGATTGATCGTGGAATTGTCATTGATACGAATTCACGAGCTTTAACCAGAAGAGAGGCGGTTGAGGCTACTAAAAGGGCTGCTGCGTTTATTAAACAGGCGAGATATCAACAGGTTTACAAAAAAATGGATTCCACATTACGCGGGCATATTGGTGCTGAGTTAAAAGCCGTCGGTGACATACTTGATCCTGACTTTATAGTTGTAGCACCTGCATATCCGAAACTTGGGAGAACTACAGTTAACGGTATTCATTATGTGAAAGGAGACAAAATAGCAAATACGGAAGTTTCTATAGACCCGAAACACCCAGTTTTGGAATCATCTATACCAGCTATTATCCAAAATGAAATAGGAGAACATGCAGAAGTTCTAACAAAGGAAATGATTGAAGCCTCGTTATCCGATTTTACGCTATGGATCAATCGCATGGTAGAAGATGGGATAAAGTATATCGTGTGTGATGCCAATACACAAACAGATTTATTCCAAGCAGCCAAAAAAATAAATTCTTTATCTAAAGATATTGTTTGGGCAGGGTCTGCGGGGTTGGCAGAAGTATTGCCTGAAGTATTAGAAATTGACCAATTACATGATGAAACTAAAAAAATCGGTTTATCCCAAGTAATGACCGTATGCGGTAGTCTGTCTCAAGTAACCCAATCGCAAATCGTATATGCAAAAAAGCAACCGAATATACAAGCTGTTGAGATTGATACGTCAGCTATTTTTAACGATAATTGGCAAAGGGAGCAACAACAGTACATACAACAGTGTACCAATGCTTTGCGGGAAGAGCAAGATGTTGTGCTGTTTGTTCCATCCAATGAGGAAATAAGAAGGGAAGTTAAACAATTAGCAGACCAGCTATCTCTTACACCTAATCAGATTGGAGAGAGAATTTCTTCAGCAATTGGAGAAATGGTGGCACAAATCGCCAAAAGAAATGAACAGTTAACTGGATTGGTTCTTACTGGTGGGGACACGGCAAAAGATACGGCAAAACACCTTGGTGGTGTGGGGATAAATCTGATTAAACAGGTAGAAGCCGGAATACCTTTAGGTACTTTAATTGGAACAGATAAGTTGTATCATGTAGTTACGAAAGCTGGTTCTTTTGGAAAACTAAATTCTATATATGAAGCCATGCAAGTGTTGAAAGGAGAAGAAACAAAATGAACAAAAAGCCGATTATTGGTATAACCATGGGAGATGCTGCTGGAGTAGGGCCGGAAATTATTGTGAAAAGCTTACAACAAAAGGAATTATACGATCGAGCACATCCAATTGTTATAGGTGATTCGAAAATGCTAAAAAGGGCCGCATCTATAGTAAAGACTGATATGACGATTAAAGAAATTAATATAGATTCAGATTTTACAGAAGGAAATAATCGTGAAATTACATGTGTTGACTTAGACCTGCTTCCGGAGGATTTGCCATATGGGCAAGTATCAGCAGAGGCTGGGAATGCTGCTTTTCAATATTTACGTACAGCTATTGAATTAGCGAATAAACATAAAATTGACGCCATATGTACGGCGCCATTAAATAAGGAAGCATTGCATAAAGGTGGTCATCTTTATCCCGGACATACGGAGATATTGGCGCAATTAACCGATACAACAGATTTTTCTATGATGCTTTCTTCTCCTAAACTAAAAGTAATTCACGTAACAACACATGTGGGAATCATTGATGCAATTAACCAAATTAAGCCAGAACGTGTATATAATGTTATACGTCTTGCGCATCATACATTAGCTAAATCCGGTATAAGTGAGCCGAAAATCGGAGTTTGTGGAATTAATCCGCATGCTGGCGAAAATGGATTATTTGGTTATGGGGAAGAAGAAGAGAAGATTATACCAGCTGTTACGAAAGCGCTGGAAGAAGGGATTCAAGTAGAAGGGCCACTTCCGGCAGATACATTATTCTTCCGTGCGCAGCGTGGGGACTTTGATATTGTTGTTGCTATGTATCATGATCAAGGCCATGGTCCTATTAAGGTGTTAGGCTTGGAGGCAGGAGTGAACATAACAGTCGGATTACCAATTATTCGTACAAGTGTAGATCACGGTACAGCATTTGATATTGCTGGTAAAGGAATGGTTGATGAAAGAAGTATGTTAGAAGCATTGAATCAAGCTATTGAATTAGCACCAGAAAAATAAAACGGAAATGATGAACGAGCTTAGGCTATCGACAATAGATGGCCTGAGCTCTTTTTGTATTAGAAGCCATCTCTAAATGCGACTGCCTTAAACAAAGGTAAACATCATTTACCTTTGTTTAAGGAGATTGCGTTTGTAGAATATTGAAAATAAATGTAAGAAAATCTCACATTATCTGATTCGGACATTACATAAATTGAGAAATGATTTGACGGTATGTCCTGTTTTTGTAAATAAATTTTAACACTTTGTCTAATGTATTTGAAAAATAAAAAAATTATAATAATTTATGTAAGGAAAGATAACATGTTTGAAGTGTAAATGATAATTAAAAATGAACTGTCAAGATGTAGAAGGAGGTTTACGATTGAGCGATTCGAAACAACCGTCTATGACTTTAACGACCCTATTAGAAAACTTTGAAGAAGCTAAGCCGAGTTACAATTCTGCGGAAGCGATCAATGAAGCAAATCGGTGTCTATACTGTTATGATGCGCCATGTATGGAGGCGTGTCCGACAGGAATTGACATACCATCCTTCATTAAAAAGATAGCATCCGGAAATTTAAAGGGTTCTGCAAAAACAATTATGACAGCAAATCCAGTGGGGGCGAGCTGTGCTAGGGTTTGCCCAACAGAAGAGTTATGTGAAGGAGCTTGTGTATTAAATCATTCTACCAGTCCAATCATGATTGGAGACTTACAACGATACGCAACAGATTGGGCCATTAAAAATGAACAATTACTATTCCAACAGGGAGAGAAGCATGATAAGCGCATTGCAATAATCGGAAGTGGACCAGCAGGTTTATCAGCTGCACGAGAATTAGCTTTATTAGGTTATCATGTTGTGATTTATGAAGCGAAAGAGGAAGCCGGTGGATTAGATACGTTTGGAATCGTCCCATTTCGCTTACCGAAAGAGATTTCGTTATGGGAAGTGGATCAAGTAAGCAGACTGGGGGTGGAGATTTGTACCGGTGTAGAAGTCGGCAAAGACATTTCGCCACAGGAACTTTTGGATAATCATGATGCTGTGATACTAGCTATTGGGATGTCTAAGGTACCAATGTTAGGAATTGAAGGTGAACAATTGGCAGGCGTTTACGATGCCATCGAATTAGTTGAACGTACAAAAACATATGGAGTAACAGATGAATTTGTTGATAAGCGGGTAGCAGTGATTGGTGCTGGTAATACAGCGGTTGATGGAGCCACTACTTCAGTAAGACTTGGTGCTAAGAACGTTAAAATACTCTATCGTCGTACGGTTGAGGAGATGTCAGCTTACGACTTTGAGTATGAATTCGCTAAGCAAGATGGAGTCGAATTTAGATGGTTAACAGCACCTAAACGGCTTATTGGCGATGAACATGGACGAGTTACCAAACTAGAATGTATCGAAATGGAATTAATAGAGGAAAAGCTGGGTGGCAGAAAACGTCCAGTAGAAGTAAAAGATTCATCGTTTATGATGGATGTGGATATTGTCGTAAAAGCAATCGGCCAAACAAGATATCGGTCACTAATAGAGGAATTTCAGTTAGTACATCATGATGGTGTTGTTCGTGTGAATCAAGAAACTTACCAAACTTCTAATCCGAAAGTCTTCGCTGCGGGTGATGTCATATTTGGGAAAGGACAAGGTGAGGCAATGGTTGTTTCTGCAGCCCAACAAGGCAAAGAAACTGCTTATGCTATTCATAGATCAATCAAACCATCAAAAACAGAAACTGCATAATGAAAGAAATCAATGATCGGAGGATGGATATGGCTGATTTACGTATTAATTTTGCGGGGATCAAATCCCCTAATCCATATTGGTTAGCATCTGCACCGCCGACGAATACAGGTTATCAAGTACAGCGAGCTTTCGAGGCCGGCTGGGGTGGAGCCGTGTGGAAAACGCTTGGTGATCCTGTTCTTAATGTAACTTCTAGGTTTGGAGCGCATCACTTTAATGGACAGCGAGTTGCTGGATTCAATAACATAGAATTAATATCTGACCGACCGATTGAAGAAAACCTGAAAGAAATCTATGAAACGAAGAAGCGATTCCCTGATCGCGCAATTATAGCATCGATTATGGTTGAACCAAAACAAGCGAAATGGCATGAGATTGTGAAACGTGTCCAGGCTGTTGGAGTGGATGGATTTGAATTAAATCTTGGCTGTCCTCATGGCATGTCGGAACGCGGCATGGGATCTGCTGTGGGCCAGCAGCCAGATTTAGTAGAAAAATCTACCATGTGGGCAAAAGAGGCTGCTGAGGTTCCTGTGATTACCAAATTGACGCCGAATATTACTGATATAACTGCTACTGCTCGTGCTGCAGAACAAGGAGGAGCAGACGCCATTAGTATGATTAATACAATCAATAGTTTAGTAGGTGTTGATTTAGATACGTGGAATACGATTCCGAATGTAAATGGGAAGGGGGCCCATGGTGGTTATTGCGGCCCTGCCGTTAAACCAATAGCCCTAAATATGATAGGGGAATCAGCTCGAAATCCGCATATTACCATTCCTATTTCTGGGATTGGCGGTGTATCCACTTGGCAAGATACAGTTGAATTTATGCTAATGGGTGCAGGTGGCGTGCAAATTTGTACAGCGGCTATGCACCATGGTTTTCGGATTATTGAAGATTTAGTGGATGGTTTAAATAACTACCTAGATGATAAAGGGATTGTTTCTGTTAGCGACATTGTTGGAAGGTCTGTAGAAAAGTATACTGATTGGAGCAATCTTGATCTAAATCATAAGATCGTTGCACGAATAAACACCGATGTTTGTATTAATTGCAATAAGTGCCATATCGCTTGTGAAGATACATCGCATCAATGTATTGATATGTTACAAGATAAACATGGAATCGAATATCTAGAAGTTCGAGAAGAAGACTGTGTCGGCTGTAATTTATGCTCGATCGTTTGTCCAGTTGATGGTGCTATTGACATGGTTGAAGCTGAGAGGTTGGAAACACCAATGTCTTGGAATGAACGGCAAACAGCAATCCAAATGCTTGAGCAAAATATTGTTAATTCATAGTGTTAAGGAGGAATATGCAATGAAAAGAGTAATTAAGAATGGGACGATTGTGACTGCATCTGATAAGTATGTAGCGGATATTTTAATAGAAGATGAAAAAATCAAATCAATTAGTGATCAAATAGATGAACCAGAAGCAGAAATAGTTGATGCATCGGGCTATTATGTAATGCCTGGTGGGATAGATCCCCATACACATATGGATATGCCGTTTGGAGGAACAGTAACAGCTGATAACTTTGAAACAGGTACGATTGCGGCAGCGTATGGTGGGACAACAACAATCATTGATTTTTGTTTATCCGATAAAGGGAAGTCATTAAAAAGTGCACTAGAAAAATGGCATAGCAAGTCCCAGGATAAAGCGGTAATTGACTATGGATTTCATCTGCAAATATCCGAAATCAATGAGGATGTACTAAATGAAATTCCAGAAACTATTGAACAAGAAGGGGTAACTTCTTTTAAAGTTTTCATGGCTTATAAAGGTGTATTTCAAGCAGATGATGAAGTTTTATTTAAAATACTGGTGGCTGCGAAAGAGCATGGTGGGCTAGTAATGGTACATGCAGAGAATGGAGATGTCATCAACTATTTGACGACAAAGGCGTTAGCTGAAGGTAAAACAGATCCTATCTATCACGCACTGACCCGACCTCCAGAGGCAGAAGGGGAAGCGACGGGTAGAGCAGCTAAATTAACTGCATTAGCAGATTCTCAATTATATGTGGTACACGTTACATGTGAAGAAGCGGTTGAACAAATTGCTGAAGCGCGTAGTAAAGGTTTTCGTGTATATGGAGAAACATGTCCACAGTATTTGGTCTTAGATCAATCTTACCTAGAAAAAGCTAATTTTGAAGGTGGGAAATACGTTTGGTCACCACCATTGCGAGAGAAATATAATCAAGAGGTGTTATGGAATGCTTTGAAAAGTGGACAATTGCAAGCCATTGGTTCTGACCAATGTTCGTTCAATTTTAACGGCCAGAAGGATCTTGGCAGGGATGACTTTACGAAAATCCCTAATGGCGGTCCGTTTGTGGAAGATCGATTTAGTTTGATGTATTCAGAGGGAGTCCATAAAGGAAGAATCTCCATTCATGAATTTGTTGATATGGTATCTACGCAAGCAGCTAAATTATTTGGATTATTTCCACGTAAGGGAACAATTGCACCAGGAAGTGATGCAGATATGGTGCTATTTGACCCCGCTGTGGAACGGACAATCTCTGCAAAAACACATCATATGAATGTCGATTATAGTGCATTAGAAGGGATAAAGGTAATCGGTGAACCAGTGAGTGTTTTTTCCAGAGGGAAATATGTCATCAAGGATAGACAGTTTGTCGGTAGACCGGGGATGGGGAGCTATCTGAAATGTAATAAATTTGGGCTTAAAGCTAAAGACGAAGCAAAAGCTACGACTTTAATTAAAAACTCGTAAAAGCAAGATAACTGCTTGATGTTCCTAACACGTCAAGCAGTTATTCTATATAACTTTGGGATCAGAAGGGATGAGAAAAAAATGCAAACAAACCAGAAATCCTATTTGAAATCTCCAGATCTGCTGCCAGTTCATCATCAAAAGCGAAATATTAATGTAGTTGGCTTTTGTGCCATGTGGGTGGGAATGGCTATTCTTCTGGCAACCTTTGATATAGGAGCTTCGGGTATACAAAATATTCCTTTACCACTGGTTATACTTGCAACATTAATCGGGTCAATTGCTATTGGTGGTTTTATTTCCATCATTGGTGATATCGGTGTAGAGCATGGAATTTCGTTTCCAGTTTATATGCGCGCACCATTTGGTACATTGGGAACGCATATACCTTCCATTACTCGTGCATTAGCTGCTTCATTTTGGTTTGGAATCAATACATACTTTGGTGCAACCGCAATTAATGCTATTTTACATACGTTTTTCCCTTCATTTGATTATTTATTAGGGTGCTATATTGTATTTGCAGTCTTTCAATTAATTAATACAGCTTCAGGGATTAAATGGGTCGAACGATTCGCTGATTTAGCAGCTCCGATTATTGTTGTTTTGTCCTTAATTATTTACATGACATTGTCAGAGGAAGCGAAACTCGGTGGAAGTGATGTATGGACATGGGTTGGTAGTCCGGTAACTGGAGGGGCAGCTTTTACCGCTTTTATGATTGTAGTTTTCGCTAATATGGGGTTCTGGGCAACTCTTGGAACTGATATTCCGACGATTTCCCGCTTTTTTAAGGCTCCTAAATTTGAAAGAAACTGGTTCAAAAGAAATAAGACAACCTTCATTGGCAGTGTCATTGCTCTTCCATTAACAGAGGCATTTATGATTATGATTGGCGCAGCGGCTTTTGTTGTTTCTGGTACTTCGAATCCTGTTATTGCCTTACAAGATGCTTCATCTGGATGGATGTTAGCAATGTTACTGTTAATGGTGGTTTTAACACAATGGTCTACAAATACGGCTGCGAATATCATTCCCGCTTCTGCGGTATTTTCTAATGTGTTAGGACCAAAAGTCTCAAATATGGTTGCTGTATTTATTGTAGGAATCGTAGGTACGGTTATCCAACCATGGAGTGTTTATGAAGTATTAACACAGGTATTACTATTTATTGGAGCGGTATTAGCATCGATTACGGGAATACTTTTTGCAGATTATTATTTATTACGGAGGCGAAGAGTTAATGTACAAGATTTGTATCGCTCAGATGGTCAATATCGATTTGCTGGAGGGATAAATGTAGCTGGGTTTATCGCTTGGGCGATTGGGGGAGTAGCCGCAATATTCTTAATGGAATATTCGTTTATAGTAGGTTTTCTTATAGCTGGTGCTAGCTATTATATTTTAGCTAAATATTGGTACTTCAGAAAATATCAGCAGAAGGAGATTGAGGATCCTAGTGATGACAAGTATTTAGGAATAACAGTAGGAAGGGATTGGGTTATTGAGAGTGTAGAAGAGGAAGGTAGCAATCATTTATTAAAAGAGGAGGCGTAGGATGACAGTTTACGATGTTTTTGAAACGGAAAAGAATCAAATTGATCAATTGCTTCATAGTGGTTTTAAAATGACAAGGATAACAAGTAATTTAGATGGGGATGTGGTCCATATGGAACGGATAGAGACAAATGAGCAAAGAACGATTCGCTTAACCAATCCCGAGAGCAGGAAGTACCTGACGACATTACTTATTAGGCAAGGAAGAGAAGGAACGATTACTTAATCAAGTGACTTGTGCAACACTAACAAAAGGGGAGATGAAGGAAATGGAAAACCAAAAAGTTTTGGTTAATGGAGAACGTTTAAGAGATACATTGGAGAAATTCGCAGATTTTGGCAGGACTGCAAATAATGGCGTAACTCGCCTTGCCTTATCAGAGCAGGATTTAAAAGTGAGGTCCTACTTTCAATCATGTTGTGAAAATCTAGGAATGGACGTATTCTATGATGATATGGGAAATATGTATGCAAGACTAGCGGGCGTCAATAATGAAAAGCAACCAATTGTAATTGGATCGCATCTAGATTCTGTAGAAAAAGGCGGACGATTTGATGGCGTATTGGGAGTAGTAGCTGGACTTGAAGTGGTACGAACGATCGTCGAAAATAAGGTTAAACCGCAAATACCTATTGTTATTGCTAATATAACAAATGAAGAGGGCGCAAGGTTTGAACCCTCGATGATGGCTTCAGGGGTCATCTCAGGAAAATTTGATAAAACCAGAATGCTACAGTCCACAGATAATCATGGGATAACGTTTAAGGAAGCGTTGGAAGCAAGTGGTTATATTGGACAGGAAGCGAATCGACTAACTGAGGCCGAGGCTTTTCTGGAGCTTCATATTGAGCAAGGACCAATTTTAGAACAGGAATCCTTAAAAATTGGTGTTGTAGAATGTGTGGTCGGAATGGTTTGTTATGAAATAGAAATTACAGGTGAATCGGATCATGCTGGTACAACACCAATGCAAATGAGAAAAGATGCACTATTTACTGCGAATAGCGTAATTAGTCAATTACGGGATAGGTTAAGTCGATTGGATGAAAGCATAGTATTTACAATAGGTAGGGTAGATGTTAGCCCCAATATTCATACGGTTATTCCGAATAAGGTTGTATTCTCTTTAGAAGCACGTCATCAAGATGAAGCGATTATTAAACAAGTAGAAGAAATTATTCAGGCTATTCCATCTTCTCCCATGAAAGAAGATTGTGATGTCACCTTGCGAAAACTGTGGGGCAGAGATACGGTTTGGTTTGATTCAGCTATTGTAAACATACTGGAACAATCCGCCAAAGGCTTAGGTTATTCATATAAGCGAATGGTTAGTGGAGCTGGGCACGATGCCCAATTTATTGCGACTTATATTCCATCTGCTATGGTTTTTGTTCCAAGTGTAAATGGAAAAAGTCATGCTGAAGATGAGTTAACAGACTGGGATGATTGTGCAAAAGGTGTAAATGTCCTATTAGAATCTGTATTACGTTTAACAGCCGAATAGCCTCCATTTTTCTCCCAAACGATAGTATGATCTGTCGCTTGGGAGTTTTTTTGTCAACCTTAATTAAATGTGGTTGACAAACAAATGTTTTTAAAATAGAATTTAATCTAATTATTCTTAAGGGGAGGTGTGAGGATGAATTCAAAAAGTAAAAAGATGCATAGGATTACAACGTGTGCAATCTTCTCGGCGTTAACAGCCATATTGGCGCAAATTGAAATTCCTTTACCAATTATTCCAATAAGTGGTCAGACATTAGCAGTAGGCATCACTGCAACCATTTTGGGAAGTAGGCTTGGAGCGATAGCAATGATTTGCTATGTATTAATCGGAGCAGTCGGTGTACCTGTTTTTGCTGGTTTTAGCGGGGGTCTTCAAGTTTTAGCTGGTCCATCGGGTGGATACATAATGGGATTTATTTTAGCAGCCTTTGCTACGGGAATGATCTTAGAGAAGACACGTTTTAACTACCTTTATGCTGTTATTGCGAATACAGTTGGTATGTTTATTACCTTAGTATTTGGAACAATTCAGATGAAGTATGTACTGGATGTTAACTGGCAAGAAGCTATGTTAG
The DNA here is from genome assembly GCF_000723585.1 of Virgibacillus salexigens. Taxonomy (NCBI): domain Bacteria; kingdom Bacillati; phylum Bacillota; class Bacilli; order Caryophanales; family Bacillaceae; genus Virgibacillus; species Virgibacillus salexigens. The sequence goes on along the minus strand of NZ_CCDP010000002.1, from coordinate 576,527 downwards.
CGGGGGTATATCCGTTTATTATTGTTGGATTTATTAAAGTGTTAATGGCAAGCTGGATTGGGATTATAGTGAGGAATCGATTAATCCATGCTAATCTAATGGTCGAAAAGATCGCGTAATAATAAGGTAACGATTTTTGACAATTGATCGAAAACGATTGCAAAGTGCTGTTCCCCATGTAATTCTTAAACTAGGAATTTGAATGGGGGCAGAAAAAAGTGAGTGTTGGTTTAATCGTCTTTTTAATTATCTTATTTGTGATTGCTCTAGGCGCTACCTTGTTTGCTTTCAAGCAGGAAGAGAATAAACTAAGAAGGTATGAGGAGGAAGGAGATTCTCCCGAAAATGAGCGAATCCGCTCATCTGAATATGAGGTAAATTCGTTAAAAACGAATGTCCCTATTTTAATTGGGATTTATAGTTTGGCAGTACTTATAGGTTTAATTGCATTTATGTTCTATATTTTTAACTAAATACCGTATGGAATCACCTTTTTCGTAGAAGCTGAAAATATAGCTCTTATGGAAAAGGTTTTTTGTATTAACTAGAAAAAGAAAAAATGATACAAAATAGTGATGGGATTTATATGCTTTTTTGTTGTGCATTATACATTAGAGGGGTATAGTATATAGCGAAAGATGAATGAAACCAATAATAAGGAGATGAAGATAGATGGCAAACCAAAGGCATGACCACCCAGTAACTCCAAGGACAAAGGATGAAAAGGCAGCAATAACGAATCGGCTAAAGCGCATAGAAGGACAAGTACGAGGGATACAAAAAATGGTTGAGGAAGATCGCTATTGCATCGATATCTTAGTTCAAATCAGCGCGATTAATGCTGCATTAAAAAAGGTTGGATTTTCTGTAGCAGAACGACACACGAAACATTGTGTTACGGATGCTGTTAAAAATGGTGAAGGCAATGAAGCGATTGATGAGTTAATGGAAGTATTAAAACAGTTTTCTAAATGAAGGTGTATCCAATACCTGAAAAACAACATGTTACATTCGGAATAACAGGTATGACCTGTGCTGCTTGTTCAACTAGAATTGAGAAAGCACTTAATGAAAAATCTGAATTTTTAATGCATCGGTAAATCTGGCCAATGAATCTGCTTCGATTGAATACAAATTCCGCAGTTACTGGGGAAGGTGAAATAATTAATGTAATTGAAAAGCTAGGGTATCATGCACAGTTAAAGACCGAAAACTAACAAAAACAATCGAAAAAAGAAGAACAGTTAAAGCGAATGAGAAGGAAGTTGGTTGCTGCAGTGTTTTATCTATGCCACTATTAATAACTATGTTTGACCATTTATTTGGTCTACAATTGCCGGGCTATCTTTATGAATCCTTGGTTTTAAATTTGTCTTAGCTACACCCGTTCAATTTTTGATTGGCTGCCAATTTTATATTGGAGCTTATAAGAACCTGCGGAATTATTCAGCAAATATGGATGTGTTGGTAGCTCTAGGTACAAGTGCAGCTTATTTTTATAGGTTGTATGAATCGTTAAAAACCATTGGGGATCCAACTTATATGCCACATCTTTATTTTGAAACGAGTGCTATTCTAATCACGTTAATATTATTTGGTAAATATTTGGAAACAAAAGCGTTAACTATCAAACAGTAGAGGAAGAAGTTCAACGATTTGAGGCTGATGGGAAGACGGCCATGCTGATCGCAATTGATTATGACTTGAAAGGAGTTATTGCTGTTGCAGATACAATAAAAGATACTGCAATAGAAGCAATTGAACAACTTCAATCTCAAGACTTGGAAGTAATTATGCTCACAGGAGATAATGAAAGAACAGCTGAGGCGATCGCGAAACAAGTTGGAATTAGCCAAGTGATTGCAAAGGTTCTTCCAAAGCAGAAAGCAGAAAAAGTAAAAATGGTGCAACAACAAGGTAAGCAAGTAGCAATGGTTGGTGACGGAATTAATTAGCAGTAGCCGATATTGGTATTGCCATTGGACAGGGACAGAAGTTGCTATAGAAGCAGCAGATGTAACGATCTTGGGTGGCGAGTTGCTTTTAATACCAATGGCGATCAAAACAAGTCAAGCAACGATAAAAAATATCCGGCAAATTTATTCTGGGCTTTTGCCTATAACAGTGCAGGTATACCAATTGCAGCTCTCGGCTTATTAGCTCCATGGATTGCTGGAGCTGCAATGGCATTTAGTTCCGTCAGTGTTGTCTCCAATTCTTTACGATTAAAACGGCTGAAACTATAGCAGAAATAAGGTTTAAATGGATATATTTTCGTGGAAAGCAATAATTGAAAGGAGATATAAATGATGCAAACAACATTAGATGTAAGAGGAATGAGCTGTGGCCACTGTGAACAAGCAGTGAAAGGTGCACTTGAAGCATTGAATGGTGTTACGGGAGTAGAAGTTCATCTGAATACTGGAAAAGTAGATGTAACCTATGATGAAGCACAGGTGAATATTCAGACTATGCGTGAAGCGGTGGAAGAACAAGGATATAATGTCGTAATTTAACGGATGTCTGACAAATAGGTGGAATCGCCTAAAAAAATATTCCAAAATATGAATTATCAAATTATTTTCATAGGAATTATAGAGCAATTGCGAAAAAATGTTGCGAATATCCGCTTATGCACTTGCATTTTATTAAAGAACAAGGTAAAGTTAAAAGTGCAAAAGGAAATTGAAGTTTGAATAATACTTTACGATCTCTTTATCAAAGTGAGTGTAAAAGTATTTATGATTCAATTACTTTGCACGATATTTGTATAAGGAGGTCATTTTAATGACTGGTAAAGTAAAATGGTTTAATGCTGAAAAAGGCTTCGGTTTCATCGAGCGTGAAGACGGAGACGACGTATTCGTACACTTCTCAGCTATCCAAGCTGAAGGTTTCAAAACACTTGAAGAAGGTCAAGATGTTGAATTTGAAATCGTAGAAGGTAACCGCGGGCCACAGGCTGCAAACGTTACTCGTCTATAATAGATATAGAAAAAAGGCTTATCTCTTTTGAGATAAGCCTTTTTTTATACATTAGAAAAGGATAGAATTTAACTATATTACAAATCGAAATCTTTGTTATATAAGGAGGAAACTCATGACAAGCTTTGATTGGAATAAAGAGGCTACTGAACAATGGGACAATCGAGCAGCGTTTTGGAATGAACGAAGTCAGAATATGTGGGAAAATGGGAGTAGGAGCGAGATTATCCCATTTATTAATAACTACTTTCAAACAGGAGGCTATGTTCTGGATATTGGCTGTGGTGATGGATATGGAACATATAAGCTTTATGAGCAGAAGTACCAAGCAGTGGGCCTTGATATATCAGCCAATATGATTAACTATGCAAGAGCAGAGCATCCAAGCAGTATTGAATTCTTACAAGGAAATGTAAATCAGCTTCCTTTCAAAAAGGAAACATTTGATGGTGTGATGGCAATAAATAGTTTAGAGTGGACGGAGAATCCTAAACATGCAATAAAAGAAATAAAGCGAGTAGTAAAGCAGGGCGGTTGGCTTTGTATTGGTATTCTTGGTCCGACTGCCGGTCCGAGAATAAATAGTTATCCACGTTTACATATGGAAAAAGCTATATGTAATACGATGATGCCATGGGAATTTGAAAAACTATGTGAGGAGATGAATCTTTCCTGTACGGATGGATTTGGAGTATATAAACAAGGCGTAACAAAAGAAAATTATGCTCACTTAACGACAGAACTAAAACAAGCACTATCCTTTTCTTGGATATTTATGTTAAAAAAGGCGGGGGAATCATGAACGAAAAAGCAAAAGAGCAGCAAATCATAGATAATTATCAACAAGAAGAAAAAATGATGATTCTTGTGTTCACCCAATGGTGCAAGAATAATAACTTAGACCCGGAAGCTTTGTATAATCAAGCGTATCCTAATCAGACAGGTACAAATCAAGCGTTAGTTGAAGCTATCAATTCAACTGTTTCAAGGGAAGAGTCAGAAATGATTCCAACGGAAACGGTATTACAAGTGCTACAATTATTTGGTAATGATGAATTAGGTTTTATCGTCCAACAAGCAGCAGAGGAAATCAAACACAAGGGGCAACAATAGCATAATTGTTACCCCTTCTCTCAGCATTTTTGTTTTAAGCAAATAGTTTCATTAACGCTTGTGTTCCACTATCAGCTTCACCCTTTTCCTCAAGTTCCTGATATAACTTTAGTGAAAGCGATAATCCGTGTGTGGATAGACCAAGTTCTTCCGCAGACTCAAGCGCAATTCTCATATCTTTGATAAAATGCTTCACATAGAACCCTGGTGCAAAATCACCAACAATCATTCGTGGTGCTAGGTTGGATAATGACCAACTACCTGCAGCACCAGTTGTAATACTATCCAAAACGCGGCTTGGATCGAGTCCAGCTTTTTTTGCATAAGCAATTGCTTCACAAACACCAATCATATTGGAAGCAATGGTAATTTGATTTGCGAGTTTTGTGTGTTGGCCTGCCCCCGCTTCTCCCTGAAGCATGATATTTTCTCCCATAATCTGAAAAAGCTCTTTAACATCCTGAAATGCTTGCTCTTCTCCGCCAACCATAATTGCTAACTTTCCGTTTCTGGCACCTAAATCACCACCAGATACAGGTGCATCTAAGGCATAACAATTTTTTTGTTTTGCCTGATTTGCAATATCTATTGCTAATTGTGGTTTTGAAGTAGTCATATCAATTAAAAACGAACCAGGAGACACATGATTCAATATGCCATTTTCGCCAAAATAGATTTCTTCTACGTCTGAAGGGTATCCAACCATGGTAATTATTACATGACATGATTTGGATAAGGCTGTTGGGGACGAATACCATGTTGCGCCTTCGGCCAGTAATTCTTCCGCTTTCTGTTGAGTTCGAGTATAAATTGATAATTTATATCCTGCTTTCATGAGATTACGCGCCATACTTTTGCCCATTACACCAGTTCCGATAAATCCGATATTTGTATCTGTGGTTACCAATTTTTTCTCTCCTTTCTTCTCTTTCTAATTCTTTCGACAAAATAAACAAGTTTTCCTGTATGCTATAGTTAAATTATATTGTAAACATAGTGGGGAGGGTTTTTTAAATGGAATGGGTGGTTAAAACATTCAATGAATTAGATGCAGAAGAATTGTATAAAATACTTCAGTTAAGAGTAGATGTGTTCGTCGTGGAGCAACGTTGTGCATATCCAGAATTGGATGGGTATGATTTTCGATCCATCCATTATTATTTAAAAGATGGTGAAGAAATCGCTGCTTATGCACGATTATTACCTGCGGGTAGTATGTATGAAGAAGCATCAATTGGTCGCGTATTGGTAGCGGCTAAATATCGTGGCAATGGTTATGGAAGACAATTATTGGCAAATGTACTACATTATATGAAAAATGAACAAGTGTATACCCTAAAAATACAAGCGCAACAATATTTAAAAAAGTTCTATGAATCCTTTCAATTTAGACAAATATCGGAGCCATACCTTGATGATGGGATTTGGCATATTGATATGACTTGGGTAAATGATCACAATTGATGTTGATATAAGAGCTATTATTAAAGCAATACTTTTATGCTTATTCATCACGAAAAGTAAGTAAATTCAAATGGAAAAAAGTGAAGTATTATCATTCGTATAAATTTGATGGATGATGCAAAAATAATATTGAATTTCAAGAAGAACCAACAAATAAAAAGGATGATAAATATGAATAATCGAGGTATGATGACTTCACTACTTGCCATAGGAGCAACGGGAGCAGCAATTTATGGAATTACAAAGGGAGTACAAAATGGAACATTTAAGAACATGTCCCAAAATTTATCGAATGCAATGAACAATTCAGCACAACAAATAACTCAACCCATCCAAAATATGACTAACAATCAAAATGCGCAACAACTAACAAACACACTAAGTGGGTTAAATAGTTCACAACAACAAGCGCCTAACAATCATTCGCAAAGCAGCAAATAACTGTTGACTACATGTGAATCATTGTAACTTTATAAATACTTTTTCTGGTATTGAGCGAGCGATTAGTGAATTACAAACATTTCGTTATTTAATTAAATAAAGCCCCTCGTTTAAGAGGGGCAATTCGCGTGAGACCTTACATATACTATGTTTATATAGAAAGTGAGTAATCTGAAAGGCTAAGAAAAGCCTTAAATTTATGATGTGTCTTTAGTCATATTTAAATACATTGGTAAATATTATCTATAAGGGTTAACCCCATTACCTTGCCCTAGTTCAATTTGCGGTTGTTGTACTAGGGCTATAGTTATGTAATAATTCTTCTTTGGCTTCTAGACTTAAATAGTAGAGGAGTCCGTCCGGATGAGTTGTTTACATAAAATAGGTTCTATCATCGCTCTCGTCAAAATCCTTCGCTTTCCGCGAGCACGGTTCAGCTTCCTTGCCCCGGCAATCCCTCGTCAGCACACTTTCCTTCGGGATCTTCCGCTCGTACTGTTCCGGTATGAGTCTACGTATGTTGACTGCATGTGTATCATCGTTTAACTCATTCCTATTTTATCGTTCGACTTTTAGGTTACCTATTTTAGTTGTCTCCCGTCCCCTGGGTGTTTTTTTAATAGGCATACTCGCAATATAATTTAGGTATCACATATTAAAATGTATATTAAAATATAGAGATGTGAAGCAAGCCCTCTTGGAACAAGAGAGGGCTAAAAGAATAACAATGTCTAGAAAGGAGTGAAATGTTATAACCATTTTAATATTAATCATATGAAAGGAACGTTTGTTGGTGTAGTTTAAAAGTTTAATTTTAATTAATTTACATAAAAGCCCCTTCAATAAGAAGGGGGCGGATAGAGAATGAGCTTCATTGTTTGTATGTCGCAATCACGCCATATAATTGTTTTAAAAGGAAAGCGAGTTACAAAACTCATCAACGATCTGCTTTTTTATTTCTTCTATGGGAAACTGCTGTGGATAAGTAGATATCATCAACATAATGCCTTGAAGCGTGGATGGAAAGTATAACGACCGTTTCCGTGATTCCTTTGCTCCTAGTTTTTCAAATATCTTACATTGAAACTCAAACTGTCTGCCGTTCTCTTCAATAAGAAAACGACTGTATTTGATCAGCTCATGATCTGCTTCAGGCTGCGTTTGCGGATGTAGATAGAAACGAAATTCTTCCGGCCTATCGTAGACATTATCGATAGCACCCTCTATAATATGCTTGATTTGCTCCACTGGTGTATCGATAGCTTTTGCTTGATCCATGACTTCAACTATTTCTCCTACCCGAGCGTCTACCATTGTCGCCAGAAGTTCTTCTTTCCCTTTAAAGTAGTTGTAAAGCAGGCCTTTAGAGACGCCAGCCTGTATAGCAATGTCGCTAATAGAAGTCGCATGATACCCCTGCTTGATGAATAATTCCATCGCAGCTTTAAGAATACTCTCTTTGGCTAACTGCCGAATACGCTCATTCTCTTGTGGTGTTCTTGGCATATCAATCATCATCCTTTTAAAAAATATTATATGTCGATACAAATCCTTGGGATGCGTTAACGTCACCATATGATCTGCACCAGAAATTTCAATGATTTGAGCGGCTGATTGTTTTCAAAAGTAGTCAGCGACGCGAAGGTTATCGGGTAATTCCTCTGTACCAATTATAAATAAGGTTTTAACAGTCAACTTTGCCAGTCTTTCAGCTGCAGGAGGATTTGGCCAAATCATTTCAAAAGCATGCCAGTTAAAGGTTCGTTTGATATGATGTCGAAGCATTTGTTCAGTCAGTTCCTTGTGAGGACTAGCCTGGACTTTACTAATCGTATCGAAGACGATGGATGACTTCCCTGCTCCGGATACGCCTGTGAATATAGTGATTTTCTTTTTCGGGATTTCAAGGGAAATGTTCTTTAAATTAGTTTCATTTACTTCGCTTAAAATGATGTGATTTTGGTCTTGCATACTGCACCTCCTGGGTAGAGCGCTTAAGTATATGGAACAGTGGTCTCAATGAATTACCTATAATATTACACCCTGTTCTTGACAACTTATGTCATATTTTATTAAATAAACATAATAAATGATAAAAAGGTGAGGTTGATGAGAGGGGATCGACTGGTATCTATACTTTTATTATTACAATCACATGGGCAAATGACAGCCAAAGAATTAGCAGAAAAGCTGGAGGTTTCCGAACGAACCATTTATCGAGATATGGATGCTTTAAGTGGAACCGGTATCCCAGTTTTAGCAGAACGGGGGAAAAACGGCGGCTGGTCATTATTGGAAGATTATCGGACTAATTTAACAGGTTTAAAGGAATCTGAAATTCGTGCGCTATTTGTACCTCAGTCCACACAATTGCTAGATGACTTGGGATTTGCCCGTACATCCGAAGAAGCTAGGAATAAACTAATCGCTTCGCTTCCATCTATTTATCGCGAAAACGCTAAAGATGTCTGGAATCGTATTCATGTTGACATGAGCACATGGTTTAAGCGGAGAGAAAAAATAATGTCCTTCGAAGTTCTTAAAAAGGCCATTTGGAACGAATACAAATTAAAGATTGAATATCAGCGTATGGACGGAAATACTAGTGAACGAGTTGTAAAACCACTTGGACTTGTAGCAAAAGGAAGTCGTTGGTATTTCGTTGCTTCCAAAGAAAATGATGACATCCGAAATTACAGGGCGTCGCGTATATTATCCGCAAAACCTTTGGAAGAAACATTTGAAAGACCAAAAGATTTCAATCTTGCTCAGTATTGGGAATTATCAACAAAAGCATTTATAGAAAATTTACCTCATTACGAAGTACGAGTGGAAGTTCTGCCGTCTACCTTGACATGGCTTAAGTTCTCTGGACGATTGGTCCAAAATATGGAGGTTGAAAATATAACGAAGGATGATTGGGTCCCTGTCAAACTTTCTTTTGATACCGAAAATGAGGCAAAAGCCTATATACTGGGGTTTGCAGATCAAATAAGGGTGATTGAACCAAAAGAATTACAGGATAAGATTATTGAAATGGCTGAAAGTGTTGTCGCATTCTATAAACGTGAAGGGTAATAGTAAGAAAAATGATCAACATGGATGTATTTTCTTCTCGCTTCAATTTTTTACATGTATCTTGAAGCGCCTTAATAAAAGGATTTATATATAACCTTTGGCATTCCTGCATCCATAATGTATCAACTAAAAATGGAAATAAATTCTAAATAACCGATTTCGGATTGACATGATTTGGGAGCAAAAATAGAGAATGTCGTCGTCCTCTTTTGTGCATAGTATAGATACATATTCACTCAAAAAGAGAGGACGATCTTCCATGATTACGAACCAACAATTAGCGGCATGTAAGGAAGTCTTATTAAATCGGCAATCTGAGTTGATTAATCAAGTTCAGGATCACTTAGGGCTTACGCTTGAAACGGCACAGGAATCAATTGGGGAACTTTCCAATTATGATAATCATCCTGGAGATACAGGGTCTGAATTATTTGAGAGGTCAAAGGATCTAGCTCTTAATGAGCATGCTGAAAGGGAATTAGAAGAAATTAATGAAGCATTACATGCTATTGAAGATGGCACATATGGTATATGTACGAAATGTGGGGGAGATATTCCGTATGAAAGGCTAGCTACTGTTCCTACTGCTGATCGTTGTGTGGAACATGCGAATCATAATGCATTTACGCAGCATCGTACCATTGAAGAGCAAGTTTTTAGCCCAAATATAAATCCTGATGAAAGATCTGATGATTCACAGGTTGAATATGATGCAGAAGATGCTTGGCAAGAAGTGAGTGTCTATGGAACTTCTGAAACTCCATCTGACTTCTATGGTGAGAAAGAAGACTATGATGAAATGTATCCAAATAGTGATGGAGCACCAGGAGCAGTAGAAAGTGTAGAAGAATTTTTAGCTGCTGATATTAATGGAGAATATACACATCCGGCTGCTAATCATAATAAATATGAAGAGAATTTGGACTAACTCATTGCAACTTCATTTGAAACCTTTATTCCATTTATTCGTAGTACAAATAAGAGGTGAATGAAATGAATCAAAGTAAAGGTTGTTTAAAATGTGGCAGTACGGATGCGGATCAAAAAGAAGTATCAATGACAGGTTCTGGGTTATCGAAGATGTTTGATGTTCAGAATAATAAATTCCTTGTTGTATATTGTAAAAATTGTGGATACTCGGAGTTCTACAATAAGGAAACTTCTGCAAGCAGCAATATTTTTGATTTATTCTTTGGATAACATTATAAAAAACCCATCTCCTGTTGTTGAGGAAATGGGTTTTTACATGTTTATCATTCGTTTGACTGGTTTGTTTCATTGTCTTCTTGTGCTTGAAGTGTTAATTCTGTTGTTTGCTTCTCACCATCACGATAGTACTCTATTTCGACTGTCTCACCAACGGATGCATCAGAATAGAGGAATTGTCTTAATTCTAAAATCGATGTAATTTCATTCCCATTAATTTTTGTAATGACATCAAATTGTTCTAAACCTGCTTCAGATGCTGCCGAACCATTTTGTACCTCTGCGATAACCATACCGCCCTTTACATCATCAGGCAAGGCAATTTCATTGCGATACTGTTGAGGTACTTGATTAATTGCGGCAGTACTAATTCCGATTAGCGGCCTTTCGATTTCACCTTCTTTTTCTAATTGTTCAATTATCGGAAGTGCTGAATCTACCGGGATGGCAAAACCTATACCTTCTACTTCACTACGAGCAATTTTCATAGAGTTAATACCGACGACAGCTCCATTTTCATTTACTAATGCACCGCCGCTATTTCCAGGGTTGATTGCAGCATCGGTTTGAATAACTTCTGTTACCCAATCTGCTTGCTGGTCACCATTTGTATCAATTTCAATGGAGCGATTTAATCCACTGACTACGCCTTTCGTCACGGTGTTAGCAAATTGCATGCCGAGCGGATTGCCAATAGCCATAGCAGTTTCACCTACTTTAAGGTCTTTTGAAGTACCCATGTTAGCAACAGTTGTTATTTTCTCGCCATCGACTTCTAATACAGCTAAATCGGTTAATTCATCTGTACCTAGTACTTTTGCATTTAAGCGTTCCTCTTGATAATTAAGCACAATTTCTACTTCTTTTGCCCCTTCTACAACGTGTTGATTCGTAATAACGTATGCCTTGCCGTTTTCCTTTTTATATATAATTCCTGAGCCAGTACCTGCTTCCTCGCTTTCAGTCCATACGCTTTGCTGTTGCATATTAAGTACACCAACAACAGCTTTAGAAGTTTCTTCTATGTTAGTAGCAACATCTGCGTCATCGGAGGCCAAGGTCTTGACTACTTCTGCTGCTTCATTGTTTGAATTATCTGTAGCGTTATTATTGTTTCCGCTTTGTTGGTTAATAGGTATAATATTTGTTAATACCAATGCTACTATTAAGGCTACAGATACGATACCACCAGATAACCCTCCTAGGAAGAAGTGCAGCATCGATTTATTTTTTGGAGGTTTTTTATTTCCTTTAGAGTCTCTATGATTATCGGAAGTACCTGTATCTGTTTGATTATATGATTCTCTTTGAGTTTGATGGTCTTGATAGGTATCAGATAGTGGCCGTTCATCTTCGAAAGAATTATTTTCATTAGGATATCCATCCCAATCATTACGTTGATTTTCGTCTTTATAATCCATCTTTCCTCACCCTTTCCAAAGATTTTAAAAAACAGGCTTTAGGATACCATCTCTAAGCGACGAGGGGAGTTAGGGGACGCAACAGAGGTGTTATCCACCAGCCTGAATATATGAGTAAATGGCACTTCATGAGAATTTAAAGATGTAATTCAATGAAGTCACCATCGATATATTTATATTGTACCCACGCTATTTGGGATTCATTTGGTATAAATGTGGAAAAAATGTGTAAAACCATTTAGGATGTAAACATTAACTATTTATGTGAGAATAGAAGTAATTAATTTGTAGAAAAGGTGACAGAGTATGAATAATCATATTGGTGTTGTTGAAGATGATTCGAATATACAAAATATTGTATCCGCGTATTTGAAAAAAGAGGGTTTTGAAGTAACCGTACTGGATAATGCTGAGGATGCATGGGAGTTTTGGCAAACCGACCGCCCCGATATGTGGATATTAGATATTATGCTGCCTGGTATGGATGGTTATGAATTCTGCAAAAAAATTCGTAATGAAAGTGAAGTTCCAATTATTATTATATCAGCAAAAGATGAAGAGATAGATAAGATTCTCGGGCTGGAGCTTGGTGGAGACGATTATTTAACAAAGCCGTTTAGCCCGCGAGAATTAGTGGCTAGAGTAAAACGTTTATTCAAACGCTCGCAAGTGTTGGTAGAAAAAGAAGAACTGGAAGATAGAGTAACTGTTGACCAACTAACGATTGATAAGAAAGAACGGCGTATTTTCTTTGATAATCAAGAATTTGAAGTAACCACCAAAGAATTTGATATGTTATCGATACTAACTGAAAATATCAATCGCGCATTTTCTAGAGAAGAATTGCTAATAAAAATATGGGGAGATAATTACTTTGGAAGTGATCGAGCCGTGGATGATTTAGTGAAGCGGATTCGGAAGAAACTACCCGATCTTCCGTTGGAAACTGTATGGGGTTACGGCTATCGATTAAGGCATGAAGGAGATCAAGTATGAGGCTGCAATCTCAGCTAAATGCTGCATTTACTACTCTATTATTAATCGTCATGGCGATAACGGGATATTTGATTTACTCTTTAATTTTGGACATGCTTATTCAAGATGAGCAACGGCAATTAAGGCAAAAAGGAGATTTATTAATTGAGGTTCTAAATGAACAGTACGGTAACACGAGTATAAGTAATTTAGAGGAGTTTCTCCAGGATCAAGATTTACAATTATTTATATATGATCGTAATCAAAATGCCGTCGTATCACCATTACCTAAATCGGTTGTTGCTGAATTCTTTCGTACCAATGATTTTTCCGATAAAAATGAAACGTTATGGGAGTATAAAAATGATAAATACGTTACTTCGCGAATTCTAATTAGACCTGAAAGTACAGGATTAGAGTTAATTTTATTAACCCCACTTAGTGATATTGAATCTGTTCAACAGAATTTTATTTTCCGGTTACTAATTGTATTCTTGATAGGTGGCGCTATTGCAACAATTCTGAGTTATATATTTACACGTAAATTAGTAACGCCACTTTCTAAATTAAAAAAACAATTGAAGAAAATCGAAAAACGTCAATTTAATTCCATGGAGAGAATTCACGCTACTGGGGAAATTAAGGAAGTGGAACAAAGTGTATTTGAGATGGCAAACGAACTACAGAGGTATATTAATTCTCAACAAACTTTCTTTCAAAATGCAAGCCATGAACTAAAAACGCCATTGATGACAATCCAAGGGTATGCAGAAGGAATCCGGGATAAGATTTTTGATGCGAATGAAGAAGAAAAGGGCTTGGAAGTGATGGTAACAGAAGTTAAACGCTTGAAAAAAATAATTAATGAAATGGTCCTATTAGCTAAATTAGATAGTGAACCAGATGTTTATAATCCTGAAATGTTACAGTTATCTGTTATCTTGGAGCAAGTAGTGGATCGGGCTTTGCCAATTGTTAATGAAAATGGAGTTGAATTAAAGCACAGCATGGAGGGGTCACCAGAATTATACGCTGATGGTGAAAAGTTATTACGTGCCCTTTTAAATCTTACCTTTAATGGCATACGTCATGCGAACGAAAAGGTAAGCTTGCATATTAAACAAGAAAACAAGCGAATCCTGATTACTGTAGAGGACGATGGTGAGGGGATATCCGAAAACCTTATCCCGCAGATATTTCATCGATTTGTAAAAGGAAAGGGTGGAGAAACTGGCCTTGGATTAGCAATTGCTCGAGCTATTATTGAACAATCTGGTGGCAGAATAACTGTCGATCGCTCACAACTTGGAGGAGCAAAATTCCAAATAGAATTTTTCGAGCAGCATTTAGAACGATGAAACTTCAAAACTTTTACCTAATACCGGCAAGTGTGTTATAATTGAATGGTTTGAATCAACTCGTAAATAGAGGAGCTTACGTATGCAATTAAGAGAAGATATTCGCAACATCGCTATTATTGCCCATGTAGACCATGGTAAAACGACATTAGTCGATCAGCTTTTAAAGTATTCGGGGACATTCCGCGAAAATGAGCAAGTTAATGAGCGGGCGATGGACTCTGGAGATATTGAGAGAGAACGTGGTATTACTATTTTGGCAAAGAATACCGCGATTAAATATAAAGACACAGCCATTAATATCCTTGATACGCCTGGCCATGCTGACTTTGGTGGTGAAGTGGAACGAATTATGAAAATGGTTGATGGAGTGGCGTTAGTAGTTGATGCTTACGAAGGAACGATGCCGCAAACCCGTTTTGTATTAAAAAAAGCACTGGAGCAAAAACTTACCCCAATCGTCGTGCTAAATAAAATTGATCGCCCAAACGCACGTCCACACGAAGTAATTGATGAAGTGCTTGATTTATTCATTGAGCTTGGTGCAGATGATGACCAACTAGAGTTCCCTGTAGTTTATGCTTCTGCTTTAAATGGAACTTCAGGGTTTGAACCAGAGGAACAAGAAGAGACGATGGATCCTGTATTCACCACAATTCTGGATCACATTCCGGCTCCAGTGGATAATCGTGAAGAGCCATTACAATTCCAAATAACTTTATTGGATTATAATGATTACGTTGGCCGAATTGGTGTGGGCCGTGTAGTACGTGGTAAAATCGCTGTCGGTCAGCAAGTTGTCATTTTGAAAAAAGATGGTTCGGAAAAATCATTCCGTATTACTAAATTATTTGGCTTTATAGGCTTAAAACGGATAGAAATTAAAGAAGCAGTTGCGGGAGATATTGTAGCAGTTGCTGGAATGGAAGATATTAATGTAGGTGAAACGATATGTCCACAGGATCATATCGAAGGACTGCCTTGGTTACGTATTGATGAACCTACCTTACAAATGACTTTTCTTGTTAACAACAGCCCATTTGCTGGGAGAGAAGGAAAATATATTACGTCACGTCGAATTGAAGAACGATTGCTAAAACAATTAGAAACAGATGTTAGTCTGAGAGTGGAGCCAACAGATTCACCTGATGCTTGGATTGTGTCAGGGCGTGGGGAACTACATCTATCCATTTTGATTGAAAATATGCGTCGTGAAGGATATGAATTACAACTATCGAAACCGCAAGTTATTATTAAAGAAATAGATGGTGTAAAGTGTGAACCTGTAGAACGGGTACAAGTCGATGTACCTGAAGAATATACAGGAGCGATTATGGAATCTTTAGGGGAAAGAAAAGGTGAAATGCTTGATATGGTTAACCAAGGAAATGGTCAAGTACGCCTTGAATTTAAAGTTCCATCACGAGGACTGCTTGGGTATTCAACAGAATTCATGTCGCAAACACGTGGGTATGGAATCCTAAACCATACGTTCGATGGATATGAACCAATTATAAAAGGACAAGTTGGTGGAAGAAGAGAAGGTGTCCTAGTAGCACTAGAAAACGGTAAAGCATCAACTTATGGTATTATGCAATTGGAAGATCGTGGTGTTATCTTTGTTAACCCAGGTACGGAGGTTTATTCCGGTATGATTGTAGGAGAACATAATCGGGATAATGACTTAACGGTTAATATTACAAAGGAAAAACATTTAACCAATGTTCGCTCTGCGACAAAAGATCAAACCTCAACCATTCGCAAAACCAGGGAAATGTCTTTAGAAGAAGCAATTGAGTATCTAAATGATGATGAATATTGTGAAGTAACCCCTGAGACAGTCCGATTACGTAAAAAAATCTTAAATAAGAATGAACGTGAAAAAGCAGCGAAAAAGAATAAAATAGACTAAGAAACGTAAAACACTGAAAGTATTGCTTTCAGTCAGCTTGTAGAAAAATCTTATGTTTTTCTACAAGCTTTTTTGTGCGCCCGTGCGGTACCACTCGCTTTCTGCGGACGAAAGCCCGAGCCTCCTCGTGAAAACCCCACTGCGGGGGCTTTTTCCGCAGGAGTTTCGTGGTATTCGTCCTTCACCTAACTTACCTTGGATAGGTGAGGGGGCACTCCATTTCCAATACATTTTGCCTATCTTTTTTTGATTGAAACAAAACCATTACTGCCTTTAAGAATTCTATCTAAAAATAACAAAGAAAAGATGGAATTTCAGGAAAAAAAGCAAGAAAAGACTGTAGTGTTTTTTGTTACTAAATTTAGGGAATAATCAAAATAGATTAGTAAAACGAATAATGATGAGGTGTTGTGTATTCGGGATTTCTACGTATTCTTTATCATGGTTGTTATCGTTTTGGTATCTGCATGTGCACAAGATAACGATTCGAATTCGTCTCAAAAAGATCAAGCGTCACAAGAATCAAAAACCACTGAAGAAACAGATCAAGGAATCGAAAAGAAAGTAATTGCTTCTAATTTGCAAGAACCGTGGGAAATTGAGCAAGTAGATAGCTCGCTGTATATTAGCGAGCGAACCGGTTCTATTGTGAAAGTGGAAGCGGACGAAGTTAATCGAAAACCCGTACAATTTGATGCTAGTTTATCCCAGCAAGCTGAAGCTGGATTATTGGGGTTAGCGTTCCCAGAGAATTTCTCACAAACAAATACGGCAATTGCTTATTATTCCTACGAACAAAATGGAGCATATTATCAACGTGTAGTGACAGTAGAGGAGACCGAAGAACAATGGAGAGAAAAAAGTATATTACTTGATAAAATCCCAGGAGGAGAGTTCCATCAAGGTGGAAGAATGGAGATTGGGCCAGATAATAAGTTGTATATTACTACAGGTGATGCTACGAATCCTGAATCAGCTCAAGATATGGAGAGCCTTGCTGGGAAAATTCTTCGGATGAATCTTGACGGTACCGTTCCCAATGATAATCCGCAACAAGATTCCTATGTTTTTTCTTACGGTCATCGTAACCCACAGGGTTTAGCTTGGGGGAAAGGCAGTCAGTTATATGCAACCGAACATGGTTCAAGCGCAACAGATGAAATAAATCAGATCGAAGCAGGCAATAATTATGGTTGGCCGGAGATACAGGGTGATGAGACAAAAGAAGGAATGAAAACTCCGATTATCCATTCAGGTGAAGATACTTGGGCTCCTTCTGGAATGACCTATTTACAAGGCAAGTTTTATTTTGCTTCTTTAAGAGGGGAAGCACTTCGCCAATTTGATCCCTTAAAGGAAACCGAAACAGCAATTATTTCAGATGTTGGTAGGGTACGAGATGTAATGGCTGACCAGAATGGATTGTATATTATTACGAACAATACAGATGGACGAGGAAATCCAGCAGAGAATGATGATCAGTTAATGTACATTCCAATACCAAAAAATCAGCTGCATCAATAGTATAAAATAGTGGACCTTGTATAAAAACAAGGTTCGCTATCCATCCTTTTCTTAGGGCCTTTTGTGTTACTTCTCCCCAGCTATTTTATAGTGCTATGTCTTTAATTGGCTCATCTTATAAAGATTTTCATATATTATGCGCCATGTTGAATCATTCGGCAAATCACATATATATATGCTAGTATAACTAGGATAAAGGAAATCAAGAAAGGAGCTTGCTTATCATGCGAAGGTTTTGGAAACGTATTGGATTCCTATTTACATTTCAACGGTCTATTCCATTTTTAAAAGATTTCTTTGTGGAAAAGGAAGTTACAAAATCAAAAAAGATTTTGTTTGCTGTATTAATTATCGGCTATTTCTTATTTCCATTTGATTTAATTCCTGATTTTCTATTCGGCTTAGGTCTTGTAGATGATGTTTCAATAGCAATTTTATTATTGCAATGGATGATTAAAATGGCTCCCCAGCACTTAAAAGAGAAGTATTCGTTCTAGAACTAGGTAAGAGCGTCTATTGCTAACCTTCCATTCTTTTCAGTGGCAGTGTGCAGCAGCGGAAGGATCCACCTGATTTTATAATTTCAGAAAAGGCGATTTCAGCTACTTTAAACCCAGCTTGTTCCATCTTCCTATTTAAGGCGCGGTTTTCAGGTAGACTTACGATTGTGTTGTTACCAATCGTAAGAACGTTCGGCCCCATCGCGAATTGCTCTTCCTCCGTGACTTCAATAACCGTGTACCATGTCTTCAAGTATTGATAAGCAGCTTTATCTATCCCAGCTGGATATACGAGGGCGGTATGCTCCCCAATAATAGTCAATACACAATCCAAATGAAGAATATCCTCTCTTAGTTTTACGGATCGTATATAATGGTTAGGCAATACTTGCTGTAACTGTTGGATAGCTTTTCTGCTCGTACGATGGCTGTTTCCTATCCAAATGGTTTTACCATCAACTAGTACATCTCCGCCCTCGATTGCTGATGATATCGTAGCATTGTATTGCAGGTTATTTTGCTGTAGCCAGTCTCTTAAAACAGCAGTCTCTGGATGACGAACCTCTTCTTTCATTAATGATATAAATAACGTATCCTCAATGACAAATCCGATATCTCTTGTATAGACCTGTTCATTTAATTCTTCCTTCGTTGGTAATTCGCTTACATGGGTTCCTTCTGACTCTAAGAAAAGTTTAAAATCATGGTGCTGCTGCAGAGCCTTATCTCGGTTGATGTTATCTTTTAGATAATGCTCCTGTGTTTCATTAATCACTTCTTCAATTTTCATGTTGGTTGGTGGTACAAGAATAACTTCTTGTAATGCATCATATTCGTTTTCGCAATAAATAGTCATAGGTTGGTTTTCGGGCAAAGCTTTTGTCATTTGTTGAACCTCCATTACTTGTTTACCTATTCTTCCCTGTTTGTTAAAGAAAGAAACAAAAAAAGGACTGCTTACAGCCCTTTTTCTGTAGGATCGTATCCTTTGTCAATGTTTATTATGTTCTTCTTCATTTGGTATATACTTTGCAAAATAAGCTGCGAATAATAAAAATATAAAGGACAATCCCCATGAAACAATACCGTTCCATTGAAAGTCTATACGTAATCCAACAACTAAGATAACCGCACTTAAACCAATGAAGAACACTGTTAAGTAACGTTTCACGTAAAACACCTCGATTACTTAGGTACATAGTTCCATCGTATTGTATGCATATATTATAATATGTGTCTTCAAAAATTTATATTAACAGGTTCTAAAAATTGGACTTTTTATTGCCCAGCAACATCTCTTTTCGTAAAAAACAGCCAAGACAATACTAAAAATACAATATAATAAACAATTAAAACACTGATGGAAAAGCCAAGGGTCATTCCTTCTATCCAGGGAGTATTGCCAGCGGCATATCTACTAAGGTCTGTGTTTGCAAATAATATATACTTGGCCCATTCTTTGTCTGCAAAGAAGCCAACGATAGAATTTCCCGCCATCATTAAAAATATTGCTGTACCGATAGCAAGTGCACTATTACGGAAGATGGAAGATATCATAAACGCAAATGTAGCCATCATAATTAGGTTAACCATACTATAACCATACTCAGTAAAAATGGAACCGACTAGTGAAACAACTTCGAATCCTCCCGAACCATCATTTGTTACAATAGAAGGATTAACCCCTTCTACGCCAAAGAAAATAGCGCCAATAATCCATGAAAAAGCAAAAACAAAAATAGAAGTAAATAATGAGAATAATAACACAGAAAGATATTTTGATAATAAGATTCCACTTCTGCTAATTGGGCGGATAAGCAAAAGCTTAATTGTTCCCCAACGGAATTCGTTTGCTACAATTCCTGCCGCGATAATAATAGTTAGTAAGCTAACTACAGATAAAAAGGCTAGATTTTCTTGGACAAATTTCCAGGCACCATATGCTTCAGGCTGGATATCATGTTCTAAATAATAGTTATTCTTTTCAATTTGTTGTGAATTATAGTCTGCCATCATTTCCTCATTTTGCATCTCTTCTTTCAAGGCAGCATTCTCTTCTTGCAATACTTCTCGCCAGTTGTCATCTTGATATTGTTCTGTTGAATTACCGAAATTGTTTGTCATAACTGCCATGCCAAGAATTAACAAGGCTAAGACAATGTACATTGCCCACGTTGATTTTTGAATATAGATTTTGATTTGTTCATTGTAGATAAGGCTTACCAGTTTACTCAATTGTATTCTCTCCAATCAGTTCAAAAAATTGATCTTCTAGGTTTCCTTTTGCAACATGGATTTGATATACAGCACAATCGTTCTCCATTAATGATTTAATAATTGCGGGAACTTGTTCCTTTTGACTACGAAACGATAAGAACTCATCGATTCGGACAGCTTCCAATTGATATTGCTCTTGCAAAACCTGTGCTGCTTTATCTATCGGTTCTACTTCCATTTGATGAATCAGGTTATGGTCGGCTGCATCACCTCCGACCGTTTGAATAGATATCAGCTCACCATTTTTAATGACACCAATACGATCACACATTTGTTCAATTTCTGATAATAAATGACTCGAAATAATAATGGCTACCTGTTCTTCTTTTGCAAGCTTTCTTATGTATTGACGAATTTCTCGAATTCCTGCTGGATCTAACCCATTTGTTGGTTCATCTAAAATTAAAACAGAAGGATTATGGAGTAAGGCTTGAGCAATTCCTAGACGTTGACGCATCCCTAAAGAATATTTACCTACCTTGTCGTTAATTGGTTTTTCAAGACCAACAAGGGTGACAACTTCTTGTACACGTTCCTTTGTTACTTCTGGCATCATTCTGGCGTAATGCATTAAATTCTGCCATCCGCTCATAAACGGATACATTTCTGGATTCTCAACAATGGCACCTACCTCCTTTACAGCCTCCTTATAATTTGTTGAAATGCTATTTCCGAGAATACGAACATCTCCAGCCGATAATTTCATTAAACCTACCATCATTCGAATTGTAGTCGTTTTTCCTGCGCCATTTGGACCAATAAAACCAAATACTTCTCCTTTATAAATATAGAATGATAATCCTTTAATAATTTCTTTGTTTCCTACTGATTTTTTAACATCGATTAATTCCATCGCTGTTTCCGGCATTTTTAAACCTCCTATATCATTGTTATTAGGTATTACGTAGGGGCTTACTAGATTGTTTCATTCCTTCAAAAAAAATCCAATATATAAAGAGGAAATTCCTCTTCATATATTGGTGTTTGTCTATTTATAGGGGGAATTGAATGATGAATGTCCAGCAATTGTCTGTCCAATCTTTGTTTAATCGTATCTTATTTAATCAAATCAGGGTTTTCGTTTTTTGCTTCACGGACTCTTGATTTACGATATCCACCAGCGATGTCCGCATGTTTGAAGTCCTTTGAATAATGAACTTCTTGTGCGTCAGTCAACTGTTTGTTTTTCGTTGGTTGATATTGTGTATTTCTACTCATCTTTTAAAAATCCTTTCTTAAAAATGGTTACATTTCTCGTATTCCCGTTAGAAATATACTTAAACGTAAAAAATTGATCCATTTACAGCGCTTTATACGTTTCCTCTTTAGATGATTAGAAGATGCTGCTTTTATGAATTCGATCAAACCTATGATATTCTATAGGCATATTGCTATAAAGGAGAATAGGATGCGAGAACAAGATATTGAATTATTTCATCGCGTACAGAATAAAGATGAAGTCGCTTTAGAGCTACTTTATGATCGCTATGAGAAATTACTCTTTTCTTTTTCTTTTCGTATGACCAATAATAAATTCTTGGCGGAAGAAGCCGTTCAGGATGTGTTTACTAAACTTTGGTCAAAATCATTGCCTTATTCGGAAGAAAAGGGTAAATTTTCATCTTGGTTGTTAACTATTACACGCAATACCTGTCTTGATTTATTAAGAAAAAAGAAATCAAATGATTATGAGCTAAAGGAGAGGGACGCTCTTCAAGAAGATAATGATCCTTCTCCAGAAGAAACAGCTGAATGGAAAGAACAGCATGAAGAGATACAACATGCGATTAAGGAGTTAAAAACAGAACAGCAGGAAATTATTAATTTGTTCTATTTTAGAGGATTTACTCAGTCCCAAATTGCAAAGAAGTGTAACCTTCCGTTAGGTACAGTTAAAGGAAGAGTTCGTCTTTCGCTACAACACTTAAATAAAATACTGACTAAGAAAAAAGAAAGGGGGATTCGTGAATGATGGATAAACAATGTGATCTTTTACTAGATTATTTTAATGGGCATTTAACAAACCAACAGAAGGCTGCATTTGAATCGCATTTAAAAGATTGCCCATCTTGTCAGGAAGAACTAAAGGAATTAGAAGAGCTGACAATGGATCTCCCATATGCAAGTGAACCTATTGCTGTTCCAGATGGTATGAAGCAACGTATTTTATCAAATGTTAAAGACGATTCACAGATAGAGAATAAGGCCACATTTGATCAAACAGACAGTGAACCTGGTCCGAAACCACCAATAAAACCGAAGCGTACATGGTTTAAACCGTTTATGGTAGCAGCATTAACGTTATCGTTAGTGGGTAATGGGGCGGCCTTGTACTATATTAATGAACAAAAAGATGACGCTGATACTGGAGAATCCTTTTCTGTAGATAGCATGAAGGAAGCCTACACTCTTCAAGCTTCTGAAGATATTGAGGCAGCAGCAACAGCGATGATGATCGAACAGAACCGTGAGACGAACCTCATTATTCAAGCAAACAATCTTCCAGAATTAAAAGGAGATGAAAAATACCAAGTTTGGGTGTTAGAAGAAGGTAAACCGTTTCGGGCTGGTACGTTTGTAACCAATCAAGACGGCAAAGGTGGTGTATCCTATACATTGCATGACATGAAGGAGCGGAATTATGATACGATTGCAATTACAAAGGAGCCAAATGCCAATAGCCAACAACCACAAGGAGATATTTTATTGAGTTCTCCATTATAATTTAGAGGCGGAACACATGAAGTGTTCCGCCTTTTTTAGCTATGGATAATAAATTTTTTGATAAAAATGTGATCTAAATTTATTTCTATTTCGTTCGCTTTACAGATTAATAAAAAAGGAGAGAGTGAAATGAATTGGAAAAAGACATTGGTTATTGCACCTTTAAGTGCAACATTACTATTTTCAAGTAGTGTAGGTGTGGTAAGTGCAGAGGAAACGACAGATAAGCCAACCGTAGAAACAGCAGCAGTAGATTTACGTGCTGACTTAGGACATTTATTAAGTGAACACGCATTTCTAGCGATTGAAGCAATGCGGAATGGTGCAGCGCAATCAGAGGACTTTGACGCGTCTGTTTCCGCTTTAGAATCGAACACAGAAGATCTAACGGCTGCAATTGCATCGGTTTACGGAGATGATGCAGGTGAATCATTTCAAACGATGTGGAGTGACCATATTGGCTACTTTGTTGACTATGTAAAAGCCACTGGCGAACAAGATGAAGAGGCAAAACAGGCAGCTTTGGATGAGCTTTCCCAATATAAAGAAGATTTTTCGAAGTTCTTGGAAGAAGCAACCGGAGAGAGATTAGAAGCTGGTTCATTAGCGGAAGGTCTTCAAATGCATGTTAACCAACTAATTGGAGCATTTGATAGTTATGTACAAAAAAATTATCAAACTGCTTATGAACATGAAAGGGAAGCTATTGGGCATATGCATATGGTAGCAAAAGGTCTATCATCTGCAATTACAGATCAATTTCCAGAAGACTTTAATAATACGAAAGCAGTAACACCTGCAGGAGATTTACGAGCTGATTTAGGACATCTATTATCTGAACATACTGGTCTAGCAGTAGTAGCAATGCAGAATGGAGCAGATGGGGCTCCGGATTTTGAAGCAGCGGCAAATGTATTAAATGCAAATACACAAGATCTATCGAAGGCTATTACATCTGTATATGGCGAAGAAGCAGGAAAAGCATTTGAGGAGATGTGGTCTGAACATATTGGCTACTTCGTTGATTACGTAAATGCAACAGCTGAAGAAGATGAAGAGGCAAAACAAGAAGCACTAGATAACTTGGCTATGTATAAAGAAGAATTTTCTAGCTTTATGGCCGAGGCTACAGAGGGTAATGTTCCAGCCGACGCTTTAGCCGAAGGTCTACAAATGCATGCAGATCAACTGATTGCAGCATTTGATGCATATGCAGAAGGTAACTATAATGAAGCGTTCACGAAAGCACGCGAAGCATATGGTCATATGTATGGAGCAGCCGCACAATTATCATCCGGTATTGTTATGCAACACCCTGATAAATTTGCTCAAGAAATGCCATCTGAAATGCCAAATACCGGTCTCGGAGCACCAGAAGATCAATCTTCAACTATGGCATGGGCATGGATCGTTGGAGCAAGTGTGCTTGGTGCAGCTATACTATTTGTTATTAGAAAAATGAAATTAAATAATGAACGGAAATAGTAGATTTCAAGAAACAGGAGGGATTGGATGATCAAATATATAGCTTTCGTTGGAATAGCTATTTGTTTAGTAGCGTGTTCTCCATCTCAGAATGAAACAGCTGACACTTCGGTTTCCTCCAATCCTTCCAATAGTAATTCAGGTATGAAACAGGAACAGTTGGAATACAATTCGGAAACTGCGAATGTAGAAAATAAGACCTCGGATTCAATAATTAAAGATAAAGAATACCATCTTACGCCAAAAAAAATTACCATTGACGCTATTGATGTCAAATCTGAAATCGAAAGTGTTGGTTTACTGGATAATGGTGAAATGGCTGTTCCAGAGGATTTCACGAAAACAGGATGGTTTGACCTTGGTACGAAACCAGGAAATCGTGGAAGTGCGGTAATCGCTGGTCATGTTGATGATAAAACGGGTCCGGGGGTATTTTTTGATTTAAAAGATTTGAAGATTGGTGATGAAGTGAATATAACTGGAGAAGATGGACGAACGTTAACTTTCGAAGTAGTAGATAGACAGGTATTTCCTAAAGATGATGCACCAATTGAAGATATCTTTGGTTATACATCAAGACGAATGTTGAATCTAATTACTTGTATTGGAACATTTGACCATTCCATTGGCGGGAGAACAGAAAGACTTGTGGTATTTACAGAGTTAAAAGAAGAATAATTACTTAAGAAGCGTTAGAGTAAAAAAGAATCATCCGAACAATTCCTTAGAAATATTCATTTATTTATATTTGGAGAATTGTTCGGATTTTTTAATTGTTAATTTTTACAATTGAATTGCTAGGGAAGGAATGGATATCTTTCCTCTTAATCTTAGCAGCATGTGAAATAGGGATGAATCGAGCGGGAATAGCACAGTTCCGAAGGTCCACACAGATAAGCGACTTTTCTTTTAATCGAGTTAGCTAAAGCCGTGCCCGCGGGAGTTCCCTTATTGCATTGTACGGTTAATGAATAAATGTGTATTCGAAGTTAGATATCAGCACTTCTTGTGGCCAACACAAATAATTGGAAGTTAAATAATTTTTACATCCAGAGCATATTTTTTTTCTATAAAATAAATCATTAATTTGATATGATAATGCTAGTGACTTAATCAACATTTGGTTAGGTTTTTATTTTGTTTAATCCTATGTATAAGCAGGAAGAAGATAGAAACAAATCTTAACCATCAATAAGGGAGATTAGAAAATGGAATGGAAAAATATTTATCGTGGTATATTTATGGGAGCAAGTGATGTCATTCCAGGAGTAAGTGGCGGAACGATTGCTGTACTATTAGGAATATATGATCAATTAATTGCTGCAATTAATGGGTTCTTGAGTAAAGAATGGAAAAAACAACTAGGGTTTTTAATACCACTGGGAATTGGTGTTGTAATTGCGATATTTACATTAAGCCATGTAATTGAATGGCTATTTGAACATCACCCTGGACCAACCATGTTTTTTTTCTTAGGATTAATTATTGGAGTCCTTCCGTATCTTTTACATAAGGCCGAAGCTAAGAGCAAATTTAAAGCAAACCATATTGTATTGTTAATTATTGGTGCGATTCTGGTTGGTTCTATGGTTTTCTTACAGGCTGGCGAAGGGCCAGTGATTACGGAAATGAATATGTCAACCTATATTTTACTTTTCTTTTCCGGTTTTATAGCAAGTAGTGCTATGATTTTACCTGGAATAAGTGGGTCATTTATGTTGCTTGTCCTTGGCGTCTATCCTACTGTTATTGGAGCAGTAAGTAATATGCATGTCGATATTATTGCAGTTACTGGTATTGGGATTGTAATAGGAATTGTCGTTATGAGTAAAGTAATTAACTACTTTCTTACTCATTACAGAACAGGGACTTTTGCTATTATCATTGGGATGGTAATCGGTTCAATCGTTGTCGTATTTCCAGGATGGCCAGCAACAGGTTCACTTGTTTTAATCAGTGTTGCGACGTTTGCAGCTGGATTATTTGTCGCATATATTCTAGGTAGAGTAGAATATTAAGATAGAGCAAACCATAAGACAAACATATAAAAAATCGGTACAATAAACATTAGAAAAAGAGGGGGTAGTCAAAATGGAAGCAATTAAAACAGAAGAAGCTTTTTATGAAATTATTCAAAACGATGAACCAGTTATCGTTAAATTCTTTGCGGATTGGTGTCCGGATTGTAAACGGATGGACATGTTTATTGGCGATATCTTGGAAGAATTTAATAACTATAAATGGTATGAAATAAATAGTGATGAAGTCAAAGGTATTGCTGAAAAATACGAAGTAATGGGAATCCCTAGCCTATTAATTTTCCAAAATGGGGAAAAGAAAGCACATCAACATAGTGCATATACAAAAACACCAGAATCGGTTACAGAATTTCTTCATCAGCAATTAGGATAATTATAAACAGGCTGTCATTTATGACAGCCTGTTTATTAATGGTGTGAGTTTTTTTAATCGAACACCCTAAGTAAATGGGTGTGCTTGCGCTCTTATCTGGCAGCTTTTTGATATACTGTATATTTCTTAGCCATTTCCACGGCTCCATTTGCTTCAATATATCCCCAAATATCATTGAGCATTGGCTCAGAAGAAGATTTAAGGATGCTTTTGATATCGTTCGGACTTAAATTGGGATTTGCCTCCAGCATTTGAGCAATTACTCCTGCGCAAATCGGGGTTGCCATGGAAGTTCCTGATAACTGTAAATAGTTCTCATCGATGACTTGCTCAGGAAGTTCTTGTTCTAAGGCAGAACCAGGTGCCAATAAAGATATGATGTCTGTGCCAGGTGCGTATATATCAGGTTTCACAAAGGAATCTACAGTGGGACCTCTGCTTGAATACTCTGCAATTTGATCATCTGATCGTGCTTCAGTATTTTGGTCCATGGTTGATCCGACCGTAATAATAAATGGGTTGATGGCCGGTGTACTAATGGTTGTTTGTTCTGGGCCACTATTTCCTGCGGCAGCACATACAACAATTCCCTCATGCCATGCTTCCTCTACAGCAACTGATAAAGGATCGTCTCGGAATGATTCAAAGGCTTGAGCTCCAAGAGATAGTGAGATAACCCGAATGTTATACTCATCTTTATTACTTATGCACCACTCAATCCCTTCAATAATTGTAGATAATCTCCCACTTCCATTCTTATCAAGTACTTTTACACCAATGATGGATGCTTCTGGAGCGGGTCCAACATATAATCCATCGGACTGTTGACCGTTACCTGCTGCATCTCCAGCACAATGCGTGCCATGTCCATTATCATCATATGGCTCTTCTTGATTATTTATAAAATCTTTAAATGCTATAATACGATTATTTGGCTTTGTTAAGTCACTATGAGGGTGGATACCTGTATCAATAACAGCGATGGTGACGTCTTTTCCTGTTAACCCAGCGCTTTCCTGTAGTTCAACAGAACCAATTTGTTTACTGGCAACGTCTAATAATGCAGTAACTGTACGATCGTAGAAAATACGGTCAACAGCTTCATGATCTTTAATTTGTTTAATCATTTGTGGAGTTAAATTACCTCGAGCAGTTCTTCTTCCAATATCTTTGTCTAGCTTACTGTTGTTATCTGCTTGGCAAGCTGTTAACAAGTCTTTCTTCTTTGTGTCATCTGAGTCTTTTGAATAATAAACAATTACTGGCAGTCTTTCGTTACTTGTCTCATAAGGATCTTCTTTCCGTTTTAACCGAAGTTGTTCTACTAATCCTGGATCTAGACTGCGGCCGGCCTCTTCAAACCAAACTCTTTTTCTGTTACTCATTTTCTTCCTCCTTGTGATTTTAAATTTAAAATCTACGAAATAGAATACCAGTAACGAGAACAACCCCCTATATTTGTATCCCTGTTAAGAGAGAGTGGGTCGTATAGAGAAAATAAGTAGTCGTTTGTTTGATTTGATAGGGGTGAGTCCTTATAAATAGAATAGCACTGGATGATTATGGTAACAATATGTCAAAATTACCAATTTATACTATTCGTATATTACATTGTATTCAGTTGATAGGAAGTGGTATGTGTAATAATCATGTCTTTGTGCAAGTGATGGCAACTGTGCAACATTGTTAAAAACATGGAATAGTTATATCTATGAAAACTATCCGATTCTCCATACCGTACGCATCTATTATATAGAACCGTTTACCTAGATTTGCAGTTTTGAAGTCAGTTATTCACTTATGCTAAACATAAGCTTTTTTTCTTCTTCAAACTGTAAATTCGTGTTAGCCAGCTGGAAATGATTAGCTTGGATTCGATGTTGGTACAAGGCTTTAAATTCATTGACAGGTAAGGTAGTAGCAATATTCGTTATGTTTTGCTTATTAATTAATTGTTTATCATCTGGAACATTCATTGAATTTCCCCATTGAATTAAAAAAGGGAAGTACTTTTTCGGTTGTGGGAAAAGCATTTGCCATGTTAAGTCCATTCCATTTGGCTTTTTTCGATGACCATCAGTGGGACCGATATATGGAGTCATCGCTGTGTCAAAATGTTTGATAAAAGATGTCATGTTTTCTGTTCTTAAGGCGAATTGAATTGGTCCTTCTTCAGAATTATCTAGAGCTAAAATGAGTTGTTGAATTAATGGATTTTCCGATTGATTGGCTAATCGCTGGTTGAATATTCCTAACCATTCAATATAGCAGTTATTTGCGAAGTACGCTAAATGATTATAGGTACCCCACTTCTCATGTTTTCCACCTTCTATCGTTTTGATATGATTCTTAGATGCAAAAGCAAGAGCAGCTGTTTTCGGTTCCTTGGCAGCAACAATGATATGGTCCAATGCCAACATATTACTTATCCCTCCTGGTTAAAAAATAGCTTCCTATTCTCTTGTACCTTAAGTATAATGGAAAAAAATTATTCGTGAAGGGATGTAAAGGAAATGCAACCAATTTTAAAGGATTTTCCACATGAGTTCGAAACAAAAAGATTGTTTATCCGCTTGCCGCTTCCTGGGGATGGCAGTGAAATTTATGATGCATTGCAAGCAAGTCGAGCTGAGTTAAAACCATGGTTACCCTTTGCGCAAAATGACCAAACAAAAGATGAAACAGAGGCAAATGTTCGTCAAGCACATCTGCATTTCTTAAGTAGAGAAGATTTGCGTTTTCATATTTATGATCGCAACAGAAGAAAATTCATCGGTTGTACTGGGCTGCATCGAATTGATTGGGATGTTCCCAAATTTGAAATTGGTTATTGGATTGATACAAGGTATCAGGGGCAAGGTTTGATGAAAGAAGCAGTTCAAGGATTGATTGAATTTGCGTATTCTGAATTTCATGCACATCGCATTGAGATTCGTTGTGATGAAAAGAATGTAAGAAGCAGGTCTATTCCAGAACGGCTGGACTTTGCTTTGGAAGGTATTTTGCGTAATAATTCGAAAGCGGTTGATGGGGAAGGGTTACGCAGCACATGTATTTATGCAAAATTAGGATAAGAACAGACTTTTTACCATATATTTGTTATCTTTAAGAAGAAAGAAATGGTAATTAGTTGAATGGGTATACAAGCAATGAAAGTTATCAATAATCTAGATTAAAAAAGCAGGTGGAATCATGGGGCAACCAAACATTTTAATTGTAGAGGACGAGCAAAAGTTAAGCAGAGTTCTGCAATTGGAACTGGAGTATGAAAATTACGAAACGACAATTGCTACAAGCGGAAAAGAAGCGTTAAAGCAAATGGAAAATAACCAATGGGATTTAGTGCTTTTAGATATTATGCTTCCCGAATTAAGTGGTTTAGAAGTGCTGCGAAGAGTAAGAAAAACGGATGAAACGACACCAATTATTCTGCTTACTGCCAGAGACCAAGTCCATGATAAAGTTAGTGGTTTGGATTTAGGGGCAAATGATTATATTACGAAACCCTTTCAAATAGAAGAATTATTAGCACGAATTCGTGTTCATTTACGTAATCCGATTAAGAAAAAAGAAGAGAATGGAGATTTACTTGCAGTTGGTGAATTACAAGTCAATCAAAATAGTAGAGAAGTAAAGCGTGCAGAAAAACAAGTTGAATTAACGCCTCGAGAATTTGACTTACTTGTATGTTTGTTACGAAATAAAAACATCGTTTTAAATAGAGAACAATTAATTGAACAAGTATGGGGATTTGATTACTTTGGGGATACGAATGTCGTAGATGTCTATATTCGCTACTTGAGACAAAAAGTAGACAAAGGCTATGATCAACCCTATATCCAAACCATTCGAGGAGTTGGCTATACAATAAAGGATATTGAAGCATGAAGCTTAGAACAAAAATCCAACTATTTACAGGTTTGTTTATGCTCGTTGTAACGTTATTAATAAATACATCTATTTACTTTTTGTTTTATAAAATCTCCACGGATAGTGAATTAGAGGAATTAGCAGATCAAACGGAGCGCTTGGTAGAGACGATTCAACAGCAACCGGATGTTGCTTCAAAAGAATTATTTACTTCATTTTCTCCGCAACAAGGAATGATTCAAGTCATTAACCAGTCAGATATAGCGTTTCTTGCCGCAAACCCCGCAAATTACGAACCACCAACGGCGTTTTCGGCTAACGAGGAAAATACAATTATAGAACAAAACAATGCACCGGATGTAGCATTAGTATCCAAGCCAATTATTTGGGAGACAGGCGATCAGGCTGGTGAGGTTGTTACCATCCAATTTTCAAATCAGCTGACTACATTAGATAGTACAATGACAACTTTGTTTTATGTATTATTAGCTGCATCAGGGTTGATAATTATTCCAATCATTATCGCTGGTAATGTGCTAAGCAGATTCTTATTAAATCCAATAAAAACATTAATTCAAACGATGCGTGAAAATATGCGCGAAGCCAATTGGAAGAAGATCAATGTCGACAATCGTTCCCGAGATGAGCTCTATGAGATGGAGAAGACCTTTAATGAAATGATTGATCAGTTGAAAGATAATTTTGAGAAACAGGAAATATTTGTATCGGATGCCTCTCATGAATTAAAAACACCTATTTCTATAGTGAAAAGTTATGCTCAGCTATTAGAGAGACGAGGAACGGATAATCCATCTCTTGTAAAAGAGTCCATTGAGACCATCGATTCAGAAGCAGATCGAATGAGTAAATTGGTGGAACAAATGCTGCGTTTAGCTAAAAATAAAGAAGCATCTGTAACGGAAACGATAGATATGTCTGCATTAGCAAAGGAGACAGTATGTACATTTGATGGTGCTTATTCTAGAGAAATCCAATTTGATCAAAGAAGACAGCAATTGATGGTAAATGGCAGTCGTGATCAATTGGAGCAAGTAATGTATATCTTAGTAGATAACGCGCTTAAATACAGTAATGAACAGGTAGAAGTCAGCATTGATCAGAGCAATGATAAGGCTGTTTTTTCTGTACGTGATTATGGCAAGGGGATTCCTGAGCAAGAGCAAGCGCGTATATTTGAACGATTTTACCGTGTAGACAAGGCGAGAAGCAGGGATACAGGTGGAACCGGTTTAGGCCTTGCTATCGCGAAGGCAATCGTTAAAGAACATCAGGGAGAATTAACGGTTTTTAGTAAAACGGATGCAGGTTCGACATTTACGATAAGCCTACCAATTGTTGATTCTTAGCAAATTTTAATGTGAATCACCACTGCTTCTCATGCGCTTTATTTATCCTTGTAATATAAGGAGGGAAGACCTTTGAGTAAAAAAATAGGTATCATTGTAGCAAGCATAGTAGGAGTCATTCTTTTTGGTTTTGGGATGATCTATTTTAGCGTTACATCATCAGGGACGGAGCTCTCCAAATCAGAAGCAGAGGATATTATTACTAGTCAATACCCTGGGAAAATTAATGGTGAAGTAGAAAAAGATGCAACGCATGGATATTATCATGCTGTCATTGAACATAATGGGAAAGCTTATGACGTGAAAATCGATGGAAATACCGGTGAGGTATTAAATTTAAAAAAACTACAAGTACCTGTTGATGATCATTCTACGGAAAACCAGGAGGATAAAAACGCAACGGATTCGAAAAAGAAAAAAAACGAAGAAAATCAAAACAATCATGAAAAATCCAATGAAAACGAAGTAGTAATAGATATAGAAAAGGCAAAAGAACTTGCTTTAGAACAATTTGATGGAACAGTCGAAGACATAGAAAAAGATGAAGATGATGGCATTTATGTTTATGAGGTTAAGGTTGTAAATGGTGAAGACGAGGCAGAAATTACAATTGATGCATCAACTGGAGAAATTATTTATAAAGATATTGATGTTGAGAGAGAAGATGAAGATTAATCTGTATGGTTCCTGTTACAAAAACAGGGACCTTTTTATGGATGGAAGCTGACCTTGCCATAGAGCGGATATTCTAGTTAAACCTGCCTTTAAGAGGGTATTTCCTTTTTATTTTCTCATTAAATTCTAATCTTGTTCACACGATCCTCTTATTCCGAATGGTTATGATAAGACTAACAACAAATTAGGAGGAATAAATATGAAAAAAACATTCGGTATTATTATTGGAGCATTGGCAGGGACAGCAGTTATTGGATCAGGGGTTTACTATTCAGATGCAGATGTAAAAAGTCCAAAGTTAAATAGTGACGAGATTCGACAAATGGTCGAGGATCAGTATGATGGAACAATTACTGAGTTAGAGCTTGATAAGGATCGCAATCAAGCTGTATATGAGGTAGAGGTTATCGAAAAAAGCAAGGAGCATGACCTTAAGTTAGATGCTGATACAGGAGAAGTATTACGTGAAAAATCAAAAGACATCAATAAAGATGACGATGATATCGAAGATGATGTTAAACTTGATATGAATAATGAAGATTTGATTGGTGTAGAAAAAGCAAAAGAGATCGCCAAAAATAACTTTGATGGGAAAGTAGTAAGCATTGAGTTGGATGATGATGATAATCGCTTGATATATGAATTGGAATTAAAAAATGGTAAGAAAGAAGCCGATTTTGATATTGATGCCAAAAACGGTGAGATTTTAGAAATGGATGTAGAAGCAGACGACGATGACGACGATGACGAATAAACATAAAAAATATCCAGTTGATGATGCATCAGCTGGATGTTTTTTATACAGTCACGATAAATCATTTATTTGGCGATAACCTTATAATTATTTGTTACCGTAGCTTCTATAGTGGTATATGTATCAAAGTATTCTCTGATTAGTTCAACGGTGTCTTTTTGAATTTCTTTTATAACGCTTTTCCCTTTAAACATTGCATAATTTCCACCGCCTGAGGCACGGTAGTTATTCATAACAACGGAATATGTAGCCGTATTTTTAATTGGTTGTTTTTGATAAGATAATTTTTCTATTCTATTGCCAACTGGATTGGCGACATTAATGGTATATTCAATTCCTTCCCACATATCATAATTATAGTGTTGCGGCTTTGGATCTTCATATGCAGGATTAACAATGATTCTCCCGTCTACGGCTAATTTAAAATAGGTTGCGGTTTGTTCTAAAGCTTCCTTTATGTCTTTCCCGGATAGCTCTAAAACAACCAATGTATTAGGGTACATATAATTACTAACTACATTACGCATTGTAACTGTTGAAGAGAACCCTGTTGCGTGGTTATTTAAGAGAGCAGTTACAGAAATATTAGCTCCGCTAGCTCTCATTTGTACTTTCTGGATAAATTCTATAAATGGGTGCTTGTTTATTCGCGCCTCAAATGGATTACGTATGGTCATATCACCAATAATATTACCAATCGGTTGGTCTAGCCATTTCTGTGTGGATGCTTCTAAATAGGAAGCATCTTCAACAATTTTTTTATCTGTATCCATAGTTTCTAAACGACCAATGGATGCTTGTTTATTTATAATGTTCCAATGATTGGTTTCATCTTGTTCAAGGGTCACTTGTATTTCACCATAGGTTACCGCGTTATGACCAGGTTGAATAAATAGTGTGCCATGTCTATCTCCAATGATTTTTCTATGTTGATGGCCAGTGAGTAATATATCAATTCCTTCCAAGTCGCACATTTCATATGCTTGATTTTCTCCAGTTAACGTCTCTGTAGGTTCACCAGTTTGTAAATCTTTTTCAAATCCGCCATGATAAGCAGCAATTAAAACATCTGGCTGTTCAACCATTTGAATATGAGAGACCCATTTTTGAAGGGTTGAAGATGCATCTTCAAAATTAATCCCTTGAAGATGATCCGGGGATTCCCAATTTGGAATATAATGTGTTGTAACTCCAATAATTGCAATCTTTAAACCATTCTCAAATATTTTTGTTAGATAGGGCGGCCCAAATTTTGGTTGATTGGATTCCTTATCAATAATATTTGCCGCTAACCATGGATAATGGGATTGATCTATGGCGGCATGTAATACATTCATCCCATAATTAAACTCATGGTTACCTATCACGCCGGCATCTATTCCAATCGTATTCATCGCTTGTATCATTGGATTTAATTTGTTCATATGTTCTTTTACATAATGTGTCATTAATGGCGTGCCTTGAATCAGATCACCATTATCAACTACGATCATGTAATCTGATTCTTTTCTTTTTTGTTTAACTACTGTGGCATATTTCGCTAAACCACTATCCGTTTTTTCATTGGTAGCATAATTAATTGGCATGATATGTCCATGAATATCACTTGTATATAAAATAGTAAGATTTATCAACTTAAAAAGCATCCTTTCGAAGCTAAAATGGTACTTGAGGATTTAGTTTATAACGTTTTACATCATTCCATGCCTTTATTAAATACTATTTAAAACAAAAAAGCTATATTAAATTAATATGATAGGAAGACGCCCAATGATTAGATGTAATGCATGGATCTTACATGGATAGGTTTCTTTTCACATATATAAGGAAATAAATAAGTAATAGCGGAGGAGTGGAGGTTTTAGCAATGGGTTATAATAAAGCATTATATATATATAATGGAAACGCTGGAAAAGAAGCAATGGAAGAAAAATTAGCACAAACGTTACCCATTTTATCCCAAGCAATCAAACAATTAATTATTATTCAGACGGAATCAATTGAAGATGCTAGAACAACATGTATCGACTATGCTTCGCACATAGATTTGCTGATTATCTTAGGTGGAGATGGAACGATACATAATTGTATTAATGCGATAGCTCCTTTAAATGAACGACCGGTAATTGCTATACTCCCTGGAGGAACTTCAAATGACATTACGAGGATGTTGCAAATCCCCCAAAACTTATACCAAGCAGCTAGTGCGATCATAGATGGCAAGGTTGTTCCTATAGATGTAGGCAAAGCAGATGACCGTTACTTCCTTAATTTTTGGGGAATTGGCTTAGTCGCAGAAACTTCCCAAAACATTGACAACGACCAAAAGAAAAATTTAGGCGTTCTTAGTTATTTTATGAGTACGTTAAAGACAGTAGGTCAAGCTAAAAGCTTTTCTTATGAACTAAAAACAAGTTCAGATAGATATCAAGGGGAAGCGGTGATGGTGATTGTGCTCAATGGAAAATACCTGGGGACGAGAGAAATCCCGATAACATCAATCAGCCCTTCTGACGGGAGGTTAGATGTCTTAATAGTTAAGAATTCAAGCTTAGCATCTTTTCGAGAACTATTGTCTATGAACAATCCAGAAACAGAAATAAACGATCTCCAAGAAATTAAGTACACACAAACAAATCGGTTACACATACACACAAACGAAACAAAGGATGTGGATACCGACGGTGAAATCATATCTGGTACCCCCTCGACTATTGAAATATTACCATCGCATCTGCGCATGATAAAAGCTACATCAAATTAAAGAAAAACACAATTCCATTTTTTGGGAATTGTGTTTTTAAATTCGCTCTAATTTACAAATTTAGGAAAGAAATTATGCTATAATACCTTTAATTATGGAATCGGAAAGAGGGGATGAAATGATAATAGATAATACATTAAAAGAGAAAAAAGAGGATGCCTCTCTAAAATTATTTGTCGTTCTTTCAAAGGCATACCGAACAATTATGGAACAAGTAGAAGCTGATATTCAATCGAGAGGACTCAATTTAACGGATTTTGCAGTGTTAGAATTACTCTATCATAAAGGAGCACAACCTTTAAAAAGCATTGGAGAAAAAATACTATTAACGAGTGGAAGTATTACGTATGTCATTAATAAGCTTGAAAATAAACGGTTATTAACAAGAATACCGAACGCTGAAGATCGACGTGTTACTTTTGCTGAAATTACTGAAAGCGGGGCTGACTTATTGCAAACCATTTTCCCAGGACATTGGGAGAGGATTGAGGAAATTACTGCTGGATTAAATGATGCAGAAAAAGAAATTGCGATTGATTTATTAAAAAAATTGGGTACTTCTATCCGATCTTTATAACATATTTTATTTCCATCTGTGACGAACATCACTGATGAAAATAGAAAAAAATGGTAATATATACAATGGGATATGGGGATGTCCCAGCTCTATTATGATATAACACGAGTCAAGGTTCCGTTTACTTGACTATAAAGAAGCAAAATGTCTTTTAAAAGATGTTTTGCTTCTTCTCTTTGCGGATATAGTATTTAGGTGTGCTAATTTTGAGTTTCAAAGGGGGGGAATAATCATTTATGCGAGTGCTCGTAATAGGAGCTAACGGTGGAGTAGGAAGGCATATTGTCACCAAACTAAGAGCAGAAGGACACGAGCCAATTGCAATGGTTCGTAAAGAGAGTCAGTTGTCAGATTTTGAAAAAAACGGATGGAAGGCTGTTCTTGCAGATTTAGAATCTGACTTTGAATCGGTATTTAATCAGATAGATGCAGTTATTTTCGCTGCAGGTTCGGGTTCTAATACAGGTGCAGATAAAACAATTATAATTGACCAAGAAGGTGCGATTGCAGCAATGCATCTGGCTCAAAAGCATTCTATTAAACGGTTTTTACTGCTTAGTTCAATGGGAGCAGATCAATCAAAAGAAGCTCCTGATTCGATCAAGCATTATTTGTATGCAAAGCATCGAGCAGATGAGTATCTAAAACAGTCACGTCTTGCTTATACAATTATACGTGCGGGTTATTTAACGAATGAAGAAGAAAAAGGTACAGTAACTTTACAAGATGAAGAAAATGAAATAGAAATTGACTCGGTAACGCGAAGTGATGTTGCAGCTGTAATGTCAGCTTTACTAACAGATGAGAGAGCTCAATATAAGGTTTTACAATTAACGAATGGAAAAACACCAATTAGCAACCTTTTTCAGTAAGTGGGCTATATAAATCTGCAGCTAGGATATCTTCCTAGATCGTAGGTTTATTTTTATGACAAATAATGCAAATAATGTAATCAAGATGTAATCATTTTATTATATTTCTGTTTGTTTTTCCTTTATGACGGGTACTATAGCATTAAGCAGCTGATAAAGATGAAAAAGGAGGCTCTTAGTTATGGCAGATCCAGAGGTGGTCGTTTTTGTTAGCAACGATAATGCTGAATGTGAAAAGTTACTAGAACATTTGCGTGATTGGAATGTCACTTATGTGACTAAAAATGTTAATACAGATAGTGGTCACATGAAGGAGTTGCAAGAAAACGGAATCTACGGTACTCCAGCGATGTTTATCAATGGAGAAAAAGAACCAATTTTGGGCTTTCAGAAAAACAAAATAAAATATAGACTTGGTTTAGCTAATACCGATGTCTCACATTATAGTTCATTGTTTGAAGGGTATGAAAAATGATGCATTCATCTAAATGTCACACACCTTAATGAACAACATAAACTAGTAAAAAAGATAAAGAAGGTGTGTGTTCAAATGTTTCATCGGCCTTATTTTGATCACGCTTATTTTCATGATGATGGCCAACGTAATTATCCTTATCCTCAACAATATAACTACAATTTGAATACGGATCCAGGGAATCAAAATTACCACGGGAGTAATCCATACAATTTTCAAGCCGTGCAGCAGACCCCCTATGATTATTTTGCTAAGCCACAACAACCAATGAGCTGGCCAGGTACAAAATCGCAACTAAATCAACAAACGGATTATCAAGACATGAATGTTCCAGAATTTGCTACACAAGATCAAGCTCCCCCTGGACCAGGTCAACAATTAGATTTAGATAAAATGTTATCAACCGTAGGGCAGTTAGCTAATACGTATCACCAAGTGTCGCCAATTGTGAAGCAATTCGGTTCACTAATAAAGACGTTTCGATAGAGGAAATCAAGCTGATGGTAAAAAAGGAACACATCAGCTTTTTTGTTGGAAAAATAGTTTGTTATTTTATCCATTAAGTAACTATAATAATTTTTTCCTTTATCGGGTAAACGAAGATATAGGATATGAAAGAGGAGAATAAATATGATGACAGCATGTTTAATTATTCATGGTTATACTGGCGGCCCTTATGAAGTGGAACCACTAGCCAATTATTTACATGAACATACCAATTGGCATATTAATGTTCCTACGCTGCCCGGACATGGAAGAAGGCTTAACTTAAAAAATGTTTCTTATAAGAAATGGATTAAAGCAGCAGAAACTACATTGCTGCAATTAAGAGAGAAGTACGAGACAGTATATCTTATTGGATTTTCAATGGGAGGAATGATTGCTGCTTATCTTGCAGCAAAATACAAAGTAGAGAAGCTCGTTCTTTTGGCAACTTCAGGAAAGTACTTGTCTTTTAAACAAATTAGCTTAGACGTTGGCGGGGTAATTGCTGATGCAATAAAAGGTGATTTAGGAAGGAATAAGTTATACATCCATTATAAAAAGAAATTAGGAGCCGTACCGTTAAAAGCAAATATTGAATTTCTAAAATTGGTAAAATTCACAAGGAGATATTTAAAAAAAATTAAATCGCCTGTATTAATTGCTCAAGGGCAACAGGACGGAATGGTACCATATAAAACCGCTTATTACTTAAATAAAGAAATTACTTCAGAACGCAAGGAAGTAGTGTTTTTTGAACGTTCCAGACATTTAATTTGTTTAGGGGATGATAAAGACACCCTTAATCAAATGGTCTATTCATTTCTTACCAAACAAGAGGTAGTGATGAACACATAAAAAGAGTCTGTAACCCATGTGTTAACAGACTCTTACATACATAATTCAGTCTCGAAAGAAGGAAATGACGAGGGCACCTTCACCACCGTAGGTAGAAATTAGTGGACCAGTATCCATGAGATAGGCGTCTTTGAAATTGTACTTTCTACGAATTTCGGCTAGTACGTTATTTGCCCGCTCCTCGGCATTACAGTGTGCTAATGATATAACCTTATCTTCCACATTTTTAGTATATTCTCCGATCTGTTCAATAAATCGGCGAATGGATTTTTTATCACCACGTACTTTTTCACTAACTTCAATGGTACCTTCCTCACTAGCTCTCATTAATAACTTAATGTTTAATGTTTTGGCTATGGTACCTTTCACTTTGTCTAAACGACCACCTAGAATAAGATTTTCAAGCGTTTTAAGCACAAATAGTGTGGTGGTGTGCTCAACCATTTGGTGCATATGCTCTACTAATTCTGAAAATGCAAAGCCGTCATTTATTTTTGAGATTGCTTCATGAAGTAATAACGCAATTCCTGAAGAAGCGGTTTTTGTATTAATTACCTCTATATTGCGTTCTGGTTCTTCTTCTAACAACATTCTCTGTCCCAACACCGCATTCTCATACGTACTACTTAATCCTTTAGTAAGACTTAGCATAAGAATTGGTGTTTGTTTATCAATTTGTTTAAATGCTTCATAAAAATCATTAGGGCTTGGTGCTGCTGATCTAGGCAATTCGTTTAATTCTGAAACTTTTTTATGGAATGCAGGGAGATCTAAATCAATTCCACTTTGGTATTGGCCATCACTAAAATGCAAATAGAGTGGTACTTGAATAATTTGTGTTTTATTAAGCAGCGACAATGGAATATCTGCCCCACCATCTGTCATTAATTGAATGTACATGTATTCACCCATTTCGTAAAAATTAATCTTGCTGTTCTTTTTTTGCGATTGTCATTTTCGTTTTTCGATTGGTACTTAAAATAAATAAAAACAAACCAAAGAGTACGATTGTCCCACCTAATAATTGAAAGGCAGTTATATTCTCGCCTAATATAATATAGGCGAGGATAGAGGCTCCTATTGGTTCAAAAACAATCCCCATAGAAATGGTTGCCGTACTTAACCATTTTAACGCCCAGTTAAATAAGGTATGCCCAAGAAAAGTCGGAATAATAGCAAGTGCTAAGAAAATCCACCAATGATCGGCTGGATAATTAAAGAAAGCGTTGCTAAGCAATAAGTTATAGACAATAAGCGTGATGGAGCTGACGCCATATACAACAAATGTATAGGTCATTAACGAAAGATTTCGTCTAACTTGTTGACCTAATAAGAAATAAGCAGTAACGGTTATTGCCCCAAGTAATGCTAGTATATCGCCAAAGAGAGCTACTCCACTTATCTTAAAATCGCCCCAACTTATGATAATGCTTCCAATTAATGCAATTAGCATGCTAATTACGGCTCCAGATGAGAAGCGTTCCTTGAAAAAGAAATAGGTGCCTAGAAATGCAAAAATAGGCTGAAGCGTTACAAGTACAACTGAACTTGCTACGGAAGTATAGTTTAAAGATTCAAACCATAATATAAAATGGAAGGCTAAAAAAATTCCGGCCAAAATGGACAATATCCAATCTTTTTGATTAATTAATTTTAACTCATGTCGATATTTAGTTAATACGAAAGGAGCCATTAATAATACGGCAAATAATAAACGATAATTTGCGATAATAGCTGCAGGTGCTTGGTCTGCCAGCTTTACAAATACTGCAGAGGTCGAAACAGAGGCAACTCCAATAACTACAGCAATGTATGGGTTAAACGGAGGAAGACGCATCCTAAACCCTCCTAATTTATACTTGTATATCCCATACATTTTATCATGGTATAGTAAAAAAATCATTTTCTAATTAGTATCCTTATGAAAAATATGTTATCATATTGATTGCATGAACTTACGATTGAGGCCTCTTACCATTATGGTGAAGCCTTTTTGTACTTTAGAAGTATAAAAATACATTCTGATTTTAGAATATAAATAAAGTCATACGATTTTTGTGTAAAATTCCCTTAAAGATAAGCTTTTACTATACTGTGAACGCGGGAACGATATCAAGAACTAAAGTATAGAAGCAACCAAGGCCTCTTTTACAATCACAAAAAAAGGAGTAGAGGAATAGGTGACAACATTCAAAGAATTAGGCATCTCAACTTCCATTATGAAAGCATTAGAAAAAATGGGGTTCGAAGAAGCTACACCGATACAAGCAGAAACAATTCCACTTGCTTTAGAAGGCAATGATTTAATTGGACAAGCTCAAACTGGAACAGGGAAAACCGCTGCTTTTGGTATTCCAATGATAGAAAAATTAGATGCAAAAGCAAGAAAAATTCAAGGATTAGTAGTAGCGCCGACAAGAGAATTAGCTATTCAAGTAGCAGAAGAATTAAATAGGCTAGGAAAGCTTAAAGGAGTACGCGCTTTTGCAGTTTATGGTGGTCAACCCATGGATCGTCAAATTCGATCTTTAAAGGATGGTCCACAAATCGTTGTTGCTACACCAGGAAGACTATTAGACCATATGCGCAGGAAAACAATTCGTACAAACTATATTCAGACTGCTGTATTAGATGAAGCAGATGAAATGTTGAATATGGGATTCATTGATGATATTCGTGATATTTTAAAAGGAATTCCAGAAGAAAGGCAAACATTATTGTTTTCAGCAACAATGCCTAAAGAAATTAGAGAAATCGCAACAAATTTGATGAAAAGTCCAAAAGAAATTAAGATTAAAGCGAAGGAAATGACGGTTGAAAATATTGATCAGTATTTCATTGAAATACCGGAAAAATATAAATTTGATACGTTAAATAATCACTTGGACATTTATTCCCCAGATTTAGCGATCGTTTTTAGTCGTACGAAGAAACGTGTCGATGAGATTACGGAAGGTTTGCAAGCAAGAGGTTATCGAGCTGAAGGAATCCATGGCGATTTAACCCAAGGTAAGCGTATGTCCGTCCTTAAGAAATTCAAACATGGTCGTGTTGATGTATTAGTTGCGACAGATGTGGCTGCTAGAGGATTGGACATTTCTGGTGTTACGCATGTGTATAACTTTGATATTCCACAAGATCCAGAAAGTTATGTTCATCGAATCGGTCGTACGGGACGTGCTGGTCGAACTGGCGCAGCCATTTCATTCATTACTCCAAGAGAAATGGCACACTTGCAATTAATTGAAAAAGTAACGAAAAGTAAAATGAAACGTATGGTACCTCCAACGAATCATGATGCCCAAAAGGGACAGCAACAAGTATCATTAAATAAAATTAAAGGTACGATTGAGAAGAAAGATTTGAATGATTACCACCAAACGGCCAATCAACTATTAGAAGAACACGATTCTGTTTCAGTCGTAGCTGCAGCATTGAAGTTACTAACCAAGGAGCGCAAAGACACTCCTGTTAAGATATCTTCTGTAGCACCAGTAAGTGTTAAAAAAGCACAACGTTCGAAGGATAGTCGACGTTCAAATAATAAACGTGTTTACGGGAAACGCGGTCAAAGTGGTCGTAGTGGTCAAGGCGGCCGCAACCAGGGTGGCCGTAATCGGAAAGGTAATTTTCAAAAGCGGAGAAATAGAGATTAGTTAATATAAAAAAAGCTTCTTGAATAGCAAGAAGCTTTTTTTATATGGTTTAGTATAGATGAGCTTCATGGTAGGATAAGAATAAAATGAAACATATTCTATCGATGTATCGTATTAGTTGAGAAGAAAATTAAAAAACAAGGTGATTGGACATGAGACAACCTCCGAAACATACGATAGCTCAAGACGCTATCAAGGTATGGAGAATTACCGAAGCAATATTTTTTGGTATCCTTATTATCATTGGGATAGCTGCATTTATTATTAGTATGCTCTTTGATTTTACTATTTGGTACAGCATCATTGGCTTGGTTGTAATTATCGTATTGGCGTATATTGCAATACAATACTTGCCAGCTCTTCGCTGGCGGCGCTGGAGATACGAAGTGTTTGACCAAGAGATTTACATACAGCATGGCATTATTATTGTTTCGAGGACTTTAGTTCCCATGATACGTGTACAGCATGTGGATACAAAACAAGGGCCAATATTAAAAAGGTATGGATTAGCAAGTGTGACAATATCCACAGCTGCTACCACACATGAGATACCAGCTTTACTTGAGGAAGACGCCTCCGTGTTGCGAGATCGGATCTCAGAATTAGCAAGGGTGGATGAAGAAGATGTATAGAGCAAAACGAATGCACCCTGCTGTTATTTTGTTTCAATTTTTTAAGTCACTCAGAGAAATGATTATCCCTATCGTTGTAGCTTTTTTTGCTTTTCGCGATGAACATTTTATGTACTTTATTGGAGCGATTACGCTTGTAACTGTACTTCTTGTCACTTTTAGTACCATTACTTGGCTGCGATTCACTTATACAGTGACTGATGAGGAACTGCGTATTGAATCTGGAATTTTTATTAAAAAGAAAAGGTATATTTCAAAGGGACGTATTCAATCAATCGATTTAACAGCTAATGTCCTGCATCGGTTATTAGGCTTAGCAAAAGTACAAATAGAAACTGCTGGTTCAGGTACTTCAGCAGAAGCTTCTCTAACTGCGGTGAAGGTAGCAGAGGCTGAACAACTAAGAAATCTTTTGAAAGTAACCAAGGTAGCTACATCGGAAGTTGGAGAAACGAAGACCGTACAAGCACCTTTTTATCAAATTACCAACAAGCGGTTGTTCATTGCTGGAACAACATCTGGAAGCATCGGTGTATTATTAGCTTTTATCGCTTTTGCATTGTCCGAATTAGAACAATTTATTCCTGATAATTATTTTGATCATACGATACAGTGGATAATTGGGCTAAGCGTTGTGCTTATCGTTATAATAACAATTGGATTCTTATTCGTTCTATGGCTGCTTGGAATAGTAGGGACGATGGTTAAGTACGGTCATTTCCGTATTGAGAGGCGTGATGAAGAATTATTTATTACG
Organism: Virgibacillus salexigens; assembly: GCF_000723585.1. Lineage (NCBI taxonomy): Bacteria > Bacillati > Bacillota > Bacilli > Caryophanales > Bacillaceae > Virgibacillus > Virgibacillus salexigens. The sequence continues at coordinate 531,912 of NZ_CCDP010000002.1, read as the reverse complement.
AGAGGCCTACTAGAAAAAAAGCAAATTACTATACCTTTAAAACGTATTCAAGCCATTGGTATGAAAGAAAGCATGATTCGTCAACCCTTTGGTTATGTTTCTTTATTTGCAGAAGTAGCTGGTGGTTCCTTAGATAAAGGAGAAGAGTATTCCACTTTATTATTTCCAATCATGAAAAAAGACGAAGTGGAGGATTTTTTGAGGACACTCCTTCCTTCCTATAGTTATCCAATCGAGCCAACATGGAGAAAACTCCCAATCAAGGCGAAGAAATTTTATATGCTTCGTGGAGTTATCCCATTTATTCTAATCGCGATACCAATCGCTATATTTATTCCAACTTTCTTATGGACTGTCATTGTTTTTCTTATACTTGGGTTATATCTAGGTTATCTCCGTTATTCAGATGGAGGCTTTCTTATACAAGAAAAACGATTAATGATCCGCTGCCGCACTTTTAGTAGGATAACAGTCGTCTTGTTTCATAAGCGTATTCAAGCCTATGAAAAGAAACAACACATTGCACATCGAAAGCAAAACCTTGCTAACTTTAAACTATCTATTATCGGAAAGTACGGTTCTGGTAAACATTATCAATTAAAGGAAGTAAAAGATGTCCAAGCAGATTCATTAGCAGATTGGTTTTCATACCGAGTGTAAAAAGGAAGGGAAGTCAAAGAATTTTATCATTTAATAATCCGAACGATTTCACACTCGAATCAGTTCGGATTATTTGTTTACCAAAAACAGGTTCTATTCTAGCTCCATAAACACTTCACTTTTTAGGGGGACTTCAGCTCGCGATGTTCCTGCAGGAATCTACGGATCGAACCGCATTTCTTATCAGGATTTACTTCACCACTATATTATTGTTCGGATTTTAGTGAACGACCTTTATTGGGTCCTAGCCTCTGCGGTAGCTTAGGTGGTTAACTGCAAAATCTCATAGGGGTTTTTAAATATATATTCCGCATTTGTAAATCTGGTAGTAGAAGTCAGTCCCCATGCTGCTACCCCGAAATCTACTCCTGCTGATTTCGCGCATTCCATGTCATAAGGGGAATCCCCAATATATATAGCCTCATTTGAGTCGCAATTTAAGTATTGTAAGGCTAACTGCAACGGGTCTGGATTTGGTTTATGGTATTCTGTGTCATCTGCAGATACAACTGTTTGAAAATGCTGTGCAATTGAAAGCCTTTCAAAACCTGCTTGCAGTTCTTTTTTGGTTTGGGATGTGACAATTCCTGTTTTTGGTAATCGCTTGATTACTTCGAGAATATCTCTAAAGATAGGGACATTTTGCATATGCGGCTGTTGTTTTTGGAACCAAGTATCGAGCGCTGTTTGAGTATCGGAAATGTCTAAGACTTCGAGTGTTCTTAATCCTGGAATACCAATCGAAAAACGTAGTTCTTCAAGATCTTTAACGATTCCCATCTCGGATAATGTTGCTTGTAATGCTTCCAATCCAATTTTTTCTGAATCAATAATCGTTCCATCCAAATCAAAAATAAATACTTGATACACCATCATCATCTCCTAAGAATAGTTGCTATGTTTATCCTAGAGGATGAAATGGATTTCAGGTCAATAGTTAAATAGAAGATCGTTGAATTATTTCATAAGGAACGTTGACTTTTGCTTGTGATTTTTGAATAGCAAGTTGAAATGCTTGCTCACCAACTTTCATTAAGCGATGATTGACTGTTGAAAGATCAAGAGCTATTCCAATAGGCTGGTTCTCTTGGCCGACAATTGCTAGCTCATCGGGTATTTTCACTCCTACTGATTGTGCATAGTTGTAAATGCCGCCAGCAACCTCATCTCCATTTGCGTAAATAGCATGTGGTCGATCATTCAATTGCAAAAATTCATGGGCTGCTCGATAGCCATCTTCCAAACGGTAACAACCGGAAATATGTAAATGGGGTGGGAGTTTTCCGATTACTTTATGGTAAGCTTGGATGGTTTGCCTGGTACTAAGGCTTTCATTGGCTCTCGCAGTAGTAATTGCTATGTTTGTATAGCCTTTCTTTTTAAGCATTTGAAATGTATCAACATAGGAAGCATAGCGATCGATATACGCACAACCAACTTCTTCAGCTGTTGTATACTCACATGAAATAATGGATCCATATTTCGTGTACGGAACGATCTTCTCCCAATCATTGGAACGGGAAGTAATAATAAGACTATCTAAAAATTTATTCTTTAGCATCGTAAGATACTCCATCTCTTTTTTGTTATCATATTTTGTTGGGAGTACAGTGACAGAATAATTATATACCGTAGATTGATTTAGAATGCCGTGTAACATTTGGTCGAATGCTTGATTATTATTGTACGGAATAATTACACCAATCATCTTTGTTTCACCACGTATCAAATCGATTGCATTCTTATTTGGGGTATAATTGAGTTCCTCTATCACTTTCTGTACTTTGCTTCTTTTGGTTTCTGATACATATTTGTAGTTATTAAGTACTCTGGATACGGTCGTAACAGATACTCCAGCTAATCTAGCTATTTCACTTATATTTGCCATTAGTATTACTCCAATCAAGAATAGTAATTGATAATAAAGCTGGCTGGTACATAACTAAAACGAGTAACACGAAAATCGGATAATTTATTTTTGCTTTAAACCCAATCTGAAACAGACTATACTTTCGAGGAACGGCACAACCAACTTGGATGGGGCTTTTTCATTAGGAATCAGGACTGTCTTAGTCATCATCATTTAAAAACGAACGATAAAATATCCGAACTACTTCGAATATTACTTCGTTTACTCGGATGTTCGTTCGGATTACTCTTTATCTACTTTGCTTTTTGGTTCAACTCCGTATTCGCCACTACATTATTCTACTAATTATTCCTAATAAAACTAAGAGGATGAAAATGATCCACCATATATTTTTTTTCATGGAACGTGGAATTCGTTTCTTTTTCCAGCGGTTAGGGTCAAATGATATGGTTTCGCTGTCATCCTTCCTTCGCGTTGCCATAGTTACCCATGGATTATACATTTTAGCATTCGCTAAAACGACAGGTGCTATTGCAAAGCCGCCAATAAACCCAAATATATGTCCATATACGTTTATATTTGCTCGTATAAATGTCATAATGAGACCAACAACGAAAATAGTAAGGATAATTTGGGAGCTTGTCTGATCTATTAAATGTTTACGAAATGCCACCATAAAGACGTAAATACCAAATAAACCAAAAATAGCACCTGATGCGCCTACGTGGACGTACCAAAATTCAGAGGGGCCGAAGAAATAAGTTCCGAGGTTCCCGGCAATACCAGCAACCAAATATGCAATAATAAATTTTGTGCGCCCTAGCATTTGTTCTAAGGCTGGACCAAATAATACGAGGGAGAAAGAATTAAATAGGGCATGCATTAAATCGGCATGAAGAAATATTGGCGTTACAAGCCGCCAATACTCACCTTGATTGATATAAAAATTACTCCCAGCTCCTAATTGATAAATTGTTTCACCGATAGACAGTTGTAGGAAGTTAATAATTAACCATAATGCTAAGTGGACAATCACTAATGTAGAAACAACAGGATAAGACGTTATAAATTCTTTCAAACTTCTTTCATTTCGAATAAACATGGAATAGACTCCCCCGATTTTTATATTATAAAAGGATAATGGTTCTGTAAATCATTGTTATTATATTGTAATAAAATACTACAAGTAGTATGACCAATTTTATCGTACTAAAATAACAATCAAAAATATAATCATTTGCATTTTAGTTAGAAAGGGTTCGTGGTCGATGATAAAGGGAATTGGATTAGACTTAATAGAATTAAAACGAATAGAACAAAGTATTCAAACGAATAACCGTATTATTGAGAGAATTTTAACGCCATCAGAAAGAGAGGAATTTTACACACTAGAAAGTAATAAGCGAAAAATAGAGTATTTATCTGGAAGATTTGCTGCCAAAGAGGCATTTGCTAAAGCAGCAGGTACAGGAATTGGAAAGCTTCGTTTTCAAGATATTGAAATACAATCTTGTGAGAGTGGAGCACCTAAATTAACTGCTTCTGGTTACGAGAAAGTTAATATCTTCTTGTCGATTACACATAGTAACGATTATGCTGCTGCACAGGTTGTCATTGAAGAAGATGAACAAAATGCATAAACAGAAAGGTTGTCTCATATATTTTAGTGCGGGTAGGAGGGAACAAATTGTTTATTGTCACCGCGAAGGAAATGTACGATATTGATAAGTTCGCAATGCAGGAAATTGGTTTAGATGGGAAATTGCTGATGGAAAATGCCGGACGAGCCGTTGCTGAGAAGATCACAGCAATGAGCTCTAAACAGGAAAAAATCTGTGTATTAGCTGGTGCAGGAAATAATGGTGGAGATGGTTTTGTTATTGCTCGGACAATGATGGATCAAGGGTACCATATCCATGTGTTACAAGTGGTTCCAGATAGTAAAATACGAGGAGATGCATCTTTTCATAAACGTATTTATGAGAATTGTGGAGGCAGTCTATCTTTATTCGATGGAATCGATGGAACAGAGGTGTTAGATGCAGATATTATTATTGATGCAATGATTGGCATTGGCGTGAAAGGGGAATTAAGAGAACCTTTGTTATCATTGGTCTCGCTTATTAACCAACAAACCAAAAAGGTAATCTCTGTAGATGTTCCGTCTGGTTTACCAGCTGATGAAGGTACAGTTGAATTTAGTGCAGTAGAAGCAACATACACTTTTATTATCGGGGCACCAAAAATCAGTGCGTTTTTAAATCATACATCTCCTTATTACGGTACATGGGAACTTGTTTCCATTGGTTTACCCAAAAAAGCATTCCAGTTAAGTACAAGCAAGTCTATTTGGAACGAGACGAATGTTCGAGATTGTTTTCCCGGTCGAAAACCAGATGATCATAAGGGAACACATGGAAAGGGACTGGTGATTGGAGGATGCACGGAAATGCCGGGGGCGCTTTCTATGACACTAAAAGCAGCTCTAAGAGCAGGAGCGGGATTAATTACTGGGGCTACATCAGAACATGTAATTAATCGTATTGCGTCTACGAATGTGGAAGCAACTTATGCCGTATTATCTACGACAGATGGATTTATCAATAATGATTCGAAAGTAAATGTACAAGATTATGACGCAATCGCATTAGGAATGGGGATGGGTAGAAAAGCATTTACGAGTGAGTTGGTAAGAGATGTTGTTAGTGAAGCCAATTGTCCAATTATTATTGATGGTGATGGACTACATCATATTCAACCATATCTCACATCCTTAAAAAGACGAAAATCCCCTACCATTATGACGCCACATCCTAGAGAAATGGCCATGCTTTTAGGGGCGAATGTTAACGAAATTTTGGTAGAACCTTTTCGTTATGCTTCCGAATTTGCTAGAAAGTTTGACGTTTATCTGGTTTTAAAAGGGATGTATAGTATTATCACGTCTCCAGAAGGAAAGCAGTCGGTAAATATGACTGGTAATCCAGGTCTTGCTAAAGGGGGAAGTGGAGATGTGTTAACAGGGATTATATTGGCAATGATTATGCAGAGACAAGACATGTTTGATGCCATCTGTAATGCCTGTTATGTTCATGGGAAGTCCGCAGATCTTTTAATTAAACATCAGCACTCTCATCATGATCTATTAGCCAGTGATGTGATTGACGGAATAGCTAACGTTTATCGTACCATTTCTTGAGAGGTATTTAGGTGATAAGGTTCCCTTTGTTTTTTAATTGAGACAAGGGAGATATGTTCATGAAAAGAAAAATCGGTGGTTGGATCATTGTATTTGGCTTTGTTCTATTATTATCAGCCTGTGGAGAAAAGACACAGGAGGATGTGGTTGCAGACCTAAAAGATAATATGGAAGAAATGGATGGCTATAAAGCAAAAGCTGAAATGAGTATGAACACTGGCCAAGAACAACAAATGTTTAATATTGACGTTTGGCATAAAAAAGATGATTTGTATCGAGTAGGGTTATCCAGTAATGAGGATGAAAAGGGTAACCAAATCATTTTAAAAAATGAGGATGGTGTATTTGTTTTAACACCAGCTTTAAGCAAAAGTTTTAAGTTTCAATCTGAATGGCCGGAAAATAGTAGTCAACCATACCTATACCAATCATTAATTAATGATATTGAAAAAGATAAAGAAGCGGAATTTGAAGTAACCGATTCCCATTATGTGTTTAAAACAAAAACAAATTATCAAAGCAATAACAATCTTCCATTTCAAGAAATTTACTTTGATAAAAAGACATTACAGCCTGTACAAGTGAATGTACTAGATAAAGATAGAAATGCTTTAGTAGAGGTGAAGTTCTCAAATTTCGATCAAGAAGCATCGTTTGAAGATGACGATTTTTCAATGGAGAAAAATATGGCAAGTAGTGGATCTCAAGAGGAGCCAGTTTCAAGTGATAAAGGAGAAAATTCGCTTACCGTATTTTATCCTTCATACATGGCTGGTGCAGAATTAACCGAAAAGAAAGAAGCTTCAACTGAAAATGGGGAAAGAGTCATTTTAACATTTGAAGGAGAAAAGAACTTTACCTTAGTAGAAGAAAAAGCGGAAGCACAAAAAACCATGGCATCCCCAAATGAGGTAGCAGGCGAAATTGTAAACTTAGGTTTTGCGGTAGGAGCAATTTCAGACAACTCCATCGAGTGGACGCATGATGGAGTAGACTTCATGTTAGCTAGCGATGAGTTAACAAAAGAAGAACTCATCCAAGTAGCGCAATCCGTACAAAGCAAAGAAGTGAAATAATATGCCATTATAATAAAGCAGACTCTCACTAAATAGAGTCTGCTTTTATTTTTGGAATCAGAATCGTATTACGTCGTAAAAGAATTGACAGCCTTGACAAGACAAGAAATAATAGGTAGAGCTAAAAAGTAGCAAAAGGAGACAAAATTGGTTTTCGGAAGGGAGTCAAGATTTGTGGATTTACATAGAAGTACATGGGTAGAAATAGATTTGAATGCTATTGCATATAATATAAATACAATAAAGAATAAGATGCCTAATCATACAAAAGTAATTGCTGTGGTGAAGGCCGATGGTTATGGTCATGGAAGTATTCCGGTTGCCAAAAAAGCTTTAGATTCAGGGGCTGAGGCATTGGCAGTAGCTTTATTGGAAGAAGCACTTGAATTAAGAGATGCTGGTATAACTGCACCAATTTTAGTACTGGGTTGGGTGCCACCAGCATCAGCAATAATTGCTGCAGAGCAGAATATCACATTAACATTCTTTCAACAAGAATGGATACAGCAAGTTAACACGTATTCATTTACGAAACCATTGAAGCTCCATCTAAAACTTGACTCAGGAATGGGAAGAATCGGAATAAGAACGGAAGAAGAACTACATGCTATCTTATATGCATTAAATAAAAATTCAAGCATATATTTAACAGGAGTATACACCCATTTTGCAACAGCCGATGAACCAGAATCAACCTATTTTGATGTACAAAAAAAACGCTTTGAAAGGGGGCTCTCGCTTTTACAAGATAATTGGAATGGTAATCTAGATATCCATATTGGTAATAGCGCTAGTGCTATTCGGTTACCAGAAGGTATGTACAATTATATACGTTTTGGTATTGCCATGTATGGATTGTATCCTTCTAAAGCTGTTAAAGAACAAGGAGATATAGAATTGAAGCAGGCCTTCTCTTTGCATAGTCAATTGGTGCATGTGAAACAGATTCAAGCAGGAGATTCGATAAGTTATGGATGTACCTATACAGCTAAAAAGGAAGAATGGATTGGTACAATTCCGATTGGATATGGGGACGGTTGGTTACGAAAAATGCAAGGGTTCTCTATTTTAATTAACGGAAAAAGAATGCCTATCGTAGGCAGGATTTGTATGGATCAAACGATGGTACGGCTGGATCGCGCATACCCTGTTGAAACAAAAGTGACTTTCATTGGTCACCAGAATGATGCATTTATTCCGATGGATGAGGTGTCGGAATATGCTGAAACGATTAACTATGAGATTCCTTGTGTGATTAATAAGCGGATTCCACGAATATATAAAGGTCTTTAGGGAAAAGCTCTTCATAACGGATTAAATTATTCATATACCACGTATAGAAGTCTATTAAACGACAAAACAAACGACTTTTTTAGAAAAAATTCGGGCAACCCTTTGCAAATGGGCGAATTCAATGATATTATTGAAAATGACTTTTACAAAGTTCGTTCAACAGTTGGCGGAGGTGTGATGGTTTTGTCAGAGAGTTTACAAGAAGTATTAGTGAAAATACCGAAAAACCTGTTAAATGAGGTGGATGGTCTAATGAAGTATGAGAATAGTGATTTAAGTGATTTCATATGTCAGGCTACAAGAAACTATCTTCAACACAAAAGAGATGAGCATTTCCAACAATTTCGTGAAAATATGCAAAAAGGCTATGAAGAAATGGGCCGCATTAATTTAACAATTGCTTCAGAAGCTTTTCAAGCTGAAGAGGAGGCAGAAAACACCTTGGAACGCTCAGTGATCGGGGTGTAATCACTTGATCGTACAAAGAGGCGAAGTATATTTCGCTGACCTTTCCCCTGTTGTCGGATCAGAACAGGGAGGCGTACGCCCGGTATTGATCCTGCAAAATGATATCGGGAATCGTTTCAGTCCTACCGTTATTGTTGCGGCTATCACAGCGCAAATTCAAAAAGCTAAACTCCCAACGCATGTGGAGATAGATGCAAAGCGATATGGGTTTGATCGTGATTCCGTTATTTTGCTAGAACAAATAAGAACACTTGACAAACAACGGCTAACAGATAAAATTACAAGATTAGATAAAGAGATGATGACTAAAATTAACCAGGCATTAGAAATAAGTCTGGGGCTGAAAGATATGTATGGTCAATGACGATACCCTTGTTATGCGGAACAAGGGTATTTTTATGTTTGTTACAAGATAATATTATATATAGAATTTGTTTCTGTGTTACAATTAATTTGACATTACTAGTGTTTTTTAACTAATTTATTGTGAAATTTATACAATTTTAGCCAGGAACGACAATTTTCTAAAACAGATAATTTGACAACATAAGAACAAATAAACAAATCTCTAAATACGTTGGAGGTATGGAAATGGACGAGAAGTTTAAAAAGGTTGCGATCGAAAACAGTGATTCCATAGTGAAAATGTGGATGGGTGAAATTCATTCACTAAAGGATGGGAATTACACTTCAAGTATATCTGATGAATTATTTGAAAGCACAAATAGAGAGTTTGTTAATGTTATATTTACAAGTATAAAAAACGCTGGATCACCGAAATCGGTTGAAAGCTTTTCGGAGAAAATCATTAATCTTGGTTGGCCATTAAGTTATATCATTGATGGGCTACAAGTATTTCGCAGGGTAACAGTAGATTATATTTTAAGTCAATCGGAACAAGTGGATTCTGCATTTATCTCATCTGTACTTCGAAGTGTAGATACTTGGGTAGAGCCGCTGATTAGGCAATTGGTTAATGAGTATTCCGGTAGTTGGGAAAATACGGTCTCTTTACAACGTGTAGCACTTCAAGAGTTATCTGCACCACTGATTCCAGTAATGGAGAGTATTACAATCATGCCGTTAATTGGAACAATTGATACAGAACGGGCAAAATTAATTATGGAGAACTTGCTTGATGGTGTAATTAAACATAACTCCGAAGTGGTGTTAATCGATATTACAGGAGTTCCTGTCGTTGATACGATGGTGGCTCACCATATTATTCAAGCTGCAGAAGCAGTACGCTTAATTGGTTCTACTTGTATATTAGTAGGGATTCGTCCAGAAATTGCTCAAACGATTGTAAACCTTGGAATTGACTTAGGCAAATTTCCAACAAAAAGCTCTTTGAAAAAAGGCTTCCGAACCGCACTTGAAATAACCAACAGACAAGTTGTCGATATAGAAAGTAAAGAAGATAACATGGAACAAATGATTAAATCATTGAAAGGGGAGTAGAATCTTGCGTATACCGATACTAAAGCTCCATAATTATTTGCTAATTTCCATTCAGACGGAATTAGATGATCAAACAGCTATTCAATTTCAAGAAGACTTACTCGATAAGATCCATAAAAGCGGGTCATCTGGAGTAGTCATTGATTTAACATCTGTAGAGATTATAGATTCTTTCATTGCCAAGGTTTTAGGCGATGTGGTTACAATGTCTGATTTAATGGGGGCAAAGGTAGTTTTAACCGGTATCCAACCAGCAGTTGCAATGACTTTAATTGATTTAGGAATACACTTAAAGAATGTGCCAACTGCATTAGACTTAGAACAGGGTCTTATTAAACTCTACCAGGAATTGGGGGAATAGCGCATGAAACCTCAATCTTGCGTAAACATAAATAAAGAGTGGGATATTGTTGGGGCTAGGCAGTTAGGCAGAGATATTGCGAAAAAAATTGGATTTGGGACTGTCGATCAAGCACGTATCGCTACCGCGATCTCAGAATTGGCTAGAAACATCTATTTGTATGCTGATCATGGACAAATATGTTTTGAAATAATAGATAACATGGAACATAAAGGGATTTGTATGGTAGCGATCGATGTTGGTCCTGGAATCGAAGACATTGGACAAGTTATGGAAGATGGGTATTCTACTTCAGGTGGATTAGGTGCTGGGTTACCTGGTGTTAAACGACTTATGGATGAATTTGACCTCCAATCCGAAGTAGAAAAGGGAACGAGAGTCAAAGCAATTAAATGGGTGAGATAGAATGACTTTTTGCTCAAGGTGTGTACATTATGATTGTACACACCCTGTGTTGTTTTAGATCGTAACAATCCTTGGTTTCATAGGGAGATAGGGGGAAGAGAGGTGGACGATATATTGAAATTGGATGCCGAAACATATAAAGAGTTAATGAAGCGATATATGGAGACAAGGGATGAACAGTCCCTATATGAAGTAGAACAGGCCAGCAAATCCTTTATACAAAACAATATCTTACCAGATGAAATCGTTAATATGCATATCCAAGCATTGGAAGAGTTATACCCCAGTTTGAGTGAAGACATACAGTATTCAATGAACTTCTTACTAGAAGCCATGATTGCCTATGGTATTGCTCATCAAGAATATCAAACATTACGCGAGAAACAATCTGAATTAAAATCGGAAATATCGGTCGCAGCTAGCATGCAAGAAACCTTGCTTGGTACAACGAAGCCAGATATCGAGGGGATAGACATCGGCATAATTAGCGTTCCAGCTCATCAAATGAATGGAGACTATCATCACTTTATCAAAGGGAGAGATGGTTCTTTAGGTATTGCGATGGCTGATGTGATTGGTAAAGGTATTCCAGCAGCATTATGCATGTCCATGATTAAGTATTCCATGGATAGCTATCCAGAAGATGTTATGAGCCCAAAAGCTATTTTAAATAGTTTAAACCGTGTGGTAGAAAGAAATGTTGACCCCAGTATGTTCATTACAATGTTCTATGCACAGTATCTTCCCTCGGAACATAAACTTCGTTATGCATCGGCAGGTCATGAACCTGGTTATTATTATAATGCTGCAAATGATACCTTTGAGGAGATTGAAACAAAAGGGCTTGTACTCGGGGTAACTCCGGATACAGCGTATCCTGAATATGAGATGGATATTAACAAAGATGATATGGTAATTATGTTAACGGACGGAGTTACAGAATGCCGTGATGGTGACCGATTTATTGAAAGTGAAGAGGTGTTAGAAGTAATTAGATACTATGCACATTTACCAGCACAGGAAATGGTCAACCAAGTATTTAAACATTTTGAACGACTTCAAGAATTTGAGTTACGAGATGATTTTACGTTACTAATCATACGAAGAGAGGTTTAATGGTTAAATAAAATGGGTAAACCCTTGTGAAAGGGTAAAAACTAGAGTTACGAATTATATCGTTCTGATATAGGAGGAAGAGTATGAATTTAAGTGTGGATGTTGTAGAAGAAACGAATAAGTCAATTGTTAACCTCGCAGGTGAAATAGATGCATATACTGCACCAGAATTAAAAGAAGCATTACTACCTTTAACAAAGCAATCCGGTCATTTAGTAGAGGTGGATTTAGAACAGGTGAATTACATGGATAGTACAGGTTTAGGAATATTTATCAGTGCCTTAAAATCGACCAAAGAGAATAATAGTCAAATGACGCTTGTTAACATTCAAGATCGTGTGCTTCGTCTTTTTAAGATTACGGGTTTAGATGAAATTATGGATATCAATTCTGCGATTCGGGGTGGAAGTGAATAATGGAAAGATTTGATTTTATTGAACTAAAAGTTCCTGCAAAAGCAGAATATGTTGGAGTAGTGCGATTAAGTATTTCGGGGATAGCAAATCGCATGGGCTTTTCTTATGAAGATATTGAAGATCTAAAAGTAGCTATATCGGAAGCAATTACGAATACCGTTACACATGCCTATGAAGACAATGATGATGGAGAAGTTACCATCGGTTTTGGCGTGTACGAAGATAGACTAGAAGTTATGGTAGCTGATCATGGAGGTAGTTTTAATCTGAACGAAGTGAAAGACGGAATCGGCCCCTATAAGCATACGGATTCGATCGAAGACCTAAAAGAGGGAGGTTTTGGTCTGTTCCTAATCGATGCATTAATGGATAAAGTACAAATAAATAATAACTATGGGGTTATTGTTTTAATGACAAAGTATTTAAATGAAACTGAGGTGGGCTTTGATGACGACCAAATCTCAACCACACAATAGCGGAAGAGATGAGGTTTACCAATTAATTGAATCGTTACAACAAGATCCTACTAATGAAGGTCTGCAGGAAAAAATTGTTCTCACCTATAAGGATCTCGTAGAATCTATTGCACGTAAGTACTCTAAGAATAGTAGTATACATGAGGATCTAGTTCAAGTAGGTATGATTGGGTTACTAGCTGCCGTTCGTAGGTATGATCCAGCTTTTGGTAAATCTTTTGAATCCTTTGCAATACCCACGATTATTGGAGAAATTAAACGATTTATCCGCGATAAAACATGGAGTGTCCATGTACCAAGGAGAATTAAGGAGTTAGGACCAAAAATAAAAAAAGCAGTAGACACATTAACCACTGAAACGCAAAAATCTCCATCAGTTAAAGAAATAGCGGATTATCTAGAGGTATCAGAAGAAGATGTTCTAGAGACAATGGAAATGGGCAAAAGCTATAAAGCATTATCTGTAGATAGAAAAATCGAAGCAGATTCTGATGGAAGTACGGTAGCTATTTTAGATTTAGTTGGTAAAGAAGAGGACGGTTATAATTCGATCGATCAAAAAATGTTACTGGAGAAAATTTTACCTATCTTATCTGAAAGAGAACAGCAAATTCTTCAGTATACCTATTTTGAAAATCGCAGTCAGAAAGAAACTGGCGAACTATTAGGGATTTCACAAATGCATGTATCAAGACTACAGCGTCGTTCATTACGTAAATTAAGAGAAGCAATTCAGTCTGAGAGCTCAGAGGTCTTTGATTAAGAATGCAACATGTACAAGTATCTGTCTTTCAACAAGCGAAAGAAGGAAATTACTACTGTGGCGATAGTTATTTTTATAAAGAGACAGATAAAGAATTTGTATGTGCTGTAGCCGACGGATTAGGCAGTGGTGAGTATGCAAAAGAGTCATCCCAAATAGTGATCGATATTATTAAACAGAATATGCACACAAGTATAGAGGGCATCATAAAAGAGTGTAATAAACAATTACAAGGGAAGCGCGGCGTAGTAATCGGCATTTTGAAGATTGATTTTCAGTCCAATATGTATTCATTTTCTTCCATTGGCAACATTGGTATTTTAACGGTTAATGATAAGCAAAAAAAGAAGAGAAATATACCTAATGCTGGGTACCTTGCAGGTTATCATCGTCCTTTTAAAATTATCCGTGAGAAATTGGAGGAAGATATGATGTTTATCATGTTTTCTGATGGAGTAACGGATAAGGATCTATCTCAACGATACATTATGACAGAAGATGTGAATGAAATTACGCAAACCTTTGAATATGTAAGCGACTCTAGTCGAAAAGACGATACAACACTTATTGCAATGCATTTTAGGCAAAGCTGACAATGAAAAGAGTCAGCTTTTTTTCTTGTATCCCGTCAATGGAGAACGAATCTTCGTACAATTTGTAGCGTGAGGTTGTATTCAACTTCAGTTTTCGATTTATGATAAAATAGATTTGGATGTAAAGGAGGAAAATGTGTGGCGAACGAACAGAATCAAGAATTAATCCAATGGGTGGCAAAAGAGACAGAAGTAAACACTTCGATTGTAAATAAGGTTATTGGATTATTAGAAGAAGGTAATACGGTACCGTTTATTGCACGTTACCGCAAAGAGATAACGGGTGGTTTAGATGAAGTACAGATAAAATCTGTTCAAGATAAATGGAGTTATGCGGTTAATTTAGCTGAAAGAAAGCAAGAAGTATTGCGCAGTATTAAAGATCAAGGGAAATTGACAGATGAACTGCAGCAGGAAATTATGCAAGCCATGCAGTTACAACGAGTGGAAGATCTTTATCGCCCTTATAAACAAAAAAGACGTACACGAGCGACAATAGCTAAGGAAAAAGGTCTCGAACCATTAGCAGAATTGATTTGGCAGCAATCGATTACAGATATTCAAGAAGAAGCAGCTGTCTATATATCAGAAGAACAAGAATTACATACAATTGAAGATGTATTAGCAGGAGTAAACGATATTATGGCAGAATGGATTTCAGAGGAGCCAGCATATCGTGAATTTATGCGAGAAGAAACGTTTAAACGTGGTATGATTGAATCCGAGGAAAAAGATGTAGAGAAAGACGAGAAACAAGTATATGAGATGTATTATGAATTTCATGAGGCGATACGTTCACTTGTATCACACCGCATTTTAGCACTGAATCGTGGTGAAAAAGAGGGTATATTAAAAGTGTCTGTAAACCCACCAACGGAACGAATTATTGAGTATTTACAAAGGAATGTTATTACAAAAGCAACATCTGAAGCGTTGACTCAAGTCTTAAAGCATGCAATTGAAGATAGTTATAAACGATTGATCCAACCGTCTATTGAGCGTGAAATTCGTAACAGTCTAACAGAAAGTGCAGAGCAACAAGCAATCGACGTTTTCTCTAAGAATTTGAAGAACCTATTACTCCAACCGCCTCTTAAAGGAAAAACTGTACTGGGTGTAGATCCAGCCTTTCGTACCGGTTGTAAACTAGCTGTGATCGATGAAACAGGTAAAGTGCATCAAATAGGTGTTATTTATCCAACAGCACCCAGAAATGATGTTGCTGGAGCAGAAAAGACGGTGATGGAGCTCATAAAGACTTATAAGATTGAGTTGATTGCCATTGGCAATGGTACAGCTTCCCGAGAAACAGAACAATTTATCTCAAATGTTATCGGAAAAAACAAATTACAAGTGCCATATATTATCGTTAATGAAGCAGGAGCCAGTGTATATTCAGCTTCTAAACTAGCTCGAGAAGAATTTCCGGATTTACAAGTAGAAGAGAGAAGTGCGGTATCCATTGCTAGACGTGTTCAAGATCCATTAGCTGAGTTAGTTAAAATTGATCCAAAATCCATAGGAGTTGGCCAATATCAACATGATGTGAGTCAGAAGTCGTTAAATGAATCATTATCTTTTGTTGTTGAAACAGCAGTAAACCAGGTTGGTGTAAATGTAAATACTGCTTCCGCATCGTTATTACAATATGTCTCGGGACTTAGCAAAGCCGTCGCAACGAATATTGTGAAACAGCGTGATGAAGAAGGGAAATATACGAATCGGAAACAATTAAAGAAAGTACCTCGCTTAGGTGCAAAAACGTATGAACAAGGCATTGGTTTTCTTAGAATTATTGATGGAGATAACCCGCTTGATCGTACTCCCATTCATCCAGAGAGTTATTCAAACACGGAAAACCTGTTAACAATGTTAAATTGCGATGTAAGCGATATTGGGTCAGATAAACTTCGTGAAGGGATTTATGCTATAGATCCTAAGCAAGTTTCTGAACAATTAGGGATTGGCGAACCGACATTGATTGATATTATACAAGCATTAACGAAGCCAGAGCGTGATCCGCGTGATGATTTTCCACAACCTTTATTAAAGCAGAATGTGATAGCAATGGAAGATATTAAGCCAGGTATGGAAATGCAAGGAACTGTTCGAAATGTTGTTGATTTTGGTGTGTTTGTAGATATTGGAGTGAAACAAGATGGACTTGTTCATATTTCCAAAATGTCTCATTCATTTGTTAAGCATCCAATGGATATTGCTTCGGTTGGAGATGTAATTACAGTTTGGGTAGAGAATATAGATATTAATAAGGGAAGAATTGCTTTATCGATGATCGAAGGAGAAAAGTAAAGAAGCATGGCTCACAAAAGGGCCATGCTTCTTTCATTAGTGTTACTTATTTTACGCCTTCTGGAACTTGTAAACCAAGACCTTGGGCTACACGTTCGCCCCATTCAGAATCTGCTTTGTAGATATGCTCAATTTGACGAAGTTTAATTTCATCTTTTGTAACTGGAGTCATATGATCAACAAAAGCTTGAACCAAACGTTCTTTTTCATCTGATGACATAAGACGGTAAAGGTCACCAGCTTGGGTATAGTGATCGTCACTGTCGTAAGCAACGCTATCAGCTTCTCCGTATACTTCAAATGGCTTAATTTTAGCATCGCTATCTTCTGTAGGACCATTCACGCTGTTTGGCTCATAGTTTGGTTTGTTTCCACCATTACCATCTACACTCATAAAGCCATCACGTTGATAATTATTTACTTCGTTCTTAGGACGGTTTACTGGAATGCTATGATGATTTGCACCTAGGCGGTAGCGGTGAGCATCAGAGTATCCGAATAAACGCCCTTGAAGCATTTTATCTGGAGATGCTTCAATTCCAGGTACGAATTGACCAGGTGAAAACGCAGCCTGTTCTACTTCTGCAAAGTAGTTTTCAGGGTTACGGTTCAATACCATGCGGCCAACTTCAATACGTGGATAGTCTTTTTTAGACCAGATCTTTGTTACATCGAATGGATCCCATTTGTATGTTTTAGCATCTTCATAAGGCATGATTTGTACATATAATCTCCATGCAGGGTAGTCGCCTTCTTCAATCGAATTAAATAAATCTTCTGTGTGATAATCAGGATTTTCACCAGCAATTTTATCTGCTAGAGCAGGGTCTAGGTTTTTGATACCTTGTTCACTAATGAAATGGTATTTAACCCAAAATGCTTCTCCTTCTTCATTAACCCATTTAAACGTATGGCTTCCATATCCATTCATATGGCGTAAGGTGGCTGGAATACCACGGTCACTATGAAGATAGGTTACTTGGTGCAATGATTCTGGAGATAGAGACCAGAAATCCCATACCATGTCTTTATCTTTCAAATGAGTTTGTGGATTACGTTTTTGTGTATGAATGAAATCAGGAAACTTAATTGCATCGCGTATGAAGAAGATTGGTGTATTATTACCAACTAAATCATAGTTTCCTTCCTCTGTATAAAATTTAACTGCGAAACCACGAGGGTCACGAACAGTGTCTGCAGATCCAAGCTCACCTGCAACTGTAGAAAAACGGATAAACATATCCGTACGTTTACCTTTTTCACTGAGGAAATCAGCTTTCGTATATTTTGAGATTTCGTCATTTGTAACTTCGAAGTACCCAAATGCACCAGCACCTTTTGCGTGCACAACACGTTCAGGAATACGTTCTCTATTAAAATGAGCAAGCTTCTCTAGTAAATTAAAATCTTGTAGTAGTGTAGGTCCATTATGTCCAGCTGTAATTGAGTTTTGATTGTCACTTACTGGTGCACCAGCAGCAGTAGTCAAAGTATTTCTTTTATTACTCAATGTAAATCTCCTCTCTTTTACTAAGTATTAATATATCTACACTTAATATTATAATATAATTCAAATAAAAATCAATGTTTAATTACAATAATTTTAAATAACGAACATAACATTTTTGACACATAATATAGGAAAGAATAAAAATATGCTGCAATAAAATCGATAGTATATTAAAATATTAGAATAGCTTATTGATAAGGAGAGAATTTTGATGAGGCTTCCAGATGATAACGAGTTATTTGAATTAGTCGATAGGCTATCAATAGTACATTTCAATAAACCTTTCTTACATAAGGTATCTTTTAATTCCCGTTTACGAACGACAGGTGGCAGATATATTCCGGGTAGGAAGACCATTGAACTCAATCCTAAGTATGCGATGGAAAGGGATGAAACAGAATTTATTGGAATTATAAAGCATGAACTATGCCACTATCATCTTCATATAGAAGGAAAAGGATATAAACACGGAGATCGTGAATTCAAAGAACTTTTAAAAGCTACGGGCTCTCCTCGACATTGTAAACCATTGCCTTCTCAAATGAAGTATAATTATGAGTATCAATGCAGAAATTGTAATCAGACGTATAGACGAATGAGAAGAATAAATACATCTAAATACCGCTGCGGAAAATGTAAGGGGAGGATTATACTACAATAAATATAAAAAAATGGTGATAAACCATTGACGAATGATGTCATCCGTGATAAATTAATTAAGCTGTCTCATACAGTGGATTCAACTTACATAGTTTCCGTTGAGAAAATCATAAAAAAATGTTGACTTTTAGCTCAGAATGCTGTATTATATTTCTCGTTGCAATTGTTATTGATCTTTTATTCCACAGTAGCTCAGTGGTAGAGCTATCGGCTGTTAACCGATCGGTCGTAGGTTCGAATCCTACCTGTGGAGCCATATGGAGAAGTACTCAAGTGGCTGAAGAGGCGCCCCTGCTAAGGGTGTAGGCCGTGTAAGCGGCGCGAGGGTTCAAATCCCTCCTTCTCCGCCATTTTTTAATGGCCCGTTGGTCAAGTGGTTAAGACACCGCCCTTTCACGGCGGTAACACGGGTTCGAATCCCGTACGGGTCATCATCCTAATTGCATAGGTCGGGTCCGGTAGTTCAGTTGGTTAGAATGCCTGCCTGTCACGCAGGAGGTCGCGGGTTCGAGTCCCGTCCGGACCGCCAGATGTTGGGCTATAGCCAAGCGGTAAGGCATCGGGTTTTGATCCCGTGTACCCCAGGTTCGAATCCTGGTAGCCCAGCCATTATGCGGAAGTAGTTCAGTGGTAGAACACCACCTTGCCAAGGTGGGGGTCGCGGGTTCGAATCCCGTCTTCCGCTCCAAGCCATGCCGGGGTGGCGGAATTGGCAGACGCACAGGACTTAAAATCCTGCGGTAGGTTTCTACCGTGCCGGTTCGAGTCCGGCCCTCGGCACCATATGCGCCCGTAGCTCAATTGGATAGAGCGTTTGACTACGGATCAAGAGGTTAGGGGTTCGACTCCTCTCGGGCGCGCCATGATTCCGGGAAGTAGCTCAGCTTGGTAGAGCACATGGTTTGGGACCATGGGGTCGCAGGTTCAAATCCTGTCTTCCCGACCATCGCAGAATTAAATAGATTTCCATCTTTGCGGGTGTAGTTTAATGGTAAAACCTCAGCCTTCCAAGCTGATGACGAGGGTTCGATTCCCTTCACCCGCTCCATGATTATATGGGCCTGTAGCTCAGTTGGTTAGAGCGCACGCCTGATAAGCGTGAGGTCGGTGGTTCAAGTCCACTCAGGCCCATTTGCTTTTTGAAGCAAAAAAGGTATTGACTTTACCTTATTGAGATGATATATTAGTAAAGTCGCCAATTTGAGAAGCGAAACAGTTGATGATAAAAACTTGAAAAAAGTTATTGACAAACGCTAATCAAACTGGTATAATAAAAGAGTTGCTGCAAAAAGCGACTAAAAAATATTTGCTCTTTGAAAACTGAACAAAACAACCAGTATGTCAAGAAAAACAGGTAACCTGTTATTTCTATAAAACAACCAGAAGGCAACTTCTGGAGAAGCTAAGAAGAATGATTAACGGTGTTTAATCATAAACAAACTTTATTGGGCTATAGCCAAGCGGTAAGGCATCGGGTTTTGATCCCGTGTACCCCAGGTTCGAATCCTGGTAGCCCAGCCATTATGCGGAAGTAGTTCAGTGGTAGAACACCACCTTGCCAAGGTGGGGGTCGCGGGTTCGAATCCCGTCTTCCGCTCCATATAGGGCGGTATAGCCAAGTGGTAAGGCAGAGGTCTGCAAAACCTTTATCACCGGTTCAAATCCGGTTACCGCCTCCATAAACGAACTTGCCGGTGTGGCGGAATTGGCAGACGCGCACGACTCAAAATCGTGTTCCTTACGGAGTGTCGGTTCGACCCCGACCACCGGTATCGATAAAAGCAGGAAATATGCCTTTAAGGCCAAGTGTTCTCACAGTTAGTGAGAGCTCTTTTTTTGTATCCATTTCGCACGAGCCAGGTTGAAAAAACGAGTGTTCTTTTAATGAACTACGTATCGTTTCTCCCTTAGGTGCGAATTTTCTGAAGGGTTTAAATTAGGCAATCCGTTTGATAAAAAGGGCTTAAGCATGATATAAGTGTAAAGGAAGCAAGGATACTTTGTTAGTTGATTTTGGGATTAGTTTTGGTCAATATCCCATAATGAGAGGATTGGAATTTGATTATGAAAGATAATTTTTGGCGTGATTTACCACGACCGTTTTTTATATTGGCACCAATGGAAGATGTGACAGATGTTGTTTTTCGCCATGTCGTTAGTGAAGCGGCCAGACCTGATGTGTTTTTTACAGAGTTTACAAACTCAGAAAGCTATTGTCATCCAGAAGGGCGACAAAGTGTGCGCGGGCGCTTGACCTTTACAGAGGATGAGCAGCCAATAGTTGCCCATATTTGGGGGGATAAGCCTGAGTATTTTAGAAAAATGAGTATTGGTATGGCTGAACAAGGATTTAAAGGTCTGGATATTAATATGGGATGTCCTGTAGCTAATGTCGCAGGGAATGGGAAAGGCTCTGGTCTTATCCGTCGTCCAGAAGTTGCAGCAGAGCTAATACAAGCTGCAAAAGCAGGAGGACTACCTGTTAGTGTAAAGACAAGACTCGGTTATACGTATATTGATGAATGGTTTGAATGGCTAAGACATGTATTGGAACAAGATATTGTTAATCTCTCGATACATCTTCGTACAAGAAAAGAAATGAGTAAAGTAGATGCTCACTGGGAGCTAATTCCGGAGATAAAAAAGCTTCGTGATGAGGTCGCTCCAGATACATTATTGACCATCAACGGTGATATTCCTGACCGGCAAACCGGCATGGAGCTTGTGGAACAATATGGTGTAGATGGAGTAATGATCGGACGGGGAATTTTTAAAAATCCATTTGCTTTTGAAAAGCAGCCGAAGCAGCATAGTAGTAAAGAACTGCTTGATATCTTAAGGCTGCACTTGAATCTTTTCGATAAATATTCAAAAATAGAACCACGTTCGTTCAAGCCCCTTCGCCGCTTTTTTAAGATCTATGTTCGTGGCTTTAAAGGGGCAAGTGAATTAAGAAGTCAAATGATGGAAACATTGTCAACGGATGAAGTACGTGCATTGCTTGATCACTTTGAGTTAAAAAATAGCGATTTAGTCGGAGGAGGAGAAGAATTCTAAGTAAGGTAAATCTTACACGGATAGCCCCCAAACATACTAAGATTAGTAGTACAAAACCAAGGCCATGGTTTTGTGCTACTATTTTTTTATAGTAGGAGTGAAGAAAAGCCGATCTAACTTTGGGATCAATATTGAATCCGCACCCCAAACAGGCTCACTTCACACCCTTATTTGAATCAAGTTAGTATGTTGGGTCCCTAGAGATCGTGTATAAGAAAGTGGAATCGATAAGGTTATGTGAAGACTTCTATGAGTAATTAATTGGAGGAGACGAAATGAAACCTGTAGTTGCGCTCGATGTAAGTAAAGGTAAAAGTACGATAGTTATTTATGATCAAAAACGCTGTATATTTGAAGGGGAAATAAATCATTGTCAAGCGGACTTCGAATCACTTCGTAAGCGAATGATATTGTTAGAACAACAAAAGGGTCAAAGACCGGAAATTGTTTTTGAAGCGACTGGGGTTTATTCAATGGCTTTGGAAAAATTTCTTCAAGATCGTGGATACATATATTGCCGCTTAAATCCACTTGAGGCAAAACTTCAGACAGCAGCTATGCGAAGAAATAAGACCGATAAAAGCGATGCGCATGAGTTGGCTAAAACACACTTTAAAATAAACCGTAAGCCAATATTTCAACAAGACACCTATTATAATCAAATGCGTGCCCTATCACGTTATTACGACGAAGTTGATGAAGAATTAATCCAACTACGGGGCAAAATGCATGCGATTTTACAATTATCTTTTCCGGAACTAGAACGAATGATTACACCAAGCTCAGCACTCTTTTTGAACATCGTTCAATTGTATCCGCAGCCATCATTTTTATTGGTACATTCAAAAACAGTAATTAGAAATAGCCTGAAAAAGAATACCAAAAAAAATCTTTCTCTTAAACTAGCAGATAAGAAGGCACAAGAGCTTTTACTAGTTGCCAAAAACTCATACCCAGCTATCGATGCATCGGATGTACGTTGTGAACAAGTAAGGGATTACGCAAGCAGAATTGCAGACTTAAGAGATAAGAAAGAAGAAATTATCGCAAAAATGGTTGCCTTATCTCTTGATAGAAAGGAATATCATATCCTTCGTTCATTCCCTGGCATTGGTGATGTGACGGCATGTAGAATTATTGGTGAACTAGGAGATATACGACGGTTTAAAAATGCCAAACAGCTGAATGCATACGTTGGAATTGATATTATGCGATATCAGTCAGGTAATACACAATATAGAGATCGTATCAATAAACGTGGCAATAAGAAACTACGGAAAATATTATATTTCATGATTTTTTCCATGATTTCATTACGAAAAAAAGGACAGAATCACATCGTTGATTACTATGACAAATTAAAAAAACAACCTCAGAGGAAACCTCATAAGGTTGCGGTGATAGCGTGTATAAATAAGTTCTTGAAAGTGGCATTTCACCTTATTTCACACAACATACCATACGATTATGAAATTGCTTCTACTCATTCATAATCACCTAGGCTAATCTCACTATACCATAAAGACCTTGCGAAAAAAATGGAAAAACGTTAGGTCTATTAGTCATGCGGAAATTTTGACTTACTCAGGAGGTTTATCCCCCCTGAATAAATCAAGGTAAATAATTCAAATAAATTGTGTAAAACACTTGACTGGAGGTAAGAAAAGTTAGAGGTTAATTGGGGGGGTGTGAATATGCCAGTATACTCCTTTGATTATTTTGAATCTTATCTATGCCGAAATATCAACGTTTCTCACTTGGTGGGAAACGTTTTTTAATCACTTAATAAGAAGAGCAACAAATTATCTTCCACGAGTGAGGTTGTTGTTTAAACCACCGCGTTCCTTAGTGAATGCTATATTTCCAAATGCCTGATATGGATAGAGTGCAACCATTCGTTGCATGGATGGTTCTGTTTATTCGCTTTACATTTAGACTATTTTCTACAAAGATAGATGTTAGGGAGGAGTGTTTATCATTGTACTTCAAAGAGCGTTTAAAAAGTGAAAGAGAGTTAAAAGGTTGGTCTCAAAGTGAATTAGCAGACAAGCTTCATGTTTCGAGGCAATCTATATCTAAATGGGAAACCGGAAAAAGCTTTCCAAACATTGAGCTGATTATCCAATTAAGTGATTTGTTTGGTATAACGATTGATGATTTTTTAAGGAGTGATGAGAGGTTGGAGAATAAAATTATAGATGATAGTAAAAATTTAGCCTATCCAAATTTAAAAAAGTTATTTGAAGCATTATTGATTCTGGGTGGTTTCTTTATCATGATAAAATGGTTTGTGCTGGGAGTAAATACATATATGGATACCGATATTTATATACATGGTGTTCCCTCCAATGTGTCAAATTATCTGCCGCTTGGTATGGCAACTGTAGGCTGGATTGGCGGAAGTATATTAAGCAAAAAGTATAAATAACAAACAAAGGGCAAGAATCACCTCATCTTGCCCTTTTTACTAATCTTATTTGCAGATATAAAAGGATTCAGTGAGTTAATAACAAAAAAGCCTATACTTTACTCAAATATAGGCGATTTAAGGTGATCTGATCTACGTTTTGAATATAGATTTAGGTCTATATATTTCCCGTCATCTTTCTCATACTGTCTAAGGGTGCCTTCAAACGTAAATTGAAGTTTTTCTATAAGGGAAATGGAATTTAAGTTATCAGGATCTATTTTAGCTTCAATTCGATTAAGATTGATAGATTGAAATGCGAGCTGTAACAATTTACTAATGGCTTCTTTAGCGTAACCTTTCCCCCAAAATTCTTTTGCAAGTTCGTACCCAATTTCTGCTTTGTTGTTTTCTTGATCGATGGAATTAAAGCCACATGTTCCAATAATATGATTTGTAGATAATTCAATTATGGAATAACGTATAGCTTGGTTATCTTTATACAATTGATTCAAGAATTGAATCATTTCTACTGCCTGGTTTTCATCCGTAAAACTACTTATATTCATGAATTTAGTCACTTCTGGATCAGACCATATTCGAAATAGCATGGATGAATCATTAACTGAGATTTTCCTTAAAAGAAGTCTATTGGTCCGTAAAGTTGTAATCAATACTTATTCCTCCAATATAAAATGAATATGGGTTTTAAATATTGATATCCGTGCATGATTCAATCCCTTCTGTTTGTAAGCTAATTTGATTATACAAAGTTCTTGGAGGATAGTAAAATATGAATGTAGCTAGAGCAATTTAATATGCCTTTTTTAATAATTCGACAAAGTTTTCTGCGGCGGCAGATAAGTGATGATTTTTAAGCCAAATTAATCCTATAGATCCTTTTACGTTTGCTTGATTGGAAATCTTATAGATGTGAATCGGGTATCCACTGTGTCGTTTCAACAAAGTTTCTGGAACGATGGAAGCAGCAAATTCAGATGAAATGAGGTCCATTAATAGCGTAATGTCTGAGCACTCCCCAATTATATTTGGTTTTCGCTTTGTTTTTGAAAATGCCTCAAGAACTAAATAATGTACGCCCAACCCTTTTGTACTAGGCAGAACAAGCGGAAAATCATGAATCTCTTCAAGACTTACCTCATGGGTATGTTGAAAAGGTTTATGTTTGTTGGATGTAATAAAGTAAAATGGTTCTGTATGAAGATGGAGAACGGAAAAGTCATCCAAATCTAATGGTAATCGAATTATTGCTAGCTCAACGATTCGATCCTTTACTAATTGGCAAAGATGAGCCGATTCATTTTGTTGGATCTTATAAGTGACTTTCGGATATCTGCTTCTAAATTGATGTAGTATTTCCGGTAATTCGGCCACTGAAAATGTATTAATGCCAAGTGTTAATCTTCCATTTACGCCATATCCGACTTCTTTTACATTCACTTTTGCTTCTTCCATTAGCTGTGTCACCTGCAAAGCATACGTATATAAAGCTTTACCAGACTCCGTTAATTCTAAATACCTTCCACTTCTTTCTATTAATTTGCAACCAAGTTCATCTTCCATTGCTTTTAAATGCTGACTTAAAGGTGGTTGAGAAATATGAAGCCTTTCTGCTGCTGCCGATATTTTTCTTTCTTCTACGATCGCGATGAAATAGCGTAATTGCCTTATATCCAAGATGACTCACTCCTTTAGTATATGAAAAACTTTAGTAAAATTAAGTTTATTTATATTTTTGATATAAGAAATCTCATGATAACATAGTTACATAGGAATGAAAAATCAAGAGAAAGGGGATCCACATGCAGCACAAACCATACTGGTTAATAAATGTTCGATTAGAGGTCGGTTACCAATATGATAATGATATCGTCACTGGAACAAATACCGAACAATTTCATATTCGTGTGGAAGATGGAAAGATTGCAGAGATGGTGTTGGCTGATGAACCTATAGAAGATCATCTACCTAAGCAAGATGCAAAGGGTTGCTTGCTACTTCCGTCATTTCGAGACATGCATATTCATCTTGATAAAACCTTCTATAGTGGACCTTGGAAAGCACCAACGGTTCCAACACAAGGGATTTTTACAAGACTAGAGGAAGAAAAAGAATTGCTTCCAAAAATGCAGCCCTTTGCTGAAGACAGGGCAAAGAAACTTATCGATTTGCTCCTATCTGCAGGGACAACTAACATAAGAACACATTGTAATGTCGGTCCTATAGAAGGGATGAAGAACCTGGAAGCTACTGTACGAGCAAAGGAAGCTTATAAAGAAAAGGCTAATCTAGAAATTGTTGCTTTCCCTCAACAGGGCTTGCTACGTAGCGATTCTTATTCATATATAAGGGAGGCCTTACAAAACGGTGCTTCAATAATAGGTGGAGTTGATCCAGCTTCCATTGATGGGAATATTGAAAAATCCTTACAACAAACGATGGAATTAGCTGTTGAAAATAATAAAGGTATCGATCTTCATTTACATGAACCAGGTCATCTGGGGATATTTACGATGAAACGATTAATCGCTCTTACGGAAGAAGCAGGGTGGCAGGGGAGAGTTAATATCAGTCATGCTTATGCTTTGGCTGACATATCGTGCCAGGAAGCTGAAGAAATGGCAGTATTACTCGCTCACCATGGCATTTCTATTACATCAACGGTTCCTATGGGAAAAACCATTCCAATCCCATTATTGAAGGAAAAAGGAGTAAGCGTATCCTTAGGTGATGATAGTATTATTGATCATTGGTCCCCCTTTGGAAAAGGAGATAGCTTGGCAAAAGCAGGGAGGTTAGCTGAACGTTTTGGTTTAAGTGATGAACGATCTCTTGGACAAGCGTTAGGCTATATTACAGGAGGGATAACATCCTTAGATGAACAAGGGGAGTTCATGTGGCCTCAACCTGGTGATGCTGCTGATTATGTTCTAGTTGATGCCAGCTGTACTGCTGAAGCAGTGGCAAGGCGGTCGCCAAGGAATGCGGTCTTTTTCAAAGGAAAAATCGTAAGCGAAGATAAATAATTTTATATAGGGAGGATGTTTAGATGCATGCTGGTTTTTGGTTAACAAATGTTCGACTAGAGACAGAGTTTCGATTTAGTGCTGGAGATGTGATCGGAACGAAAACGGGCGTATTTCATTTATTTATAAAGGATGGAGAGATTAGCAAGGTATTATCGGCAGACGAGATGCTCACAGATGATGTACCAAAGAAAGATGGAAAAGGATTTTTAGTATTACCATCTTTCATAGAAAAGCATTGTCATTTAGATAAAACGCTGCTGGGAGAAAACTGGCGTCCTGTCATTCCAACATCCAGTATTTTTGAACGATTTGAAATTGAGAAGCAGGTCCTACCCTCGTTGGAAACATCGACACAATCTCGGGCGGAAAAATTACTTGAAACATATATGCAGTCTGGTGTGACACATGTGCGAACACATGTAGATATTTATCCGGAAGTAGGTCTAAAGAATTTAGAAGCAGTGCAAAAGGCATTACAAGCATATGAAGGAAAGTTATCGTATGAATTGGTTGCCTTTCCTCAACATGGGCTATTACGATCAGAAGCCAAGCATTTAGTTAGGGAAGCTGTTCACAAGGGTGCAACGCTAATAGGTGGAGTTGATCCTGCCACAGTGGATGAGGACATAGAAACATCTTTACAAGAGATGGTGAAGATCGCGGCAGAAGAGAATGTAGGAATCGATCTTCATTTGCATGATCCAGACCATTTAGGAATATTTACAATGAAAAGATTAGCTGCGTTAACAAAGGAAGCTAATTTAGAAGGGAAGGTTGCGATTAGTCATGCCTTTGGACTTGGAGAAATACCTACTTCTCAAATAGAAGAAATGGCCGATCTATTAGCTGATGCGGGCATATCCATTATTACCAGTGTGCCTATTAACCGCAAATTCCCACCAGTTCAACTATTACATGAACATGGCGTAAAAGTTGCTGTTGGCTGTGATAATATTTTTGATGTTTGGTCCCCCTTTGGTAATGGCGATATATTAGAGCGTGCAAGTCGATTAGCAGAAATTTCTAAATGGGTAGATGAACGGTCATTAGCTCAAACACTCTCCTTCATAACAGGAGGTGTGACCCCATTAAACAGGGAGGGTCAACAGGTTTGGCCAAAAGTAGGAGATGAAGCTAGTCTTGTTTTGGTAGACGCGTCCTGTTCAGCAGAAGCTATTGCGAGAAGAGCAAAACGAAAAGCTACAGTATTTAAAGGTGAATTTGTTTCGGGTTCATTTTAATAAGGGGTCGATAGAACAGTAGGAATTACTCCTGTTGTTTGTTTTTTGTTCATATACTAATAAAACCCTAAAAAATGAACTCAGGAGGATTTAGGTGGTCAGAAAACCGCATAAATTATTTTTAAGTAAATTCAATTAAAATAAATATCTTCTATTTCAAGACTATTGGGGTCTTTTAATTATGTATCAAGGTCATTTTTCAAAAAGGAAGATTCTTCCCTATCCGTAATTTCAAGTTTATCTTTTATTAGTTCGAGTTCCTTTAATATTACTTTCGTATTTAACCAAGCGGCTATGGATGCAAAAATCGTTATAATTAAAATGATAGTAATAAGAATTTCCAAGATTTCACGCTCCAATCATTTATTAATAATAACATAGTTCCGACTATGTAACAGTAAAACTATATACTTATTCTAATCATCCGATAAATAAATGAGAGCTGATTGTTTGAGTATAGATTTTAGTCCTTTAGAACCTGCATTAGATTATATATGGTGGGGCATATTTAAAATTCTTTTTATCCCTTTTATTTTCGCAATAATTAGTGGTTTGTTCCTAACTTTTGTAAGGGTCCCAAATAAGCTTATCAATCTTATATCGATATTAATTTTCTTGTTTTTATTTGTGAGGATGATCTTGACTTTGGAATGATTTTCAAAAAGAGAAGATAGATTTATTGTGATCTCGATGATGGATCGGGATCTTTTTTATATTGGCAGATAATCTAACCAGTTTGTTGTTAGGATATATACGACATGATAACTTGAAACAGTAATAGTCAGAAAAATGAATAAAAAAGAAGGGGTGGAAGAATGGATCAGATCATGGAGTTTATTGGACAGGTTAACGGTATACTGTCTACATATTTAACAATTCCTGTTTTATTAGGAGCAGGATTATTTTTTACAATCTTTTCGAAGTTTGTTCAGTTTAGGTATATGAAGGAAACATTTCGTGTTTTATTTGAAAAGACACCTGGTGAAAATGGGAAAGAGATTTCTGCTTTTAAATCTTTTTGCATTGGCTCTGCAACTCGAATAGGTACTGGTAATTTAGCAGGGGTGGCTGTGGCAATAACCATGGGTGGTCCTGGAGCAGTATTTTGGATGTGGATTGTTGCACTTGTTGGTGGTGCAACTGCCTTTTTTGAGTGTACGTTAGCTCAAGTGTATAAGATACGTGATGGTAAGGATGCCTTTAGGGGTGGGCCAGCTTACTATATCGAGAAGGGGCTTAAGCAACGGAGGGTAGGAATCGTTTTTGCTATCCTAATCGCTGTTACATTCGGTCTTATTTTTAATTCGGTTCAAAGTAATACAATTGCTGCAGCAGTCAGTTCTACCTTTAATATACCAACATTCGCAGTGGGACTTGGCCTCGTTGTTATTTCTGCACTTATTATATTTGGTGGCGTCCATCGCGTAGCTAATTTCTCTAGTGTCGTTGTCCCAATTATGGCAGGGATTTACTGTTTAATCGCTTTTGTAGTTGTGGCAATGAATATTACTGCACTACCTGATATTTTGGCTTTTATTATTTCTAATGCCTTTGGTTTTGAACAGGTTATTGGCGGTGGAATAGGCGCTGCGATTATGCAAGGAGTAAACCGTGGTTTATTTTCCAACGAGGCTGGCATGGGAAGTGCGCCAAATGCAGCAGCCTCTTCGCATGTGTCTCATCCAGTAAAACAAGGGTTTATTCAAGCGGCAGGGGTATTCCTTGATACCCTTGTTGTTTGTACCGCTACAGCGTTTATTATTTTAGTATCGGATCTTGCTGAGTTTGGAAGTGAAGCGGGAATAACGCTGCTTCAGGATTCCTTAACAAAGCAAATTGGCAGCTGGGCAAGTATATTTGTAACATTAGCCATTTTTCTATTTGCATTTAGCTCGATTGCTGGAAGTTATTATTATGGAGAAAAGAATATTGAGTTTATTCGAGAAAATCCTACCGCTATTTTAGTCTATCGCGTAGCTACCTTAGGAATGGTAATGTTTGGTTCGATAGCAAGTCTTAGTCTGGTCTGGGCCCTTGCTGATGTGTTTATGGGATTAATGACAATGATTAATATGTATGCGGTAATACGATTAAGTAAAGTGGTCTACAAGGTTTTCGCAGATTATATGGAACAACGAAAAGCGAACGTTGAACCAGTATTTGAACCAAGGAAGCTTGGCATTGAAGAAGCAGTAACCTGGGAAAGACTCGATTTTGAAAATGTAAAACATAAGAAAGTGGTTTAGTTAAATAAGACCGTTGTGACGATCACGACGGTCTTGTTTTTAATGTGAGGAGATATTGCTTGCAACAAGGTTGTTCAATAAAAATCATGATTAATGTGATATATATGTTATTATGAACCAGAGGATTGTTACATAATTTGGTAATAAATTCATGTTACTGCGAACCAAGAAGAAAAATGAATCAGATGAACATAGCTATTCTTGCTCCATGTTCAATTAACTATAACATGTGTAGATATTATAACATCAAGTAGCGTTTGGAGATGGTAAAATGGTATTCGTTGTTGGATATGGAGTTGCATGTATAGCTGCTATGATAGCTTATCTTCTAAGCAGAGATAAGTCTAGAAATAGCAAATATAAGATTTGGGGCATCGCTTTGATGGTGCCTATTTCCAAATCCTTGTCTTTTGCTATTGGGTTAATCTATGCGACCATTGTTAAAAATGGTTGGGCTGGATTGATCATGTGGTATATTTTTTCCATTATCTTTATCATAGGATTGATGATGCTTGCGGTTGGTATTCTCAAAAAAGAGAAAGCAGAAAACCTTTGATTCGGGGACAATATTTTAATATTATTATTTTAAATACTGATCAAGGATGTTCTGAAGAAGCATTGTCATCATGGGGAATTTTTTCCTCTGATTAATCCTTTGAGGAGTGTATGAATTTTAAAAGCCATACTACATCTATGTCGGGAGAGAAAACTTTTATCCTAGAATTTGCATGATAGTTATTTAAATTGCATTTTTGCTATGGGTTGGAAGTTTTTTTCTTTAATTTGTTACATGGACTGGAAAAGCGGTTGATTTCGTTACTTCCTATTATATTTATTTGAGAGGAGAAGCATAGAATGTCTTTATTTATTGGATTCTTATTACCTATTTTTTTGGTAGCTATCTATGTCTTTTTTAAATTTTCCTGGAGTAAAGAATCGAAAGATGAAAGTGGTAAACAAATAGTAATGAAGGCAGCTGAGAATGCGATCCCTATTTTCCCGACCGGTTGGTTATTGATGGAATATTATCATCGCTATATTCAAGAAATTTCATTGCAGCTATATAGAGATTATATGGGCATACTATTTTGCATCACATTTATAGTAATCGGATTCAGTATCGTAGTTTTAAAGCAAAAAAGAAAACAGAATAACAGTACTGGATAACAAACACAGTCGTTGAGGGAGGTCATTAGTTATTTTTCTTATTATGTAGGGCTATCCTGCTGTTAAGGTTCTTAGGGAATACAATTGTTTCTTTCATAAATACTTGTAAGAAGAGTAAGAAAAAGAGTATTTATATTTTTTACTGATTGGCATAGCAATTTTCTTTTTAACTGGTTGGTCACAAAGAGTTAGAGATCAAAACGAATGATGGTTTAAAATCAAAAAAACAGAAAGGGTTTGGAGGGAATTGAAATAATAAATCTTAACTGTTAGCTACAAGAAAAGTAAAAAAGAGGTGCCTTAATGACAAATAGTAGAACAAATCCTAAGGTTGATGAGTATTTAAGTGAGGTTAAAAAATGGCAGGCAGAAACGGAAAAACTGAGAATGATCATTCTCAACTGTGGGCTAACCGAAGATCTGAAGTGGCGTAAACCATGTTATACGTTCCAGAATAGTAACATAGTTATAATACAAGGATTTAAAGAATATTGTGCGCTAATGTTTTTCAAAGGCAGCTTGTTACATGACGCCAAGGGAATTCTAATTAAACCCGGGGAGAATTCGCAGGCGCAACGTCAAATTCGATTTACAGATGTTCGAGAAATAGTTGAGCTGGAACCCGTTTTGAAATCCTATATTCATGAAGCCATTGAGATCGATAAAGCAGGTTTGCAAGTGAATTTTAAACAAAAGAAAGAATTAAAATTTCCTGAAGAACTTCAAAATAAATTCAAAGAATTCCCTGCCCTGAAAAATGCTTTTGAAGAATTGACACCTGGGAGGCAAAGAGCGTACATAATTTATTTCTCACAGGCCAAGCAATCCAAAACGCGAGCATCTAGGATTGAAAAATATATGCAGCAAATTCTCAATAGAAAGGGATTACATGATTAAGTGTGTCAGTGAAAGCATAAATGAATCAGACTTTTCAATGGATCACTTCCTTTCTTTTTTATCATAATTTAATTATAGGGCAATTTACTGAACAATAAGTTACTTAACGAATAGTATGAATAAGGAATATTGCTAAATTAAAATTATTGGACCATTTAATAGATAATAAAAAATACAAAATGGGAGGTTTGAATATGACAGTTGAAAGTGAAAAAGAGGTTGAAGGATTAAAGAGAATCGGAAAAATCGTTGCAGCGACTATAAGGGAGATGAAACGCCAAACATGTGTCGGCATTGACGACTAAAGAATTAGATGATATTGGATTAAAAAGCCACGGAGCTGTATCTGCACCAAAGACAACTTTTCCTGGTAATACGTGCATAAGTATTAACCATGAAATTGCCCATGGAATTCCAGGGAATCGGAAAATTCAAGAAGGTGACTTAATTAATATTGATGTTTCCGCTGAACTTGGAGGTTATTTTGCTGATGCAGGACATTCTTTTCAACTGCCTCCGTACAAACCTACTTTAACGCATCTGAACATACAATAATTATTACAAGGGATCAGCCCATCATTACTACTGTAGCCTAGTTTATTTTCTAACGGGTTCCATCATCGTATCGATAAAATTAAAGGAGGAAGATTAAAATCAGAGGTCTACAAGCTGGATATGGGTTAGACAGAGATGGTTACATTATAAGTGACGTCTCTCTAGACAAAATTGATAATGTCTACTTTCCATGCATTAAAGAGGCTGTTGAGAAACTAGGAAGGGTATTCCCCGATTTACTACATAGTGTCTATGTATATGGCAGCGTTGCAAGAGGCGAAGCTGTGGCGATTAAGTCAGATCTAGACCTTTTAGTTATATTCAATGGTGTGCTGCGAACGGAAGCGTCGATGGAATTAAAGAGCCTTTCTAAAGAGTTGTCTCTACGATATAATTATTTGGTTCGCGAAGTTGGCTTAGCTGTTGCAAACTACGATTACGTGATTAATCCGGAGAATTACTATGAACAAGCATTTCTAAAGGAAATCTGTGTTTGTGTCCACGGAGAAGATCTTCGCGAACGGTTCGGCCCTTACAAACTCACATCTGAAATAGCTGTAAGTTTTAATGGAGATATTCGCGATGTTTTTGCTCGGACTATAAACCGGTTAGAAGTAGCTTCCAACAAGGAATTTAAAACACTTATACAAAACTTTGCTCGTAAGCTCATTCGAACATACTATTCTATGGTGATGGAACGATCTCAGATTTGGACGACACGCCTTCATGAGCAGTCTGAGGTTATTATCAATTACTTGCCACATAAGGAACCTATTATTCACACCTTGCAGAACTGGATAGAAGAGTCACCAACCAACCGAGAACCAGTACTAGAGTTATTTCAGAGCGAGGGCAGCTGGGTTACTGAAAACTTTGAATATGAAGCCCGTATTCCTTATTTATAAAATAAATTGATACTATTTCAAGTTGGAAGGGATAAATGATGAGATTGTTCTTTTTTTTTGCTTTTGCTATTTTCGTTTTAATAGGTTGTCAAGAAGAACAATCTAGTGAAAATGCAGAAGTTGAAGTAACTTTTTATGTTGTTAATGAGGATCAGATTCCGTTGGGGGACGCAGCAATAAGTCTTGTGAGACCAAGCAAGGGGGAAAAGGAATGAATCTAGATCCTACCAATGAGGATGGAAAAACAACAGCAATTTTAATTGTTGGAGAAGATTGGAAGTAGCACAAAAGAGGTGCAAAACAAAGAGTTGATAGTTTCAAAGAGAGAAAATGACTTTACGTTAGTAGTAAAATAATAGTAAAACCTTTTCTATCTCAATGATCAGTGGGGATCATCTTTTTCGATAGTAGTAATAAAATCACTTGTTTATTCTGTTTTTAACAAAATAGATACTAGTCAATATTATTAGCGACAAAATCATTAAACCTATGGTTGGAGCAGCACTTATTTCCTCGTATGGATACGCAGCTTCTCGGATAGCCTTTTTAAATTTACCATTATTTTCTTGAATAGCTATAGCCTTATCTGTGCTAATACCCTCAATAGAATAGTATTTGGTACCTTTTTCATACACATTGGAAAAGTTCCCGGAGTATTGTTCCATATCAGAATACATTGTAACTTCCCCAATCTCTTTATGTATTTGAGTTATGTATTCATCGCTAACTACATAAATCGATCCATCCCACACGACAAATGGATAAGCCCATGATGTTGCGAAGGATGTTATAGTTGGAATCAAAAATGAAAACAATATAATACATGGAATTACATGTTTCCCCATCCTAATAAGCCCCCTTATATTAGAATAGACGTGTATGATTCTGTTACGTTTCACTAACATACTCGCTTTTTTATTGTAAAGACGAGGAAAAAACTAAAAAGCTAAAAGATTAGTTACGAAAGGGAGGGCAGGATACTATGTCTTTAAAAATAGTTATATCACACCACTAATCGTTGCAATAGCTGGTTATATCTCGTCCACAATGTTTCAATCTACCTTGGTTTTAGGTAACACTGTATGTAGGATTATCGTTATTATCAGGGCTAATTAGTAAACTAATTTGTTCTAAGAATAACTATGATGATAGATAAACGTAAAGATATCCTATGGCTTCTCCAGCATTTCTAGTGATTATCTATATCGCTATTTAATATAAAGCAACAATAAAATAGTCTATGATATAATAAGAAAAACATCATCATATGTGATTACAATAAAGCTAGAAGGATAGTAAAAGCCATGTTACGAAAATTGAAAGAAACCATTGAGCAAGGATTGCATGTATCGATGCAAACAAAGATACTTGGACTAATAATTTCCCTGCTTGTTTTCATCATTGCATTAATTTCTACGATATTTGGTATAATGGAGCTTCGGGAAGAAATTGAAAAAGCAGAAAATAGTGCGGAGCAGACGGCAAAAACATTATCCTATATGCCTGTGATACAAGACTATGCGACAGCAATAGAGAGGGATACCAAGCCGAAGCTCAAAGGAATTGCGGATCAAGTACGGGAAGAAATCAATGCGACGGGGATTATGATTGAAGATAGAAATGGGTTGATTTTTCATAATGTTTCTACTTCGATTGTTTCACAGCTTTCAAAGAGTGACGAGACCTATCAAGCAATTATGTTTGGAAGCGCTTATACGGAAATGCTAGGTGAAGGAGAAGAGGAACTACTCTTAGGGATTGCTCCTATTTATGTTGATTATGGATCCTATATAAAGGTGGAAGGTGCCATTTCCGTTATTTTTCAAATGAAAGAGATTAAAGCGGATATTATTACAGATATTCGCAATATCCTGATTATATCATTGATTGTGCTTGCTGGTGGTTGCTTTGGGGGAGTCATGCTAGCGAGAAGTATTAGAAAAGATACATTTGGATTGGAACCGGCTGAAATTGCTGCTTTATACAAAGAGCGAGGAGCAATTTTACAATCTGTAAAAGAAGGAATTCTAGCCATCGATTCAAATGATCAAATTACCATGTTAAATATGTCGGCAAAACAGATGTTAAGCATTGATCTTTATAAGAAAGGCATACCTTTGGATGCCGTATTTTCCTCTAATAATGTGATTGAATTGTTAACGTCTGCACATGAAAATCATGATGTAGAACTAGAATTTAATGGTAAGACGATTATTTTAAACTCACAGCCAATTATTGATGGGAACAAAAAAGTAGGGACAGTTGCTAGTTTTAGAGATAAAACGGAAATAAAAGATATGGTCAATACCCTTTCGGAAGTCAAACGTTATTCGGATGATTTACGTGCACAAACACATGAATTTTCCAATAAACTGTATGTTTTACTTGGATTAATTGAACTTGGCCGCTTGGATGAAGCGATTTCTTTTATTAAACAAGAAGTAGAGATTCAAGAGTTTAATACGGATATTATATTTAATCAGATTGAAGATGAAAAAATCCAAGCGATACTCCTAGGCAAGTTAGCAAAAGCCTCGGAATCAAGGGTGTCACTTACAATAGATACGAATTCTTCCTTATCACCGCTTCCTGAGTACTATGGATTACACCCATTATTAATTATTCTAAGCAACCTAATAGATAATGGATTCGAAGCGGTGTCACACGTAAATAATGGGGAAGTAACATTTTTTGTCACAGATATTGGGAAAGATATTATTTTTGAAGTTGCCGATAACGGTGGAGGAATAGATCAGGATAAATTACCAATGCTTTTTAAAAAAGGAGTATCTGAAAAAGGAAAACAGCGGGGATATGGTTTATCCAATGTCAAGGATGAGGTTGAACAGCTGGGAGGAACGATTGAGATCGAGACCTCTGTGGATAGTGGAACTGTTTTTACCGTTAGCTTACCGAAGAATCAGAAATGAATGAGGGGGATCATGGATGATTAATGTAGCCATTGCCGAAGACGACTTCCGAGTAGCACAAATTCATGAAGGATATTTAGAGAAAGAGCAAGATATGCAGATCGTGGGTAAGGCGATGAATGCAACAGAGACGATGGATCTATTAAAAGACAAAAGGATTGATCTAATCCTCCTGGATGTATATATGCCAGATCAATTAGGAACAGAACTTCTTCATCAGATTCGTTATCACCATCCAGGAGTGGATATTATCATTATTACGGCGGCTAGGGATAAGGCTTTCTTGGAGAAATCATTGGGTTATGGTGTGTTTCAATATTTAATCAAACCTGTTGATTTGCAATTATTCAGCAAAACGATGGAGCAGTACAAGAAACAGAAGCAAGTATTAAATACGGCAGCGGAAGTGAATCAGGATATCTTAAATCAAGTATTTGGTAAACGTATTACGGATTCGAATGAAACGAATAATCTTCCACCAGGCATTGATGCACTAACTCTCGAAAAGGTAAAAACTTTAATTCATCAAACCTCCGAAGGGCTTACATCAGAGAAAGTTGGTGAAAAAATGGGAGCATCTCGTACGACCGCCCGAAGGTATTTGGAGTACTTAGTAGGAACAGGGGACTTAAAGGCAGAAAGTGTATATGGTATTGTGGGGAGACCTGAGCGAAGATATTATGCTATGAACGAATAAACAACTAAAATAGTTACCACAAAAGCCGATTGAAAATAGGATGAACTAAACGATCATACGATGTGCAGTCAACATATGTAGACTCCTGTGGGAACAGCATGAGCGCTGAAGATCCCAAAGGAAAGTGTTCTGATAAGGGCCGGCGAAACTCGTTCTTTGCGGACAACGTCGGCATACCCCTTGCCGGGGCAAAGAAGCCGAAGCCAGGAAGTTATATGTCGAAGCCTTGATAGTACCTTTTGCAAACAAAAAATCCGAACGGTTTCGAGTGGAATCGTTCGGATTTTTATTAGAATAAGATACTTTTGTCTCAGTCTTTTTTTATCTTCCACTATTTATTTCATGAATTTTATGAACAAAATTAATTTTAAGTTTTTAAAAAACAATATTTTGAAAACGTTTACATTAAACGTTGTTGTGATTTAATCTAGTAGTACACTTATAAGTTGTAATTTTCCAATATTTTTATGAGAAATGTAAAGGGGGATATAGATGAAAAAAATTATCTTACTTATTTGTATTTTATTTCTAGCAGCATGTTCAAATTCAGCTTCCGGTGGAAATGATTTTCCGACAAAAAATGTGGAAATCGTTGCGCCAGCATCTCCAGGGGGTGGCTGGGATTTAACTGCACGCTCGGTGCAAAAATTGTTGAACGATAATAATCTCGTGGATGCCAATATTAACGTCGTAAATAAACCAGGCGGCGGTGGCGAAGTAGGTTGGCAATACATTCAATCGAAGGATGCACACAATCTTGCAATTAATTCAAGTTTGCTGATAACCAATAATTTATTAGGTACAAGTGATTTAACGCACAAAGATTTTACGCCTTTAGCTACCTTAGCTACTGAATGGCAGGCATTAGCGGTTCCTGTAGATTCTGAATTTAAATCTTTGGAAGATTTAATGAACCAATTCAAAAATGATCCTAAATCGGTGAAAGTCGGTGTTGGTCCAGCTTTAGGGAATGATGATCATTTGTCTTTTGTTCAAGCTGTTCGTGAATACGATGTAGATCCTAAGAACGTAGATTTCCTTGTTTATGAAGGTGGTGGAGATGTTGTAACTGCACTGCTTGGTGGTCATGTAGGTGTTGTGACTACGTCATTGTCAGAAGTAAAAGAACAGCATCTTGCTGGAAAGGTACGTATCCTTGCAATTTCTTCTGAAGAACGTGTGGAAGGATTAGAAGATGTTCCAACCTATCAAGAAGAAGGACTGGATATCGTGTTCCCGCATTGGCGAGGCATTATGGGACCACCAGATATGACGGAAGAAGAAATCGCCTATTGGGATGAAAAACTTAGTGAAATGGTGAAAACCGATCAATGGCAAGAAGTGATGAAGAATAATGATTGGGAAGGGTTCTATAAGAACAGCTCTGAAACGAAGAAATTTCTAGAAGAACAGACAAAATTGTATCAAGACTTAGTGAATGATTCTGGGTTAGGCCAGTAACTCTCTCGGGATGATAGGAAGGGGGATATTTGTTGAAAGCATTTAAGATAGGGATGCCGATATTTTTAATTCTTTTAAGTGTTTTTTTCCTGGTTGGTTCGTTAAGATTGCCCAAAGCTAATTTGGGCAATCCTTATGGACCACTGTATTTTCCAATTGGTGTAAGTCTATTATTACTTATCTTTAGTATTATTTACTTTATTCAAGAGTTAAGAAAGTTAACGGAAGATAATGAAGCGATCAAAGAGCTTTTTTCCGGTCGAACTCCAAAGCTAATCGGAATTACCATTTTGTTTGCGATTGGATATTCGCTGCTATTTGAGAGGGCGGGCTTTCTCCTTTCTTCCATACTCTTTTTGGGGGCATTATTATTCCTGATTAATGGGCCGAAGAAATGGATCACCAATCTTATTGTGGCCGTTATCTTTTCATTTATTTCTTGGTATGCATTCAGTGAGATGCTTGGAGTAAGTTTACCGTAGGAGGTGTAATACCATGGATATGAGTACATTTATGCAAGGGCTAACCACAGCTTTAGAGCCAATGAACCTCCTCTGGATTGTTATTGGTGGGTTTTTAGGGACCATTGTTGGGATGCTTCCAGGTTTAGGACCAGCTACGGCAGTTGCTGTATTAATTCCAGTTACCTTTGGTATGGATCCAGTAAGCGCATTAATTCTTATGGCAGCAATTTATTATGGAGCCATGTATGGCGGGTCGAGAAGCTCGATTTTGCTAAATACGCCTGGTGATGGTTCTGCGATTGCTGCTACATTTGACGGTTATCCCATGGCAAGAAAGGGAATGGCTGGACAGGCGCTTGCAATTTCAGCAGTTGCCTCATTTATTGGCGGACTTATTGCTGTAGCAGGGTTTATTTTATTAGCAGAACCATTAGCCAATTTTGCCCTGAAATTCGGACCAGCAGAGTATTTTTTATTAATGCTACTAACGCTTTCAGCAATCATTTCCTTATCCATTGGAAGAATGGTTAAAGGATTTATCGCGATGTTAATTGGATTAATGCTAAGTACGTTTGGAATTGATACGCAAACTGGCGTATATCGATTTACGTTTGATATTCCTCATTTAAGTGAAGGTATCGATTTCTTAATTGTGATTATTGGAATTTATGCTGTCGGTGAAGTTCTCTATAACTTATTGACAATTGATAAACAGAAGAAGGAAAAGAAAAAGATTGGCAAGGTATGGTTTGATAAAGACCAATGGAAACGTTCGAAATGGCCGATATTACGTAGTGGGCCGATTGGTTTTATTGTAGGAGTTCTGCCAGGTGCTGGCGGATCTATTGCTTCCATGATTAGCTACACAACCGAGAAGCAGATTTCCAAAAAGTCAGAAGAGTTTGGTGAAGGTGCGCCTGAAGGACTTGCTGCTCCGGAATCAGCAAATAACTCTGCCTCTGTTGGTGCAATGATCCCCTTACTGACAATGGGAATTCCTGGTTCAGGTACAACAGCAGTTATGCTTGGCGCTTTAATTATGTTAGGTATACGTCCAGGACCGATGTTATTTGAGAGTGACCCTGGCCTTGTTTGGACATTTGTTAACAGTATGTTTATTGGGAATATCGTACTAGTTATTATTAATATTGCACTTGTTGGACTGTTAGTAAAAATTCTAGATACACCAGCAAAAGTGCTTTATCCAATCATTTTACTACTTGCCTTCATTGGAACCTATACACTTAGTTACAGTGCGATTGACTTTTTCTTGTTAATTATTTTTGGTTATTTAGGTTTACTTTTTAAATTATTTGACTTCCCAATTGCACCATTAGTATTAGCGGTGATTGTTGGATCAGATATGGAACAAAACTTTAGAATGGCAGTTCTATCTTCTAATGGAAGCCTTGGTGTTTTCTTCCAGTCTCCAATATCGATTGGGTTGATCATTTTAACTATTTTATCCCTGTTCTATCCATTGATAATGAAATTAATTCGAAATAGAAAAAGAAAACATGCGTCGGAACAAAGAAAGGGAGCGTAATTGATGAAACAAGCTTATGATGTGATTGTTGTAGGAGCAGGAAATGCTGCATTATGTTCAGCTATTGCAGCAAGCGAACAAGGAGCAAAAGTAGTTGTCTTAGAGAAAGCTCCAAAACATAAACGTGGTGGGAATTCATTTTTTACCGATGGAGCAATTCGTGTTGCATATGAAGACTTTCATCAGATCAGAGAAATCATTCCTGATATTACAGATGAAGAAGCAGATAAGATAGAGATGCCAGTATATACGAAAGACGATTATTATGATGATCTCATGCGAGTTACAGCTGGCAAAAGTGATACCGATCTTGCACACCAATTAGTTGGTTCTTCTTTAGAGACAATTAAATGGATGAGACAACAAGGAGTCGCGTTTGAATTAAATGCTAAAAATCAATCCTTTATCAACGATGGAAAGCGTCATTTCTGGGGAGGATTACCATTAAAAACAAAGAATAAAGGGATCGGTTTAATAGGGCAACTATTCCATCGTATCGATGAACTAGGAATTGATGTGCTTTATGAAGCTCGAGCGATGAAACTTTTAAAAGAAGCAGACCGTGTTAATGGGGTAGTGGTGGAACATCAGGGAGAAGCTAAAGCGTTACAAGGAGCTAGTGTTGTTTTAGCTTGTGGCAGTTTTGAAGCGGATAAAGAAATGCGAAAACAGCATATTGGCGATGAATGGGAGGCAGCCATTGTCCGTGGTACAGAATTTAACACGGGAGATGGAATTGAAATGGCATTAGCCGTCGGAGCACAGAAATATGGTGAATGGTCTGGCTGTCATTCGATAGGTACGGATTATAATGCACCACGGGTTGGAGATTTTGAAAAGCCTGGGGACATCTTTAAAAAGCACTCGTATCCAATAAGTATTATGCTTAACAAAGATGGGCAGCGGTTCGTAGACGAAGGTGCGGATTTCCGAAACTACACCTATGCCAAATATGGCAAGGAGATATTAAAACAGAAAGATCACGTAGCCTATCAAATCTACGACGTCACATTACGTCCATTATTAAGAGAAGAATATGATTTAGAAGAAGCAACCAGCTTCCAAGCAGATACACTAGAGGAATTAGTTGATCAGCTTCCAGTAAATAAGAAAGCCTTTATCGAAACCATTTATGAATATAACGATGCTGTTCAAGCAGGAACATTCAATCCATCTATCAAAGATGGTAAGCATACGGAAGGTATTACACCGCCGAAAACAAACTGGGCAGCTAAAATAGAGCAAGGTCCATTCTATGCCTTTCCAGTTACCTGTGGCATTACCTTTGCTTTTGGAGGTTTACATGTAAATACTGATGGAAAGGTATTAGATGAAGATGCACAGCCAATTAATGGCCTCTTCGCTGCTGGAGAAATGGTTGGTGGAATTTTCTATGAAAATTATCCAGGTGGTTCTGGATTAATGTCAGGAGCAGTGTATGGAAAAATTGCTGGAACGGAAGCTGGAAAGTATGTTCAATCTGTTAACGTGATGAAATAAGAAACGATGGGAGGAAAAGCCACCTTATTTGATGGTGGCTTTTTCATTGATTTCTCACTTCTAGACCGTTATTCAAAGGGGTAGGAAGGTATGAAAAAGAATATCCTATTATGTATTGCCATCATCCTCTATTTGCTTTTTCTACCTAGCTATGTGGATGTTGACATAAAGGTAAAAGCATTCGCTACACTTGTTATTATTCAAATTCTTTGGATGGGAAGAGTTTTTCCTCTAGCCCATAGTTCAATTCTTTTAATGTTGATTCTTTCGTTTCATTTTTTTACATACGAGGAAACACTTGACTTTATCGCTACGGATATTGTCTGGCTAATGTTTTCAATTTTTATCATCTCTCATGCATTTATTAAAACGGGATTAGCAAGAAGAATTTCCTTAATGATGTTAAAGCTTTCCAGGGGATCTGGGAGGCTACTCATCTTAATTGCATATCTTCTGATGTTTATTTTATCGATTATGGTGCCTTCTAATATTGGAAAAGCTAGTTTATTAACTTCTGTATTTGATAGCTTATTAAAAAGTGTACAAAAAATAATAAAAGCAAAAAACTTAGGAAAAGCCTTGTTTATTGGTGTATCTTATCTTACAGCGACGTGTGGTGCATTTGTTGCCACAGGAGCTAGTTCCACTGTATATGCCTACGGGATTATGAGTGGGTTATCGCCTGA
Source organism: Virgibacillus salexigens (assembly GCF_000723585.1). Taxonomy (NCBI): domain Bacteria; kingdom Bacillati; phylum Bacillota; class Bacilli; order Caryophanales; family Bacillaceae; genus Virgibacillus; species Virgibacillus salexigens. Next base: position 488,466 of record NZ_CCDP010000002.1, on the reverse strand, counting down.
CTTAAATTATTTAAATTGGATTCTATACTTTGCTCCACCAATTATTCTATTTGCATTCGTTCTATGGGGGATTTTTCTGTTTGTTTATCCACCCGAAAATATTGATAAAGAGCTATTAAATCAATTAATTAATTCCAAGCTGCGTGAACTTGGAGAAATAAGCCTTTCAGAGAAAAAGATGATCGTTATTATTAGTATAACCGTTGCTTTATGGGCTACACAGCAACTTCATCACGTCTCGATACCATTAATAGGGCTATTAGGAGCGGTGCTTACCATTACTCCTATGGTTGGTGTTTGGAATTGGAACGAAGCAAAACAGGCCATTGATTGGGATATGATTCTATTCTTTGCTTCGACAATCATGGTATCTGGAATGTTAATTGATACAGGAACCATTGATTTGCTTGCGAAGACACTAATGGATGTTTTACCTTTCGAATCATCCATGCTCATTGTAGTTGCTCTACTCATTTTTATTTTATTATTACGAATCATCTTTGTTAACGTACTCGGATTTTTGACGATTGTTTTACCATTGGCATTGACATTAGGAGAGACACTTCCAGGATTTTCATCCATTGTGCTTACGATGGGGGTATTTTTGATTGGTATTCCAGGATTTCTACTCATTACCCAATCGCCTGTCCATTTACTTACCTTCCCATATGGGTACTATTCCGAAAGAGATTTACTACGAGTAGGAGGGATTTCCATCGTTTGCTGGTTGGTTATCATTCTAACTACGATGATGACCTATTGGATATACATAGGGTAGAACAGTAGGTATAGCTTGTGGAGACTGGTTTCTGTTTTCTACAAGCTATTTTTATAGTATTTTGATAAATGGGGAATATGGTCCTTGCTGATTGCTTTTGTGAAAGACAAAATATCTAACAAAAAGGAAATAATTGGTTGAAGGGCATGGAAGATGAATGGTATGATCGACTTAGATAAAACGTTGGTATGAAGACGAGTAAATGAAAGGGCAGTTCCTTACAATTCAATAATTCTCAATTTTCGTTCTTCATTCTAGGCAATTCGCATACAAAGTACAAAAAGGGTTGGTAAATGGGGGAGTTGGATGGGAAAAAAGAAAAAGACAAAAAAAGAAAAATTACCGCTTCGATTAAATATTATTTTCTTTATTATGTTTCTCATGTTTTCCGCATTGGTTCTGCAATTAGGAGTTGTACAAATTCTTAATGGGGAAGAATTTCAGCAGGAAATTGATCGAACAGTTAGAGAAACAACGAAAGAACCAGTGCCTCGAGGGGAAATATATGACAGCAATCATCGGTTAGTTGTTGGGAATAAACCGATATACGCGATTACATATACTCCACAGAAAGGGTTACAAGCGAACGACCGTCTAGAAGTTGCCGAAAAACTTGCAGCATTCATCGATTTAAGTACGGAGGACATTACGGAACGCAATAAAAAAGAATATTGGTATTTAAAAAATAAAGAAGCAGCGGTAGAGCGATTAACGGATAAGGAAAAAAAGGATCTTGATGATACAGAAGAATACAATCTTGCTTTAGAGCGAATTACGGAAAAAGAAATGAATGATTTATCGGAACAAGAAAAGAAAGTAATTGCTATTAAAAAAGAGTTGGATAAGGCTTATGCGCTAACGCCACAAATTGTCAAAAATGAAGATGTGACGATGGAAGAGTATGCAAAGGTGTCTGAAAATCTTGATAAGTTACCAGGAATCAATGCCATTGCAGATTGGAATCGCGATTATCCTTTTAATAATACGTTTAAAAATTTAGCAGGTAACATTACCTCCCAGGATCAAGGGATACCTGCTGATCAAGAAGAACATTTCCTAACAAGAGGGTATAGCCGCAACGATCGAGTCGGTACAAGTGGACTGGAAGAGTACTATGAAGAAGTTCTACGCGGCAGAAAAGAACAGGTTCAATATATAACAAAAAAAGATGGGACGACGATTGATTCAGAAACCGTAGTGGAGGGGAAACCTGGAAAAGACTTGGTTTTAACGATTGATATGGAATTTCAAAAAAAAGTTGACGAAGTGGTAAAACAAGAATTACAAAATACCATTCAAAAACATCCTTACCAGCATCAATTCCTTTCTGATGCCATTGCTGTTGTTATGAATCCGAAAACAGGTGAGTTGCTAGCAGTTAGTGCACAAACACATGATAAGAAGAAGAATGAATATATCAATACTTCTTATAAAGCATTGCATGATTCGTACTTGCCAGGTTCCGCAGTAAAAGGAGCTACTGTATTAGCTGGTTATCAATCGGGAACGATTACGCCAGGTCAAGTTTTCGTTGACCGTACGATAAATATTGCTGGAAGTCCACCGAAAGGCTCCTATCGAACATTGGGATCGGTCAATGATTATGATGCACTCCGATTATCTTCCAATGTATATATGTTCTATATTGCCTTACAAATGGGGGGGGAGATGAGGCATCCATTTCCAGATGGAAGTAAAGCTAGTTTTAATATGGCTGCTTGGACAGAAATGCGTGGTTATTTCCAACAATTTGGATTAGGAAAGCATACAGGGGTTGATTTCCCCTATGAATCTACTGGTGTAACAGGTGATAATCCATTTAACCCCGGGCTACTCATGGACTTTGCTATTGGCCAGTACGATAATTTCACCGCCATGCAGATGGTTCAATATGTATCGACCATTGCTAATGATGGCTATCGAGTTCGTCCCCATTTCGTCAAAGAAATTCGTAATCCTTCCAACAATGACGAACTTGGTCCAGTATATCGAACAAAAGGCACGGATGTTTTGAATCGTATTGATATGAGTCAGCAGTATATTAATCGAGTAAAGGAAGGGTTTCGACAAGCATTTCATGCAAATGGTGGAACTGGAACCGACTATTTTGGAACAAAAGATTATCGAGGCTATAAAGCAGCGGGGAAAACTGGTACCGCAGAGAATGAATTTTATAGAGATGGCGAGAAGTTAGGAGATACAGAAAATTTATCTTTGGTAGGTTACGCACCGTACGATGATCCGGAAATGGCTTTTGCTATCATTGTACCGCATACCGGAATTGTAGATAATAAATACCCCATTAACCATCGCATAGGTCAAGGAATACTAGATGCTTACTTTGAAACATATAAACCATAGACAAGAAGAGGCGAGACAAAAGTAATTTAAATAAGAGAAATCCGAACGCTTTCCGAGTATACAAGGATTTTTTGGAGAGTAGTTGGGATTTTTTTGTTTCATACATGGAGGATTTTGATGAGGAAAGTAATTGTTACAAATTATCAGGAGCAATGGGAAGAAGGATTTAAAAAAGAAACTGCTAAGCTAGAAAAAGTGTTTAAGGATATACTTATTTCCATTCATCATATTGGGAGCACAGCCGTTAAAGAATTAAAGGCAAAGCCAATTATTGATATATTGCCTGTCGTAAACGCAATTGATCAAGTAGATAGCCATAATCAGAAAATGTATGAATTAGGATATACTCCATTAGGCGAATATGGAATTTCAGGAAGAAGGTTTTTTAAGAAGGGTGTAGATCAACGAACCCATCATGTGCATATATATCAAGCTGGCAATCCGCATATTGATCGACATTTAGCGTTTAGAGATTATTTACGAGTCCATTCACAAACTGCTAAGGAATATGGCGACAAAAAAGAATGGCTTGCAATACAATATCCTTATGATATCGAATCCTACATCAAAGAAAAAGACATGTTTGTTAAACAAATCGAACAACAGGCATTAAAGTGGTATGAAGGCAAGCAGTAATTTATCCCTATTAATGTATGGAACATCCATTGTTATAATGGAGATCGTATTACTTAGGAGAATGAGGTAAGGTATGGGCATAAATGATATTATTATTGTTATTGTGGTTGGTTTTCTTTGTCTTGGGGCGATTGATAAATGCTTTGGCAATAAACTTGGATATGGAAAGCAGTTTACAGATGGGTTAATGACAATGGGGTCACTTACCATAGCAATGGTTGGAATTATCTCCATGGCCCCAGTACTCGCTAAATTACTGACTCCGATAATCGCACCTGTTTATGGGGTTATTGGAGCAGATCCTGCCGTTTTTGCTAATACCATCCTTGCCATTGACATGGGTGGATATGCTTTAGCGCAGGAAATGGCGGAAACCCCAGATGCAGGGCTGTTTGCTTGGGTTTTTTTAGGAACCATGATGGGTCCTACTATTGTTTTTACAATTCCAGTCGCATTGGGAATTATTAAGAAGGAGGATCATCCGTTTTTTGCTAAAGGTATTCTCATAGGAATAATTACGATTCCTTTTGGTTGTTTTGCTGGTGGGTTCCTTGCTGGATTTACTATTCATATGATTCTATTAAATTTACTTCCTACTGTCATATTCTCTGTGATCATTTCTGTTGGTTTATGGAAAATACCTGATAAAATGATTTATAGCTTTTCTATTTTTGGTAAATGTATCGAGGTAATCGCTATTATTGGGCTAACAGCGATTATTATCGAGACGTTGACAGGGATAGTTGTGATACCTCATTTAACACCACTTAATGAAGGAATACAAATTGTTGGTCAAATTGCGGTATTTTTAGCAGGTGCATTTCCAATGGTCCATTTTATTTCGAAAGCTTTCAAAAAACCGTTATTTATGCTAGGTACACGTCTAGGTATTTGTGATACATCAACTGCTGGATTAGTTGCTTCGCTTGCGCACAGTATTCCGATGTTAACCCTGTTAAACCATATGGATGACAAAGGCAAAGTATTGAATGTAGCTTTTGCCGTCAGTGGTGCTTTTGTATTCGGTGGCCATCTAGGGTTTGTCGCAGGAATTGATAAGGAAATGGTATTTCCGATGATTGTGGGGAAATTTATTGGAGGAATTAGTGCAGTTGTATTAGCGATTTTTGTAATAAAACCGTCTAAACAAGCTTAAAAGTAGAGAGAAGGGATTGCTGTTGATCATTGCATTGCGCTGGCTAGTATTTTTTTTAGGGTTGATGTTATTTAGTTTAGGAATTTCGATCTCTATACAGGTACAGTATCTTGGTATCCATCCTTGGGATGTATTAAATGTTGCATTGTATGAGAAGTTTGGTCTATCGATTGGTTCCTGGGCTATTCTTATTTCCATTCTATTAATTATCATTTCTTGGTTTTTAGATAAGCGTTATATCAAATTAGGTACATTTCTAAATGCTGTCCTTATTGGAGCTTTCGTAGACATTTATTTATTTTTAGACTTTTTGCCAAAAGCAACACACTCGTGGATTGACTATCTTATTATTATCATTGGTATTGTCATTATGGGATTAGGTGGAGGCATCTATAATGCTGCAGGTGTTGGATCTGGACCACGTGACGGATTTATGTTATCGATCTCTGACAAAACAAGCACTTCTGTTGGAAAAGTACGGATTATTACGGAATCAATTGTACTTGTAATTGGATTCATGCTAGGAGGGCCGGTGTTTTTATTTACTTTCCTCTTCACCTTTATACAGAGTCCAATTTTTCAATATACGTATGAACGGCTAAAAAAATGGATCCGTAAATTGGATGAGTTATATCGCCACAAACAAATTTCAAAAATGCGTGCGTAAGGCAGCGATTAGTTAGTAATCGCTGTTTTTTTCAATAATTAAAAGTTTCCTATAATGATGGATAACTAACCAAGTAATCAAGGCTCTAGGGTCTTTAGGATAGAGGACATGCTGAAGTTGGCCTACGATGGGCCGAATTTCGCGGCTTTCATTAATAAATGGTGCTGACGTTATTGTGCAATAACTAAAAATTGATAAATAAGCTTGCCTTTGCACGATAAAATGGTAAAAGTTCTAATGGAAAACGAGAACCGAGCGAAACGTTGCTGCTTTCCATTCTATTTTGTACATTAGACGTTCCCTTTATGAATGCTACAATAAAGAAAATAGATTGGAGGGAAACTTATGTTAAATCAAAAGAGCGCTTCAAAATCCCTATGTAATAAACGGGATCTAATTGCGATGATTGATGAAATATTTTACTATTCAATGGAACAGCATCTGCAACGATTATTGGAAGAAACAGAACGGTTTGCAAAGGATATTCATTTATCTGAAACTTGGTATAATAAACTATATGTCCAATGGTTATGGTGGACGATTTTTTGTATAGAATGCAATTCTACTTCTAGAACTATTTATCAACAATTCTTAGAAAGATCAAGTGCTCGTGACTATCCGGAGCCAATTCGACAAGTATTGGGTAAGTGGAAACAGGTGGATGCTGGTTTTTATATAATAGAAACTTCCTATGATAGACCTCATTATATTATGTGTAGAGACTTAGTTGATAATCAAGTTAAGCCTGTTCAATTAGCTAGTACTAGAGTCAACTACCAGATAGGAGACTTGGTAACAGGATTATTACTTCCTTTTCCTGACGGCATGTACTTCTCTCCTAGTAGTTTATGTAAGCTTAGAAGAAAACTATCAACTCCACTTGCTTCTGATATCCAAACAGTGATTCATCCTACAACTTCTTCTCAATGTTCTTCGAATTATCCTATATTATTAAAAACAATCTTACGTTTGGTGGATAGCCCGATATGAAAGCACCTTATAAGACATCTAAAAATGATAGGTCTTCCATTATAAAATCGTTAGCTAAAACAAAAATCAGGATTATATTTTTTGAAAAACCAACTTGTTTACGAGAGAAAGATAGTACAATTGATCCGTTCAGGTGATTGATGTAAAGCTTTTTCCAGGTCGTAATCAACAATAACCTCTTGTAGCCAAAACCAACATAAGGCTAGTGCTATTAAAGTCACAATAATTAATATAAATACAATTGTTCTTCCTTTCATGATCTATCCTCCTTCATATGTACATAAGCGTACCAAACCGCTTATCTTATGTAAATATTCTTTTAAAAAGTACTAGAAAATAATAGATGACTTGATTCAATTACTTTTTGTTAACTTCTAGTAAATCAAGCAAATACATAAGAAAATTAAAGAAAACGAAAGAAGAACACGCTTTCTTTCGATTTTTAATGTCGGGCGATTTATGGTATGATTCATTGGTTATCTGCGGCTCAAGCTACACGAAGGCTTGGAAATCTTAAATAGAAAGAGGTTGAACATTTGAAAGTAGCACAATGGAAACAGGAATGGTTTGGCAATGTCAAGGGTGATGTTTTAGCAGGAATTGTCGTAGCTTTAGCATTGATTCCTGAGGCAATTGCTTTCTCCATTATCGCTGGTGTAGATCCGATGGTCGGTTTATATGCATCGTTCTGCATTGCAGTCGTAATTGCTTTTGTCGGAGGGCGACCGGGAATGATCTCTGCGGCAACAGGAGCAATGGCATTACTCATGGTTGATTTAGTTGCCGAGCATGGGTTGCAGTATTTATTCGCGGCAACTATTCTTACTGGTATGATTCAAATTATATTTGGTATCTGTAAGTTAGCAAAAGCAATGAAATTCGTACCACGTTCGGTGATGGTCGGTTTCGTTAATGCATTAGCTATCTTAATATTCACGGCCCAACTTCCTCATTTTAAAGGAGAAGGATGGATAATGTATGCATTGGTTGGATTAACACTTGCAATTATTTATCTCTTACCACGCATAACTACAGCAGTTCCATCCGCATTAGTAGCAATTGTAGTGGTTACAGCAATTGTAGTCTTAGGGGATATTCAAGTTGGAACAGTCGGAGATATGGGGGCTTTAACACAACAGCTTCCAGTATTTTTACTCCCATCTATCCCATTTACTTGGGAAACATTGATGATTATCTTTCCTTATGCTTTCGCATTAGCCATTGTAGGTTTGTTAGAATCGCTATTAACCTCAAATATTGTGGATGATATGACGGATACGGAAAGTAATAAACATCGTGAAAGTAGAGGCCAAGGAATTGGGAATATCATTGCTGGTTGTTTCGGAGGAATGGCAGGATGTGCCATGATAGGTCAATCTGTGATCAATGTGAAGTCAGGTGGAAGAGGAAGATTATCAACACTAGTTGCCGGTATTTTCTTGATGTTTTTAATTATTGTATTAGGTGGCTTAGTTGTACAGATCCCCATGGCAGCATTAGTGGGTGTTATGATTATGGTATCTATAGGTACATTTGATTGGTCCTCGATTAGAAATATAAATAGACTGCCGCGTACGGATGCAGCTGTCATGCTGGTTACAGTAGCTGTTGTGGTTTATACACATGACCTATCCAAAGGCGTATTTGCCGGAGTGCTATTAAGTGCGATTTTCTTTGCGGCAAAAATTTCACGAGTGAAAGTAACCAATGAGCTTGTAAATCAGGGACAAAAACGAATTTACTATTTAGAAGGTCAATTATTCTTTGCATCCATCAGTGATCTGCCAGTTAACTTTTACTTTATGGATCAAGTTACGGAGGTAGAAATAAACCTTGAAAAAGCCCATCTCTGGGATGACTCTGCTATTGGGGCATTAGATAAAATTGAGATGAAATTCGAGCAGAATCAAATTGCTGTTTCATATTCTGGGTTGAACGCTGATAGTCAACAGCTTATGCAACGAATTGGTGGTATTTCCAAAGCCTCTGGTCATTAATATGATAGGATTAGGATAAGAACTATTTTTCTAGAGTTATCAAAGAGGTGAGGTTATTGTTCCAACAAATTTTATTAGCAACCGATGGTTCGGAGCATTCTATTCGTTCAACGAAACAAGCAATTGAACTTGCCAAAAAGTTTTCTGGGACAATTGAACTGATTTATGTAATAGATGGCCAAACAGCGAAATCAGATGTTTTACATGCAGCGGATAAATTTGAGGTAGAACAAAAAAGATTAGAAAAGTTAAAAGCGGTTGAAGATATCGTAAGAACGGCAGGGATTAAGTACAAAATAACTATTTTACATGGAGAACCTGGACCAACAATTGTAGCTTATGCTAATGAACAAGCCTTCGATTGTGTTGTTATTGGTAGCCGCGGATTAAATAACCTACAGACATTTATTTTAGGAAGTGTTAGCCATAAGGTAGCTAAGCGAGTAAATTGTCCAGTTCTAATTGTAAAATAAAGCTAGAAGGATGCCTGATTAAAGGCATCCTTCTCTTTGTGTGTAATAAAGGCAATGTGCTAGTAAATTGCTCCATTAATATCATAGTTATCTAAATCAATCTCATGCTCTTGATCTGTTGCCATTTTTGCTAATTGTGATCCTATATATGGACCCATCGTAAGACCAGTAGATCCTAAACCATTCGTTAAATAAAGTCCTTTAAACTTAGGTATTGGACCGATAACTGGAAGGAAATTTGGCGTTACCGGGCGAAAACCTACCCTCGCTTCCACTATCGTACTGTCAGAAATGCCAGGAGCATATTCCATTGCTTTTGATAATATTTCATGAAGTCCCCCAGCAGTGATACGTGGATCGAACCCTACATTATGTTCATGGGTAGCACCCAGAACAATTCGATTGTCTGGAAAGCTAAGCATGTATTGATTATTAGGTGGTTTAACAACTGGCCATGTAGCTGTTTCTTCATATGGATGAGCTACATGTAATATTTGTGCACGCTGTGCTTCGACTTGAAATTTGATCCCTAATGGTTTCAATAGTTCAGGCATCCAAGCGCCAGTAGCGGCAATAACTGAATCAGCAGGTAATTTTTGATTATCTACGATCGCTCCAATCACCTTATGTCCAGCAACGTTTAATTCGGCACTTCCATTGATAAAAACAGCACCATGTTTTTGTGCACCGTTTAATAAAGCATCTCGCAGTTTTTGGCCATTTACACGAGCAGCACCACTTACGTAAACAGAGCTATAGTTGTTATCCAATAATCTGAATTTACGCTTTGTTTGTTCAGGATCTAGTATTTCAATATGTCCTATTTCTGGTGCGTCTATTTTTCTTTTTTCTGCTCTTTCTTTCATAGCAATCAATTTCTGTTCATCTTTATGAAGATGAAGTGCACCCACTTGATCATATCCTATGTCACCTTCACCATCTTTGGCAAGAGCATCTACAAGGCTTGGATAGATGCGAGCCCCTGCTTTTACAAGCTGATACCAGGCCTTATTTCTGCGTTGAGACAACCACGGGCAAACAATACCAGCCGCAGCATCTGTAGCTTGGCCATTATCTGAACGATCGATAATAGTGACTTCATGGTTGGCTTTAGCAAGGTAGTAGGCAGCAGAAGCTCCAGCTATACCTCCACCTACTACAATGATCTTCTTTTTCATTTATTTGTTTTCTACTATACGCTTTATTGCTTTAATTTGGCCAAGATGTTCTGCTTCGTGATGAATAATCATTGCATAAATATCACCATATGTTTTGAAGTTACCAAACGGTAATGTATAGGGTAAATCTTTTGCAAGGAATTCCTCTGTCAATTCTTCAATACGTGGTGCTTGTGCTTCCAAATCTTTAATCAGATTCGCTAGGCTAGGTACGCTCTCAGGCCAATCGGCCGGTTTCGTACCAGTCGCAAATAAGTCATTATAGTATTCTGGCAGCTGATTGGTTTGTTTTGGAAAGCCGAATAATAGACTTTCTGCGGTTACAAGAATATGGCCGATATGCCAATGAATGTTGTTATTAAATTCTTTTGGCTGCACATCAATCACTTTAGTGTCTAAGTTCTTAATAAATGAAAGTAAACTTCCCCGTGTAAATGAAAATTGATTAATCATTTAACCTCGCCTCCAATTCAAAAATAACTCTATCTATCATGATAAAAATAATTACGGAAAAAGTAAACTATTTGAAGGGTTTACAAGAAGAATCAAGAATTAATTATCAAGAGGACTAGCGAGGAATGGGAATGAACAAATCATATAGCTCGCTATTTTATGTCTTCCTGAAAATACAATGGTGGAGGATAATAATGGAAAATAAATGCAGCAGAATTGGAATAATAATGTCTATAAGATTATGGTTTTTATGAGGATCAAGCAATACCAGAAATAACTGAAACGTCCATAAAGGGATATTTTATGATTAATCTTCAAGATCGTCGAGACTATCCATTAAATCCAGAGTTACATGTGGTCAATATTAGTACTGAGCAAGCAATTGAACTTACGTATCAAAAACATAAGCTTTAACTAATGGAATGCTATCATAATCGACGTATCTAGATCTTTTGAACTGGTGTTCAAAATAAAGGGAGTTTTAATATGAAGCGGAAAAAGACAAAGAGAAGCTGGGGCTGGTTTGGCTGGACAATGTTGAGTGTTGTGTTAGTCACCATTATTGGTTCAACTGTGTTTTTCTTTACCATCTTTCAATTCAATATCTCCTCTCTATTTCAGGAAAGCGAGGCAGCCAATAATTCGGAAGTGAATGAAGAAAATTCACAGCAAAATAATGATGAAACATCTAAAAATATTGAGCATGTACAAGAAACTGTAGGAAAACAACATCAGGAAATTGGTGCATTTATTTCTGAGACACATGCATTTTATAATGAGACGACAGGTTATGGTGGTATAAATAATTTGGATTGGGATGAACAACAATCAAAAGCAAAAGCGATACAATCCCAAATCCATTTGCAATTAAGGGACGTGAAAAATGAATCACTAAAGAATGATTTGGAGAAGGTAAATGTTTTTGCAAAACGTGTCGTCCAAGACCAATCAGTCGAAGCTGTTCAGAGTCTACATCGATATTTTCATGATTTAGACATCGCTTTAAATGAATACAACGGGTATGACAAAATTTGGAATGTCACCGAAACATTAGCAGAAACAGACTAAATAAAACGCTATTCAATTTCCTTGAATTTTGATAAGCTATTATTGGTAGAAGCTTAATAGAAGGAGAATGATCATGGGAAAAACGTTAATTTTTGGCCATAAAAATCCAGACACTGATACAATCTGTTCGGCGTTAGCTTATGCTGATTTAAAGAATAAACTTGGAATTCCGGCAGAGCCAGCAAGATTAGGTTCCGTTAATAAGGAAACCCAATTTGCATTAGATTATTTTAAAACGGAAGCTCCACAACGCATTGAAACAGTGGACAATGATGTAAGCGAAGTTATACTTGTCGATCACAATGAATTCCAACAAAGTGTAGATAATATTAAGGATGTACGTATTGCAGAAGTAGTTGATCATCATCGAATTTCTAATTTTGAAACAAGTGAACCACTTTATTTTCGTGCAGAACCAGTAGGTTGTACAGCCACTATTCTAAATAAAATGTATAAAGAAAATAAAATAGAGGTCACAAAAGATATTGCTGGTCTTTTAGTTTCAGCAATTATTTCCGATTCATTATTACTCAAATCACCAACATGTACAAAAGAAGATGTAGATGCTGCTTATGAATTAGCTGAAATTGCTGGCATCAACCTTGAAGCGTACGGTTTAGAAATGCTTCAAGCTGGTGCAGACTTAAGTGATAAATCTGTAGCCGAATTACTTACGATGGATGCAAAAGAATTTTCTATGGAGGATGCAAAAGTAGAAATTGCTCAAGTCAACGCGGTGGATACGGCGAAGATTTATGCGCTTCAAGATGAGATTAATCCAGAAATAGAAAAAATCATAAACGAAAAAAATCTTGATTTATTCTTGTTTGTTGTAACAGATATTCTAAATAATGATTCAGAAGTGTTGGCACTTGGAAATGGCAAAGCGAAAGTGGAAGAAGCATTTCATGTTCGTTTAGATAATAACAATCGTGCCTTGCTTAAAGGTGTTGTCTCACGTAAAAAACAAATTGTTACTGCTTTAACAGATGCATTCACAAAATAGAATGTTTTTCGTAAAAAGTGAGAGCTTTTAGGCATTCGACTTTTTTACTGTGCTAAGCGACGGGTTACTTCAGCTAACTAAACATAGTAATATTTTGGCTTTCTGCGCTCTATTTAGCTGTTGTAGGATGGAATTCACTGATTTTATTTATTTATCCCATACATTTATGATTAAGCGACAAGTCAAATGTTCGGTCGATGAATAAATGAGAATACTACCTCAAATGCTATGTAGGGTGAAAGGAGGAAGTTATCCATGGGAGGTAAGCCAAAAGGACCGAAGCAGCAAGAGCATCCTAATTTGCCACAAAGCCCCAAACAGCCATATGGTGAACCATTAAGTGGTTCTAAGAAAGTAAAGAATGCAAATCACTCGAGACAAAAGCATAACCCGCATCATGGTCTTTAGTATCAAGGTATCCTGTTTTAGGATACCTTGTTTCTTTTATATCATTCTCATTGTAATTACATATATAAATTAATTCATGTATAGGATGGAACAGGGGGATGATCTAGTTGTGGAAGGATTTTAAAGAATTTGCATTTAAGGGTAATGTAATTGATTTAGCTATAGCGGTGGTGATTGGCGCGGCATTTAGTGGTATCGTTTCATCCCTAGTGGATAATATCATTACTCCATTGATTGAAATCCTCTTAAATGGGATGGACTTTACCGATTTAACTTATACGATTGGAAATGCAGAGATTTTATATGGCATGTTTATTCAGTCTGTTGTAGATTTCTTTATTATTGCTTTGTCTATTTTTTTCATTATCCGCTTGTTTATGGCATTTAAACGTAAAAAAGAGGTAGAGGTGATTAAGTTATCATCAAAAGCAAACCCTCAAGAAAAACTGCTTAAGGAAATTAGAGATATATTGAAAGAAAAAAATAAATAAAAGGAGGTAAGATATGGAAATTAGAGCTTATGGGCCAATTTCGAGAAAAGTTGGCTAAGGTTGCAGGGTTCTTTTTTCGAAACTACTTATTTTGATCATGCTTTACATCAAAAAGAGACATACAAAAATCCGGAAATTGAATGTGAGTTATGCTTATAGATGAGCAAGTAGTGGGGATTATTGATGTTGAATATGAGTTAGCATGAAATAAATGGGTTTAACCATGTATTCTCTTATTTATAAGTTACATGGAGGGAGAAACAGAATTAGGAGCCATTACAACCAGTTCAAGCTTGGGCACACTGCACAAGAAAGGACGAGTCAACTATACATTCTACTTTCAATCGTTACCTAAATGTAGCAATTTTGAAAAGCGTTTAAATGAAACCGTGACGAATTAACATTAGCAATAAATAAGCATAAAGGGAGGCGTGTCGATGCAACCGAAAACAATCATTCGTATAGAAGGCGTAGCGGTTTTGTTAATAAGTATCTATGTTTATGCAGCATATGAATTTAATTGGCTATTATTTGGATTATTCTTGTTTGCTCCAGATCTCTCCATGGTTGGTTATCTAAAAAGTAAGCAAACGGGAGCCTGGGTGTATAACATCTTTCATACCTATGCACTGCCTATTATTATTGTGATGCTTGGCTTTATCTTTGTTCATACATGGTTTCTTAAAATTGCGCTCATCTGGTTTGCGCATATTGGAATGGACCGAATGTTTGGGTTTGGTTTAAAATACAAGACTGCATTTAATGATACACATATACAACGAGTTTAGTGGCTTATTGAGATTGTTAGCTTTGCAGTTATATGATGATGAAAACCATGAAAATAATTTCTCCTGACTGGGTAATTGTCTTATACAAATCGTAGTTACTTGCCATACGTTATTAGTGTAGTAAATACAGGAAAGGGGAGTCTTTATTCATGAGACGTCATCATCATGGGAACTGTGGTTGCCCAAAACAAGTCGTTCATCCAACTAAATATAATAATGTACAACAATGCTCAGAAGATGTAGTAGAACATGTTCATCCGTCGCACACAACCGTTCACAATCATCACACAACAGTTAACAAACACGTATTTCCACATTCAACTTCCGTACAAAATACGAGTGACAATGTAGATGTTTATGGAGGATCATATAACGTACCTTCTCAAGTAGGAGGAGCAATGGATCCGGGTTATGGGAATGGAAACGGTAACGGAAATGGGCAAGTTGGGGGAGCAATGTACCCAGGTATGGGCCAAGGAATGGGTCATGGGTGCCACAAGCCTAAACATTGGAAAAAACCACATAAATGGTGTTAACTTAATGTAAAAGGCTGGCATACGATATGCCAGCCTTTTATTATAAGGAGGAGTGAGATGTGAAGATTCTAACAGTAACTGGTTATAAACCAATGGAGATTAATATCTTTAAAGAGGATGATCCTAGGATTACATATATTAAAGCAGCTATCACGAAACGACTCATTCCATTAATCGAAGAAGGATTAGAATGGATACTTATTTCAGGGCAAATGGGAATTGAGTTGTGGACTGCAGAAGTTGTACTTGATTTGCAACAAGAATACAATGTGAAATTAGGAATTTTCCCTCCTTTTGAAAATCAAGAAAGTCGCTGGCCAGAGACAATTCAGGAAAAATATCAAATGATTACAACAACAGCTGATTTTTATAAACCAATCTACAAAGGAGATTATCAGGGGGTTTTTCAGTTTAAGGCAAAGAATATGTGGTTAGCTGATAAAAGTGATGCATGCCTCTTATTAATGGATAGTGAGTATCCAGGAAGTACGCGCTTTTTCTATGAAATTGCAAAGCAGGTAATGGAAGAACAAGCTATTTTCATAATTACCCCAGCGGATTTAGATGATGTTGTAGAGGAGATAAGAATGGCAGATCCGGATTATTGGGGGTAAATGTTATTCACAAATATCCCCCTAAAGTTCAACAAAAATAAAACGTAACAAAACCCCCTCCAGGTCCACCATATACAACCAATCTGCATGAAACGAAAGCAATTTCTTGATTTCGTTTTCTTTCAATCTGAACCGTCAATATTTTCTCCCTTTATGCATACAATTTACTAATTCATGAAAGGAGGAGTGCAGATGCAATATACTTATCCTTACTATAGACAACCGTTCACTCCTAATCAGGTTGAGTCAAATCGAAGAACGATGGAGGTTTATGGAGATGGTAAAGTTTCTGTAGAACCTAATGTCGTAACCATTCAATTAGCTGTTGTTACAGAAAATCAATCCCTACAAACAGCGCAGGAAGAAAATGCAATGCGAATGAATCAAGTTATTCAAGCGCTAAATAACGAGGGAGTACCTAAAGAAGTGATTCAAACGGCAGCCTATACTATTTCTCCCAAGTATGAATATGAAGATGGAAAACAAATGGATCGTGGTTACCAAGTTACAAATGCTGTTCAAATTAGGGTGAAAGATATTAGTAAGATTGGCAGGATAATTGATACAGCAGTGGATCAAGGTGTAAATCGGGTCTCTAATATTACGTTTACCATTGATCAGCCACAAGTATATTATGAAGAAGCATTACGGTTTGCATTGGAAAATGGAGGCCAAAAAGCGCAAACGATTGCTGATTCACTGCAACTTCAATTGGACCCAGTTCCAGTAAAGATTATCGAGCAAACAGAAGCACCACCTGTAGCCTACAAAACATTTGCTGCATCAGCAGAGAGTTTTGCAACACCTATTGAACCAGGCCAGATCGAAATTGAAGCCTCAGTAGAGCTGCAATATCAGTATTAGTTTCGTACTTGACAACTTCTTGAACATCTCAAAAAAGCAGGTATTTAAAGAAAATTGGCGAATATAACATATAAATAGGAAAATAATTAAAAATTGAAATGAGTGGTGAATGGATGGATAAAGATGATAAAGAATATGAAGGAAATGAGCGAATTCAATATGCAGACCCAATAGGTGAAATGATAAAAAAAGCAGAAAATGATGGCCAATTTGACAACTTGCCTGGTAAAGGAAAGCCTCTTTATTTGGGAAAGAATTATCTAAATCCAGATGAAAAACAACTGTATAAAACGATGAAGGATAATCATGTTCTACCAAAATGGGTGGAATTAGCTAATGAAATTGATCATATAAAAAAAGAATTGTTAACGTTGGATGGAGAGGAGCGGCTAAAGAAAATCAAAATCATTAATAAAAAAATAAAAGCGTATAACTATGCTTGTCCACCGTCACTACAACGTAATAAAATAATGGAATGATTTCAATATTTTTGTGGTTACATGCATGAATAGCGACGTAGGAATAAGCAAAAAGTCCTCCGTCTTTTTTTGTGTTATCATTAAATTCATAATATAATGAATTTAATGGAAAGGAGCTTTGATATGGAATATAACATACGTCCAATGGCGGAAAAAGATATCACTCAAGTGCAACGTGTAGCGGAAACAAGTTGGCATACTACATATAAAGGATTAATACCACAGGCTGTACAAGATCATTTTTTAACAGAAGCATATAGTGCGAAAATGCTACAACGACGTATGAAATTCTCCTATATTCTGGTAGTCGAAGTAGACAACCAAGTGATAGGCTTTGTCAATTATTCACCAGTTACTGAAGGGAAGGTAGAACTTGGTGCCATTTATTTGCTGCCTGATTATCAGGGGAAAGGGATTGGTACAGCTTTATTAGCGCGTGGGATAGAGATGTTTCCGGAAGCAAAGGTAATTTATATTAATGTTGAAAGAGATAATGAAATTGCTAAACCCTTTTATTATGCAAAAGGGTTTAAAGAAGTTGAAGTGTTTAATGAGGATTTTGATGGTCACCAATTACAAACCATTCGAATGGCTTTAAACCTTTAAACAAGAAATTTAATAATCATTAGTAAAAGAGCGTTCAGGAGGTAAGCTCATGAAAATTTTTAATTTTGCCAAAGATGCAGGGAATGCAATTACTCTATTTGGTTCAATTAATATGGTGATGTCACGAATTATCCAAATTGGAAAAGGTAGATATCCATATTGGATGTATTCCCATTTAGAAGCTAACGGAAAGATTGGCGAACATGCTGCCTCAACTGATCAATTATTACTAATCGTATCTGGTTCAGGCCAGGTAAAGGGAAAAGAAAATGTATTTCAGGATGTTACTCGTAACGATGCTGTACTTTGGGAGAGAACAGAAATGCATAAAACAATAACTGAAGCAGGACTAACAGCAATTGTTATTGAAGGGAATAGCATTGATCCTGCACCTTATTTGCCAATGAAACAGGGGCATTCATATTGAATTATTTAAATTTAGGAGCGTACGTATGCAAAAGAATATCGTAATTTGGGATTTAATTTGTTATCTGGCTTTTCCATTATTGGTATGGAATGTTTTAAGGGATTACATCGGTGATTATCCTGCAATGCTTCTATCAACGATACCCGGAATTGTGTATTCCTGCATCCGTTTTTTTGCAGTAAAGAAGATAAATACGTTTGGTATATTTATGATTGTTACGTTAATTGCCAGTACCTTGGTAAACGTACTTGCTGGCTCAGCAATACAGATGCTTTGGAATAATGTATATTATGCATTTGCCATGGCCGCATTCTTTTTATTTACTATATTAATCAAACGGCCATTGGTTTTATTGTTTACCTTAGATTTTGCCGAGCTGCAAGGCCAAAGTCGTAAAAAAATGAAAAAAATTTTTTATGAGAAAAGATTTTATATGATCTTCAATTTAATTACGTTTGGATTTGCCATGAGGGAAGTTATCTTAGGAATTATAAAAGTTAGACTAATATCAGCATATGGCATAGAGGCGTTTGATAAAGGGTTAATCATTCGAAATATCCTCAGTTGGGGGATTACTGCATTATGTGTACTGGGATTTATTTATATATCGAAGCTTTTACATACGCAGACGGCGAATTATACAGGTAAGTTCAAGACGTACTGAATTCGGAGTAGGTTAAATAAAAGGAATGAGGAGAATAACGTGAGAACCATTGGTTTACTTGGGGGAATGAGTTGGGAATCTTCGGCAACATATTATGAATTAATTAATAAAGAAGTGAAAACACGGCTGGGTGGATTGCATTCAGCTTCTTGCATTATGTATAGCGTTGATTTTCATCAGATGGAGAGGTATCAATCTACAGGTAAATGGGAAAAAGCAGGTCAATTGCTTGCAAATGCAGCTAGGTCGTTAGAACAAGCTGGAGCTTCTTTTATCATACTTTGTACAAATACGATGCACAAAGTCGTTGACATGATTCAAGCTGCTATCACGGTACCGGTCCTACATATTGCGGATGCTACAGCGAAAACTATTAAACAAAAAGGCATGAAGAATGTTGGTTTACTTGGGACGGCTTATACGATGGAACAAGATTTTTATAAGTCACGCCTTGAAGAACATGGAATTCATGTGGTGATTCCTGATCAAGAAGAAAGACGCAACATAAATGACATCATATTCAATGAATTATGTCTGGGTCATACTCATACATCTTCAAGGGCTGTTTTTCAAAAGGTGATAAATGGACTGATCGAACAGGAAGCCGAAGGTGTTATTTTAGGCTGTACAGAGATTGGCATGTTACTCAAAAGCGAAGATGTCATACTGCCTATTTTTGATACGACAACTATACATGCGTTAGAGGCGGTAAACCAATCGTTAAAAGGAGGCATCCAACTTGAATAACAGGTTATTACGAGCAGGCACGACTTATTTACCTATAAAGGAGTTAGAATTATCAATAACTTGGTATGTTCATTATTTAGGTGCTGTGCTAACGTATCAAGATAAAAATTAAACGATTCTTAATATGGCAGGCCAAAGTTTTTGTCTAGTGAAAGCGACGGACGGTCAAAAATTTTTTAGATCAACGTGGTCAAGAATGCTTTTCACTTGTCGTTTGAATTCAATGGATAAACTGATTTACTAAAGCTACATAGCGAATTATCCAGTCATCATATAAAAGTAGGTCCTATTGAAAACAGAGGACATGCTGGTAGGAATTTTATCTTTTCTGATCCTAATGGTAAGCAATTTGATGTATGGAGTGAGTGAAGTGATAATTTTAAACAATGTATGAAATAAACATGAATCTTACGAAAGGAATTACCAAGGTTTTGGCTGATTAAGCCCAATTTGCAGGTAATGTAGAGGGATTATCAAATGAATAGTAGTAAAATAATGAAGCATTTTGGAATTAAGACGGATGAAGCACCAATAAGTATTTATCCGTTCTCTCCAGTTTATAAAGTTCAACATACTACAGGAAATATAATTATAAAGAGAACACAGCAACCATTAGAAAAAGCGAAAAGGTTAATGAAGTACTTATTGCATTTAAGGAAAAACAAGATTGATATTGTCACCCCGGTTGTATTGGACAGAGAGAATCCAATAGAGATGGAGGATGCGTGTTATGTGGCATATCCGTTTATAGAAGGTGAAGGTTACATTGCCTCGGAAAAGTCGATTAAAGAAGCAGGTAGATTACTTGGTTCCATTCATAGACTATCGGAGAGTACGAATACCTATCAGCTTCCAGAATACAATGTGTATGATTTTACAATAGAGGAAGTGGAAGAAAGTATGGCGGCAATTAGGAGATATGCAATGCCATATAAGGAGGATGTTCAGGTTCCTAAATTAAGAAAGCGATTATTAAAAGTGGTGGGACAACAAGATGAAATCAAACATGCTAAATTACCACATGTTGCAACACCCCATGATTATAAAGCAAATAATTTAGTATATACACCTGAGCCTTTTTTAATTGACCCAGATAACGCTACATGGATTCCACGTATTTTTGATTTAGCTCTCGTTTTATTATTGTTTCATAATGAATTAGAAACAGCCCCCGATCGTACATTCACTCCTGATGAATGGTACATATTTATGGATGGTTATACAGAGTATGTAAGATTAACTATGGAGGAGAAACATTTTTGGAAAAAAGCAGTAGAACATGTTTTTTTAGATGAAGTAATGTGGTTAATGGCTGAAGTTCCAGAAGATTGGAAGAGCCCTTCGCAACGTAATTTATTTCAGAGTATCGTCCATTTACTATTTCACATAGAGAACTATTTCATGCTAAGGACAAATACCTGGTGATCTGCTCACCAGGTATTTGTCTTTCCATTATGACTGATTTGGAACGGGAGTTTGCTGACTATCTTGCATTTCTGCTTGTTGCATTGCCATCTCCTGTTGCTGTTTTTGACTTTCTGTTGTATCAACACGTTTCATAAATAGAGCTAAAATCAATGCTCCTACTGCAATTATGGTTGATATGAAGAAGGTAAAGTTAATTCCGCTTAACATTGCCTCATTCATAATTTGGGCTTGCATTTCTGCCATCGCTTGGTCAGAAGGAACAGCACTCGGATCCATATTTGCCATTGCTTGCTCACCCAACTCAGTTGCCTTACTTTCTGTGCGATTATTCATTACTGTAATTAATAGTGCAGAACCAATTGCTCCTGACACTTGTTGTAGGGTATTATTCATTGCAGTTCCGTGCGGGTTATCTTTAATTGGTAGTTGGTTTAAGCCATTTGTCATAACAGGCATCATGACCATTGACATTCCGAACATACGAACCGTGTATAGAAGCATGATCGTACCATAAGCAGTATCCATATCTAGACGGCTAAAGAAATAGGTTGTTGCAATGGTAATGAATAGACCCGTAATTGCTAACAATTTTGGCCCGTATTTGTCAAATAATCTTCCTGTAATTGGTGACATAATTCCCATCACAAGTGCTCCTGGTAGCATTAATAACCCAGAATCTAGTGGAGAAATGCCACGAATCGTCTGTACGTAAATAGGCATTAAAATCATTGCTGAGAACATTGCTACAGCAAGGACAATGGAGATAGCGGATGATAATGCGAACATCGAATGCTTAAAGATTCGAAACTCTAACATTGGATCATCCATTCGTAATTGACGAAGAATAAGGCCAATGACAGACAAGGCTCCAACAATAATCGTTCCATAAACAGATGGATCATTCCATCCGCTTTCTCCTGCTGAACTAAATCCATAAAGTAACCCACCAAAACCTAAACTTGATAAAATAATGGACAGGATATCAAGTCTAATGGCTCGTTGCGGGGTAATATTTTTTAATTTAACGATTGCATAGATTAGTGTAAATACAGCAAACGGGAGTACAATATAGAATAGCGTTCTCCAATCATAATGTTCAATAATCCAACCAGATAATGTTGGGCCAATTGCAGGTGCAACAATCATTACCAAACCAAAGGTTCCCATTGCTGTACCTCGTTTTTCGACTGGAAATGCGGTTAGCATGACATTCATTAATAATGGCATCATCACTGCTGAACCGGCCGCTTGAATCATTCGAGCTACAAGTAGTATTCCAAATGAAGAGGCAAGGGCAGCTGTTAGTGTTCCAGCTGTAAATAGAGCCATGGCAGTTATAAATAAACTTTTATTGGTAAACCGCTGAATAAAAAATGCGCTTGCTGGAATAAGAATTCCGTTTACCAGCATATATCCATTTGTTAACCACTGTACGGCGGATGGACTTACATCAAATTCGGCCATAATTGACGGCAATGCTATATTTAATAACGTTTCATTTAATATGGCAACAAATGCTCCAATAAATAAAATAGCGATCATTCCATAGGGTGGACGTTTTTCAATAGAATGTGCTTCCAATTGTTCATTCCTTCTTTCATTCTGAAGAGTAATTTTTTATATAATACTAACCTATTTTATACTCATAGTATAATAAAATCAATATCTTTATTGAAAATTTACATTAAAGTTGATTTGGCAGCGTTTTACTGATCAGATTTATTTATAAAATGGTGCTTTTTTCTTCCGCTGTTTTTTTGGTTTTGTACACTTATTATAATACTTTCGTTAATAGAGAATAATGCATCAATATAAAGGTTTGGTTTAACTTCTTGAGAATTAAGGTATGATAGAAATATAAATAAATTGGAGGAAATACGATGAAAAGGTTAATTCGAAAACTAATAAAATATGGTCCCATTATCTATCCGGTAATAAAAAAATATTTAAATAAACGAAAATCCAAAAAATATCCAGGAGATTAATAAAAGGCGAAGCGTTTCTGAGCTTCGCCTTTAAAAATGGTTGAAATCAACAATATGGAGGGGCTCGACTAGAGGAAACTAATCAGTAATGTACTTGATGTACATGGACATCCTGCATAGGGCATTTATGGTTTTTCTAATCTGTTTCATAAATGAAACAGATCTCTTGATGTTTCCTGTGATTTTTGTAACAATATATTATGCGATTATTTTTAATAACTAACAGGAGGAATACGAGATGAAAATTGTAGCAATGGTCGGAAGTAACCGCCAAGATTCATACAACTTGAAGCTGACTCGCTTTTTACAAAAAAGATATACGAATAAAGTAGAGGTTGAGATTCTACCTATTGATCAGCTTCCTTTTTATAATCAGGATGAGGAATACAATCCACCTGAAATTGTGAAAGAAATTCGAAATAAAATCTTAATGAGTGATGGTGTACTTATTGCAACACCAGAATATAATGGTTCTATTTCAGGCATGTTAAAAAATGCGCTTGATTGGTTCTCGAGAGTAGAACAAGTATTAGTGAAAAAACCAGTCATGATCGTTGGTGCTTCTATGGGTGCAATGGGAACGATCCGTGCGCAAATGCACCTTCGTCAAATCTTACAAGCTCCAGGGATTGGTGCATTGACATTGCCAGGCAATGAAGTATTCATTGGTTCTGTTCATGAAAAAATGGATGAGCAAGGCAAGCTTACCGATGAACCAACAATTGAATTTGTAGATTCCGTAGTTGATAACTTTATCGATTGGGTAGAGAAAACAAAAGTTTTTTAATGAATTAAACATGCAAGCTTAACACTTACTTTCAAAAATTTATTTTTTGAAGGTAAGTTTTTTTGTATCATAATGAAAAGGAGGGACAAAACTTGAGAATAAAAGGAATTAATCATTTGCTATTTTCAGTTTCTGATTTGGAAGTCTCTATTGATTTTTATCAGCACGTGTTTGATGCAAAACTTCTAGTGAAAGGGAAAAGTACGGCTTATTTTGATTTGAATGGGCTATGGCTAGCTTTAAATGAGGAGAAGAATGTTCCGCGAGAAGAAATTCAGGAGTCTTATACACACATTGCTTTTTCTATTGAAGAAAAAGATTTTCAGCAGATGTACGATCGGTTAGGGAGTTTAAACGTTTCTATATTGCAAGGTAGACAACGCGATGTTCGCGATAAGCAATCGATTTATTTTACAGATCCGGACGGGCATAAATTTGAGTTTCATACAGGTACCCTGGCAGATCGATTGGACTATTATAAGCAGGCGAAAAAGCATATGACATTCTATGACTAATTTCAGGTACTTTGAGTTTCTGTAATGAAAAAGCACTCGGGTAGGCGCGATGAGATTTTTGCTTACCCGAGTTATCTCTTGGTAGATATTATGTTCATTTCGGTCCATGAAGATACGGTGTTTTCGTTACAGTCTTATAATTCCAATTGTTCAATTTGTGATTGGAATTCGATAATATTCTCCATTGTTTGATATACTTCTGACTCCTTAAATTGTTCAACGGCAATTTCTCCTTGATCAATGATACCATTTGTTGCATCCAATAATGCTTGGCTTTGAGATTCTAATTTCTGATGAATATCTTCAGCCAGGCTCGGTGGTTCTATCGTAAGAAAATCCTTTATTGTATCTTGTAGACCTTCTAGCTTTATGACAAGCTCTTCTTCTGGAAGTTGTGTTGCTTCGTTTGCAAATTCACTTAAATCATTTATATAATCTGATGTTTCATTCACATAATTGACTGAATTCGTTGTTTCTTCTAGAAAAGAACATCCAGTTAAGCTCCCGATAAATAAAACGGACAGTAGAATAAAAATCGCTTTTTTCATTTGTTACTCCTTTCTTTTTTATAACACTTTATATAATCTACATACGATGAAACATCATTTTTGTTTCATAAAATCAATAAATGATTTTGTAACAAATGGGTAAGCTATTTTCTTGAGAGGATATAGAAAGGATGTAAGAAGATGAAAAAAATATTACTATTAAGTATGATTGCGATTTTTGCTTTGGTAGCAGGTGGGAATTCGGTCTCTGCAGAATTTTTAGACATCCGATTATCGGACATGCATCATTCCAAGCAAGCAAACGATGTTCATAAGGCGTTACTTCATCAAAAGGCGAAAGAATTAGGAATTAAGGTAGAAGATAAGTCAACAAAAGAAATTCATAAGGAAATTATAAAAACAACCATTCTAAAAAATGCAAAAGAAATGGGAGTAGAAACAAAAGGAAAATCATTTAAAGAACTGAAGGAAGAAGTTCATCATCAAAAAGTTATAAACAAAGCGAAAGAACTAGGAATAGCTACAAACAATAAGTCGCAAGAGAATCTGGCGAAAGAAGTTCATGAAGCAATGATTAAAAATAAAGCGCAACAATTAGGAATTGAACAACAAGGCAAAAGTATCAAGGAGCTGAAGAAAGAAGTTCTTGCACATTCGGTAAAAAAAGAGGCGCAAGAGCTAGGGATTGAAACGAAGGGGGAAGAAGTAAAAGCTTTAGTACATGCTATTCATGAAGCAAAATTATATACCACAGCCGAAAAACTTGGGATACTTACAAGCGGAAAAAGTGCCAATGAGTTAATGGAGGAAATCATTGTAAATCATGCTACGGAAGCGGCAGAACTAAACCTTTATCCATTTAAAAATGGCAAGCTTCATTTTCATGCTTCTCATAGAGAACTTCGGAAATAGGAAAAACGAGCAAGGATGCTCGTTTTTTTATGAATGAGAAAATGGATTGAATTTTTTACATAGTGGTTGAAACATTTTAGTTTGTAATGTATTTTCGATATGGTATGATGATGTTTATGACTAAACTTTGAGTCTAAATTAGGGTGCTTTATAGCTCTACCACAGGTAATACGTATGTATAAAAAGCTGTCGCTGAGGCATCCATAAGATTAAAAAGAATTTTAAAAGAAAGAAGGAAGATTTTATGGTGGACAACAATGTTTCAGAAGCAAATAATCCAACTTCTGTAAATAAAGTACCGCTAATGATTGTTCTTATATCTGGTGCTTTTGTTGCTATTTTAAATCAAACATTATTAGCCACAGCCTTGCCTCATATTATGGCAGACTTGCAATTAGACGCTAATACAGCACAATGGTTGCAATCCATTTTTATGCTTGTTAATGGAATAATGATTCCAATTACTGCATTTTTAATTGAACGTTTTACAACAAGAGGATTGTTCTTGACTGCATTAACGATATTTGCGGTGGGAACAGTGATCTGTGCAATCGCTCCGAATTTCAGTATCTTGATGGCTGGACGTGTTGCACAAGCTGCCGCTGCTGGTATTATTATGCCATTAATGCAGACTATATTATTCCTAATATTTCCTGTTGAAAAACGCGGTTCAGCAATGGGGATGTTTGGGTTGGTTATCGCATTTGCTCCAGCCATTGGACCAACGTTATCCGGCTGGTTAGTAGAGCATTTTCCGTGGAGAAGTCTGTTCTATATTATATTGCCAATCATTATTGTTGATATTATTATTGCTTACTTTATATTAAAGAATATTACAAATCGTACATTCCCAAAATTGGATATGATATCCATTGTTCTTTCAACGTTAGGGTTCGGAGGCCTATTATTTGGATTCAGTAGTGCTGGTAATAACGGCTGGGGAAGCTTCGAGGTTATTCTTTCTCTAGTTATAGGTGCAATCACGCTCTTCTTCTTTATTTGGAGACAAATGAAGCTGGAACAACCAATCCTTGAATTCCGGGTATTTAAAAATAGTATTTTCACTTTAACAACCGTTTTAGGTATGGTTACATTCATAGCGATGATTGGAGCAGCAGTTGTATTACCATTACTCGCTCAAAATATGCTTGGGTTTACTGCATTGGAATCAGGGTTAATGTTATTACCTGGTGCTGTGCTTATGGGAGTTATGAACCCAATTACGGGGCGTTTATTTGATAAGTTTGGGGCGCGGTGGCTCTCCATTATTGGATTAACGATTGTTACCGTGACTACATTTATGTTTTCAAATTTATCAGCAGATACAACGTTTACTTATCTTGCCACCGTTAATGCAATTCGTATGTTTGGAATTGCTATGGTAATGATGCCTGTTACAACAGCTGGATTAAACCAGCTACCAGTGAATTTAATTCCACATGGTACAGCTATGAATAATACCATGCGACAAGTTGCTGGTGCAGTTGGTACAGCACTGTTAGTTTCGGTTATGACAAATAGTGCAATACCTGAAGAAGGGTTAAATGGTATGATCCATGGTGTAAATGTGTCCTTTATTGTTGCAGGCGTGTTTGCAATCATTGCCCTAATCTTGTCATTCTTTATTAAAAGATCTCAACCGAAATCAGTACAGATAAGTAAGTAATTTGCATTAATTTTGAAAAAACAGTTGACATAAGTGCTATTTCTATCCATAATATTAAAAAAACATACTTGAACGGTAAGGAAGGAATAGTATGTGGTAGAAATAGGTGGCCAGAGAGAGTGGGTTATTAGCTGGAAGCCCACTTCACTTATTGTCACAGAACGCGCCTTCTGAGTCCTGCATAAAGCAGGCGCTTTGCATGGCGTTAACGCAACAAGACGGGATGTAATCATCCAAATTAGGTGGTACCGCGGAAGAAAAGCTCTTTCGTCCTGAGTAGCAGGACGAATAGGGCTTTTTTTATATATTACTTTCATTTTAATTATATTAGATAGCTGGTTCTTAGTTAAACATCTATAGAAAGAAGACAGAAGGATAGGGGCATACAGTATGAGTAAACAGAGAATTGTAGTCAAAATTGGAAGTAGTTCGTTAACTAATCCACAAGGTGAGCTAGATAAAAGGAAATTGACGGAGCATGTGGAAGCAATTGCTAGACTTCGTCAACAAAATCATGATGTTGTGTTAGTATCTTCTGGGGCAGTTGCTTCCGGTTTTTCTAAAATCGGCTATGCTTCAAAGCCGGTAACGGTAAAAGGAAAGCAAGCAGCTGCAGCGGTAGGGCAGGGATTATTAATTCAAACCTATATGGAGAAGTTTGCTGAGTTTAGGTTAACTGCTGCCCAATTACTACTAACTAGAGAAGATTTTACTACACGTAGTAGATACAAAAATGTATTCAATACGATGATGGAACTTTTGGAACGACGCGTCATTCCAATCATTAATGAAAATGATACGGTGTCTATAAATGAGCTTACATTTGGAGATAATGATATGCTTTCAGCATTAGTAAGTGGTATTGTTCATGCAGATCAATTAATGATGTTAACGGACATAAATGGTTTATATAATGGTAATCCGCGTACCAACCCAGATGTTGTTAAGTATGATTATCTAGAGATGATCACAGAGGAAATGATTGCCGCTGCTGAATCAAACGGGTCTTCTGTAGGTACCGGTGGGATGAAGTCAAAATTGGAAGCAGCACGAATGGCTTTATCTTTAGGTGTTAATGTATTTATTGGTACAGGTGAAGGGGAGAGAAAGCTCCTCGAAATTATTAGTGGCGATGGGGATGGTACATACATTTCTAATAAATCGAAAGTAACTGTTAATACAAATAGGCAGTGGATAGCACTTCATTCAGAGACGATGGGGAAAATTTATGTCGATGAAGGGGCAGAGAAAGCAATCTTATATCAAGGAGCAAGTCTTCTTTCCGCAGGAATACAAAAAATCAAAGGAACCTTTCAAGAAGGAGACGTGGTGGAAGTTTATGGAATAAAGGGGCTTATTGGAAAAGGGGAAGTCAGTTGTTCAGCTGCCATTGTGAACAAAGAAATGGAAGAAAGAAATACAGATAATAGCTGTTTATCATCACGCGTTATCCATCGTGATCGTTGGGTAAGGTTGAAATAATAAAGATAACATTTAGAGGAGGAGAGATAATGGAAGAAGTTCTGGAGAAAGGAAAGTTAGCCAAAGTCGCAAGTTATCAATTAAATGGGGTGACTACCGAAGATAAAAATAAGGCTTTGCAATTAATCGCAGATCAATTAATACAGGATTTGGATTATATATTAAGCGAAAATCAAAAAGATATTGTTGATGGCCGTACTAATGGCCTAAATGAATCTGTAATAGATCGAATTATGTTAGATAAAGATCGAATCCGATTAATGTATAATGCCATTTACCAATTAATTGATTTAGCCGATCCAATTGGTGACGTGCTTGAGTCGATTGAAAAGGATAATGGATTGCTAATTGAAAGGAAGCGTGTACCAATCGGAGTTATCGGTATGATTTATGAAGCAAGACCAAATGTTACCATCGATGCTGCAACTCTTGCTGTCAAAACTGG
Source organism: Virgibacillus salexigens (assembly GCF_000723585.1). NCBI lineage: Bacteria > Bacillati > Bacillota > Bacilli > Caryophanales > Bacillaceae > Virgibacillus > Virgibacillus salexigens. The sequence goes on along the minus strand of NZ_CCDP010000002.1, from coordinate 459,350 downwards.
GAATGCAGTAATATTACGAGGCAGCTCCTCTGCTAAATATTCTAACCAAGCTTTAGTCCATTCGATACATCAAGCATTATCTACTAGCAATCTTTCTGTAGATGCAGTACAGTTAATTGAAAATACAAATAGAGATTCTGCAAAAGCATTATTTACATTAAATGAATATTTGGATGTATTAATTCCAAGAGGCGGGAAAAATTTGATTGAAACGGTGATTAAGGAATCTACCGTACCAGTAATAGAGACAGGTGCTGGTAATTGTCACGTTTATATTGACGATACAGCCGATGTGAAGATGGTTCAGGATATTGCAATTAATGCGAAAATACAACGACCATCTGTATGTAATGCGATTGAAACTGTTTTGATTCATGAGGATTGGTTTAATCATCATGGTGTAGAACTTCTTGATACATTACGAGAAAATAAGGTGGAAATTTATGGCGATGATATCGTATGTGAGGCTTTCCCTTTTGCTAAACAAGCATCAGAAGAAATATGGTACACAGAATTTCTTGATTTAGCAATTGCTGTACGTGTCGTAAAAAACTGCAATTCAGCTGTTAATCATATTAATGCTTATGGAACAAAGCATTCGGAAGCAATTATTACAGCAAATGATAATCACGCTATCTACTTTCAAACACATGTTGATGCTGCGGTTGTATATCATAACGCTTCAACAAGATTTACAGATGGTTTCGAATTTGGATATGGTGCAGAAATTGGCATTAGCACACAGAAATTACATGCAAGAGGACCGATGGGGCTTCCAGCATTAACATCTAGCAAATTCTTTATACATGGTACAGGGCAAATCCGTTCATAAATCTAATTTGAAACGACTGCATTAAATGTAGTCGTTTTTATAAGGAGAGAATTCGAAAATTTATGGACGCCGATTAAAGTGAGCGTTTAATTGGCCTTGTAACATTTCACTTCGAATGTCTTTCTTTCTTTTTTCTCGAATCATGTCACGTTTAATTTCAGTGGTTTGAACACCGTCTTCACGTAGATCAGCAATCTTCATTAACAATTCTATATCTGAAAAAGAATATTTTCTGGTTCCCCGTTTACTTCGTTCTGGAAATAATAGTCCGCGCTCTTCATAATAGCGAATTTTCCTTTCTGATAGGCCAGTAAGTTCGTGTACAATACCAATTGTAATTACTTTTTTATCTTTATAGGATATCATTTTGTTTCCCTCCTGAAGGATTAATCGACGTAATTTTCGGACAATACAGTCATTATCTCACTTTTATGTTAGGTTTCCTAACATAATGATTGGGAAGTGAATAGAAACGGAAACTATCCTGGATAGTTTCCGAATAACTTATAACTGATAAAATTTAACCAATCGCTGTAGTTCACTCAATGTGAGATTATTCATCTTCTTATTTTTATCCTCAATGACACCCGCATCTTTAAGTTTTAAAATATAATACAATTTCGCTTCTTCAATTCCCTCACGAAGCTGATTTCTCATTGACTCACCTCCATAAACATTTTGCATTTACCGTTCAATTTATGAGATAAAAGCCAGTAGCGGTACAATTATTGCAAGAAATAAGGCAGATATCGTCATTGCGATACTTCCCCATTGCACCTTCTTCTTCTCCCCATATTAAAGATCGATTTGCTCCTAACATTTGTGCCTAAGTACCCATAGCCAATCCTTTGGCAGATTTACTCCTAATACCTGCTTTCTTTAATAAATCAGGACCTATAATAAGTGATAATAAGGCAGAAGTAATTACAAACAGGACAGTAACTGAACCTAGACCACCAAGATCGCTAGATATGGTGAGGGCAATTGGTAATGTGACAGAGCGCGGAATTAGTGAAGCTAGCAGTTGATCTTGTAAATGAAAGAAGTGAGATAAACCAATCACTGCAAGAACTCCTAGTCCCGTTCCGCATATCACACCAAGACAGATTTTTTGATAATTTCGTTTAAGGAATTCCCACTGTTTGTATAATGGAACAGCTAGTGAGACGATGGTTAACTATAATAACAGGCTGAATAATTCAATTCCTTCCTGATAGCTCTCTCCTTTGATAGGTGTGAATAGTAATAGGATGACAACCATAACGGAAGCAGTATATAATGGGTTTAACCAAGATTTTTTGTATTTTTTAAATAAGAATAGTCCAAGTAAATAGCAGCTAATAGTAATCGTAATTGCAAGAAGTATGTTAAAAATGAAAAAGCTCATTCTACATTTCTTCTTTTTTCATATAGCTCTACAGCAAATCCTGTACCTAATAAACAACATATACTACTTGCTAGAAGTATAAATAAGATGTTCCATTGGAGTATTTGTATAAAACCGGTGGAAAGAAATAAGGTGACGAGCGGAGGAATGAAAAGAAGTGTCAGATGCTTTAATTGAAAGTTAGATATCTTCTCAATCCATTCCAGTCGTATAACCCCCGTTAATAAGAAAAAGAATAATAGAATCATACCAATAATACTCCCTGGTAGTGGAAGGTGCATGACAGCTGCTATTCCATAACCCAAAAGAAGAAACAAATTTATTATCCCAAGCTGTATGAACCAGCGAAATATCATGTTATTCCCTCCAATCTGTAGATGATGATAGTAACAGATTAGAATAATTTTCTTGTCTTGTCATTCGATTTGTTAGATTATCTAACATGATATTTTGACATGATGGGATAGGAAATCTTACTTCGTAGGTTAGAAATGATTAGTTTCCTATATAAACAGGGATTAGGTGAGGGTTTAGCGAATTAATTATATAGAAAATGGAATGGAGGAATAAACTTGGCTACTATTGACGATTTTATGGAAATTGATATGAGAATTGGAACCGTAAGAAAGGCGGAACTGTTTCCAGAGGCTAAGCATCCCGCAATTAAATTATTTATTGATTTTGGAGAACTTGGTATGAAACAATCGTCTGCGCAAATAACCAAACGTTATACACCAGAAGATTTGATTGGTCGGCAAGTAGCAGCAGTTGTTAACTTCCCGCCTATGCGAATTGCTGGATTTAAATCAGAAGTGCTCGTATTAGGTGGGGTGCCGGAAAAAGGCGATGTCGTACTGTTGAATCCAGGAGAAGAAGTGAAAAACGGTACTCGAATTTCTTAATTTGCATATCAAACATATAAAATAAAGAAATGAAGTTCTTAGGAAGGGAACGGACAGATGACAATGATAAAAACTGTCAACAAAATAGGCCTGCTTACGAAGGTAATATCGTTCTACTATCTAACAAGATGACCGTATTGAAATAATAAACAATAAGAAACGGGTGTGGCATCTAGAAGACAATCAGGGACGATTACGTATGTCCTATTCTTCTTGGTAGGTATAATGCTATGGTATTTATCTGTTTATGTCCCTTTATGAAGTACGTGCGTACATATGAGCCATTTTGGTTAAAGTACATCTATCGATTGCACAGGTGAGTAGCAGAGAAAATAGGTTAAACGAACAACAAAGTAACGCATCAAGGAGGTTATTAAATGGCTGAAACAAAGCCAGCTGGATTCTGGATACGGGTATTAGCAAGTATCGTAGATTCGTTATTATTGTCTGTATTGGCAGCTATTATTGCATTCATTATTAACGATGAGGATTTTGTATTTTTGTATTCGCAAGCTGAAATGGAGACTTCCACTTCGGATTCATGGGCGTCTGCGATTTATATCATTTTATTTATGATTATATTAACGGCGAGTAAATGGAAAGGCTCACCAGGAAAAATTATCTGTAATATTCAAGTTGTTAATACGGATATGTCGCAGATAAGTATATTGAAATCAATTGGACGGTATTTAAGTTATTTCCTTTCTGCAATTCCATTATTGATTGGTTTTATGATGGCAGGTTGGAATGAAGAGAAAAAAGCTCTCCATGATATCATTTGTAAGACACGAGTTGTATATAGAAAGTGATCACTGCTTGTAGGGAATTAATTGTAGTTCTCTGCAAGCTTTTTTATGCTGAAAAATGCATCCCAATCCCCTTTCTTATTAGTAAATGATATCATCCAGAAATAAATCTCTTCAATAACGTATAGGTATTAAATGTGATAAACTATAAATAAATGAGACGATTTGAAAGGAAGATGGGGTTGAAACTATTAGAGGCTTTGCATCAGATTTTACCAAACGATCGTGTGACGAATAATGAAACCGTTTTAGACCAGCATAGCTCGGATGAATCGTACCATACACCAGCACGGCCAGATGTGGTGGTATTTCCTGAAAATACGGAAGAAGTCAGTGATATTATTAAGCTTGCAGCGTTATATGAGGTGCCAGTTGTCTCGTATGGTTTGGGAACGAGCTTAGAAGGAAGTATGATTCCCTATGATAAAGGGATTGTTATGGATTATTCATTGATGAACAAAGTATTGGAAATTCGACCAGATGATTTTCTTGTTAAAGTCCAACCAGGAGTAACCAGAAAACAATTGGAAAAAGAATTAAAGTCACATGGGTTATTTTTCTCGGTTGATCCAGGAGCAGACGCAACCCTAGGGGGCATGGCTGCAACAAATGCAAGTGGAACTACCTCAGTAAAATATGGAATTATGCGAGATCAAGTTCGAGACTTAGAAGTAGTGCTTGCAGATGGAACGATTATCCATACCGGTGGGATGGCAGCTAAGTCTTCGTCAGGTTACCATTTAAATGGATTATTTGTTGGTTCAGAGGGCACCTTAGGATGTTTTACAGAGCTTACACTTCAAGTGCATGGAATTCCTGAAAAAACAATGGCAGGAAGAGCCGCTTTTCATTCATTAGATGAAGCTGTATCTGCTGTCATTGGTATTTTGCAAGCGGGTATTCCAGTAGCAAGAGTAGAGTTGGTTGACGAACAATCAATGAAACAAATTAATTTATTTAGTGAGACAGATTATCCGGAAATTCCAACTGTATTCCTTGAATTCCATGGAAATGAGGCCGGATTACAACAAGATGTAGCGTTTGCCAAAGAAATTCTGCATGATTTAAACTGCCGATCCTTAGATTTTGAATCAGATACAGCTGCTAGACAGCAATTATGGGAGGCGCGACATAATGCGGCATACGCATATTTGCATAATTTCCCAGGAAAAAAACAGATGGTTACTGACGTATGTGTCCCAATATCTGAACTAGCTGGAGCAATTAAGGATGCAAGGGCAGCGATTGAAGCTTCTGGCCTTGACGGCGGAATTGTAGGTCATGTTGGTGATGGTAATTATCATATCTTATTAATGGTTGATGTAAATAAATCGGCTGATATAGATGAAGCTAATGTAGTAAATGAAAAAATCGTAGCCTATGCTTTGGATAGAGGCGGAACCTGTACGGGGGAACATGGGGTAGGTGTTGGTAAAGCAAAATATCAAGAAAAAGAGCATGGAAAAGCATTAGAAGTGATGCGAAAAATTAAGAAAACATTAGACCCGGCGGATATTTTAAATCCTGGTAAAATCTTATATGATAAGAAAATCCATTCTTAAGGAACTGCGTAGGAGGCAGTTCTTTTTTATTCGTAATTATCCTTATTCTGGGTTGGAATTCTTACCAGTAAGTTGTTTAAAACTTTTGTGAAATTATATGATCCACGATATATCTGTAAGGATTGCTTTAAATAGATGTAAAAATAATGCAGCTAATTGAAATACATAGTTTTAGAAAATAAAGGAAATATATAGGGAAACAGTATTTATGCTAGGAGGAATTTCGATGTCAGGGCAAAATCAACATCAGGAGATTGAAAAGTGTACCATTCAAGTAAAACAAGCATATCAAATGATTGAACAGGCAAAAACGAATGGGGATATGGATCAGTTGGAACAAGCTCAGCAGCAGTTACGTCAAGCCGAAGAGCATTTAAAGGCTGCGCAGGATCGGTTTGGAAATGAAGCGTTAGAAAATCCCCAATTTCAACAGACTCAAGAACATTTACATGATGCTCGCCAAGAAATAGAGCATTTTAGGCAGAATCATAAGTAAAAAGCTCTTTCAAGAGCTTTTTACTTTTTTGTTCGGTATATGTTAAAAAAATAATTTATGGTAGTTGTCTATGTTATATTGTTTGGATTTAATTTAAATAACAAGTTTTATTCGTTTGTTATCGCATTAAAAAACAGTAAAAAACGAACAAAAACTTGTATTAATGACTGGACTTTTTTATAATAGGAACGTTCACTAAAAAATCAAACCATTTTTGGGGAGGACTTTTTATGAAAAAGAAGGTTTATTTAAATCATGATGGTGGCGTCGATGATTTAATTTCATTATTTTTATTATTGCAAATGGAAGATATTGATTTATTAGGAGTGGGGGTCATTCCTGCAGATTGTTATTTAGAGCCGGCAATGTATGCGAGTCGAAAAATAATCGATCGTTTTGGGAATGGTGACAAAATTGAAGTTGCTGCATCTACCTCACGTGGGAAAAATCCATTTCCAAAGGATTGGCGAATGCATGCTTTTTTTGTCGATGCCTTACCAATCCTCAATGAAAACTTACCAATAAGTACAAAAGAAGCGGAACTTCCAGCACATAAGCATTTGGTTCAACAAATTCAGCAAAGTAATGAACCAGTAACACTTGTTTTTGTTGGACCTCTAACAGATCTAGCACGAGCGTTAGAGGAAGCACCTGAAATTGAAGAAAATATTGAAAAACTAGCATGGATGGGTGGTACCTTTCTTGATGTAGGGAATGTGGAGGAGCCTGAACATGATGGCTCAGCTGAATGGAATGCGTTTTGGGACCCAGAGGCTGTGCAAAAAGTGTGGGAAAGCAATATTGAAATAGATTTAATTGCATTGGAAAGCACGAATATGGTGCCACTTACAGTTGATGTAAGAAACCAATGGGCTGCAGAGCGAAAGGACATCGGAATCGATTTCTTAGGACAATGCTATGCAATGGTCCCACCTCTCGTACATTTCCAAACGAACTCTACGTATTTTCTTTGGGATGTGCTTACAACGGCTACCATTGGCAAAAGTGATCTAGTTAAGAAAAAACAAGTTAACTGTACAGTTCACCCTCAAGGTGCGAGTCAAGGCAAAACAGAGATTTCAGAAGAAGGGCGAGCAGTTAATTTGGTATATGAAGTAGATCGCGAACAATTCTTTGGTTATATTACAAGCTTATCAAGACAACATGAAAGGAGCTGATATACATGAGAAGGGTGATTATTGATACAGATACTGCTGGTGATGACACGATCGCATTACTTACTGCTCTACATCACTTTAAAGTAGAAGGAGTCACAATAACTGGAGGAAATGTAGAATTTCAACAAGAGGTAGAAAATGCATTATATACCATTCAAGTATTTCAACCTAATTATAAGGTACCGGTATATAAAGGCCATGAGCGCTCTATTTTGTCTGCTGGAAAAGATAGTCATCGCACCGTTGAGGATGTTCATGGCAAAGACGGGATGGGGGATTCGTTTTTTGAAAAAGCAAGTCAACGACCTGAAGCGGAGCATGCTGTTGATTTTATTGTTAGAACGGTAAAAGCCTCCCCTGGTGAAATTGAATTACTGGCAATTGCCCCATTGACCAATATTGCTATGGCAATAAAAAAGGATCCATCTATCGTAAAGGATATTCCGCACATCTATATTATGGGTGGAACTAATAATTCTTTAGGAAATATTACTGCTGCAGCAGAGTATAATTTTTGGGTTGATCCTGAAGCGGCAAGAATTGTTTTGCATGCTGGTATTCCCATCACGATGGTTGGCTGGGATATGTGTACGAAATATTCGGTGATGACTGATGAAGACCATCAAGAAATAGCATCTTTAGGAACTTCTAGATCTGATTTTTTTATGGATATTAATCAAGTTGTTATGCGCTTTAATCCATCCATTCATAAAATTAATGGAACTACACATCCAGATACTTTATTAGTTGCTGTTGCTGCACACGAAGAATTAATGGTGGAGGCAAGTAGTTACTACGTAGATATTGAAATAAAAGGAGAGCTAACGAGAGGATATTGCTTCGTTGATATGAATAACCGTTCTGGAAAAGCGCCAAATGTTCGTGTTTGCGAAGCAGTGGACAGGAGAGCGTTTAAAGATAAATTAATCGACGTATTATCATCTGGTTCGTAATTAGAAAACAACGAAGTGAGGTTTACATGATGGAAATTATTTGGGGAATTACTGGAATATTGGTGATATTAATCATTGCATTTCTATTATCAAAAAGCAAAAGAAATATTAATTATCGAACTGTATTTGGTGCACTGGTGCTGCAATTTTTATTTGGATTTATTGTTTTGAAATGGGAATTGGGTAGAAGTTTTTTTCGGAAAATCACTTCCATTGTTGAGCAGATAATCAATACTTCCAATGAAGGAATTAATTTTTTATTTGGCGGTGTGCTCGGATTAGAAGGTATTGGTACTGTATTTGCTTTCCAAGTGTTACCTGTTATTATATTCTTTTCTTCACTTATATCTGTTTTATTCTATATCGGTGTGATGCAAATTTTGACAAGAGCAATTGGTGGATTTTTGGCTTTTATGTTAAAAACAACAAAGCAAGAATCATTGTCAGCTGCTGCCAATATCTTTGTAGGCGTAACAGAAGCACCACTTGTTGTAAAACCATATTTAGAAAAAATGACAAAGTCGGAGTTGTTTGCAGTTATGACTGGGGGGACAGCTTCTGTGTCAGGGACGGTTCTTGTTGGATATTCCCTATTAGGTGTACCATTAGATTACTTGTTAGCCGCGGCATTTATGGCAGCACCTGCAGGATTACTTATTGCTAAAATACTTGTACCGGAAACAGAAACAACGGAAGAACAAGCGATTATCGCTGAGTCTGAAAAAGAGGCAAAAAATATCGTTGATGCAGCCTCTAATGGTGCATTAATCGGGCTCAAGCTTGCATTAAACATTGGGGCATTGCTGCTTGCGTTTATATCCCTAATAGCATTGGTTAACCTTGGTCTTGAATGGATCAGTGGCTGGTTTGGGTTTGAGGCTGTGACCATTGAACAGATTCTTGGCTATGCGATGGCACCATTAGCTTTTCTAATTGGTGTACCATGGGATGAAGCGATACAAGCAGGTTCCTTTATTGGTCAAAAATTCGTATTAAATGAATTTGTTGCGTTTAGCAATTTTGGAGCTGAAATTAACCATTTTTCAGATAAAACGGTTGCAGTTATAACGTTTGCTTTATGCGGCTTTGCTAACTTGGCTAGTATGGGTATGCTCATTGGAGGAATTGGTGGACTCGCTTCGTCTAGAAAAAACGATTTAGTTCGGTTTGCTTTTTTAGCTATTATTGGTGGTACATTAGCCAATTTATTAAGTGCAGCAATTGCAGGATTGCTTATTTAAAGGTGAATAAAGGGGCTGACTTTTAGGTCAGCCTCTTATTTTTAATCATAAAAAATCATATATGATTTTACATTTGTACTGTGAATTTTTTGCACGTAAAATTCAGCTTCGTTATTGGAACCATCTACAAATCCGCCGATATTTCTAAAAATCGCACATTCACCATGGGATAAATATCTTTCTCCTACAAAATCATCTCCTACAGGGTCATCTTCCCATAACTTGTACCAGCCGGAAGGACCTGCATCTAAGCAGTACTTAAAATCCCCGCCGGTGGATTCTGCAATACCAGTAGTATTAAAGAAGATAGAGTAACCAACATAATCCCATCCAGTTAGTTGTGATTTTGCTTGTACGGATGAGAGGGAAGCGAATAAAATTGTTGCAACTGTTAGTAACATAATAAATACCTGTTTCATAAACAACCTCCTAAAGTAATAAATTTTGAATATGAATTCTCTTTACTTTATTATGATGGGGAGGAAATGGTTTCGGACATCTATTACAGGTTCCTCTAATTTCCAGCCTATTTTATACTAAAGGGAGTTTTTACTTGTTGTATTGACAGAAAAAATAGTTTATGGTATTTAAACATATGATAGATCAAATTAGTAAGAATAAAGGAGAGATCGTCTTGGAAACAAAACAATTTAAAGCGGAATCTAAAAGATTGCTAGAGTTAATGGTAAATTCTATTTATTCTCAACGCGAAGTCTTTTTAAGAGAATTAATCTCTAATGCTAGTGATGCAATGGATAAGATGTATTACCGTAGTTTAACAGATGAGAACTTAGCTTTTAATCAAGCTGATTATTACATACAAATTATTCCTAATAAAGCGGATCGAACGTTGAAAGTCATTGATACTGGAATTGGTATGACGAAGGAAGAATTGGAAACAAATCTAGGTACAATTGCAAAAAGCGGATCATTTGCATTTAAGAAGGATACCGAAATCAAGGATGGACACGATATTATCGGACAATTCGGTGTAGGGTTTTATGCTGCGTTTATGGTAGCTGATAACGTCACAGTGAAGAGTAAAGCTTTGGATGAAGAACAAGCACATCAATGGGAATCAACAGGTACGGAAGGATATTCCATTTCTATTTGTGACAAAGAACAGATTGGTACAGAAATTACGTTAAAAATAAAAGAAAACACGGAAGATGAATCCTATGATGCTTATCTAGATGAAGTCCAATTAAAGGAAATTATTAAAAAATATTCCGATTTTATTCGTTATCCGATTAAAATGGATATCACAAAAAGCAAACCAACAGATGATGAAAGTGACGAATATGTAGACTATGTTGAGGAAGAAACCATTAATAGTATGGTTCCAATTTGGAAAAAAAATAAAAAGGAATTAACGGAAGCTGACTATGAGAATTTCTATCAAGAGAAACGATATGGTTTTGATAAACCATTAAAATCCCTTCATATCAATGTAGATGGAACTGTACGTTATAATGCTATTCTGTTTATTCCAGAAAATACGCCATTTGATTATTACTCCAAGGAATTCGAAAAAGGCGTAGAGTTATATTCGAATGGCGTGCTCATCATGAATAAATGTGGTGAATTGCTTCCGGATTACTTCAGTTTTGTCAAGGGGATGGTCGATTCAGAAGATCTATCTCTAAATATTTCAAGAGAAATGCTCCAGCATGATCGCCAATTAAAAGTCATTGCTAAAAATATTACAAAGAAAATAAAAAACCAGCTGCTTCATTTGCAAAGAGAGGAGCGAGAAAAATATGAAACATTTTATGACTCCTTTGGAAGGCAATTGAAAATCGGCGTTTATAGTGATTTTGGTGCAAATAAAGAAACACTTCAGGATTTATTAATGTTTTATTCTTCAACGGAAAAGAAACTGGTAACACTTGATGAATATGTAAAACGAATGCCTGAAGATCAAACATATATTTATTATGCCACGGGTGAATCGATTGATCGTATTGAAAAACTCCCACAGACTGAGATTGTAGCGGATAAAGGATATGAAATTTTATATTTCACAGAGGAAATTGATGAATTCGCAATTAAAATGTTAATGAATTATCAAGAAAAGGAATTTAAGTCCGTTTCCAGTGGCGATCTTGGTATAGATGAAGATTCGAATGAAGAAACGGATCAAGGGAAGCAAGAAGAAAATGAAGAACTATTTCATTTCATGAAAGAACATTTATCAGGAAAAGTAAAAGATGTTCGAGCTTCGAAGCGCTTGAAGTCTCATCCAGTTTGCTTGACTGCAGATGGAGATATATCATTAGAAATGGAAAAAGTACTAAATACAATGCCGAATAATCAGCAAGTAAAAGCGGATAAAATCCTAGAAATAAACGTTCATCATGAAATTTTTCAAAGCTTAAAAGCTACCCATGAAACAGATAAAGACAAGCTAGTCCTCTATACAAATCTATTATATAATCAGGCTTTACTAATTGAAGGTATGCCAGTAAATGATCCAGTAGAATTTACGAACGATATTTGCAAAGTAATGATTTCGTAATTCACTGATGATAAAAAAACATAGGGCTCTTCCCTTATAAAAGGGAAGAGCTGTTTTATTTATTATTTGACCTAAGTCAACTATAATAGAAGAACACAGTAAATTGTGAAATTACAGATTTATCAAAAGAGGGGAAGGCAATGTTTGTTACTGTAACAGAGGGAATACATAAATTAGTGGTGAAATTCCCAAAAGGGATGGGAGAGATTAATTCTTATTTAATAAAAGGAGCCCATGGGTATACAGTTATTGATACAGGAACAAATTCGAAAGAAGCAAAAGGAACATGGAATGATGTATTAGATAAGGGCATTCCGATAGAAAAAATTGTATTAACACATACACATCAGGATCATATTGGGCTTGCAAAATGGTTTCAACAAGTTCATGAGATTCCTGTCTATGTTTCCGATTATAGCTATCAGGAAATGAAATGTCGGAGAGAAACAAATACAAAGAAGAAATTAGCCTGTCTGGTAAGAAAACATGGGGTTTCTAATTTCCCGGAAAAAAGCGAAAATGAATCAGATATTTATAATTTTGAACCGAATGGAATATTCACGAAGGATGAAAACATTAAACTGGGTGATGAGAAATATGAAACAATATGGACTCCAGGTCATGCTTGGGATCATTTCTGTTTTTATCAGCGCAATAAACAGCTTATGATTATTGGAGACCATATATTAAAAGATGTTTCTCCTGTAATTGGTTTATGGACTGGGGAAGAAGCTAATCCCTTGAAGGAATATTTTAATTCCTTATTCTTATTAACGAACTACCCAACCACGATTGCCTTGCCTGGTCATGGTGATCCGATTTATCATTTGAGTGATCGCATTGAAGAATTAAGGAAGAGACATGTTACTCGTTTAAAGCAAGTATTTGCATCAGTAAAAGATGAAGCAAAAACCGCTCATCAAGTTTGCTATGAGATTTATGGTACAACAAACATTATTTTAATACTTAGTTCATTTATGGCTACGTTAACGAGGTTACTCTATTTGGAATCGATGGATAAAGTGAGAAGAGAAGAAGTGGATGGAAAAGTTACTTTTAAAGCTATTTAAAAGTGGTTCTGTCATTCGAGCTGCGTCCTCAGTTATTCCAGCCAGTTTCAGTTTGAATCGAGTTCATGCGTTAAGACGAGCTCTGTTCCCGATTGAAGGGTAGTAATATCAATCGTTACTCGTAACATTAAATACAAGTCTTCTTCGTCCATCCGTTTACACGTGCAGTCAACATACGTAGACTCTTGAAGAAAGCGAAGCATTGTTACGAAGCGATAGACAACCTATTAAATGTAAACAAATCATCCGAACGGGTTCGAGTGAAATCGTTCCAATGATTATAGGAATAAGATACTTTTATCTTCGTCTCTATCAAGGTGTGAAAAAGCAGTTATGCTTGAATGCAGAAAGTGGAGCGGTTGGCTAGGTAATTATATGTGAATAACTGAAAACGGGGAATCATCCTTGTGCTTATCTTATGAAAGAAATAATAAAGATCCCCTGGAAGTCCATGATAGGCTCTTTCCAGGGAGATGATTGGTTATTCTATGAAACTTTTGTCAACTAATCCTTTTAAGTCAGGTTTTTCTTTTAGAAATGCTAAATCATAGGAAGCATTAGAGAAATCCTGTAAGACATCCGCTTCTATATTGTAAGTGAAGTCAATTCGTTTCCAAGCATTATCAATGACTGATTTCGAGAGTTTTTGATCTGTTATCTCGTTAATTTTATCAATGGCTATTGTTTTAGCTTCCTCTGGGTTTTCTTGAATGAATTCAGTCGCTTTTTTATGTCCATCAACGATATGTTGAACAAGTTCAGGGTTATTCTTTGTTAAATCTTGCGAGGTAACAAAGACGGCAGCTGGAAGTGATTCTCCCCAGGCAACTTCAGATGTGTCAATCAGCACTTCTCCACTGCCTTCTGCTTCTATGACAGAAGCCCATGGCTCTGGGACAGTAGCGGCGTCAATTTTTCCGGAAGTAAACATACTATGGTAGGTTGCTGGTTTGCCTGTAACATGTTTCATTTCTCCATTGACTCGATCAGAGGTAAGGTTGTATTCTTCTTTCATTTGTGCTTCGAATTGGACATCATGCGTACATCCCACGCGAGGTGAAATAAATGTCTTACCAGCTAGGTCGTCGGGCGTTTCTATCCCAGCATTATTTCGAGCCATAATCACTGTTCCTCCGGTTGATCCAGCTGCGACAATATTAACTTTTGCACCGCTAACAAAATGATTCATAGCTGGACCAGGTCCAACTAAACCACCTTCAATTTCACCTGTTTCTAATGCAGTCATAAAGGCAGAACCATCAGGAAAATATTGATAATTTACTTTTGTTCCATCTGGTAATGTTTCCGCATATAAATTTTTTTCCTCGGCTACCATTCCAGCGACATGATTAATGTTTGGGAAGTAACCAATTGTTATCTCTTTTTGTTCACCATCCGTTTCATTATTTCCGCAAGCTGCTAACACGCTCGCAATTAATGAAAATAGGAAAATAAATTCTACGATTTTATTCATTCGTTATTCATCCTTTCACCTTAATAGTCCCCATCTCTTTCTTACTGTGTGTTCTAACTTTGAAAATACAAAATGATCCATAAATGCTCCGATTACTCCAATAATTATAATGATACCAATCACTTGATCCATTCTCGCGTAGTCTTGCGCGTAGCTTAGCGAATATCCTAGACCTGGACCATTACTTAACAATTCACCAGCCATTAATGCACGCCAGCTAAATGCCCAAGCAAGTCGTATACCTGTCATAAAGTAGGGGATGCCAGCAGGTATCTCTACTCGATAAAATAATTCCATTCCTTTTGTCCCCATCGTTCTAGCTGCTCGAATAAGCTGTGGTGATACGTTCTGAATTGCTGAACGAACATTAATCGCCATGACAAAGGTTCCTCCTAGTACCACAACGAAAATGACAGAAAACTCCGTAAATCCAAATAACATGATCGCAAGAGGAACCCATACAATACTTGGAATACTTTGAAGTGCAATTAAATACATTCCTGCTGTTTCATCCGCTTGTTTCGATTTACCAAGAATGACACCGACAATCGTTCCGATTACAATGGCTAATGACATCCCAGCTAAAAGATGTTTAAAGCTAGCTCCTAAAGCTTCTACAAACTCCCCACTTGCAAAGCCTTCATATAATGTAGTAGCAACAGTACTTGGGGAGGGGAATACAATTGCTTCAAAAATGTTTAAAGAATAAATCGTTTGCCATATACCTAAAACAACAACGAGAAAGATCATCCGCTTAACTGCTATGCTGAAATTCATCCGATAACTCTTCCTTTAACACTTTATTTATTTCTATTTTTAAAAGTTCCATAATGTGTTGCTCTAATTCAATAACATTACGATCTTCGCGTTCACGCGGTCTCTGTAGATCAATTGGAATATCTGAAATAATCCTTCCTGGACGAGTACCCATTACGATAATTCGGTCAGATAATTTAATTGCTTCTTGAATGCTATGTGTAACAAATAGAATGGTTTTCTGTGTTTCCTGCCATATATCCAATAATTTGTCTTGGAGAATATGGCGTGTTTGTTCATCAAGCGCTCCAAAAGGTTCATCCATCAGCAGCACTTTAGGATCCATTGCTAAAGCGCGAGCAATTGCAACACGTTGCTGCATTCCTCCCGATAGTTCATATATATAATGGTTTTTAAATTTGCTTAATTGCACCATTTTTAAAAAACGATCCGCATGATTGTCGGCATCTTGTTTAGACAATCTTTTTCTAAGTGGAAAGGTAACATTGCCTCTCACGTCAAGCCATGGGAAGAGAGAAGGTTGTTGGAACACCATTCCGCGGTCTGGACCTGGTTTGTTTATTTCCTTTCCCTGTAATGAAATAGAACCTTCTGTTGTATTTTCTAGTCCAGCAACTATAGATAATAATGTGGATTTTCCACAGCCAGATGGACCAAGAATGGAAACAAACTGATTTTCCGGAATTGTAATTCGAATATCGGAAAAGACTTCAAAAGAGGATTGCTTCTCTTGATCAATAAACGTTTTTCCGATGTTTTCCATTTGAAGAAACAATACAATGACCTCCTTAATCTGTTAATTCCTATAAAAAAACTTGGAATTGATTTGAATTGTTATTATTATACGCAACAGTAGGCAAAAACGTCAATGTTCTATGAAAGATTATAGAATAATTCTAAAAATTTTTATATTAGGAGTTTAATAGGTAATCTATACGGGTAGACGTCGTTAATGTAAGGAGGTTTTCCAACAATAGGGATAGGAGTTATACAAAGCTTACTGTGAAAATTCGAATAGGAGGAGTGCTAATCATGGAAGATCTTTATCCTTCAAGACAAAATAATCAACCGGAGATTTTGAAAAGGAAGGATCCTGTAATCTATACTGATCGATCCAAAGATAATCAAGCCCCTATTACAAAAGAACAGCTTGATTCCTATGAGAAAAATGGATTTCTGCAGATTAAAAACTTTTTCTCTGAAGACGAAGTGATAGATATGCAGAAAGCGATTTTTGAACTGCAGGATTCAAACAAAGATGTGGCTTCCGATAAAGTAATACGCGAACCGGAAAGCAATGACATCCGTTCTATTTTTCACGTTCATCAGGATGATAACTATTTCCAAGATGTGGCAAATGACAAACGCATTCTTGATATTGTTCGTCACCTTTTGGGAAGCGATGTGTATGTACATCAATCCCGAATTAATTATAAACCGGGATTTAAAGGAAAGGAGTTTGACTGGCATTCTGATTTCGAGACATGGCATGTAGAAGATGGAATGCCACGGATGCGAGCCATCAGTGTATCTATTGCTCTATCAGATAACTATTCGTTTAACGGACCTTTGATGCTTATACCAGGGTCCCATAACTATTTTGTGAGTTGTGTAGGTGAAACACCTGATAATAACTATAAAGAATCATTGAAGAAGCAGAAGCTGGGCGTACCTGATGAAGAAAGCCTTCGTGAACTAACAAGAATAGGCGGGGGTATCTCTGTTCCAACTGGTAAGGCAGGATCTGTTACATTGTTTGAAAGTAACACAATGCATGGTTCAACCAGCAATATTACACCATATCCACGTAATAATTTATTCATGGTGTATAATAGTGTTAAAAATCGTTTAGTGGAGCCGTTTTCTGGTGGTGAAAAGCGTCCGGAATATATAGCAGTACGAGAGAAACAACCAGTGTATAGTGCTGTAAACTAACATAGAATAAGAAAACCTTCTTCTTAACCACTTCTATCCCTAGATAGAAAAACTAGCTTCCAAGACAATCACTTGGAAGCTAGTTTTTTAATAATAAGATATTGTATATCGTGCAGTTTATTTATGGGGTTCGAAACGATTTGGTGAATTACAACGATTAATGCCAAATGTCACAAGGATGGTGCTGCCCCAATAGCTTAGAGAGCTAGAAGCTGATGGCATTATCTATCGGAGAGTTCCTTCAAAAGTAGAGTACGTGCTTACAGAATATGGAGAAACCTTCTGAGAAGTACTTGATATTATGTGTGCATGAGGAGAACAATGGATTCAACTAGAAATATTAAACAGGAAAAAATAACGTAATAAAAAAAGGAGGAAGTATTAAGCTGCTTCCTCCTTTTAATGTTACTAGTTATGCTTCTATTAAATGGAAATATAAATTCAATTACTGCTTTACTGCATTCGCTTCATTAACAATATCAATCCATCCGAAGGGGTCTTTTTCTTTGCCATATTGAATTCGAGTTAATGTGTTATATAAATCTCTTGATATTTTTCCGGTTTTTCCATCATTAATATATAAATCTTTATCCTCCCAGCTTAACTGCCCAATTGGAGAGATAACTGCAGCAGTTCCCGTACCAAACGCTTCTTCTAAACTGCCATCTAAATAAGCTTGATATAAAACTTCCATTGAAATTCTTTCTTCAATTACAGGAACATTCCAATGTTGCAGTAATTGAATTACAGAATTACGTGTAACACCTTCAAGAATGCTGCCATTAAGTGCAGGTGTATATACTTTACCGTTTATTTTAAAGAATACGTTCATGCTGCCAACTTCTTCAATATATTTTTTCTCTACACCATCAAGCCATAACACTTGAGTAAATCCTTTTTGAGAACAAAGTTCTTGTGCTTTTAGACTTGCAGCATAATTTCCACCCGTTTTTGCTTCACCCGTACCACCTTTAACCGTTCGAACATATTGATTTTCTACAGCGATTTTCACAGGATTAATCCCTTCTTTATAATAGGCCCCAACTGGTGATAGAATAACGATCAATCTATACTGATGTGATGGAGCAACTCCAATAAACGGTTCCGTAGATATAATGAATGGACGAATATAAAGGGAAGTTCCCTCAGCAGTTGGAATCCAATCTTTATCTAAATACACCAGCTGCTTAATAGCCTGCAATACAAACGCTTCATCGATCGGAGGGATACAAAGACGATCATTTGACCGGTTTAAACGTTGCATGTTTTTTTCAGGGCGGAACAACTGAATATTACCCTCTGGCGTGTAATACGCCTTTAATCCTTCAAAAACCGATTGACCATAATGAAATGTCATTGCAGAAGGATCAATTGAGAATGGTTGGTAAGGGATGATGCGTGCATCATGCCAACCTAATGGTACAGAATAATCCATTATAAACATATGGTCTGTAAATACTCTTCCAAACTCCAATTGATCTGTGTTTGGCTTTTCCTTTTTTGTTGCAGAACGATTAATTTCAATTGTCCATTCTTCCATGTCACTATCCCCTTGCTGTAAAAATTTTAATAACTATAATAGTCTATATTTCTAATAAAAGCAACCCTAAATATTCAGTTTTTTTAATTTAATTAAAATGTTGTATACTTTTAATTAACGTATGCAGGCAGAAGGAGAGATGTATAGATGCTAAAAGCAATTATATTTGATTTGGACGATACATTATTATGGGATAGCAGAAGTGTCTCCGAATCATTTAAAGAGACTTGTAAGTTAGCAGAAGATAAAAATCCAGTAATTGATCCTATCCAACTGGAAAATAGAGTAAGACAGGAAGCGCGAACGCTTTATGCTTCCTATCCCACTTATAAATTCACACAAATGATTGGAATCAATCCATTTGAAGGGCTGTGGGGGGAGTTTAACGATGAAGGGGAGAGCTTTAAACAATTAAATCGAATTGCTCCTCAATATCGTAAAGATGTGTGGACGAATGGTTTACAGGCAATAGGGGTTAATGATTCTCACTTGGGCTTAACCTTAGCAAATGCCTTTGTAGCATATCGTAAAAAGAATTCATTTGTATATCAAGACACCTTTTCTGTATTAGACAAACTATATAAGAAATACCGGTTAGCACTTTTGACAAATGGGTCTCCTGATTTACAACAAACAAAATTAGCGATGACGGCAGAGTTAGAACGATATTTTGAGCAAATTGTAATTTCTGGAGAATTCGGAAAAGGCAAGCCAGATCCAGGTATTTTTCAATATATGTTAAAACAGCTTGGGGTAGCTAAAGATGAAGTGTTAATGGTGGGGGACAATTTACATACAGATATTCTAGGGGCTTCACGTGCAGAAATAGCTTCCATATGGATTAATCGAAATAATCTCGATAACAACGAGATTCCGACATATGAAGTAAATCGTTTATCTGAAATTCTTTCGATTATTAAAGAATAAAGCAAGAGCGCTCTAAAAACTACTTAACAACTGGAAGATGCATCTGTTGAGGATCCTATGCCAGTTGTTAGGTAGGTATTTGACAGCTCTTGCTTTCCTATCGATATATTATAAATCAATTGCCGTGGCATCATGAATCTCTTCAAGTTGCTCCAGCGCTCGTAATTCCTTTTCTTCGATGTGTCGATCAACTGACATCACCATAATGGCTTCGCCTCCGATATCTGCTCTATCGACCTGCATCGTTGCAATATTAATCTCTTGGGTGGCTAAAAAGCTTCCCATTTTCCCAATGACCCCTGGTTGGTCCTTATGATGAATGACTAGTAAGTGTCCTTTTGGTGTAACATCAACACTGTAATGATCCATTTTTACAATACGAGGTCCTAAGCCATTCAATAGCGTGCCCGCAACACTTCGTTTTTCTGATTTCGTAATGATTTCCACTTTTAATAGATTGGTAAAACCTTGTGTGGAAGATGTTTTATTTTCATTGACAGTGATGCCTCTTTTTTCAGCGAGATAAAGTGCATTGACATCATTTACATGTTCGCCTAGATGACGGGTTAATAGCCCTTTAATTGTATTACGTGTAATTGGTCCGATTTTGGTTTGTGATAGATCACCGGAGTAATATAGATTGATCTCTTCAACAGGTTCATTTGCCAAATGAATAAGGAAGTGACCAAGTTTTTCGG
This sequence comes from Virgibacillus salexigens, assembly GCF_000723585.1. Classification (NCBI taxonomy): domain Bacteria; kingdom Bacillati; phylum Bacillota; class Bacilli; order Caryophanales; family Bacillaceae; genus Virgibacillus; species Virgibacillus salexigens. The sequence continues at coordinate 439,054 of NZ_CCDP010000002.1, read as the reverse complement.
CAAGATGGAAATATGGTTCAATTTGGCTAAGTATATCTTTAGGAACAGAAGGGAGATTAACTGGGTTACGTACAGCTTCTCCAGATAGAAAGCGAATGACATCTTCACTGACATCAATCGCGACACTTTCTTGTGCTTCAAACGTACTAGCACCGAGGTGAGGTGTTGCGATAACTTCGGGTAATTCCAAAAGAGGGTGATCATAAAATGGTTCTTCCTCAAATACATCTAAAGCTGCACCGGCTACCTTTTTAGATTGTATCGCATGATACAATGCGTCCTCATCGATGATCCCCCCGCGGGCACAGTTAACAATGTGTACGCCTGGCTTAACAGCATGAAACGCGTCTGCATTAAGTAAATGACGTGTCTCTTTTAAAAGTGGAGTGTGGATGGTGATAAAGTCAGCTGCGTGTAATACTTCGTCTACGGATCCATATTGAATATCCATTTTTTTGGCTTGATCTTCTGTTAAAAATGGGTCATATGCAATGATATTCATGCGTTGCCCTTTCGCACGATACGCAACCTCCGCACCTATTCTTCCAAGACCAATAATGCCAAGTGTTTTGTTTTTAAGCTCCGTACCTACGTATTTTTTCCGATCCCATTGTTTGTTCATTAAAGATAAATAAGCTTGAGGTATTTTTCTTGAGAGAGCCATGATCATGGCCATTGTATGTTCTGCTGCTGAATTCGTATTGCCATTTGGTGCATTAACAACGATTATTCCATGTTCCGTTGCGGCATCAAGATCAATGTTGTCTACCCCCACACCTGCGCGTCCAATAATTTTTAAATTGGTGGCTTTCGTAATTAATTCCCGGTTAACTTGAGTTTGACTTCTTACCAATAACGCATCATATTCTGTAATTTGGTTTGCCAATTTTTCCTGTGACCAATCTGTAGCTAGTTCAATACTAATATTCTCTGCCTGAAGCAGGGGATACATCCCTTCTTCACTTAATGGATCTGATATTAGGATTTTAAAAGCCATTTTGTCTGCCTCCTTGTGTGAAAATATATTTTCGATTAAATATCTAAATAAGCAGTTTGAGCCGCTTTAACACCGGTACCAAGTTCAATCGTTTTGTCTATCGATTGCAAGCCGACTTCTACTAGACTAATAATTTGTAACACATCAGCTGGTGAACAATATCCCATATGCCCAATTCGGAAAATATTACCTTTTAAATGCTGTTGTCCACCAGCAATCGTTAGTCCGAATTTTGAACGAAGTTCTCTTCGTAGATCTTCTGATGAAAAATCATTTGGTTTTACAGCTGTTACGGTTGGCGATGCATCCATATCAGTTGTGAGAAGCGGAATATCTAACGCATGAAAGGCATCTCTTGTCATTTTTGCCATTAAATGATGTCGTTGAAATACAGTAGATAATCCTTCCTCCTCAATTAGCTGCAGTGCTTGCTTTAGCCCTAATAATAGAGAGACTGCTGGTGTGAACGGACTTGCATCTTCCTGTAGTTTGTCTCGATATCTTCGCATATCTAAATAAAAACGGGGATGACTGTTTTTCTCAATCACTTTCCACGCTCGTTTGCTTGCTGCAACAAATGCCAAGCCTGCTGGGAGCATCATTGCTTTCTGTGATCCAGTTACAACGATATCAAGTCCCCACTTATCCATTTTTGTTTCCGTCCCCCCAATACAAGATACACCATCCACGATAAATAGAGCTTCCGATTCTTGATGAACAACCTTTGCTAATTGCTTAATTGGATTCAAAACACCAGTAGATGTTTCACAGTAAGTAGCAAATACTGCTTTTACCGTAGGGATTGATTTTAAGTATTGTGTTAATTGCTCGGGATCCGCAGCCTCTCCCCAATTCACATCATATTTGTGAACCTTTATGTGATATTCCTCACATATTTTTGTAAATCGATCTCCAAATGCGCCTGATACAATGACGATAACCTCATCTCCGGGCTGAACTGCATTCACCACAGCTGTTTCCAACGCAGCTGTCCCACTTGCTGTATATATTAATACATCTTCGTTTGTACCAAAGATCGGTTTGAGCTTATCTTTTACACCGTGAAGTAAATCTTTCATATCCTGACTACGGTGACCAATCATGGGCTGGGTCATCGCTCTTTGTATACTAGGGGGAATAGGGGTAGGCCCTGGGATTCTAAGTATTTGATGATCCGTATACATTATTTTCTCCTTTCCTTTCCTTGGGGTTTCATCTGAAATAATATTCTTCAGCATAGCAGAAGTTTGTGTATTGTCAATAAATTTAATGAATTTATAATAGTTAAATTACTGAAAAAGGTGTAAGATCTTATTCTTATTCGGGAAAGAATCTATTTGTTAATTCCATGATATGGAAATAAAATAAATTTTCATAAAATAGCTTGCATAAAACCAACATCCGATATAGAATATTCTTTAAAATTTCAAAAAACACTACGAGAGAATCTATATCTATTAGATTTTCGGATAAGGAGGGGAAAAGCGATGGTTACTTTTGTAGCATCCATCTTGCTATTACTAATCGGTTATTTTGTATACGGAAAGGTGGTGGAACGAATTTTTGGCGTCAATGATCAACAACCTACACCTGCCTATGCAAAACAGGATGGGTTTGACTACATGCCTATGAGTTGGTGGAAAGCTAGTCTTATACAGCTTTTAAATATCGCTGGAACCGGTCCGATTTTTGGTGCCATTTTGGGAGCGTTATATGGTCCCGTTGCTTTTATTTGGATTGTTATTGGTTGTATATTCGCAGGGGCTGTACATGATTATATGTCAGGGATGCTATCACTTCGTCATGGTGGCACGCAATTCCCTTCATTGGTTGGTAAATATTTAGGGAAATATGCTAGAGCTTTTATTACGTTATTATCCATTTTATTAATGATCTTGGTTGCAGCAGCTTTTACAGCAGCACCTGCCCAATTGATGACGCAAATCACGCCGCTTAATTTTGTAACATGTATTTTAGTCGTATTTGCTTATTTTCTACTAGCAACTGTTTTGCCAATAAATAAAATTATTGGTAAAATTTATCCAATATTTGGTGCGATTCTTATTTTTATGGCAGTTTCCATTGGAATAGGGATCTTCTTTTTTGATTATTCGGTACCGAATTTAACGCTTAGCAACTTGCATCCTGGCCAATTGCCTATCTGGCCACTTTTAATGGTAACAATCTCTTGTGGTGCAATCTCAGGATTCCATAGTACACAAAGTCCAATTCTTGCTCGAACCTTAAAAAAAGAAAGTGAAGGACGTAAGGTTTTTTATGGGGCTATGATCGGTGAAGGGATTATTGCATTAGTTTGGGCGGCAGCAGGAATGGCTTTTTATAACGGAACAAATGGATTACAGGCTGTATTAAATAGTGGTGGTCCTGCCGGGGTAGTAAATGAAATAAGTGTTGCTACACTTGGTTCATTCGGAGGTGTTTTAGCAATTCTTGGTGTTATGATTCTACCGATTACTACAGGGGATACAGCACTACGCTCATCTAGGATGATGCTAGCTGATTTAATTAATCAGATAGCAAAAAAGGATATAATGGGGAAAAAATCACTCATTTTACTTGTTATTCCAGTAGCACTTCCAGCTTTTTGTTTATCTTTAATTGATTATACATTTTTATGGCGTTATGTTGGCTGGTCAAACCAAGTAGTCGCTACATTTATGTTATGGACAGGCGCTATGTATTTATTAAAACATAATAAGTTCCATTGGATTTGTAGTATACCAGCATTATTTATGACAGCAGTTGTTAGCACATATATCTTCTATGCTCCGGAAGGATTCCAGTTAGACTATTCCATTTCAATGATACTTGGGACAATTATTTGGGCAATCGTATTAAGTTGGTTTATCTATACGTTAATTCAACATCATACAAAAAACAAACAAAAACTAGCAAAAACGATTGCAAGCTGATGCACGTAAAAGAGAGGGAGTCCCTCTCTTTTTTTATTACGTCCAGAAGGCGAGTTATGTTGGCGGAGGAATATAGAACCATGTAATGAAGTAATCCGAACAGATTCGAGTGAAATCGTTCGGATGATTATAGGAATAACCCCAATTTTTTGTCTTCGTTTCATATTTACTGAGTAGGAAAAGATAAATGCTGGTTGTCAGAGTAAAGATATACCAGTTTATCTTTTTGGAAGATAGGGATATTTTAAAAAATATTGACAATTTCTGCAAGGAGCTCTAAGATGTAACATGTAACGGGTTACATATAACTATCAACTTAATTCCGGAAGAGGTTAAAAAACATGGCAACAATAAAAGATGTGGCTAATTTAGCTAATGTTTCTACTGCTACTGTATCTAGAGTTTTAAATAATAATGGATACGTAAATATAGATACTAGAAAACATGTAAAAGCGGCTATTACCCAATTAAACTATCGACCGAATGATATAGCACGCAGTCTTTATAAGGGTAGCTCAAGAATAATTGCACTATTCGTTCCTGATATTATGAATCCTTTTTTTCCTGAACTTGCACGTGCAGTTGAAGACGTTACAAAAAAACATCAGTACACCTTTGTTCTTTGTAATACGGATGACAATCCTGAAAAAGCAAAAGCTTATCTAGAAGCATTACAGCAAAAATCTGTGGATGGTTTTATTATTGTATCAAGTAATTTAGAACCGAAACATCTTGGTCATATAGATGTGCCTGTAGTCGCGCTTGATCGGATTGTAAGCGATAAATTATCGTCCGTCACTATTAAAAATCGCGAAAGTGCAAGAGTAGCCACACAGTATTTAAAAGATGCGGGATGCCAACGTATAGCCCATATTTGTGGCCCTGATTTTGCAGTTAATACAATGGAGCGATTAAAAGGGTATCTCGATGTCGTGAAAGAAGAAAAATGGTTTTTATCTAGTTACGTTGTCTGTGGAGAATATAATTATGAAATGACGATTTCAATTACGAAAGAATTACTCGTGAACCATCCTGAAATTGACGGTATTTTTGCAGCGAATGATTTGATGGGCATCAGTGTTTTGAAAGCAGCTGAAAAGCTAGGAATTAAAGTACCGGGTCAGTTAGCTGTAGTAGGGTTTGATGGTATTGCGATGGCTGAAACAGCCACTCCTTCATTAACAACCATACAACAGCCAATCTATCAAATTGGGGCACAGGCAGCACATTTATTATTAGAGCATATTAATCATCCAAATAGCGAAATACAACAATTAAAATTGGATACAAAATTAGTAGTTAGAGATTCAACATAATTAAAAAAACACTAGGAATATAGTAAACAAAAGGCATAAGTCGTAGGAATCTTCATTCTTGATAAAACACGGCAATATAGAGTTTTTACATATTATTATCTGTATATTCCTCATGGTCACATTAAAAGACCAAATCGTTTTAATAACTGAAGTTATTCAACCATATGTGAATACAGTGTTTGAGTAGGCATTATAGGGACAAGGGGGGATAGAAGTGACTAAAGCAACCAAGATAATTGAGATGACAAATATTGATAAAAGATTTGCTGGGAATCACGTTTTAAATTCCGTTTGTTTTCAAGTAGTCCAAGGAGAAATACATGCATTAATGGGAGAAAATGGTGCAGGGAAATCAACACTAATCAAAGTACTAACTGGTATACACACCCGTGATCAAGGGGTGATAAAAGTTCGGGGCAAGGAGGTACATTTCTCTGATCCAAAACAAGCAGAGAAACAAGGTATTGTGGTTATTCATCAAGAATTAAATATTATTCCTTACTTAACAGTTACTGAGAATATGTTTCTAGGTAAAGAAATAACGTACAAAAAAACTGGTATTCTAAATAAAAAGGAGATGAAACTACATACCGAACGAAATTTAAAGAGACTGGGAGTATCCAATATTTCTCCAGACGATATTGCTAGTGATTTATCTGTAGGTAAGCAGCAACTGGTAGAAATAGCTCGAGCATTAGCAGCTAATGCGGATTTACTTATTATGGATGAACCGACTGCTGCTTTAACAGAAAGAGAGATTAAAAACCTATTTTATGTTATTTCCACTCTAAAGCAACAAGGTGTTAGCATTATTTATATTTCACATCGAATGGAAGAGATCTTTGAAATTTGTGATCAAATTACCGTTCTACGTGATGGTGAATTTATTAGTACTAAAGCCACCGAACAAACATCCTTTGAGGAAATAGTTAAAATGATGGTGGGTAGAGAACTTGGAGAACGTTTTCCAGTAAGGAATGGAAAGCTTGGAGAAGTAATATTTGAGGTAAATCATTTGTCTAGAAAAGGATATTTTCAAGATGTTAGTTTTGATGTAAAACAAGGAGAGATACTCGGTGTTTCTGGTTTGATGGGAGCTGGACGATCCGAAGTAATGGAAGTCTTATTTGGATTTCGTAAAAAGAATGAAGGAACTATAAAATTACATGGTAAACAGTTAGTCATTAAACATCCAAATGACGCAGTGAAGGCAGGGATAGGATTTATTACTGAAGACCGAAAAGCAAAGGGGCTAGTATTGCAGTCATCCATTCGGGAAAATATCGCATTACCAAATTTGAAAACGATATCAAAAGTAGGAATTATCCGAAAATCACAAGAAATAGCTTTCATTGATCATTTAATGAATCGACTCCAAGTTCGAATGACTGGTAAAGAACAAGAAGTAAAATCTTTAAGCGGGGGCAATCAACAAAAAGTAGTTATAGCAAAATGGTTAGGTATTAAACCCAAACTATTAATTTTAGATGAGCCGACAAGAGGAGTAGATGTTGGGGCAAAGAAAGAAATCTATCATATTATGAATGAGCTAACGGAGCTGGGTGTGGCTATCATCATGGTTTCATCCGAATTACCAGAGGTGTTAGGAATTAGTGATCGTATCATGGTTTTACATGAAGGAAGAACAATTGGCATCTTTAATCGGAACGATGTGGATCAAGAGATAATTATGACTGCAGCAACAGGAGGCGAGAGAGCATGAAAAAGCTAGGTCGCCTTCAATTAGCAACATTGGGACCACTCTTCGGGTTAATTCTTATTACTAGCGTATTAGCAATAATGAGCGATAATTTCTTTACATTAACGAATATTTTTAATTTATTACGACAAGTTTCCGTTAATGCGTTAATTGCATTTGGGATGACATTTGTCATATTAACCGCTGGAATTGACCTATCGGTAGGATCGATTCTAGCACTAGGCAGTGCATTGACAGCAGGTCTATTAACAAGTGGAATAGACCCGATCCTAGCTGTATGTATTGGCTTAATAATCGGCCTCATTTTAGGAACGGTCAATGGATTGATCATTACAAAGGGAAGAGTAGCGCCATTTATTGCAACATTAGCCACAATGACAATCTATCGAGGTATAACATTAGTCTACACAGATGGAAGACCAATCACTGGACTATCGGATAGCTTTGCCTTTGAGATGATCGGCAAGGGGTATGTTTTTGGAATTCCCTTTCCTGCCATAGTAATGGTGATTGTATTTATTGTTCTTTATTTTATTCTTCGACAAACTGTATTTGGAAGGGAAGTATATGCCGTAGGTGGTAATGAAGAGGCTGCTACGTTATCAGGAATAAAAGCAGATCGCGTTAAAATTTGGGTATATTCACTAACTGGTATGCTTTCTGTTTTAGCAGGTATTATTATTACAAGTCGATTGAATTCTGCCCAACCGACAGCCGGATCCATGTATGAGCTGGATGCCATTGCAGCGGTTGTAATTGGAGGGACAAGCCTTGCGGGAGGCCGTGGAAGAATTGTCGGTACCTTAATTGGTGCGCTAATTATAGGTGTTATAGATAATGGATTAAATTTATTGAATGTTCCATCTTTCTATCAACAAATTGTCAAAGGTGGGGTGATTCTACTAGCTGTATTATTAGATCGTAAAACATCGTAAGTAGTGATAATTTATACGTAATTAGGAGGAATGGACATGAAAAAACAATTACTTGTAAGCTTTACCTTAGGATTATTTCTCTTTCTCGTGGCATGTTCAACAGAAGCACCTGGAGAAGCATCTGATGGTTCAGATGAATCGAATAATGAAAAAGCGAGTGAAGATGTAAAAGTGGGTTTATCCATTTCCACTTTAAATAATCCATTTTTTGTAACATTGCGAGATGGTTCAGAAGCAAGTGCAAAGGAATCGGGATATGAAATAATTACTTCCGATGCACAGAATGATCCATCAACACAATTGAGTGATATCGAAGATTTATTACAGCAAGACATTGATGTTTTATTGATTAACCCAGTGGATTCGAATGCAGTGGTCTCAGCGATTGAATTGGCAAATGACGCGAATGTTCCTGTAATTACAGTTGACCGAAGTGCAGGTGGAGGAGAGGTGGTAACTCATATTGCTTCAGATAATGTTGAAGGAGGGGAAATGGCAGGAGATTTTATTGCTGAACAACTTAAAGAAACAGGAAAAATCGTTGAGTTACAGGGGATTGCTGGTGCATCGGCTACTAGAGAAAGGGGAGAGGGTTTCCATCATATTGTCGATGAATTAGAAGGCATCGAAGTAGTTGCTAGTCAATCGGCAAATTTTGATCGTACCGAAGGATTATCCGTAATGGAAAATATCTTACAAAGTGTTGGAGACTTCCATGCTGTATTTGCGCATAATGATGAGATGGCACTCGGTGCAGTGGAAGCACTGCAGGCGCAGGGCTTATTAGATAACGTAGTTGTTGTCGGGTTTGATGCTACTGATGACGCAGTAGCAGCTGTAGAAGAAGGATCGATGGATGCAACCATCGCACAGCAGCCAGGTTTAATCGGTGAAAGAGCAATTGCTGCTGTTGGAAAGATTGTCAAAGGCGAAAAAGTAGAAGGTTTCATTCCGGTTGAATTACAAATGGTAACCGAATAAAATTCCTCCGAAAAGCGGTATCAAATTTAGAATGATGCCTCCTTCCATAAACGATTTTATGAAAGGAGGCAGCCACTGATATATCGATAAGAAGCAGTAGAAACCCTTCGGCTTCTGCGGAAACAACAAGGCCCATGATGCTCCACTCGGATAAGAACTTTGCTTATCCGGGTTAGCTAAGGCCATATTCTTCGAAAAGCAAAACGATTTCAAACTTCGATAAAATTACGCTTATAGATATAATTGGTGTAAGGAATCGTTACTCCCAAATTTCTTTCGCAACGTCTACAATGAATTTTAGTTTCCTCCACTGTGCCTCCTCAGTTAAGATATTGCCGTGATGGGTAGAAGCAAATCCACATTGTGGACTTAAACATAATTGCTCTAAAGGTACATAGTTGGCTGCCTCTTTTACTCTAGTGATAATCGCTTCTTTATCTTCAAGTTCTCCTGTCTTCGAAGTTACAACACCTAATACGACTTGTGGCCCTCCAGTAGGAATATGCTTTAAAGGCGTAAAGTCACCGGAACGTTCATCATCATACTCGAAGAAAAAGCCATTTACTTTCTCCTTTGCTAATAATGTTGGTGCGATTAAAGCATAGCTGCCTTCAAAAGCCCAAGTTGATTGATAATTACCTCTACATAAGTGGGTGGTAATCTTTAGGTCATCTGGTTTGTTTTCTAATGCACCATTAACAACGCGAAGAGCTAAATCAATTAATTGTTCCCTTGAATAATCGCCATCATTAAATGGGATAGAAGGTGCTGATAATCCTGCAATGTAGACATCGTCTAATTGAAGGTATCTAACGCCGGCATCATAAAATGCTTGAATTGCATCTTGATATGCTTTGATTACATCATTGGCATAATCTTCGATGTTTGGGTAGATTTCCGAATTTCGAATCCCTTTATTGAAAAGTTGATTTGGGCTCGGTATTGTCTGTTTAGGTACTGCACGATCACCAACAATTTCTTTGAACGCAATAAAATCCTGTATAAACGGATGCTCTGAATGAAACGAAATCTTACCTGTGTTACGTACATCGTATTTTTCTGTTTCGACATCTTTGAATTGGTAGCCAGATGATGGGACATATCCTTCAATGCCGTTTAAATGTTCCAAAAAGTCTAAATGCCACCAAGTTCTTCTGAATTCACCGTCTGTAACTACCTTTAAGCCAACTTCAATTTGCTTATCAACGATGTAATTAATTTCTTCAGTTTCAATCGCACGTAGTTGCTTTTTTGTTATCGTGCCTTGTTGATAATCTCTTCTTGCTTGATGCAGTCTCTCTGGTCGAAGTAGACTTCCTACATGGTCTGCCTTGAATGGAGCTTTAATAAGAGTGGTTGTCATTTTACATACCTTCTTTCTTTTTGTTTGTATAACTAAAAAGCCTCTTCTTATAGATAAGAAGAGGCTTTGATATACATTAGCTTGTCCTCTTCTTATCTTCATGCAGCATGCATCTGGAATTGGCACAGTACGTATGAAAAGTCTGTTGCCGAGGCTTCCAAGGGCCAGTCCCTCCACCTCTCTGGATAAGAAGTTATACGATTAATTTAATTATTGAAAATAAGATTACCGTATATACATTGTCTTGTCAACATTATTATTTTAAAACTTCAAATTTTCTTTATTCATGATATGCTAGAGTTATAAAATTGAAGAGGAGATGAGTGGTATGCGCAAATTAAAGTTGGGAAAGAGTGACCTATTTGTTTCTAACCTTGCATTTGGCTGTATGCGGCTAACTCAATTGTCTGTAATGGAAGCGGAAAAATTACTTCACCATGCATTGGGTCTTGGAATCGACTTCTTTGATCATGCAGATATCTATGGCGGAGGGCATTCCGAAGAAATATTTGCTAAAGCTATTCAAATGCGTCCTTCGGTACGAGAAAAAATGAAAATTCAATCAAAGTGTGGAATACGAGAGGGGTTCTTTGATTTTTCTAAAAACCATATAGTAGAATCAGTAGATGGAATACTTAAACGTCTCCAGACAGAGTACCTTGATGTATTATTACTCCACCGTCCGGATGCGTTAATGAAACCTGAAGAGGTGGCAGAGGCATTCCAAGTTCTTAAAGATAGTGGTAAAGTTAGACAATTCGGTGTGAGTAATCATAACCCATTACAAATAGAATTATTAAAGCAATACGTTGCACAAGATTTAATTGTTAATCAATTACAATTCAGTATTATGCATTCTGGAATGGTCGATGCAGGTCTGCAAGTAAACACGCAGCATGTAAATGGAATAAATCGAGATGGAAGTGTATTAGATTATTCTCGAATGAATCATATGACAATACAAGCTTGGTCACCATTTCAATATGGATTCTTTGAGGGCGTTTTTATTGATAATGAAAAATTCCCTGAATTAAATACAAAGCTTATGGAAATAGCTGAAACATACGGAGTAACAAAAACAGCAATTGCTATTGCATGGATTCTACGTCACCCTGCAGGAATTCAACCTGTTGTAGGTACGATGAATCAAGAGCGTTTGTCACTAATAGCAACAGCATCTGACCTTCAGATTACTCGAAAAGAGTGGTATGACATTTATCAAGTAGCAGGAAATAAACTGCCATAGTCAATAAACACAATGTTTCATTTTCGGGATGAAGAACCGCTTCATTCTATTTTTTTCGAAACCCATGAATCAATCTACTGAAAAAAAGGCGTTATTTCCCATCTTACTATGAAAATGAGGAGTACAACCATGTATCAAAACTCAGAGCGTTTTCTTACTGCATTCAACCGAATAGAAAAAATGCTACGTGCGTTATTAATTCATAAGAAAGATGTAGGTTTCTCTAAGGCTGTAAAAATACTTAGAAATTCTAACGCCCTCGTTCGCGAATATAGTGATGATCTTTTGGAGTTTGCAGAACTACGAAATGCTATCGTACATAATAAATTAGATATGACACATGCCATTGCAGAACCGCATGATGCAATTGTGGAGAGAATTGAAGAAATTGAAATAGAATTAAATGAGCCAAAACGGGTAACTCCTTTATTTTCTAGGCAAGTACTTTGTTATCAGAGTAACGATCCGTTAAATCAACTTTTAACAATTATTCATGAAAAACAGTTATCTAAATTTCCTATTTATCAAGGAGATACGTACAAAGGATTATTAACCCAAAAGGGGATAACGAACTGGCTAGCTAGTAAAAAGCAAGAAGAGTCATTTGCTAAGAGTAGTTGTCAACTAGAAGAGATCTTGCCATTTGAAAAACAAGATAATTCTCGTTTTATACATCATGGAATGACAATATATGAGGCCATAGAAATTTTTAAAGAACATACAAGTAAAGGAAGGCGACTAGAAGCATTGCTCATTACCAAAAATGGTAAACCTTCCAAACAATTATTGGGTATGATTACCGCGTGGGATATTTTGGAAATATCCTAATATTGAATAAAAGAAAGAAGAGGAGAAATATGAGGGTTGTCTCGATTGATTTTGAAACAGCAAATGAAAAAAGATTTAGTCCATGTGCAGTGGGGATAGTAGTTTTAGAGGATGGAAAAATTATTGATGAATTCTATCATTTAATTAATCCACTTATGCATTTTAATTCTATGAATATTCACGTGCATGGAATTAATGAAGCTGATGTCGTGGGTGAACCGACGTTTCCTGAAATTTGGCCATCGATCAAATCGTATTTAAGAAGTGGTTTAGTAATTGCGCATAATGCTAGTTTTGATATGAGTGTTATTCGGCAAACACTTGATTATTTTGGATTACCCTATCCTGAAATGAATTATCTTTGTACCGTTGGATTGTCCAAGCAATTTTGGCCCGACTTAACTAATTATAAGTTACATACACTAGCGAACTTTCTACAGATGACGTTTAATCATCATCATGCGCTTGAGGATGCCAGAGTAGCAGCAGCACTATTTCATCATGCGTTTAGGGAAAGTGAAGCCAAATCATTAGAAACATTTTTAGATAGATGCAATTTACAAACTGGTAGAATTTATGAGCGAGGATATGTTACTCCAAAGAAAAAAAAGAAAAATCAACCTAAACGAATATATATTTAAATGGATGGAGGAATAACTAAAACGAGTAGCTGCATCGGCATCATCATAATTGCAAGAAATAAGCCATGCTTTCCGCCGAAACGATAACTTTGGTAAACAAACCATACCTACTCGCATCAAGCTTCGGACGCCTTATTGTTCCTCAAAAATTATCCTTATTTCATTCCTTTTGGCAGTAAGATATTTCAAAAAAAAAACGTTAAAATCCCAACTACCATCCGAAGTAATTGGGATTTTGCTTTGTTTAAAACCAAGCTTCTTGCTTTTATTAAATATCTGAATTAAACTAAAAAAAAGAAAATTCTATCTTTTTATATAAATTTTATAATTTGAGGGGTGAGTAAATGAACACGCAGGCAAATGTACATGATGAAGTGAAAATGATTCAACGTGCAAGACGGAACACGCTTAGTGATATACTCTCACGGACAGCAGCTAGAATGCCAGATAAAAACGCAATCGCTTACAATGGGGTGACAGTTACGTACAAGGAATTAGATACACTAGTAACTCTCACAGCATATGGTTTTAAGAGAGATGGGATGGGTAAAGGAGATATGATCATTGTCATGTCGAAAAACAGCTTGGACTTTGTGATAGTCAATTTTGCTCTTGCACGTATTGGGGCAGTGATGATCCCAATTAATTATATGTTGAGTACAACGGATACAGCTTACATTATTGAACATGCGAAAGCTTCGGGATTTATCGCATCTAAAGCGTACGCGGATGTACTAGATATTTCAGCGAAGGAAAAAGCGAAAGAAATTAAATATCGGTATATAATGGAGAACAGTGAAGACCAGGTAGAAGGATGGAAGAACTTAAAGGATATACAATATGGGCACAATTCTAATGCAAAGATTGAAGTTGAAATTGCTGATGATGACCTCTGTCATGTGTTATATACAAGTGGTACAGAATCACGGCCAAAAGGGGTTATGCTCACGCATAAAAGCATCATGAACGAATACGCAAGTTGTGTTTTCAGTGGAAAAATGGAAAGCGATGACATTATGATTCATGCATTGCCACTATATCATAGCGCGCAATTACATGTATTTTTAGGTCCGAGTATATATATTGGATGCAGTAGTATCATCCTTGAAAAAGCTACTCCGGAGTTGATTCTTAAAACAATTGAAGAAACTGGTGCATCACAGCTATTTTGTCCTCCTACTGTATGGATAGCGATACTCCGTCATCCTGATTTTGAGGTGCGAGATTTATCTACACTAAGAAAATGTTATTATGGCGCAGCAATTATGCCAAGAGAAATACTAAAAGAATTGTCGAGTCGATTGCCAAACGCAAAATTCTGGAACTTATATGGTCAAACAGAGGTTGCACCACTAGCCACTGTCTTGCAACCGGAAGACCAGTTAAGAAAGATTGGTTCAGCTGGAACGCCATCCTTATATGTTGAAACAAGAATTGTGAACGACCAGGATGAGGAAGTTGCCCGTGGAGAAGTTGGTGAGATTGTGCATCGAACACCCCATGCAATGAAGGGGTATTTATATGATCCAGTTAAGACTCGTGAAGCCTTTCGGAATGGTTGGTTCCATAGTGGTGATCTAGGAAAGATGGATGAGGAAGGGTATATTACGATTATTGATCGTAAGAAAGATATGATTAATACGGGTGGAATAAATGTTTCAAGTAGAGAGGTAGAAGAAGTAATTTATCAATTGGAAGGAGTATCAGAGGTCGCTGTTATAAGTATTCCGGATCCATACTGGATTGAAGCGGTTACGGCAATTATTGTCCCCAAAAAAGATGTAACGTTATCGAAAGAAGTGGTTGAGCAATTTTGTAAGGAGCATTTGACCAGATTTAAAGTTCCTAAGTATGTGACCTTTACAGATGCATTGCCAAAGAACCCGAGTGGAAAAGTACTTAAGCGTGCACTACGTGATCAGTATGAAATATTAAATAAAAAGTAATTCTTTATCGTAGGCATACATTACAGTATTTTTGTCAGACTATAAATGGAGGTGTTTTTTATGACTAAAGAAAAAGAACCATATCAAAAACGAAATGCACAAACAAGTGTAAATCCACAAGGCTTATCAGAAGATACGGCAGATCAACAACCTAAATCACAATTAGAACAACGAGCAAAGAAAAAGAACACAAAAATTTAAGAGGTGAAGAAGATCGACCATACATTAAAATATCTTAGAGAATCCTTGTCTAACTACATGGATAATCCGTATTGTCAAACGATCGTAGGAAAAATGGAACAAGGTCATTTTGCAAGTGAAGTAGCCTTTGTTAAACAGTTGAGTGAAGAAGAATTAACGTATTTAAATGATGTATTGGAAAATGAGATAAATTATGCAAAAGAAGTACAATTCGATAATCGCGTAAAAGAATTAACAGAAGTCTACGAACAATTATTTTGAATAATCCTTCTTTGAATTTAGGATAATTTTACCATTGATTATTCATTTCATAACGTATAATATAAATATTACAAGCTACGTTGTACGTATTTAATTAAGTTTTAACCTCTAATGAATGAATAGGGAGTTTTACATCGGAATTCTAATGTCGAGCCGTCCATGAACGGAAGGCAGGACAATTTCTGCAAACACCCACTTAGCGAAGTGGTGGTTTAAAACTTTTTATTAGATAATACGGCAAATGTGGCCTGTTACTATTATACGTAAATAAAGTAGACCAGTTTCTAATGAAACTGGTCTTTTTGGTTTCCTTAGTAATTATAAATTTTACGACTGTGGTATGGCTGATGCGACCAACGAGCCTAACGAGTCTTCTCGTACTTATTCGCTGAAAACAAAGCATAAAATCGAACAGGTGCCATACTGATGATCGTTATGCAGCAAATTCTAAGGAGAATCTCGCTTTGTAGCGGTCAGTGATTAGGTTGCTCTTATTAGAACAGCGTCAAGCGCTTGGTTGGTATCCATATGAAAAGCTTATATATTTGTGATTCCAAAACGCTCTTCAGATAACTGCTTGAACGAATGCGTATCTAATTTTAGTTTATTCTTTTTCCCATTTTTTATTTCCGTGAATGTATCTTTTGTTAGTGTAATGTGCCCTTCTTCCGTTAGTTTAGATAGTAATACGCTATGATTGAATGGAGAATTAGGATGAGAAGTAATGGTTTCTCTTACTTGATTAACATCATTTTCGTCTACAGCGTTTGTAAAGAATGCATATCCTGCTTGAATGAGATCATTCTGATATTTCACTAGTTGATAATCACCTCTATCTGTATGCTTTTGAGTGATTTGAAAATCTCCTGTTGTTGCATGGATTATCTCGCCGCTAAGCGGAATTGGCTGCAATGCTAGATGCGAACCGAATCCAACATCAACAATATACTTCCGTTGGTTAATAGATAGAAGGTTGGCAATATGTGTCCCTTTGATCCCGTTTTTAGGTACAGTAATCGTGGCCGTAATCATTTGTACATCAAATCCCAATTCTTTTAGTAAATAGTAAAAAAACGGATTTAATTCATAGCAGAGTCCACCCCGCTGCTGATTTATTATTTTCTGTTGTAAATTGGTGCGGTTAATAGTCAATGCCCGTTTATTGATAACATCAATGTTTTCAAAGGGAATATGCCTGGCAAATTGGTGCATGAGTGTGGATATATTGTTGAAATCAATTCGATTTGATTGCTCATAGTGGATACGTTGAAAAAGTTTATGAGTAAATTCGTTCATTATAAATCACCTCTCTCACACTAATCATAAAACATAGCTAGGTACTATGAAACCTATTCAACCTATATATAATAAAATCTGATCATATTGGATTTGAAACGGATATTAGCATTTGTTCTCACATTCACTTAATCTATTACCAGGGAGGGATTACATTGTCTTTTCAACTGGAATGTTTTGATCATGTTCAACTAGCAGCTCCATGTAATGGAGAGGAGCAAGCAATTGCATTTTACCAAGGGATTTTAGGAATGGAGCTGATCGATAAGCCAGAACCATTACGAAAAAATGGCGGTGTTTGGTTTCAAGCAAGATCGCTACAAATACATGTTGGTATAGAAGATCCGTTTAAACCTTCTAGAAAGGCACATCCAGCTATTCGTGTTCAACATTTACAGGAGTTAAAAAACCGATTCGTATTGAGTCAAATTAATGTCATAGAAGATCAATTATTGCCTGGAGCAAATCGATTTTATGTAGTTGATCCATTCGGTAATCGCCTTGAATTTTTAGAATGGAAAATATAGCCTATCAAAATTATTGGAATGTTAGTTTTATTAGGGAGGGGGTTGTTAAATCACACTCACATGCTATACTAATTACATTCAAATAATTATTTTTTCATATAATCGCGGGGATATGGCCTGCAAGTTTCTACCGGTTTACCGTAAATGAACCGACTATGAAAACGTACTGGAAGAGGGATATTGTATGTGCTTATTGCAATGCAATTTCTTTCGCTATTTCGACTGTATTAAAAAGTTCGAAAACCAGCTTCCGTTCATGGTTCTTACGGAAACTGGTTTTCGAACTTTTTTATTATTGTCCAACATCACTGCTAGAAAGGAAGATTTTCATGGAAGCTTTAAAGCAAAAGATCTTATCAGAAGGAAAAGTTTTGTCAGAATCCGTTTTAAAGGTTGATTCGTTTTTGAACCATCAAATAGATCCAGAATTGATGCAAGAGATTGGTAGGGAATTCGCTGATCGTTATGCTGATGCTGGAGTAACAAAAATTTTAACATTAGAATCGTCGGGAATCGCTCCAGCTGTTATGACGGGGTTAACGATGGGGGTACCGGTGATTTTTGCCCGCAAACGAAAATCATTAACATTAACTAATCATTTGTATTCTGCTGAAGTATATTCGTTTACTAAAAGGGAAGCCAATGAGATTTCTATTTCTCAGGATTTTATTACGAGTGAAGACACCGTATTAATCATGGACGATTTTTTGGCAAATGGACAAGCAGTAATAGGCATGATTAATATTCTACAACAAGCAGATGCCCAACTTGCTGGAATTGGAATTGTGATAGAAAAAGGATTTCAAGAAGGTGGAAGAAAAATTCGTAATCAAGGGTATCGGGTAGAAACACTTGCGAACATTGCAGAGCTCACCGACGGGCAAGTGACGTTTATGAAGGAGGAAAAAGTCGTATGAAAAACGCAACTTTAGGGTTTCAACACTTGCTTGCTATGTATGCAGGAGCTATCCTCGTTCCGCTAATAGTTGGTGAAGCGCTCGGATTAACTTCTACACAATTAACGTATTTAGTGGCAATCGATATATTGATGTGTGGGGTTGCTACGATTTTACAGGTACTTAACAATCGTCTTATTGGAATTGGTCTTCCAGTTGTTCTAGGTTGTACGTTTACTGCAGTAGGACCAATGATTGCGATAGGCGGTCAGTTTGGTGTTTCGGCAATTTATGGAGCTATTCTTGTATCGGGTTTAGTGGTTATATTAATTAGCGGTGTTTTTGGTAGTTTGGTACGTTTCTTCCCTCCGGTAGTAACTGGTTCCGTAGTAACGATAATTGGGATAACATTAATCCCTGTTGCAATTAACAATATGGGAGGCGGAGAAGGAGCAAGCGATTTTGGTTCCTTAGCGAATATTGGTTTATCTTTTGGCACCTTATTTTTTATTATTCTATTATATCGATTCACAAAAGGATTTATTCAATCTATTTCTATTCTATTAGGATTAATTGCAGGAACAATTGTTGCTTCTATTATGGGAAAAGTAAATTTACAGTCTGTTGCAGAAGCTTCCTATTTTCATATGCCTCATCCATTTTATTTCGGTACACCAACTTTTGAATGGTCAGCGATTATTACCATGATCCTTGTAGCTATCGTATCATTAGTCGAATCAACAGGTGTCTATTTTGCGCTTGGAGATATGACGAATCGTAAATTAAAAGGAAAGGATTTAGCAAAAGGATATCGAGCGGAAGGGGTAGCTATTTTATTAGGTGGAATATTTAATGCTTTCCCATATACCGCTTTTTCACAAAATGTAGGACTAATGCAAATAACAGGTGTAAAGAAAAAGAAGGTTATTATCATTATGGGATGTATGTTAATTGTTCTTGGTCTGATTCCAAAAATTGCTGCATTAACCACAATTATCCCGTCGGCAGTATTAGGCGGAGCTATGATTGCAATGTTTGGAATGGTGATTTCACAAGGAATTAAAATGCTAGGCCCAGTAATTACAGAATCATCCGAAAATGCAATGATTATTGCTTGTTCGGTTGGTATGGGCTTAGGTGTAACAGTGGTTCCGGAGTTATTTGCTAAACTTCCTGATAGTATTCAAATCTTAACTAGTAACGGCATTGTTGCTGGAAGTATAACAGCAATTTTATTAAATATTTTATTTAATATGCTGTCACAACGAAAAGAAAATAAGTCGGTAGTATTAAAAGAACAAGAGGCATCTTAAACGTAAAAGATAAGACAATAACAGAATACCATCTGTACTCAGCTTGTAGAGAACCCCCTGTGTTTTTCTACAGGCTTTTTAACTGGATGACGTATGTCGTTCTCTTGGTTATGGAAAAAGACGCTCTGTATCTAGCTAAGTTAAGCTAGATACAGAGCGTCTTTTTATATGTTGCTAGGTAGCTGTTATTCGCCCCTATTCATTTTTATATTTCAGATTCTGTATAATGCTTAAAAGTTAGATTACCTGCCTTGAATAACACCGCAAGCTAATCGTTTTCCTGCATCACCCGCTGGCTGAGTACGGTAATCATCAGGCGATTGATGAATGATGATTGCTTTTCCGATAACATCAGTTGGAAGAAACTTATTGGTGAAGAAGCAGATATACGCAAAGCCATTGTTGGAAAATAGAACAGGGAAATCACCAGCATGGTTACCATGTGGTTGATCTGTTGGATTCCAGTGCTCTCCTGCCTCTTGGAAAGGGTTTTGTTGATCACCTATTTGACAGCTGCCGTTTTCATGAAGATGAAATCCATGAGGCCCGATCGGTCTTCCGTCTCCTTGTCCGGCTTGATATGGCGGAAGCCCTTCGATTTGAGCACAAACCATGGTTCCGTTGTAGACTTGTTGAAACGTTACGAAACCGTTAATTTCAGGAGCTAAAGGGCCACCATTAATTTCAGCGAAAACTTGGTCCACTCGATGTGGGTAATAGTTATAATACATGTTGTACTCCCCTTTACATACTCACTTCGTTTTTATTCATTCTATGCTCTTGCCCATAAAGCTGTTCTCGCGTAAACGGTAATAATCAAATACGATTAACCATGTATGGATAACGCAGGCTAACTTATTGTAAAAAAAGATATATCTGTTAAAATGAAAGGTACTTTTTAAGAGGATTATACTTTAAATTTCAACGAATAGGGGGGAAAAAATGAAACAAAACGATATAGACAATTTAGGAGAAATAAATAAACTACCAATCGTCATCGTACTCATAACAGGAGCTTTCTTGGCAATATTAAATCAAACGCTGCTGGCGACAGCGATCCCTCATATCATGACGGATTTACAATTAACTGAGAACACGGCACAATGGGTGACTACGATCTTTATGCTAGTAAATGGGATCATGATACCGATTACTGCCTTTTTAATAGAAACGTTCACAACTAGACGCTTGTTCATTACAGCAATGAGCATATTCGCATTAGGGACGCTCATATGTGCATTATCACCAAACTTTCTCTTATTGATGGTCGGTAGGATTATTCAAGCTGCAGGTGCTGGAATTATGATGCCTTTAATGATGACGATATTCCTGTTAATTTTCCCAGTTGAAAAAAGAGGGACGGCAATGGGAACAGTTGGATTGGTTATCGGTTTTGCTCCGGCTTTAGGGCCTTCTATTTCAGGGTGGCTAGTCGAGCATTTTCCGTGGCGATCATTGTTTTATATTGTGTTACCTTTAGCAATCATTGATATTATTGTCGCTTATTTTGTAATGAAAAATATTACAAAGCGTACATTTCCAAAAGTTGATATCCTTTCTATTATTTTTTCAACACTTGGTTTTGGCGGTATTCTATATGGATTCAGCAGTGCGGGAAATATCGGCTGGTCTGATCGAGTAGTAATTATTTCTTTACTAGTAGGTTTCATTTCATTAGGCATTTTTATTACCCGTCAATTTAAATTAGCACAGCCCATTTTAGAATTTAGAGTATTTCAAAATAAAATTTTCACCATAACGATGATCATAGGGATGATTGGATTTATTGGACTTATTTCTGCAGAGACGATACTTCCTATATATATGCAAAACATGGCAGGTTTCTCTGCTTTTGAGTCTGGATTAATGATCCTCCCTGGAGCTTTACTGATGGGAATTATGTCACCAATTAATGGTAGGATCTTTGATAAATTTGGCGCGAGGTATCTTGTTATTATTGGTCTTTTATTACTGACGATAACATCGTTTCTTTATACTAATTTGACGCCAGATACCTCTTTCGCTTATTTAACGGTTGTATTTGCGTTAAGAATGTTTGGGATATCGATGATTATGATGCCTTCTACAACAGCTGGATTAAATCAATTATCCAATCGTTTAATTCCACATGGTTCAGCCATGACAAATACAATGAGACAGGTCGCTGCATCGATTGGAACGGCATTATTAATCACAATCATGACTGCTTCTACATTAAATAGTGGTAGTCAAGTTACTGCTATAGATCAAATTCATGGTGTGAATATCGCTTTTTATGTAGCAACGGGCATTTCGTTTATTGGTTTAGTCCTAGCTTTTTTTATTAAAGATAAAACACCAACAGAGAATAAAACAAATGCTGTACGACAAAAGGAAGCCTAGAAAAAAGGATGATCTCAGCGGTGAGAATCATCCTTTTCTAATTTATTCCTGCTTTTTTTGGCGTCCATTTTTGTTTTCGGTCACTAATAATAGATAGCAAACTATGTAAAATCATTCCGATAATTACGAATGAAATACCAATATAAGATAATGCTCCTGGCATGGGAACACTTAAAAATAATAATTCTCCACCTAGTACAAAAATTACTTCTCCAGATTGTGTAGCTTCTACTCCAGCGAGTTTATGGTTATCATGCTGTACTTGCTCTGTGGCATAAAAGAAAAGAGCTGTAGCTATAATGCCAGATGAAATGGCAACAATGAATGTCTGCACAAGTTGACTTGAATCAGGGGCTCCGTGAGATAAAAACCCAAAAACTGATAGGAATATCCAAAATGGCATGGATGCAATTGTCATACCGAGGATACGTTGAAAGGTATTTAATTCCCCTTTCACCATTAACATCATTTTTCGGTTTCCTAATGGATAAGCAAATGCTGAGATAAGAATTGGCACGACACATAAAATAACACTTAACCATGATACAGCAGATGCATGTTCAAATTGGATAAAGAACACCCCAACGATAATAATGAAAGAGATAACTACTGCACGATAAGGAATACGCTGTTTCACTTTTTGATTTAATAATGGAACGAGGATAGATCCTGCAATAATCGTTAATTGAAATGTCGCTGCAACTAGCCACCCTGGTCCATATATTGTAGCAAAGGTTAAGGGTGCATAAAATAAGCCGAAACCGACGGTACTCCATAGAATCCATGGCCATGGATGAGATCTTATATGTGTAAGGACAGGTTTGACATTTTGTTGATAGCCAACAATAATGAATAACATAGGAAGCATAAATAGAAAGCGAAGGGAAGCGCTCCATGCCCAACTGCCCCCTTCTAATTCCATCGAACGATTTAAAATGAATGTAACCGAAAAGAACAATGCCGCAAATATACCGATCAGTATTGCTTTCATGACGTCACCTCGATACAGATATGTACCATCATAACAAATACCGAAGTGTTTTGTGTGAAAATTTATAAAAAAAATGAACTAATTTTGCTTGTGAAATTTTATTAAGACACGTTACGCTTGTTAGAGAAGTTAGTAATAACAATGTTTGATGATTTTTGGGGGTATAGATATGACAGCGGTCCAACCAAAACATACGTTAATAACTGAGGCATCCATAAAGGGATTAATGCATACCTATGACATTGGCCACGTGGATGAATGTACCTTTCTGACAAGAGGATTAAATGATACATATCGAATAAAAACAGCTAATGATTACTATATATACCGCGTTTACCGTCATGGATGGAGGGATTATTCCTCTATTCAGTTTGAGGCGGACGGGCTACAGCACCTGAAACAAAGGCGATTTCCTGTATCCTATCCGATAATTAAAAGTGATGGAACGATGATTAGTACCATAGAAGCCCCTGAAGGGACGCGGTATGGTGTGCTTTTTACATACTCTCCAGGAGAACGTCCCACTATCCAGCCAAATCATGCTGGGAAAATTGGGGAATTACTTGGTAAGATGCATAGTCTAACCGACGACTTTCGTTCATCAAATTATCGGGGATTTAAATTAGATGAATCCCATTTGCTCGATGAACCGTTATCACGAATCAATCCATTAATTAAAGCATATTTAGGAGAGGAAGCTGAAGAAGAAATAGCAAATGCAGTAAAGAATATAAAAAAAGAACTATCTAATAAGAAACTTGAAGTTGGATTTTGTCATGGTGACTTTCACAATCATAATATGCATATAAACCAAGGGAATCTTGAAGTGTTCGATTTTGACTGCAGTGCAATTGGGTATAGAGCTTATGATATTGCAGTTGCCTGGTGGAATATAAGAAGCAATTATCAAAGTGAAGAAAAAGCTTGCTGGAATGCTTTTCTGTCTGCTTATTTAGAGGAAAGAAACTTATCCGATGATGATTTTCAAAGTTTGCCGCTATTTATAACGGCTAGAAGAATTTGGCTGCTTGGGGCAATGCTGGAAAATGATGATGTCTGGGGGAGTAATTGGATAAATAAATCGTCTCTCGAATTATTCATACTACAGATTCAATCGGATCGAAATAGGGAAGAGAATAGAATAAGATAAGTTAAAGGGAGTGATAACAAATTGGTGTCTTTACCAACATGGATTTGGGTCTTTTATTTTATTTTCTTGGTTTTTACATTAACTACAGCTTTAATCAGTAATTTTAAAAATAGGTCGATTTCATATGCCTACACAGCAATTATCTTATCGTTCGCCGCCCCGTTATTTTCATTTTTGTTTTCAGTGGGAAGACCAGAGGGTGTTCATTCGATTAGCTATGTTTTTTCACAAATTTGGAATGGAAACCTGTTTGCTTTAGCTATTGTGTTAGCAAATATCTATCTACTATTTTGGGATGGACTTTTTATCAAGAATTATCGGGATCAGCTTATAAGGTATTACCATAGAGTACTCAAAAAAATACAAGATACGGATATACTGAAAAAACGTGAAAAATCACAATAATAGATAAATTATTAACACCAATACGTAGGATTGAATTTAATTAATCTCTACAGTTGAAAAAACGCCATGAAAAATATGGAATGCTTTTCGCGGGCGCGGTCTGGAGCTAAGTCGGTATACAAAAATCGATCATCTGTCTGCATCTCTAGATACTTGTTATTGCAGCTGGAGTTCCCTTTATTTTATTTACAATACTTACAACGGTATCCATAGTAATCATCAGCGTTTCAGAAAAAGCCAAACGAATATTCAAGTATCATTCGTTTGGTTTTTTTCTTTATTTAATTACTTTTGTGTCTCAAAACTACTTTATTTTTATAATTATTTTTCCTTTTGCATGATGTGTTTCACTAAGCTGATGGGCTTTCTGTAGACCTTCCTCCGTAAGAGGGAAAGTATGGCCAATGGTAGGTTTTATTTTTCCTTCTTCAAGAAGTTCCGCAATTTCTGCTAATTGTTTGCCGTTTTCTTCTAACCATAAGAATCCTGCAACAATACCATTTTCACGTGCTATATCTTCATCAGGTGGTTCCGCGATAGAAACAAGTTTTCCTCCCTCTTTTAAAATTTGAAAACTCTTCAGCTGTATATCTCCACCCATTGTATCCACAACGATATCATAATCTGATAAAATTTCTTCGAAGTTTTCTGCTTGATAGTTAATCAAATGATCTGCTCCTAATTCTTTTACCAGCGCTTCGTTTTTTTCGCTAGCGGTTGTCGCCACATACGCACCAAAATACTTGGCGATTTGGATAGCGAAGCTACCTACACCGCCTGAACCAGCATGAATCAATACGTTGTCTCCTTGCTTGATTTTGGCAAAGTCTACAAGGCATTGCCAAGCAGTTAATCCAGCCAATGGAACACCAGCCGCTTCATCGAACGTGATGGAGGAAGGTAGTTTGGCTAATCGTTTCTCATCTACTGCTGTGTATTCTGCATAAGTGCCATTAGCTGTTGTGGCGGGTCTTGCAAATACACGATCTCCAACTTGAAATTGAGTCACTTCTTCTCCTACTTGTTTCACAATCCCTGCTGCATCCCAGCCTAGGATAATAGGGAAGTCAAAATCAAACTTCTCCTTTAAATAGCCTTCACGAAGTTTCCAGTCAATTGGATTAACGGCTGTTGCGTGCAATTCAACCAAAACTTGATTATTCTTTATAGTAGGTAAGGGTACTTCTTGTTCTTTAAGTTGTTCCGATTTACCATAATTAGTGATAACAATTGCTTTCATTTTTAACCCTTCTTTCATAGCGTACTATTTATCATTTTCCCGATTCTATTTTCGTTAATCATAAATAAGAGGTGATTTTTTTTGGAAACGTTAACTTCATTTGAACCAATCTTACCTTCTGATCCTATTGTTCTTATTTTAGGATCGATGCCAGGTGGGATTTCATTAGAAAAGCAAGAATACTATGGAAATCCTCGAAATCATTTTTGGAAAATCATGTTTACTTTATTTGATAAACCTTTAAAAGAGGATTACCATGAAAAAATAAAACTCTGCAAACAGCATCAAATCGCCTTGTGGGATACAATTGCAAATTGTTATCGTGAAGGTAGTCTCGATGCCAATATCAAGAAAGAAGTCCCTAATAATATTTTAGAGTTGTTAGATAAGTACCCAACAATTAAATTAATCGCTTGTAACGGGGGGAAATCGTATCAAACGTTTAGGAAGTATTTTTCAACGGCGTTAATTAAACCAGTAGATGTAGTTAAGTTACCTTCAACAAGTCCGATTCCTGGGAGGTACACGAAGTCATTTTCAGGAAAACTGGAAGAATGGAAAGTTATTCTTTCATATCTTAGCGAATAGTACAAAAACAAAGCGAATAACCCTCAAAAAATCAATATTTATGTCGATTATCTATGTCAAAATAGGGTATAATAATAATACTTAGATAATTCATTACATTTAACTTGATTATGAATATTTTTGATGGAAACGTAATAAGATTACATTGGTTGTTTTTTAAGTAAAGGTTATGGCGAGATAGAGGTTGGGGACGGCAAATGAGTCGCAAGCGGCAACTTGCGACTCAGACAGAGATATCCGCAAGGAACGGCGACATTGCAACATAGGATACAAACGCATCTCACCTGATCCTTGTTACTATCGTCGACAGGGTGCTTACTTGTTTTCTCGGCTATTTACAATCAACAATACAAGCGTGGCGAACGAGAACATCAGCTCAAGTGTCTTGTCAATTGGTATCAATTTTTTTCAGCCCCTTTCCCTTAGGGGATTACCAGTCGCCAAGTATAAGAAGCCTTTTCACTAAGCTTCCATCTTACACCCTGCATATCCTGTCCCCACCATTATACTATAAATAATGTAATAATTGTGGAAATTATTAGGAAATGGTATAAAATTCACAGATTTCAGTTTTTTGAGTATAAACTGCCTATTCATGGACAGGCTTTCCATGGGTTAGAAGCCCTGTGAAACAAGTATGTGTAAAGGGTTACAGAGATTATATTGGTAGTATTAATCGACGATAATTATGTTACGGGATGTGAATATTTGCTTAGTTCCTGTAATATTTTGAAAAATTGATACTTGATTTATTTTTCTATATTACGTATACTATTTGTAAATTTAGCAATTAAAAGGCGATGACAGAGAAAAGTAGGGTTTGAATTGTTTATTCAGAGAGCTTCGTTTGCTGAGAAGAAGTTAAACGTCAAACTTGAACAATGGTCTCATAGAGCTTCGAACTGAACATAATTTTTATTATAAGTAGGTTGCGACGGGATTTGGTACTCGTTATTAATATCATAGTATCCATGCTAATATAGCTAGTGTACTTATAAAGGCTATTTATGTAATTAAATAGTGAAATAAGGTGGTACCACGTTACAAACCACGTCCTTATCGATTCTACGGT
The DNA here is from genome assembly GCF_000723585.1 of Virgibacillus salexigens. Lineage (NCBI taxonomy): Bacteria > Bacillati > Bacillota > Bacilli > Caryophanales > Bacillaceae > Virgibacillus > Virgibacillus salexigens. Next base: position 411,826 of record NZ_CCDP010000002.1, on the reverse strand, counting down.
AAAGACGTGGTTTTTTAGTTAATCATATTGGAGGGGTTCACATGTTTAAGCAACTTGTATTACAAACAGACTTTGGGGTGAGTGATGGAGCAGTTAGTGCTATGTATGGGGTAGCAATTTCAGTGGATCCTGAAGTTCGAATCTTTGATTTGACCCATGACATACCACCGTATAATATATGGAATGCTTCTTATCGTTTGTATCAAACAATTTCATATTGGCCGAAAGACACCGTTTTTGTATCTGTCGTAGATCCTGGGGTAGGGACGAACAGACTGAGTATCGTTATAAAAACGACAGATAATCATTATATTGTAACACCTAATAATGGGACACTAACCCATATAAAAGAACATATTGGAATAAGAGAAGCACGAATTATTGATGAAAATGTAAACCGTTTACCGCAATCTGGAGATTCTTATACATTTCATGGTCGTGATGTGTATGTCTATACAGGAGCAAGATTGGCGTCTTCTGTGATAAATTTTGAAGAAGTGGGTCCAGAAATAGATGTAGACACTGTAATTAGTTTACCTAAGCCAAATCCAACGGTCGAAAATGGAGAAGTATTCGGACATATTGATATATTGGATGTGCGGTTTGGCAACCTTTGGACGAACATTGATCGAGAATCTTTTGAAGCGGCAGGAATAGCGTATGGTGACTTGTTAAATGTGAGAATTACCAACAATTCTCATGAAGTATATAATAATAGCATGACATTTGGACGTTCTTTTGCTGATACTCAATTAGGGGAACCATTAATCTATGTAAATTCATTAGACAAACTCGGTGTTGCATTAAATCAAGGATCGTTTGCAAACGCATATCATATTGGTACAGGAGCTAGTTGGAAGATAAGCATATCTAAAACAGTATAGTCACATATTTTAAGAAACTGGATAGAGATTGTCCACATAAGTATATTAAATATATTGACCTGCTAATAAAAAGCAGGTCTTTTACATATTCCTATAAGTATCCCGTTGTATCCGGTTGCATTCATTTACATATCACAAAAAGAATATTGTGAATACAATATCTTCCTGAAAATGGCTGGATTTACTTCTACAACGTTGTTATAATCATCCATGATATTATCGTTTTTTTGCCCTAAGATGAATAGTCATTCATTTATTATGTAAAAAGAGGTTGAGTTGTATGAAAAACAGCTTTAGAATTTATTCAAAAGATATAAAAAACATTGCTACAAATTGGGTAGCGGCTATTTTAATTGGTGGATTGATATTATTACCATCATTATATGCATGGTTTAATATCAAGGCATCATGGGACCCGTATGGACAGACAGATCAAATTCCTATCGGTGTCGTTAACGAAGATGCAGGTGCAACCGTTCGGGGTCAGCAAATTCATGTTGGAGATGATTTAGTTGCAACGCTCAAGGAAGATAAATCAATGGATTGGCAATTCACAGATAGAGATACTGCGATGGAAAAAGTAGAATACGGAGACTATTTTGCAGTTATTGTTATCCCCAAAAATTTCTCAGAAAAACTAGGCACCGTCGTTGAAGATGAACCAGAAAAAGCGGATGTTGAGTATTATGTGAATGAGAAGGTTAACGCCATTGCTCCAAAAATCACAGAAAAAGGTGCTTCCGTGATCGTGGAACAAATTAGTAGTAATTTTATTTCCACTGTGAATGGTGTCATTTTTGATATGTTTAATAATCTTGGTGTTGAATTAGAGAAGGATTTACCAGATATTAAGCGGTTTGAAAATTATATTTTTGAGATGGAGAAAAAGTTACCGGAAATCCATGATTTGCTAAATCAGTCATTAACAGATGCGAGTAGTGCACAGAATATTATTAATCAAGCTCAAGCATTAGTACCAGAAGCTGAACGTGTCACTGGCGAGGGAATGCAAACGATTGATAATACAACCGAATTTCTTAATAAAGCAGAAACGCGATTAGAAGAGATGGCACCCAAAATTGAAGAAGACTTAAATCGCGTCCAAGAAATAGCTAATAAAACAAATAATTTTATACAGGATATCCAACATTCAGAAATTGATTTTAGTAATGGGGAAGAGCTTACGGATCAAGTGAATGAACAGATTACGCAAGCTATGCAAAGAATAACGACGATTAATCAGGCATTAGATCAATTGCAAGAGCAAAATCAGGATGATCAGTCGGGAGATACAGGGAATGGTGCAAATAATGAAAAAATTGATCAAGCACAACAACAGTTAGAGGAGCTGCAACAGCGTCTAAATGAGGTGCAAACAAAAAATGAAGAAGTTGCTGCTTTTATCACGGATAAACATGCAGAAGTACAACAAACAATTGCAGAATTACAAGAGCTGTCAAGTAATGTTTCAACAAGTATAGATGATTTTGTTAAAGAATATAAAGAGAATATTGAACCGACGGTTATGGGGGAAATTGATCGCGCACAGTCTACATTAGCAAATGCACGAGGAATATTGGTAGACATTCAAAATACAATTCCTGAAGTAGAGCGAATTCTTTCCAATACGGAAGGGAGCTTAGGAGAAGGCGAAGATATACTGGAATATGCACTTGGAGAGTTTCCTTATGTAAATAGTAAAGTGAATGAATTAGCAGATAGGATTCGAGAAATACAAGGAGAAACGGATATTAATGAGATAATTCAACTATTACAGAATAATCCAGAAGCTGAAAAAGGTTTCTTCGCTGAACCTGTTCAATTAAATGAGAACAAATTATTTCCAATAGAAAATTATGGAACAGGCATGACACCTTTTTATACGGTATTAGCAATTTGGGTGGGCGGCTTATTATTGATATCTCTACTATCAGCAGATAGTCATCGATCAGATGACTTTACGGGTAGACAAATTTATTTTGGTAAACTATTTACCTTTATAACTATTGGTTTATTGCAAACAATCATTGTCACAAGTGGCGATTTATTATTATTAAATGTTGGCGTTACGCACCCATATTGGTTTATTGGATTTGGTTTACTTATCAGCATGGTATTTATGATGATTATTTACACGCTGGTCTCTGTGTTTGGTGATGTTGGTAAAGCCATGGTTATTGTACTATTAGTGTTACAAATTGCTGGAGCAGGCGGCACCTATCCAGTCGTCTTGCTGCCAGAATTCTTTCAAGTTATCCATCCATTTTTACCGTTCTCCTATGGCATTGATTTAATGCGCGAAGCTGTAGGGGGGATTGTATGGGATAGGGCCACCAAAGATATTCTCTTCCTATGTATATTCGGAGGGGCAGCAATTATCATTGGCGCCTTCTTAAAACCAATAATTAATAAACAAACAAATAAACTAAAAAAGAAATCAGACGAATCCGGGCTATTTCACTAGAAGCTAAATTAGCTTTATTAAATTCGTTAAGGAAGAAATAGCGAAAAGCTATCGAATTTTATCGTTTCGATTTATAATTGGTTGAAGGAGTTGATGATGGTGCAAATAAACGAACAGGCACGTGAAACGTTGTTGTCTGAAGTAAGTGGACTAACAGATGAACAATTAAACCTAAAACCGTCAACTGATCAATGGTCAGTGAAGCAAATTCTTGAGCATCTTTTTTTAATGGAAGCAGCCATTACAAAGACAATTCAACAACAAATAATTCTTGGTGATACGAAAACAGTGGATGAGAAACCCATTCATTTTACTGTTAATCGTTCTGTTAAAGTAGACGCTCCAGAATTTGCTATACCAAGTGAAGCATTTGCCACCTTGGAAGAAATGAAACAAAAGCTTGCGGCAAGTCATGAAGGACTACAAAATTTAGAAAAGACAGCAGATAAGAAGACATTAAGGGAGAAAGCATATCCGCATCCTGCTTTTGGTGAGCTAAGCTTATATCAATATATTCCGTTTGTTGGCTATCATGAAATGCGGCATATTGAACAATTGAAGGAAGTAAAAGCAAAGATGAACTAGAATAGAGACTGAGACAAAAAGTAGCTTATTCCTATCATAATCCGAACGATTTCACTCGAATCCGTTCGGATTATTTGTTTACATAAAACAAGTTCTATTATTGCTTCGTCAACATACTTCGCTTTCCGCGGACACGGTTTCACCTTCCTTGCCTCGGCAGGTGGATGCCGTCATTATCCGCAAAGGACGAGATTCGTTGCCCCTCATCTGAACACTTTCCTGAGGGATCTTCCACTCGTGCTGTTTTGCTTCGTATGTTGACGGCACCCTTATCAGTGTTTATTTCATTTCATTCCTGTTTTATCATTTGGCTTTTGGTTACCTTTTTTAATTGTGTCCGGCCCTTTTTAGATTTATTTTACATATCGTCCTGCTCCACATGAAAAAAGAGGTACAGAAGCTTTTTAGATTGGAGTGAATATAGTTTGTTTGCTTTATTGTAAACAAGTACCAATGAAAAAAGGTTATGATGAAACTTGTTCTCCTGTATAATAGAAAGGGTAATGCTTTAAAAGGGAGGAGAGCGAGTTTGAAGAAAAAAACATGGATTCGGATAGGGATCGGACTACTTGCGATCCTTTTAGTAATAGATATCATAGCTAGTTTTTATTTTTATAATTTAGCGATCGCTCGTAATGTGAAAGATTTTCTTCAAGACAATTCGGATTTAGAGGTTTCAGCTGAAGCTTTAGATGAAATGCTAGAAGGAGATTGGAGGGATTGGGTTCGCAACCAAGATTTTGAAACTTGGAAAATGACATCTTACGATGACCTTCAATTACAAGGATATTACTTAGAGGCAAAGGAAGAAACAAATAAAACGGTTATATTTGCACATGGATATCTAGGTAATGCTATGGATATGGGGATGTTTGGGCAATATTATTATGAGGAACTAGGTTATAATATGTTTACGGCTGATCTAAGAGGTCATGGCGAAAGTCAGGGAGATTATATAGGGTTCGGCTGGCATGATCGTATTGATTATTTGGACTGGATTAATAGAGTAATTGAAGAGCAAGGGGAAGATACGGAAATCATATTACATGGTGTTTCTATGGGAGCTGCTACCGTTTTAATGGCAAGTGGTGAGGAATTACCAGATAATGTGAAGGCAATTGTTGCAGATAGCCCATATACAAGTGTTTACGATATGTTCGATTATCAGATGGATCGGATGTTCCATTTGCCAGCGTTTCCTGTCTTACCAAGTACGAGTGTTATTACGAAAATGCGAGCAGGCTATGGTTTACAAGAAGCCTCTGCGCTTAATCAAGTGAAGAAATCAGAAACGCCAATCCTTTATATTCATGGGAATTCAGACACATTTGTCCCTACTAGGATGAGTCAGGAATTATATGAAAATACGAAAAGTGAAGCGGATTTAATAACATTTGATAATGCTGGCCATGGAGAAGCATTTGTTACCCATAAAGAAAAATATATTGATAAATTAAATCGTTTCTTAGAAAAATATATTAATTAGTCATTTGGTTTCCTGTGATAACAACAGGAAACCTTTTTTATACGATGTCTCCATGAATGGAACGTTTTCTTTCGTACAAAAAGCAAATAAAGGATAAAAGGGCTGTTTTTCAGCCCTTTTTGTATTTTTATTCCTTTTATATGCAAAAAAAAGCATAAAATAGATGTTATTATGAATAATTATAAAATAAAACTAATAAATATGCTTGATAAATTGATGGCGGAAAACTATAATAGTCAATAATTAAAAAAATATAGTATAGGGGTGAAAGATAAATGACAAAAGGATATCTCGTGTTAGAAACTGGTGAAACATTTACCGGAGATTGGATAGGATATGAGAGCGAGGTTGCTGGTGAAGTTGTGTTTAATACCAGTATGACTGGATATCAAGAAATGCTTACTGATCCATCTTATGCTGGTCAAATACTAACTTTATCTTACCCCATTATTGGTAATTATGGGATAAGTTCATATAACCATGAAAGTAATACGGTTCAAGCTGCTGCCGTAATATTAAATGATGTTTGTGATGAACCGAGCCATTTTGAATCGGAGATGACTTTATCACAGAATTTAAAAGCAGCTGCGATACCAGGGCTTAAACATGTAGATACGCGATCGCTTGTTTCAACTATTAGAAAATATCAAACTGTTAAAGGAAGAATTGTGTTAGAAAAGGTTTTTCCTGATTATATACATAAGTTCAATATTCCGAACAGTCGTACTCTTGTTGAACAAGTCAGTGTGAAACGGCCAGTTGTAATGGGTAGAGGAAACTGTCATATTGTATTGATTGACTTTGGGTATAAAAAATCAATTGTTGAAGCTTTAATTCATGAACATTGTAAGGTGACAATTGTACCGAACTCAACTTCTTATAACGAGATTGAGGAACTATATCCTGATGGCGTTATCATTAGCAATGGCCCTGGAGATCCCAAAGATTTACATGCACATTTTCCACTAATCAAACATCTTTCTGAAAATTATCCAACTTTAGGAATATGCTTAGGCCACCAATTAATTGCTTTAGCCTTTGGTGGCAGAACAGAAAAAATGCCATTTGGCCATCGTGGAGCTAACCATCCTGTGAAAAATCTAGTGACAGGAAAAGTGAATATGACGTCACAAAACCATGGATATGTAGTGTTAGCTGATGGTATAAATTCAGAAGATTTTCAACTGCTTTTTAAAAATGTGAACGATGGTTCGGTAGAAGGAATGAAGCACAAAAAATTACCAATTACATCGGTTCAATTTCATCCAGAAGCACATCCAGGTCCCAGTGATACGGAATATATTTTTACTGATTTTATCGAAACAGCAAGATTATCAGGGGGGAAACAGGTATGGGAAAGCGTACAACTTTAAAGAAAATACTTGTAATTGGATCAGGACCTATTGTGATTGGTCAAGCGGCTGAGTTTGATTATGCTGGTACACAAGCTTGTTTGACATTGAAGGAAGAGGGAATTGAAGTCATTTTAGCTAATAATAATCCTGCAACAATTATGACAGATAAACAGATAGCGGATAAAGTATATATGGAGCCGTTGAATGTAGCGACGCTTGAAATTATTATCGCAAAGGAGAAGCCAGATGGATTGATTGGTACTCTTGGCGGTCAAACTGGATTAAATTTGACGATAGCTTTACATGATAAGGGCGTCTTAGCTGAACATCAGGTTGAAATCCTTGGTACATCTGTAGACTCTATTCAAAAAGGAGAAAGTAGAGAATTATTTCGTCAGTTAATGCTAGATTTAAATGAACCTGTTTCCGCGTCAAAAGTAGTGGAAACTGTCCAAGAAGGTGTTGACTTTGCTTTCGAGATTGGATATCCGGTTATTTTACGTCCAGCATATACACTTGGTGGTGAAGGTGGTGGATTTGCATACGATGAATCGGAACTGCTTAATCATCTGCAGAAGGCTCTAGAGTTAAGTCCCATTCACCAAGTATTAGTTGAAAAGAGTATTAAAGGTTGGAAAGAAGTTGAATATGAAGTCATGCGGGATGCAAATGATACTTGTATCATTGTGTGCAATATGGAAAATATGGATCCGGTAGGTGTGCATACTGGAGATTCCATGGTAGTGGCACCATCCCAAACATTATCTGATACACAGTATCAATTGCTGCGTGCCTCTTCATTAAAAGTCATCCGGGCACTTGGGGTTGTTGGTGGCTGTAATATTCAATTTGCCTTAGATCCGAATTCAAATGAATATTGCATTATTGAAGTAAATCCCAGGGTTAGTCGCTCATCTGCTCTAGCATCTAAGGCCACTGGTTACCCAATTGCTAGAATTGCTACGAAATGCGCGCTTGGATATCAATTGGATGAAATTAGTAATCCAATTACGGAAAATACATATGCATCATTTGAACCTGCGCTGGATTATGTCGTCGTCAAGCTACCTCGATTCCCCTACGATAAATTTACAGAGGCGGATCGTACGTTAGGTACACAAATGAAGGCCACTGGCGAGGTAATGGCAATTGACCGTACATTTGAGGCAGCTTTAAATAAGGCTGTACGTTCGTTGGAGATGAATGTTTATTGTATGCATTGGCCTAAAATGCATGAAAAAACGCCAAAGCAACTGTTGCAACTTCTGGAAGTACCAAATGATTTACGATTGTTTGCTATTTATGAGGCTCTAGAACGAGGTTATTGTATTGAGGAACTGACTCAAGTTACTCAAATCGATCCATGGTATTTGCGGAAAATGGAGAGGATCTTTTATTTAGAACAATTAATTACAAATGAAACCATTACATCTATTTCGAGAGATACATTACAACAAGCCAAACGTTTCAATATCAGTGATGAACGTATTGCTGAGTTACTGAACACTACTGCCACCGTCTTACGGCAGAAATATCAGTACATGCAAATGAAACCAAGCTACAAATTAGTAGATACGTGCGCAGGAGAATTTGATGCAATTACTCCTTATTATTACTCTACTTGGCATGGGCAGGATGAAGTGTCAGTAAAATATGATAAAAAGAAAATTCTTGTATTGGGTTCTGGTCCAATTCGTATCGGACAAGGCGTTGAATTTGATTATTGTTCAGTACATGCTGCCATAGCGGTAAAGGAGCTTGGATATGAAGCAATTGTGATGAATAATAACCCTGAAACGGTGAGCACAGATTATTCAGTTGCTGATCGATTATATTTTGAACCATTAGCTTTAGAAGATGTATTATCGGTTGTATATAAAGAAGCAGTGGATGGAGTACTCGTTCAATTTGGAGGTCAAACGGCTATCAACCTAGCGAATGGTTTAAAAAAAGAAGGGGTTGAGGTTTTAGGAACAGCACCAGAAAATATCGATCAAATGGAAGATCGTGAACAATTTTATCAACTATTAGATAGCTTATCTATTGACCATATTAAAGGGCATATTGTTAAGAATATAGATGAATTAACAGTATCTACGAAAGAATTAGGTTTTCCCGTGCTTATTCGCCCTTCCTATGTAATTGGTGGGCAATCCATGTTTATTTGCTATAACCAAGAAGAATTGTATCATTTTGTTACGCGAATACAATATGACACCAATGATCGTTGTTGGCCACTACTGATCGATCCTTATCTGCCCGGGAAGGAGTGTGAAGTTGATGTTATTAGCGATGGAAAAGACATTATTATTCCAGGGATATTTGAGCATGTAGAAAAAGCTGGAGTTCACTCAGGTGATAGCATGGCAGTGTTTCCGCCATTTTCTTTAAGTGATTCTGAAAAACGGAAAATCACAAATATATCACAAACCATTGCTCAGTCAGTTCCGATTGTTGGGATGATGAATATTCAATTTGTCATTTTTCATGATACCGTTTTTGTATTAGAAGTAAATCCTCGTTCGTCACGAACAGTTCCTTTTATTAGCAAAGTAACAGATATTGCAATGATTGAACTTGCCGTAAATGTACAATTGGGTCAAACAATACAAAACTTGGCACCCCAAACTGGCCTTTGTAGCGAACCGCATTATATTTCTATCAAGGCTCCTGTTTTTTCAGCTGGAAAGTTAAAGGGAGTTGATCACCTTTTAGGTCCAGAAATGAAATCGACTGGTGAAGCAATAGCGATGTCCAAATGTAAAGAAAAGGCTTTTGCAAAATTAGTTTCAAATAATCGTCCATCTAATCCAATTATTTTTGCTTCAATTGCTGATCGTATGAAGGAAGAAAGCCTTGCCTATTTTCAAAACTGTGCTGAAAAGGGAGCTACTATTATAGCAACGAAGGGGACTGCTAACTATCTAATTTCACATGGTTTACCCGCAGCTTCGGTTCTGAAAGATAGAGAGCGTATTTACGAATCATTTGAAAAAGAAAAGCCTGACATGATCGTAAATATTCCTGAACAAGGAAGGGAGAAAGAGAAAATAGGTTTTTATATTCGAGAACTTGCTACACGTTATCAATTACCATGCTATACAAGTTTGGAGAAATTTAAAGCAATGTACCTAGTTGGATCTGCTGCTGTTAACGATGATGTGTATGCTTTACAAGATTATCTTAATCGTATTCCTAAGAAAGCATCTATTCTTCGTTAAAAGTCTCACTTCTTATAATTCTTTATAACTGATACATAAGTGCAGTAAAAGGAAGAGAAGAAAGCAGACCATAAGTTAAAGAGACGAGGACCAAAGTAGCTTATTTCTATCATCATCCGAACGATTTCACTCGAATCCGTTCGGATGATTTATTTACATAAAACTGGTTCTATCATCGCTCCGTCAGGATACGTCGCTTTCCACGGGTGCGGTTTCAGCTTCCTTACCCTAGCAGAGGGGTTTGCCGACATTGTCCGCAAAGGACGAGTTTCGTCATCCCTCATTAGAACACTTTCGGCTTTCGAGTTACCTACCCTTAACCTATTCTATACGTATTTCTCAAACCATCGACAAATATGATTGAGTCGTTCAATTCGCATATTTGGTTTTCCGCTTCTGCTCAGTTCGTGATTAGCCTCTGGAAAACGCACAAATTCTACTTCTTTCTTTAAATGCTTTAAAGTAATAAATAACTGTTCCCCTTGTTCAATTGGACAACGATAATCATTTTCTCCATGCAGGATTAATAAAGGTGTTTCTACATCTGCTGCATATTTCAGAGGGGAAATTTCCCATAATTTTGATGGATCGTCTAATAAGTTCAAACCATGTTCCCATTCTGTAAAGAAGTAACCTATATCGCTTACACCGTAGAAGCTAAGCCAATTCGATATCGACCGTTGCGTAACAGCAGCTTTAAAACAATTCGTATGCCCAACAATCCAGTTTGTCATAAAGCCTCCATAACTTCCTCCTGTAACACCTAGACGGTCTTTATCTATAAAGCTATACATTTGAACAGCATGGTTAACAGCCTGCATCACATCATGATAATCCCCTCCGCCATAGTCCATGCGGCATGCATCCACAAAATGTTGATCATAACCATGGCTGCCTCTTGGGTTTGTATATAGAACGACATATCCTTGTGCTGCAAGTAATTGTAGTTCGAAAAAGAAGGTTTGGCCATACATAGCATGAGGACCACCGTGAATCTCCAGGATCATCGGATACTTCTTTCCTTCTGTAAAATGATATGGCCGAATAAGCCATCCTTGAATTTCTACATTATCCTCTGTTTTAATCCACAAGGTTTCAGGCTTTTCAAATGCAATCTGATCTTTTACTGTTTTATTTCCATTGGTAAGTTGTGAAAGACTTAAATCCTCATTTAATAAATAAAAATTACAAGGATCAGTCGGAGTACTGATTCCAAGAATCAATTGATCATTTACAACGTCATAGGTAAAACCAAAAACATGATTATCGTCCGAGTATAGTACTTGGTGGTTAGCTGTCAATTCGATTTGATGTAATTCGGTTGCACCTTCTCTCGTTGCAATAAAGAAAATGGTGGAGCCATCCTGATTCCAAGTTGGACCAGTTTCTGATGTACCTAGACGGGTATCGCCTATCATCGCATCACCAAGCTGGAAATTCCAATTGGTACTAAGACAGGTTTGTTCTAAGGATTGACAGTCGAAAATGTATAATTCGGTTAGTGTAGCTCCTTTATATGCAAAATCGTGCCCAAAACAAGCGATTTTGCTTCCATCCGGAGAGAAGGAAGCTTGCTGATAGGAACCATTTTTAGTAGTTAATTTGTTCATCTTTTGAGTTGCGATGTCAAGTAAATAGAGATCGTTAGACAACTCTTGATCCGCTTCATCATTTAAATTTGCTGCTATTAAAACGGTTTTCCCATCGGGAGAGATATCTTGAAAGGCATAATCCGTATCCGCTTGCGTTAATTGAGTAACAGAACCATCTTGGATATTCATGCGAATGATCTGTGTCTTTTTATTATCATGAAATCCTTTTGCATCTGATTTATATTTTAAGCGATTAACAACGAGGGGGTGCTCCTGTTTAGCAGATTTTATTTTTTGCTTCTCTTCTTTCGTCATTTCCTGTTGATTATGTATATCATCATCGTTTTCTAATAATGCGCTAAAGAGAATAAATTGTCCATCCTTTGTCCACGTAGGGTTTGTCGCACCATGCTTAAAGGTAGTTAATTGCTGTGCCTCCCCTCCATCGGTATTGATCAACCATAATTGAGGGAGACCACTTCTAGTAGATTGAAATACTGCTCTCTTCCCATCAGGAGAAAATCGAAGATGTGTATTTTTATCGTTGTCAAATGTCCAAGGAATTGCATTGTTGTCATTTAAGCTTTGGTAAAAAAGTTGAGACTGATAGTCTTTTTTATCATTAATTGTGGTAGATACATAGGTGAACGCTTGGCCATCGGGTGTGAATTGTGGGTCACTAAATACTTCTAGATTCAATATGTCTTCAGAAGTCAGCTTGCGTCTATGCTTACTCATTATTTTCCTCCTCTATTAAAATAAATGATTTTTTAATAGTTTAAACTATTTCGACTTTCGAATCAATCGACACTACGGTGATGATTTAGATTTTTCAGGAAGTTATTTAATTCTTTTCTGTTTTTGAAGATAAGAATGTTTTTGTTCTTATATTTAGAAAGGCGTTGATAAATTAGCGGAGCCTTTTTCTTATTAAATGTACGTACCCAATTGAAGAATTCGAGGTCAATTTTTTCCTTACAATCCTTTCCCATGTCTGGACGGGTTTTGTTACGGTGTTGAATCCGTCTTTTTATGATGCCATACAGACATTGTATTGTTCGGTAATGCAAGAAAATAATCGTATCTGCTTGTTGCATACGTATCTCCATTGATGCACTGTAATTCCCATCAATAATCCAATTGTCTGTTTTCATAATGTTGATTGTTTCTTCTACGAGTTGTTCTCGTTCAATAGCGACCCATCCAGGTTGCCAAAATATTGCATCCATATGATGGACAGGGAGATGAAGTAGCTTACCCAATTGTTTTGCTAACGTTGACTTACCAGAACCTCCGCTACCAATAATCATTATTCTCTTCATGAAGTAAAACCTCCTAAACGGGAAAAACTGAATTTAATTAAGTATCTTTACAGTGGGGGTTTCCATTAATCGCAATTAATAGAAAAGCACCTCACAAATGATGCAAGGTGCTTTTTCGATAAATTAAAGGGAATGCGTTATATTGTTTTCTGTTATATTCGCATCACGTTCATATTCTTGTTGTAATTTACGAGTTATCGGCCCAGGTGTACCATCTTGAATTTGTTTTTGATTAATTCGGATGACAGGCATAACCTCAGAAGTGCTACTAGACAAGAAAACTTCATCTGCATCAAACAGATCATCTTTGGTAAAGCCACTTTCATTAAAAGAAATAGAAAGATCGGTTGCGAACTTCTCAACGCGCATACGAACACAACCATGTAAGATTCGGTTGGTTGCTGGGTGCGTGTAAATAACGCCGTTCTTTACTATATAAATATTTGATGAGCTGCATTCAGTTACAAGGTCATCACGATGTAAGATAGCTTCATAGCAGCCTTGTTCTTTTGCTTCTTGCTTGGCAAGTACATTAGGTAACAGATTTAAACTTTTTATATAACAATTCTCCCAGCGCACATCTGGCTCCGTAATAGTAGAGACTCCTTTTTGAAGGTTTTCTAGATGACGAGGTAAATCTTGTACATACGCATACAAGTTTGCTGGTACATCGGCAGGAAATACATGATCTCTTGGAGCAGATCCGCGCGTTACTTGTAAATATACTTTCCCATCGGATGTCATTTCATTCTTTTCTAATAAATGGAGTAACAAATCTGTAATTTCCTCTTTCGTAGCAGGAAGTTTAATTTTTACTGCATCTAGCGAACGAAACAAACGATCAACATGTTCATTCAGTAAATAGTATGAACCATTATATATACGGATTACTTCATATATACCATCTCCAAATTGTAATCCACGTTCTTCAAATGGATAGGTTAAATTATCTTGATGAGTAAATGTTTGCTGTGTTAATACAATTGGATAAATAGCCATTCTCTCTCTCCTCCCTAAAACTTATGACTATTCTATAACTTCTAAAACACAATGTAAATCCTTTCTCATTGGAAATTCAAACTTTTAGAACGAGCGCCTAAAAGGAGTAATACCTGCCTCTAGGGGGAAAACAGTAGAAAAAAGAAATATTTTTTAAATAGCTGTAAGCTTTGTTATTATTTTATTAAATTTTTGTCGAAAAAAATTAAAAAACCTCTTGATTTCGTAAAACCTAATTGCTATAATTAACACTGCGTTCGAAAAAATGATAAATAATTTTTACATACATTGCGGGTGTAGTTTAATGGTAAAACCTCAGCCTTCCAAGCTGATGACGAGGGTTCGATTCCCTTCACCCGCTCCATACATATGTCTTAACGCAGTATTTCGTAATGGAAGGTACGAAGTATTGCGTTTTTAATTTATTTAGAAAACTAAAGTTGTTTTACTTATGTAAGTTAAGCATGTACAATCTTGGACGTAGAATATTACGTTGAAACGACTATACTTGGCTACTTGAGGTGATTATATGAAGAAATTATTGTCTATATTAAAGCGAATTGATAATAAAGGTTATAAGGCTTATAAAAGTATTCAAGGTCATTACGAACATGAAAACTACGATTTAGATATTGATTATGTCCAAGGAGACCCTTTTGCCACTCCTTCTAAATTACGCATAACGATCCCTAAGCGTAAGCGATATGTTTATCCAGAATGGTTGGAGACTACTTCTAGAAAAATTGCTACAGAAGACGCTTTCGGAAGAATAATAGGGGAAGCAGTGACTAATGAAGCTTCATTTATAAAAGGTTCTGGTAAGAGTGGATTGATTCTATTCGATCGTCCAGGACAAGAAATATTGGAACGAAGTGCTGTACAAATTACGACACAATCAATTGTTATTTGCATTTCTGTTGGATTGCCAGCCAATGGAAGGAAGATTAATGGGAAAGAAGCAGAGAAATTATTTAGCCAAGCATTACCATCGATTATAAGGAATTCCGTGTATACGTTAAAAGATGAAGCAATTAATCAAGCCATCAAATTGGCAGATCAACAAGATGCGGTTCGTCAGCAAATGAAGGAAAATAATTGGGTTGCATTTTTAGCAAATGGCTCCATTTTACCAAGAGAGAGCGGTATAAGTAATCGCCCGTTAAAAAAAGCTGTACCATTTCAAAGTCCTGCAGAAAACCAAGTGGAAATCGAAATTCCTCATACAGATGAACCGATAAAAGGAATGGCCGTGGAAAAAGGTATATCATTAATTGTTGGCGGTGGCTATCATGGTAAGAGTACACTACTTCAAGCAATTGAACGTGGTGTTTATTCGCATGTAGCGGGCGATGGCCGAGAATTTGTATTAACGGATAGAAATGCTGTAAAAATTCGCGCTGAAGATGGGCGTAAAGTAAGTGGAGTAAATATTTCTCCGTTTATTAATAATCTCCCTCATGAACAGGAGACTACTTTTTTCTCCACAGAAAATGCTAGTGGCAGTACGTCACAAGCAGCAAATGTAATGGAAGCTTTGGAAGCAGGTGCATCTACATTATTAATTGATGAAGATACAAGTGCAACTAACTTTATGATTCGTGATCATCGAATGCAATTGCTTGTTCATCAAAATAAAGAACCAATAACACCATTTATTGATAAAATAACGCAACTACGTGATGAATTAGGCGTTTCAACAATACTAGTAATGGGGGGTTCAGGTGACTATTTTGCAACTGCTGATACAGTAATTCGAATGGAAAACTATATACCTGCAAATGTTACAATAGATGCAAAAGCAATTATGCAACAATATCCATTAGAAAGAGAGACTTCATTAGAGGGGACATTTGGAAAAGTTAGAAATCGTTATTTTCAGCAATCATCCTTACAGACAAATAAAGGAAAACGAGTAAAAGTTCAAGCCAAGGGCCGCACACATATATTGATGGGGAAGACAGATATATCATTTACAGATACAGAACAGTTGGTTGATGCCTCCCAAACTAGGATGATAGCTGAAATGATTCAACATCTAGACCGTAAACAAGGTATGAATGATATTGCGTTGTGTACATTGCTAGATCAGATTGAAGAACGAATGGATAAGCAGGGGTTAGGGTCAATTACTGCTTTTCCTAATCAGCATCCCGGCGATCTTGCGCGTCCACGTAGATTCGAAATTGCAGCAGTATTAAATCGGATGCGTACAGCTATTATAAAGCAGAGGTAGAACGGAGAAGAAGCTTATGCAAACAGATCTACTAAAACAAGAAATTATTGATTATAGTAAACAGATAGGTATCGATAAAATCGGTTTTGCATCTGCAGATGTATTTGGTGAGTTAAAAGAACGGCTTAAAAGACAGCAAGCGTTAAACTACCAATCTGGATTTGAGAAAGGTACAATTGAGGAACGTACGGAACCTACACGATTACTTCCAGAGGCAAAATCGATTATATCAATTGCATTGGCTTATCCTTCAAGAATGAAAGATGCTCCTCGGAGTACAAAAGAGGAACGACGAGGTTTATTTGCCAGAGCTTCATGGGGCGTTGATTATCATATCGTGATGAGAGAGCGTTTAAATAAGCTGGCAGCTTTTATTCAAGATAAAGTACCTGACGGGAAAAATAAAGTAATGGTTGATACGGGGGAATTATCCGATCGAGCTGTTGCGGAGCGAGCGGGCATCGGTTTTAGCGGAAAGAATACATCGATTATCACTCCGGAATTTGGTTCTTTTGTCTATTTAGGAGAACTAATTACTAATGTTCCTTTTGTACCAGATGAACCTGTTGACGATAGCTGTGGTTCATGTACAAAATGTATTGATGCTTGTCCTACAGGGGCAATTGTACAGGGGGGGCAATTGAATGCACAACGCTGTATTGCCTTTCTAACCCAAACAAAAGACTTCTTACCAGATGAATTCCGGTCCAAGATTGGAAATCGTGTATATGGTTGTGATACATGCCAGGTAGTTTGTCCTAAAAATCACAAGGTTGACTTTCATATTCATCCCGAGTTTGAACCGGAACATGAGGTATCAAAGCCAAAACTAATTCCAATGTTAAAATTGTCAAATAGAGAATTTAAAGCGACATTTGGGCATATATCTGGATCGTGGAGAGGGAAAAAACCAATTCAGCGTAATACTTTAATTGCTCTTGGGCATTACAAAGATAAAACGGCAGTAAAAGAGATTATTGATGTGATGACGAAGGATCCTCGGCCGGTTATTCGAGGTACTGCAGCCTGGTCGCTAGGGAAAATCGGTACGGAGGAAGCATTTCATGCAATAAAGATAGCAATGGAACAAGAAACAGATGAGCAAGTATTGTTTGAAATGGAAAAAGGACTTGCCTTTCAAAACTAAGAAATTTTTGGCTGTTTGACAAGCATTCTCTCCATATACTTTCTATGGAGGGGATTTTTTATGGAAAAATTAAAAGATTACTGGATCCACATGTTTGAATCAGATCAGTGGAATAATGACTGGTGGAAACGGAAAAAAGCATTGCTCGAAGAACGAAATGCTTCCATTGTTCATATTAAAGGAAATGGCCATCTGTATAGAAAAATCCGTTATGATCAAGCTACACATTATAATTATCATTTGCATTTATCCTTATTAGTGAAACAACAGGAACAATTATACTTGGAGGAGTCAGTCTATCCATATACTTTTCAAATCAATCAAGGAGAGATTAGTGACCATCGTCTTATAATAAATAAACAACCAGAAATACAACAAAACATAAGCCCTGATGATATTATCGGCAGGGATACATCCACGCGTTTTTCCTATGATCGTCATGCTGCAGTTCAATATGCAGAAAGATGGTGGAATAGTTACAATCCTGCTTATAAAAAGTTTGAAGTGGATTGTACGAATTATGTATCTCAATGCATGTTTGCTGGTGGAGCTCCAATGCGAGGTGCACCTGTAAGAGAAAGAGGATGGTGGTACGGAAACGGGAGTTGGAGCTTCAGTTGGGCTGTAGCTCATTCGCTACGCTGGTATTTAAGTGGTTCGACACAAGGTCTCAGAGGTGAAGAAGTGGAATCTGCCGGAGACCTCCTACCAGGCGATATTATCTGCTATGATTTTGAAGGAGATGGCCGGTGGAATCATAATACAATTGTTGTTGCAAAAGATGCGTATGGAATGCCGCTTGTAAATGCACATACCGACAATAGCCGTAATCGATACTGGTCCTATGAGGATTCCACTGCATGGACACCAGAAATTAAATATAAATTTTTCAGGATTTATTAGAAAAAGTGATATACTAAAAAGCAGAACGTAGGTAAGGAGAATGAAAAGTGAGTTTACATGTTGTTTTATATCAGCCAGAAATTCCAGCAAATACAGGGAATATTGCTAGAACTTGCCTAGCAACAAATGCCACATTACATCTTATACATCCACTTGGATTTTCGACAGAGGACAAAATGGTGAGAAGAGCTGGTCTAGATTATTGGAAAGATGTCGATATACAAGAGTATGATTCACTTGATGAACTCTATGAAACATACCCAAGTGGGTCATACTATTATATAGAAAATTTTGGAAAAAAGCATTACACAGACTATGATTTCAGTAATTGCCAGGAAGAATTATTTTTTGTTTTTGGCCGAGAGACAAATGGGATTCCACATGAATTATTATACGGAAAGGAAGATCGTTGTCTCCGAATACACATGGGTGATAAGGTAAGATCGTTAAATTTATCCAATACAGCTGCTATTATTATTTATGAAGCATTACGTCAACAAGGATTTCCTGACTTGACATAAGAAAAATTAGAAAATAAAAAGCGCAAACGAAAGCTATCTTCTGTAGCGAATCGTTTGCGCTTACTTTATTGCTGTTTTTTAGGTACACCAGGTTTTGAATCATACCCTGATGTGAAAAATGATGTTACAAATACAAGGATTACTCCCATTAATAGAGCTAATTTCATGTACATATCCTCCTTCTATGTAAGAGACCATTAGTACTTAATGTTGCCTCTATTATAACTAATTATTAATAAAATGTGAATATAAGGAAGGAAAACAATGAATAATTATGGTTTTTAGCTAAGAGGATTGGTATATAGTTCATCCTTCCCTTTTTTAATAGAGTTAATCATTTGAAAATTTAAACTATAATCAACGTTGGAACATTGTGTTGTTTCAACTAATAAAATAGGGTATATTAGTTGAAGTAAACATCAGTCAGTTCTATAATGTAGAATGAATAATGTATACCGTTTCATAACGGGAAGCTAACTTCTAATGGGGGTATAAAAGGTGGCACAGCGCGAAGAATCTAATGAGAGATTCTGGTCAGAATTTCATGGTCCAAACATGGGGTATGTAGAAGAACAATATGAATTGTATAAAGAGGATCCAGAGGCAGTAGATCTATCCATTAAGAAAATGTTCGATGAGCATGGAGCCCCACAATGGTTATCCCAATCAACTGTTTCAGCCGAGGCACCGTCTCAGGCTACATCTATAAATGACGTAAAAAAACTCACCTCAGCAATGAAACTTGTTGAGGCTATTCGTCGTTTCGGACATTTGGAAGCAGATATATATCCAGTTGGTCATAGAGGTCGAAAATCTGAATTAGTAGAAGCATCAACTTACGGTTTATCGGATGAAGATCTAAAAAGTATGCCAGCTGCATGGTTATGGGAAAAAGCACCAAGTAATGTTGAAAACGGGTTAGATGTTATTAAAGAATTGAAGAAATATTATTCAGGTACCATTACATTTGAGTACGATCATGTAAATAATGATGACGAACGCAAATGGTTGTTGGATTTGATAGAATCGGGAAATGCCCGATTGGAACTATCGAATGAAGAAAAGGTTAAATTACTTGAACGCCTTACACATGTAGAAGGGTTTGAGAGCTTTTTACAAAAGACGTTTGTTGGCCAAAAAAGATTTTCTATTGAAGGTTTAGAGGCTATGGTACCGATGCTCGACCAAATTGTTAAATATGCAAGAAATGATAAGGTCGAAAACATTATGATGGGAATGGCGCATCGGGGACGTTTAGCAGTATTAGCCCATGTTTTGGGAAAACCATATGATAAGATTTTTTCTGAATTTCACCACTCTCCGAACAAGGAGCTTATTCCATCTGAAGGCTCAATGGGAATTAATTATGGTTGGACTGGTGATGTGAAGTATCATTATGGTGCAACCAAAGAACCAGGCGATGAGAATACAACTCGAATTCGTTTGGCTCATAATCCTTCTCATTTAGAATTTGTTAATCCAGTGGTAGAGGGATTTGCTCGTGCTGCTCAAGATGATCGGACAGAAAGCGGTTATCCAAAGCAAGACACGAATAAGGCAGTTCCTGTAGTTATTCATGGTGATGCGGCTTTTATCGGCGAAGGAGTTGTTGCCGAAACGTTAAACATGAGTGGATTACCAGGTTATTCTACGGGAGGATCACTTCATATAATAGCGAATAACCTTGTAGGATATACGACGGATCAAGTAGATGGACGATCAACTCGTTATGCAAGTGATTTGGCGAAAGGATTTGAAATACCTATTATACACGTTAATGCAGATGATCCAATTGCATGTGTATCTGCTGTGAAGATTGCTTATGAATATCGCCAGAAATTCCATAAAGATTTTCTAATCGATTTAGTTGGGTACCGCCGTTATGGTCATAATGAGATGGATGAACCACGAATGACACAACCAGGTCTTTATGAAGAAATTGATAAGCATCCAACGGCTGCCAATGTTTTTGCTAAAGTGCTCGAAGAAAAAGGAATTACAAGTGCTGATAAATTTAAAGAAATTAAAGATAAAGCAGAACAAGAATTACGTGAAATATATAATAATATGAAAGAAAATGAAACGGGTGAATGTGTTTCAAAACCAATGCCTGAAGCCTTAACCAATGGCTTGGATCAATTTGAAACGGCAGTTGACTTAGATACATTAAAAGAGTTAAATGAAGGATTAATGCATCGTCCGGGAGGTTTTAATAGCTATAAAAAGCTTGAGAAAATACTCAAACGCCGTCAAAACTCCTTAGAAGAAGGTGGAAAAGCGGATTGGGGCACTGGAGAGGCACTGGCATATGCATCTATCTTGAAAGATGGCATTCCTATTCGTTTAACTGGTCAAGATACAGAGCGTGGGACATTTGCACATCGTCATCTGGTTATTCATGATGTGAAATCGAATGAAAAATTTAGTCCAATGCATACGTTAAAAGATGCTCATGCATCTTTTGATATTCGTAATAGCCCGTTATCTGAAGCAGGTGTGTTAGGCTATGAGTATGGGTATAGTGTTCAGGCGACAAATACGTTAGTTTTATGGGAGGCGCAATTTGGTGATTTTGCCAATGCAGCGCAGGTAGTATTTGATCAGTTTATTTCCGCTGCTCGTGCAAAGTGGGGAGAGAAATCCAATATGGTGATGCTGCTTCCTCATGGATATGAAGGGCAAGGTCCAGAACACTCAAGCGCTCGCTTAGAACGTTTCTTACAAATGGCGGCAGAGAATAACTGGATTGTTGCTTATGTAACTTCATCTGCACAGTTCTTCCATTTAATTCGCAGGCAAGCAGCTTTAAGAAATCGCGAAGAAGCAAGACCTTTAGTTGTTATGACACCAAAAAGTAGTTTAATTCGAAATCAACGGATTGCATCCGCTGCAGAAGAATTTACAGAAGGTAAGTTCCAGCCATTGCGCGAACAGCCTAATTTAAAAGTAAGCAAGAAAAATGCTACACGCCTGTTAATTGGAAGCGGGAAAGTAATGGTTGATATAGAAGAGGCGATGGAACATTCGGAAGAAAAATTTGATTGGTTACGTGTATTACGATTGGAACAAATCTATCCATTTCCTAAGAAACAATTAGAGAAAGAATTAAAGGCATTGCCAAATCTTGAAGAAATTGTTTGGGTTCAGGAAGAACCGAAAAACATGGGTAGTTGGGATTTTGTAGATGATTATTTAAGGGAATTATTAGAAGATGATCAGTCATTGCGTTATATTGGACGACCAAATCGTTCAGCACCATCTGTTGGTGTTCCAAATGTGCATAAAACAGAGCAAAATCAAATCGTACAACAAGCGATTAGCCCATCAAAAGGAGGAGATTCCAATGAATGAAATTAAAGTACCAGAGCTAGCTGAATCGATTACCGAAGGAACCATTGCAGAGTGGTTGGTTAAAAAAGGGGATAATATTGAAAAAGGTGACCCAGTAGTAGAGTTAGAAACGGATAAAGTAAATGTGGAAGTCAACTCCGACTTCTCAGGAGTTATTACCGAAATTATCCGTGAAGAGGGTGATGATGTAGAGGTTGGTGACATTATCGCGAAAATTGACGAAAATGGCGAAGCAGGTGGGGATACTTCACAAGAAGAAAATGAGCCTGCCGAATCAAAAGCAAAAGAGAATGAGCAGAAAAAAGAGGAACCAAAACAAGAAGACAAGCAAGCGGATAAAGAAGAAACACAATCAAAAGGAGATGTCATTGCTTCTCCAGCAGCAAGAAAACGTGCTCGTGAATTAAACATAGACTTAAGTAAAGTGAGTCCACGCGATCCATTAGGAAGGATTCGTCCAGAGGATGTGGATGCAGCTGCTAGCAGTTCTAAGGAAAATACCAAACCAGCAAAAGAGGATAAAAAATCAAAAGAAAAAACAGAATTTGATAAGCCAGTTGAGCGGGTGAAAATGTCTCGTCGTCGCCAAACAATTGCTAAACGTCTAGTGGATGTACAACATGAAGCTGCGATGTTAACAACATTCAACGAAGTTGATCTAACGAACGTAATGAAACTCCGTAGTGAAAGAAAAGAAAAATTTATTGAAAAACACGGTGTTAAATTAGGGTTTATGTCTTTCTTTACTAAAGCAGTTGTAGGTGCTTTGAAAGAATTTCCGCTATTAAATGCTGAGATACAAGACAATGAAATTGTTATTAAAAAATTCTACGATATTGGTATTGCAGTATCTACAGATGATGGTTTAGTTGTTCCAGTTGTGCGCGACGCTGATCGTTTAGATTTTGCAGGTGTCGAAAAAGAAATTGGTAATCTCGGTAAAAAGGCTCGTGATAAGAAGCTGGAAATGAGTGAACTGCAAGGCGGTTCATTTACGATAACAAATGGTGGAACGTTTGGCTCTATGTTGTCTACGCCAATTCTGAACGCTCCGCAAGTTGGAATTCTCGGCATGCATAATATCCAAAAACGTGCAATGGTTATGCCAGACGATAGCATCGAAGTACGCCCAATGATGTATATTGCTCTATCCTATGACCATCGAATTGTTGACGGAAAAGAAGCTGTACAGTTCCTAGTTCGTGTGAAACAATTGCTTGAAGATCCTTATGATTTATTACTTGAAGGATAATGAAATGTTTAAAAAGCCTTGCTTAAAGCAAGGCTTTTTTTGTGGTAAGATCTTAATTATTGGTTAAAATAGGGCTAATTCTTTCATGTAAAAGATACAAAGCATTTTATCTTGCATTAAAACTTAAAAACGAATATTATATTAAATGTTGTCGATTTTATTCGGAAAGAAAGGTGCTATCTTTGAAGAATTTATTTAGATTAACGGAAAACAATACAAATATCCAAACAGAAATAGTTGCCGGTTTGACTACATTTTTAACAATGGTTTATATTATCGTTGTTAATCCTGCTATTCTGTCTGCAGCGGGGGTACCATTTGAACAAGTATTTATGGCAACGATTATATCGGCAGTAGTTGGAACACTATGTATGGGATTTTTTGCAAACTATCCAATTGCTATTGCTCCTGGGATGGGGTTAAATGCATATTTTGCCAGTGTCGTTGCAGCAGAAGGTCTCTCGTATCAAACTGTATTTGGTACTGTATTTGTGGCTGGTATTTTATTTATACTACTTAGTTTAACAACGTTGCGGGAAACTTTAATAAAAGCAATACCGTCTTCGCTAAAGTATGGTATTACTTCGGGCATCGGCTTATTTATTGCATTTAACGGGTTGAAAATGGCTGGTATTGTTGCTCCAAATGAAGCCAACATTGTTGGATTAGGGGACTTACATCAGCCAATGACATTATTAACATTGATCGGTTTGTTTATTACCCTTATTTTATTTGTCTGGAACATGAAGGGTGCCTTATTTATTGGTATGCTTATAACTACAATTATAGCTATTTTTACAGGACAATTATCGTTCAGTGAAGGATACATATCAACTCCACCAACACCTGTATTTTTTGATCTTGATATTGCCGGTGTGTTTAGTCAAAGTCTATATACGATTGTCTTTGCATTTCTTCTCGTAACAATATTTGATACAACGGGAACAATGATTGGTGTAGCTGAACAAGCAGGATTTATGAAAAATGGGAATATGCCACGTGCAAAGGCTGCACTATTATCTGATGCTACGGCAACTACTGTTGGTTCTATGTTTGGGACAAGCCCTTCAACTGCTTACATTGAATCTACTTCTGGAGTGGCTGCTGGTGGTCGAACTGGCTTAACTTCTGTAATTGTAGCTTTGTTATTTGCACTGTCGATATTTTTTACTCCCATTATTAGTGCAGTGGCAAATATACCAGCAATTACTTCACCAGTACTAATCATAGTTGGTTGTTTTATGATGGAAGGATTAGCAAAAATAAATTGGAAATCGTTTGTTGAGGCTTTTCCAGCGTTTGCTATTATTCTATCCATGCCACTTACTTCTAGCATTGCCACTGGAATATCCATAGGATTTATCACTTACCCTCTATTAAAGTTGGTATGCGGAAGGGGAACAGAAGTCCATTGGCTACTTTATTTGTTTGGTGTAATTTTTATCATCCAGATGGCTTTTTTTCCTACCCATTAATTCGTTACAATGGTCTCAATAACTCCTAGGTTATTGAGGCTTTTTTAATTATAAATAAGTGGCTACAGATCAACCAAGAGACGGTGCAACAGTAATTCGATTATATTAAATAGTCGCGTCACCCTTAAGCCTTGAAATCGACGTTTTTTACAAACGAATAGGAAAACAAAATAGTGTAGTTTTTAAATTGACAGAAAAAACAATCTCTTGCATGACGTCAGACAACTTGGTACAATGACCTATGAAACAAAAAGAATGAAAACAGTTACAAAAAAGGGAGGCAATCAGTGTGGGAATAATTCTAGGATTATTGGCAATTGTCATTGTCCTGGGACTAGCTTTTTTAATGTCGAATGATAAAAAGAACATAAATTATAAAGGCATTGGAATCATGTTAGTCTTACAACTTTTGATTACCCTGTTCATGTTTAGAACAGAGATTGGTCAGAAAGTTATTACTGGTATTTCGGCAGGTTTTAATAAATTAATTGAGTTTGGTACGGAAGGTATTAATTTTGTAGTAGGTGGGTTTGTTACAGAAGAAGGCGGCGTATTTTTCTTCAATGTTCTACTATTAATTATCTTCTTTGCAACGTTGCTATCTGTATTAACTTATCTTCGTATTCTTCCACCACTTATTAAATACTTCGGTGGGTTAATTTCTAAAATAACGGGTTTACCTAGAGTAGAATCATTTAACGCCGTTAATAGTATATTTTTTGGACAATCAGAAGCGTTAATTGCTATTCGCTCACAGTTCCATCATTTAAATGATAATCGATTGTATATTGTAAGTGCTTCTGCAATGGGATCTGTATCTGCTTCTATTGTTGGAGCATATTTACAAATATTACCAGCTGAGTATGTATTGGTAGCACTTCCTTTGAATATGTTAAGTGCGTTAATGATATCTTCAGTTATTGCACCCGTAAAAGTACCAAAGGAAGAAGATGTGGTAGACATCAAGGATGTAACGAATGATCGAAGCATTTTTGAGGCAATGGGTAATGGTGCACTTGAAGGTGGTAAGATTGCCTTAATTGTAGCCGCTATGTTAATCGCATTCATCGCTTCATTAGAATTAGTCAATTGGTTAATTCAGTTGATATTTGCCGGAGTTACGCTTCAAGAAATCTTAGGTTATGTTTTAGCTCCTATTGGAATGCTTATGGGAATTTCACCGAGTGAAGTTGTTCAGGCTGGTTCGATTATGGGAACAAAAATTGTAACAAATGAATTTGTTGCTATGCTGCAATTTCAACCAATGTTAGAATCCATGTCAGAAAAAACAATCGGTATTGTATCTGTATTCCTAACCAGTTTCGCGAACTTCTCATCGATTGGGATTATTGCAGGAACTGTGAAAGGGATCGATGCTAAAAAAGCAGTTAGTGTTTCTGGATTTGGAATGAAATTATTAATTGGTGCGACATTGGCATCAATTTTATCAGCTTCTATTGTTGGCTTATTCCTATAATAATATATCTTCGTTTACGTACGCTTGAGCCAATATGGACAAGCGTATTTTTTTATTGTTTAGGACTGTATAAAATTCTATAATGGTGGACAACTAACCACGTAATCTAGCAGCGGGCCTAAAGGATGCAAGTCTTGCCGAGGTCGCGGTCGCCTAGAACGTGGAATTAGCCAGCCTTCCTTAATAAAACTGGCAAAAAAACTGTTGCAGAATCTAGATAGTTCTGCAACAGTGGTAATATCAATTTTATATTTTCTCTGTCTCTACTCCTTTCAAACGTACATATTTCCTTTGTAAGTAAAGCAGTCTCCCCAATAATGCAATGGCTCCACAAGTCAAGCCGGTTATAATACCGACCCAATATCCAAATGGTTCGAGAGCTGTGTAGTTTGCTAATAGCCATCCAACAGGAAGACCAATAATCCAATAGGAAATCAAGGCCATTATTAGGGTTATATTGACATCTTTATATCCACGAAGCGCCCCTTGTATAGGAGCTCCAAAGGCGTCAGCCAACTGAAAGAATATCGCATAAAATAAGAATTGCTTGGTTAATTCAATTACTTCGGGGTTTGAGTTATATAAGGCAGCAACCCAATCTCTGGTAATGTATATTACAAACCCTGCAAATAATGCAATAAAAATCCCGCCACTAATTCCGATATAGCCATAGGTTCTTGCGTCCTTAAAACGTTTCGCTCCAATCTCAAAACCAATTGCTATCGTTAGAGCCATACCAACACTAAGCGGGATCATATATAGTAAAGAAGCGAAATTAATGGCTGCTTGATGTGCAGCGATCGTATAGGTACTGTATACACTCATAAAAAGCGTTACGGCTGAAAAAATACTCGTTTCAAAAAACATAGCAAAACCAATCGGAATTCCAATCTTTAATTGATCCCACCATACAGCAATAGAGGGTCTAACCCAATTGGTTAAAATGGAAAATCTGCGAAATGGGTGGATATGGTAGATAACAATTAATGATATGATACCTACTAACCAATACGTTACGGATGTTGCTATACCAGCTCCAATCCCACCGTAGGCAGGGACACCAAACTTGCCAAAAATAAAGATATAATTAAAAAATAAATTTAAAGGTAACGATAGTAAAATGATGAACATCGAGATACGTGTTTGACCAAGTGCGTCAATAAAACAGCGAATGGTATTAAAAATAAATAACGGGATAATCCCTGTTCCTAGTGCAATTAGATAATATTTAGCTGTACGTTGTACACCACTTTCTAAATCCATCATGTTCAATATCGGGTTTAGCAGTATCCCGCCAATGATACATACGATAACTGCGAGTATGGTAGACAAGTAAATCGCCTGTTGAACTTTATGAGAAACTTGGTTATTTGAATTCGCACCAGTTAGTTGAGCAATAATTGGAGTGATGGCTAATAAGATCCCATTAATTCCTGTAAATATGGGGACCCAAAGGCTAGAGCCAATTGCTACTCCTGCAAGATCTATTGCACCAGCGCGACCTGACATGACAGTATCAAATATGTTCATTAAATACATACTTACTTGGGTAATGAGTATCGGGATTAAAATAATACCAAATAGCTTAAATTTTTCTTTGATGGTTGTTGTTGGATACATAATTCTCTTCCTTTTTCGAGTATTTTCTAATAGGATAGAAGAGGAACAAAAATATTATACCGTTTTATGAAGCAGTTTGAAAGAAGGGACGTTAACATCATATGAATAAAAAAAGGATACTGTTTACAGGTGGAGGAACAGCAGGCCATGTAATTGTAAATTTAGCGCTAATCCCATACTACCAAGAACAGGGATGGGAAATTGATTATATAGGATCTAAAGAAGGTATCGAACGGAATTTGGTTAGCGAGCTAGATGAAGTCACATACCATCCGATTTCTACGGGAAAATTGAGAAGGTATATATCGAAGGAAAATATAAAAGATCCATTTAAAGTATTAAAAGGTACTTTACAAGCAATAAATATCTTAAGGAAACGGAAACCATCTGTAATATTTTCTAAAGGTGGATTTGTATCTGTTCCTGTCATGCTGGCAGCTAAACTAACTGGTGTTCCAGCAGTTGTACATGAATCTGATTATACACCGGGCTTAGCCAATAAAATTGCCATGCCATTTGCACAAAAAGTATTAGCAACATTTCCAGAGACCCTTTCGTACCTTCCGGAGAAAAAATCTGAATACGTTGGTGCAGTCATACGTGATGAATTATTTCAAGGCAGTAGACAAAATGGTCTGGATATAACGGGCTTATCAGGTGAAAAACCGGTACTTTTGATTATGGGAGGCAGTGGCGGCTCTGAAAAAATAAACGAAACCGTTCGAAATTGTCTTCCGCAATTACTACCATTTTTACAAATCATTCATATTTGTGGTCATAGTAAAATGGATACAGAAATTAACGAACCAGGTTATAGGCAATTTGAATACATTAATGAGGAATTAAAAGATATGTTTGCTGCAAGTGATTTTGTGCTTTCTAGGGCTGGTTCAAATGCTATCTTTGAATTTTTAGCTTTACAGTTGCCAATGCTGTTAATTCCATTATCTCGTCAGGCTAGTCGTGGTGATCAGATTATTAATGCAAAATCATTTGCAGAGCGGCGTTATGCCAGAGTTTTAGAAGAGGAAGCCTTAACAGATGAGGCACTAATAGAAGAAATCAAGCAATTAACAAAATCAGCGCCAGTAATGGTTGATGCAATGAAACAATATAAAACAGAAAAAGCCAAGGATCGTGTAATCGAAATCATATCCGAGGTAAGAAAAAAATAAAAAGGCATGATAAATAAATTACAAAGGGAGCTTGTGGATAGCTCCCTTTACCTATGCAGCATCATCTAATCGTTCCGTATTCAACGATTTTTACATCTACCTTGTAATCCACGTCTATTTCAGGGTAGAGCTCATGCCATTGATCTCTTTTTAATTCCCCATTATTTTTATTAATTCGGTAAATTTCTCCGTATCCAAATGGATCTGCTTTCATTTTTTGTGTTTGTGTTAATAATTCTTCATACTGCTTTTTTACTTGTTTTTCAATTTGTTCTTCAAGTGTTGAAGTAACTTCTTCATTAGCTAAATCTAATTCTCGGGACAGCTCAAGTAAATTCATTTGGATGGTCACATCCGTTTGAAATTTAAGTTGTTTGGAATCGACTATTTTTGTATTCGTTCTTCCCTTGATAATCTTCCCATTTAATTGGATCGTCTCATTATCTTGACCAGAAAGAAAGTTTTGTAAATACTTTTCAAGCGGTTTTGCATCTACCCCAATATCAAACGGGGTAGAATGGATGGTTTTTAAAAACATATTAATTAATATTGCTTGATCTAGCGAAAGCTTCCCAACATAAACATCATCTTTGAACATGGCCATTGATGACAATGCTGGCGTCCCTTCTGCAGAACTAATAAGAGGTAGTACGGGATCTTGCCCTTTTTCAAAAAAGGCATGTGTAAAATCATATAGTTCTGGCTTTGGAATACTGTCATTCTCAATTTTCTGTTTGATTAACCCACTCATAAATAAGCCGACATTTATATTGGTTGCCTGCTGTCCTTGGGTAATA
Source organism: Virgibacillus salexigens (assembly GCF_000723585.1). Lineage (NCBI taxonomy): Bacteria > Bacillati > Bacillota > Bacilli > Caryophanales > Bacillaceae > Virgibacillus > Virgibacillus salexigens. The sequence goes on along the minus strand of NZ_CCDP010000002.1, from coordinate 381,967 downwards.
ATTTCCTTTGCAGAAGAATCAGTAATTGCTAACAGTACCCTATCCGATGTGCGTGCATCACGCACTAGGGTATTTAAGTATGAAATGATTCCCTTTTCCGCTACATCTTTACCATATAATTCCAAACGTATTTGCCCTGGTGTTAATGTAAAACTGGTTTTGGTGTTTGCGTCATATCTAGCCTCTTTAATTGTTTTCCCTGAGCCGGAAGCAATCTTGGAAATGTCTGGACTTTGTGTATCAAATTGAAACATTACGAGTGTCGTATCAATTAATCCTTCAGCCAGTAAATCAATACCTCTAGCATTTATAATCGCTAATCTTTCTATTGGTTTCGTTTCCAGACAACCACTTAATAGAAGAATAGGAATAAAGCAGAGCAGCATAATGAGCTTATTTTTCATGATTAACAGCTCCTTTATTTTGAAAGATCCGCTTTTTTACGTAGACCAGAATAAGTAAAAGGAAGGGATAAATATATATAATCCAGAAACCAAGTTTGGCTGAAAAGTTAATTAACGCTTGAATAACATAATGTTCTTTTGTAAATATACTAGCGATTGCTAATAACGAAACAAGTACATATAAGGTAGTTTTTTGTGGGATTTTATAAAGTCGTTTTATCCCATAGATGACTGCCCAGCTGCATAATATCATGTTAGGGAGAGTGACCATCATCCACTCTGCAACAACAATATAATCAAATCGTTCTACAAAAGAGAAGGATTGAATCTTATATAGACCAAGTACTGACCATTCTCTAGCTTTTATTTCTTCTGGTGTAAAGAAACCAGTTACAACCACTGTCGCTGCCATTACAAGTAAAGCCGACCATAAAGCTCCTAAATAAACCGGGAGCTTTACTGATTTCTTATTTTGGACAAAGGGATAAAGTAAAAATAGAAGCTCAATGCCGCTAAATGTATAGGCTGTTTGTCGAGCCCCTTCTAACAGCTCCGTTAACGATGATTGAAACATTGGTTGGAAATGCGACCAATCCATTTCCCAAATGGGTTGGGCAAGTAACAATACCAACCAGTGGGATAGGATGAAAAACAAGAAGCAGACACCAATAATTACTCTAATTCCACCGATTGTACTGTATAAGATCAAAGCAACCAATAAAATAGCCATAAAAAAGTTATTAAGATCAGGAAAAATAAAAATAGTAACTACCTCAATATAGGTAATTAATACCGTAAATAAATTTAGAACGAAATAGGCGATATAGATCGTACCTAATAATTTGCCTATCCAATTCCCAAAAATGTCAATTTGAATACCAAAAATGTCTGCATTGTCATACGGTTTTAAAATCAGGAACATCACTGAAAGCAGAAGAACAATATATAAAAATGCAAGGATGACAGATATCCAGGCATCACGGCCAGAGGCTTCAAATATGATTCGTGGCACTCCCATAATGCCTACACCAATTTGAATGGATACGATAACAAAAAACAGGTAAAAGGATCTTATCTGTAAATTTGGTTTGATATTCAGATTAATCTCCACATTTTCACCTACTCATCTATGTCTTTCTTCTTTCTCGCCTTATCTTTGTCAAATCGGTACAGGTCTCTTAAGCGAAAGGAAACAAATCGTTTCGTTTGCATATTGTATGGAAGTCGGAATAAGGTCTTATTTAGATCCTGCCAATTGAATGGGTAGACAGGAGATAAATATGGTCCTCCCAATGAAGTTAATTTAAGCAAATGTATAATTAAAAAACAAATTCCAAACATAATTCCGATTAATCCTAGGACACCTCCAAGAATGATCATCGGAAAACGTAATACGCGTATGGTTGTACCCATTAAGTAACTAGGTGCTGTAAAGGAAGCTAGTGCGCTTAATGTAACCAAAATAATTAACGTATTGCTAGTAAGTCCTGCCTGTACAGCAGCAGTACCAACGACAACACCTCCGACTATACCCATGGTTTGACCTACTTTGGTAGGTAATCTTGCGCCGGCCTCTCGTAGTAATTCGATCAATAGCTCTAACAGCATTGCTTCAAAAATTGGAGGAAACGGAACATTTGCACGTGATTGACCAAGGGTGATGAGCAAGGGCATCGGGATGATCTCATAATGATAGGTAACCACCGCTACATACATAGGCGTCAACAAAACGGATATAACCATTGCTATGAAACGAAGAATACGAAAAAAAGATCCAATGTTCCATCGCATATATAAATCTTCCGTTGATTCCAAAAAGCTAAATAACGTAATGGGTGCGATAATACCAGTAGGACTATTTTCAACAAGTACACCAACTCGTCCTTTGGAAATGGAATAGGAAAAGCGATCAGGTAATTCCGTCTCATAAAACTGTGGAAAGATGCTAGATGAAGAGTCTTCAATTAGTTGGATCAAGACGGAACTGTCTTCAATTTCATCCACTTCCAATTCAACTAGACGCTGGCGCATCGTATTGATGTCATCCTGATTTGCGACGGATTTTAAATACGCTAATCGTAGTTCTTTAGGAGACTGTTCACCGACGATAATCTTTTCTAATACCAGGTCGTTTGATAATATCCCTTTTCTCGTAAGATTCATATTGGTAGCGAGTGATTCTGTAAAGGCAACCTGTGGACCAAGAACTAGTGACTCTGTTTCAGCCTTTGAAAGGTCTCTTTTTTCCTCTTTCTTTAATGGATAGGAGACTATTTCTTTTTCATTTTCAATATAAATGAAGACTTCTCCCATTAGGATTCCTTTTAATATGTCATCCATTGTCTTAGCTTTTTTTCCAGAACTGAGTGGAATTTGATTGAGAAGTTTCGTATTATCCCAGGTTTGTTTACTATCTAATAAAGGCTTAAGCAGAGATGCTTCGACTTTATTCGTATCTATTAAATAGGTAACATAAAAAACAGCAAGCTGCTGATTTTGATGTTGGTAGATGGTATAGTTTAAGTCTGAATTGTGATCAAATTTGGTTTGTAATTGCCTTTTAAGATCTTCTAGATTTGTTGGAAAGATAGAGTTATCATTGCTTTTTTTTCTTGCTTTTCTCATACATACCATCCCATTCGTACGGTTTATATAAGTTAGTATGTCTGCAAGCGAGAGATATTATGTTAGAAAAGTGTTGACGCGTCATTAAAATTAATTTCAAAATTTGCAAAAAACATGTTGACTAAAAATTTTCTTAATACTATAATAATTGAGAATCAAAAAAGAGGAGGTCACGTATCATGCGAAAACAAATTACCCAGCAATCATTATTAACCAATTCTATATTCTCTGTGACCTCAAGCGGAAGAATGTAATATTCTTAGATTGTTTATCCGTATCGTTAAAAGGTCACCTATGTCTGTGACTTTTTTTATGGGTAAGTTGTCTATGTAACCATTACTTATCTCAATAAAACACGCATTCGTCATGGACGGATGTGTGTTTTTTTATGGGTGAATGATCCGACATGTTTGAGTAGGACAGAGAATATCAGCGGAAGAATTTTTTATGTAAAAGAAAAAAGAGAAGAAGGTGTAGGGAATGTTTGAGGTATTTATCAAGTTAACTTGGTTTTTTAAACATTATTGGAAACGATACCTCTTTGCAATTTTAGCTTTAATTATTGCAAGTGCGATTGGTTTAATACCACCTAAATTGGCAGGTTATACAATTGATCATATTCAATTTGAGACATTAACTTCCCAGTTATTAATGGCGATTATCGTTGGTTATCTCGTATTAATTATTGTTCACTATGCTATTTCCTATTTATGGGATTATACATTGTTTAGTGGTGCAGTCATTTTAGAAAGATGGATGAGAAGTAAATTGATGGATCATTTCTTAAGGATGACGCCAACATTCTTTGGTAAATATCGTACAGGTGATTTGATGGCACGTAGTACCAATGATTTAAAGGCGATTAGTTTAACAGCTGGTTTTGGCGTACTTACGCTCGTTGATTCGAGTATATTTATGTTAATGATTGTAGCAATAATGGGATTCACCATTAGCTGGAAGTTAACGTTAGCTGCTTTAATCCCATTACCAATAATGGCAATCGTAATGAATAAATATGGTTCAGCCATTCATAATCGATTTACAAAAGCGCAAGCGGCTTTTGGGGAAATGAATAATGACGTGCTCGAATCGATTCGGGGAGTAAGAGTAATACGAGCTTTTGTTCAGGAGAAGCAGGATGCAAAACGTTTTCATGCGATGACAATGGATGTATACGAAAAAAACATAGAAGTAGCTAAAATAGATGCTTTATTTGAACCTACAATGAAAATATTAGTAGGACTGTCTTATACAATTGGACTGGGCTATGGAGCTTTTCTTGTTTTCGATAATATTTTAACACTTGGGGATTTAGTAACATTTAACGTCTATTTAGGCATGCTTATTTGGCCAATGTTTGCTGTTGGCGAATTAATTAATATATTGCAACGTGGGAATGCTTCCTTAGATCGTATTAGTCATACGCTTGATTATCAATCTGATATTCAACAGCCAGCACATCCTATTCATGTACCAGACGTTATGACGGTGCAATATAACTCGGTATCCTTTGCTTATCCCTCGACGGAGAGCAAGCAATTAAAGAATATCTCATTAACGATAAATAAAGGGCAAACAATTGGGATAGTAGGAAAAACAGGTGCTGGAAAAACAACGCTATTTAAGTTATTACTACGCCAATATGCTGGGGTAGAAGGGAGAATAACAATATCTGATAAGAATATAGAGGATCTTTCCTTAGAAACAATTCGTTCTTGGATTGGATATGTTCCTCAAGATCAGGTCATGTTTTCTAAGTCTATCCGTGAGAACATTCAATTTGGAAAAGAGGCTGCAACAGATCAGGAAATATATCGAGTAATGGAATTAGCCCATTTTCTTAATGATATGAAGCAGTTGCCGAATGGCTTAGATACACAAGTCGGAGAAAGCGGTGTTACATTATCTGGCGGACAAAAACAACGCGTGGCTTTAGCGCGAGCCTTTATTAAAGATCCTGAGATATTAATATTAGATGATTCGCTATCTGCCGTAGACGGTAAGACAGAAGCAAAAATAATTGAGCATTTACGGCAAGAAAGGCAAAATAAAACAACTTTAATTGCAGCTCATCGTCTTTCCGCAGTGACACATGCTGACCATATTATTGTATTGGAAGATGGAAAAATTATTGAAGAAGGAACACACGATCAATTAAATCTTAATAATGGGTGGTATCAAAAACAATATCAACAACAACAATTAGCAGACAAAGAGGTGACCAATTCATGTCAACAGAGAAAAGGTTAGTCGCGTACGCATGGCAATTTAAAAAAGGAATTATTATTGGTCTCATTTGTTTAATTATTGCTGTTTCATTAGAATTAGCAGGTCCATTAATTGCTAAAAAAGTAATCGATGATCATATCCTTGGTGTCGAAGGCATTTGGCAACAGGTCGAATCAAATGATGACCGAAACACAGTCACTTATAAAGGGGATTACTATAAACGAAGTGATCGGTTAGAAGAGGAAGATAAGGCAATTGAGGGAGCATCAACCGTTTTAGGAATTGGTTCCAGTTATTATTTCGTTGATAAAGAAGTGACTTTACAGGGCAAACGGACGATCAATGGAAATTCCATAACGATTACAACTGGAAGTCAACAAATGGAGGTAATGGGAGATAAGTTATCGCTTTCTGAGATATATCCCTTTTTTAAACCTGAGCAAAGACCGATCCTATATTTATTAGGATTATATATGCTGTTGCTAATTATTGCTGGTTTCTTTCAGTTTTATCAGACCTTTTTATTACAGCAAGCATCCAATCATATTGTTAAAAAAATGAGAAATGATTTATTTACGCATATTCAAGGGATTCCGATTAATTATTATGTTGATCAGCCGGCAGGGAAAATAGTTGCCCGTATTACCAATGATACCGAGGCTATTCGAGATTTATATGAACGTGTTTTATCTATTGTCGTTACAAGTGTTATTTATATGGGTGGAATTTTTATAGCCTTGTTTATCTTGGATGTGAAATTAGCAGCATTATGTTTACTTATTATTCCTTTACTATATGGTTGGATGAAACTTTATAAACATTATGGGACAAAATATAATACTGTTATTAGATCAACCATAAGTGAAATAAATGGAAATATAAATGAAGCGATTCAAGGGATGTCAATTATTCAAGCTTTCCGGAGGGAAAAGAAAACAAAAGAGGATTTTGAGGTGTTAAACAACCGTCATTTTACGTTTCAGCGGAAGTTAGTCAAGTTAAGTGCGTTAACATCTTATAATCTGGTTACAGTTTTCCGTAATTTGGCATTTGTAGGCTTTATTTGGTATTTTGGTTCTTTTTCTTTAGAGCCAACTAGTGTGATATCAATTGGATTGTTGTACGCTTTTGTTGATTACCTTAACCGATTGTTTGAACCAGTTACAGATATCGTAAACCAGTTACCATTAATTGAACAAGCGAGAGTAGCGGGAAACCGTGTGTTTGAATTAATGGACTATAAAGGTGAAGCCGTTATTGATAAACCAGTCAAACGATATCGCGGGCATGTACATTTTGATCAGGTTTCCTTTGCTTATAATGACAAGGACTATGTATTGAATGAACTTTCCTTTGAAATAAAGCCAGGGCAAACTGCTGCATTTGTTGGTCATACTGGATCCGGCAAAAGCTCGATCATGAATTTGTTGTTTCGGTTTTATGATCCACAGACAGGAAAAATCACAATTGATGGTATCTCTACACAAGAGTGGTCAAGGCAACAAGTTAGAAGTCATATGGGGATTGTTTTACAGGATCCATTCTTATTTTCGGGTACGATTACCTCCAATGTGACTATGAATGATCCAACAATCACCAAAGAAACAGCGATAAAAGCGTTAAAAGCAGTAGGTGCCGACCGCTTTATTGAAAAATTACCGAATCAATATGAGGAAAAAGTTACTGAAGGAGGAACAACTTTTTCGTTAGGAGAAAGACAACTTATATCGTTTGCACGAGCTCTTGCTTTCGATCCTGCTATTTTAATTTTAGATGAAGCGACAGCAAATATAGATACAGAAACCGAGATGGTTATCCAACAGGCTTTAGAAGTATTAAAAGCAGGTAGAACAACATTAGTTATTGCCCATCGATTATCAACGATCCAGCAAGCTGATATTATTTTTGTATTAGATCATGGTAAAATTATGGAAAAAGGAAATCATAACGAATTAATGAAAGAAACTGGATATTATTATCAAATGTATCAGATGCAGCAAGGATTAAAAGCAAATTCTGCTGTCTAACGTCAATCAAACTTGGGGTGAATGATGAGCTCTAAAGATAAGCGGAAACGGGATATAATAGATGAAGATTTGTATGAAGAAATTGATGATGAAACGTTATTTGAATTAGTTGAGCAAGAAAGACAGCAAGCGTTAGCAAGAGAAAAAGAAGAAGAAAAACAAAAAAGACCCAAACGTCCATTTCCTAAATGGGCGTTTTGGTTAATCGCGTCAGTTCTATTATTAAATGTGATTGCAATAATCCCGCGTACTTTTTCAATTCCAGCCATTGATTTCTTAATTACTTCAGCACAGTTATCTCAAGAAGAGGATATCAAAACGTATCAGCAGGCCGTAGTTACCGTTGAAACTGGAGATTCAAAAGGAACGGGCTTTTCTATTTCGTCAGATGGGTTGATTCTGACAAATTACCATGTGGTGGAGGAAGCAAGCGAAATCATCGTTGCTTTTCCTAATGACAAACTTTATCCGGCTCATGTTAAGGAGATTCACCCATCCATTGATTTAGCAATATTGGATATTGATTCTGAAAATATGCCATATTTACAGTTAGCGAAAAATGCAGATATTCAAAAAAATGATGCTATCCAGTTTATTGGTAACCCACTTCAGTTTCATGGAATAGCTAATGAAGGAACCGTTATTGGTGAAACACAACTTCCTTCTTGGGATCGTAAGGTTATTATGCTTGATGCTCCTGTATACAGAGGAAATAGCGGTAGTCCAGTAATAAATAACAACGGAAAGGTAATAGGCATCATTTTTGCTACTTTAGACCATAAAAGCCATGGAAAAGTGGGATTATTTTATTCAATTGATTATTATTATGATTATCAAAGGTAAGGGCTGTTTGGAAGGAACAAAAAAAGGGTATGAGATCAGTAAACATTGAAGGAGGAAAATGAAATGTTCTTTACATCTGATTTGAAAGCCTACAATATTCATGCATCAGATGGAGAAATGGGGAAAGTCAAGGATTTGTATTTTGACGATCAAAAATGGACGATACGATATGCGGTTATAGATTCAAGAAAGTGGCTCCTAGGCAGGCGCGTGCTTATTTCTCCAACTTCCTTCCGAACGCTTAATGAAAGGGAAGAACTTGTAGAGGTAGAATTAGATAAAGATACCATTCGAAATAGTCCTACAATACCTGAAGAACATGCAATTACAAAAGATGTAGAAAATTCGCTCATTAGTTATTATGGTTGGGCAAGAGATTGGACAGGAAATATGATTTGGGGAAACATAGATGAACCTTTTACCTCCCCTCGATCAAATGAGCAATCCGAAATACAAGAACAACGTTTACATGACATGCAGGCGTATGATTTGCGAAGCGAAGATGAAACATTAGGATATAAAGTACACGCGAATGATGGAAAGATTGGAACGGTTATCGATATGGTATTCGATACAGAGTATTGGAAACTAAGATATATGGTAGTACAAGATAGCGATACGTATACAGAAGAAGCATACTTGATTTATCCAATTGATAAGATTGAAACAGTGGATTGGTTTGAAGAAGATATTTATTTAAACGAGACATTAGCAGAAGCCAAGACAAATGCCGTATATAAATCGAAAGCTACTATATTGCCAAATTTATAAAATGTAATATCAGAAGGACTACGGTAGAGACAATCTACCGTAGTCCTTTTTTCTAAAATTAATTCTTTGATTTTGGATTTACATCCTTATCTTTTTTACTAATGTGAATGGTTGGATTTTTAAACTCTCTAGATGATTTAAGATCATGATTGGATGCTTTGATAAACGACCATGACAATAGGAACATGATGAATATGAGTGGAAAACCTGCAACGATGCTTGCTGTTTGTAATGCCTCAAGATCTCCGATAAACATTAGAACAAGCGGTAACAGACATAAAGTGAATGCCCAGAATAAACGATTCCATCGCATTGGTTCACCTTTCATTTGTTTTTGCACCACAGAGGCTAAGATATAAGAAGAAGAATCAAAGGTTGTTGCTAAAAATAGAACAGCTAATATGGTAAATGCGCCCACAACAACTTTTGCCATAGGAAGTTGATGGAGGATTGCTATGATAGCAGCTGGTGCTCCGTTTTCATTCATAAACCCGATGACATCAAATGTGCCAGAAAGTTGAAGGTAAAGTCCAAAGTTACCAAGAATCCCAAAGAATAAAATGCAGCCCAACGTACCATATATCATCGTACCAAGAATCATCTCACGAATTGTTCTGCCTCGGGAAATACGTGCAACAAATAAACCAACGAATGGTGCGTATACAACCCACCATGCCCAGTAGAAAACCGTCCATGATTCTGGGAATCCAGTTTCCGAAAATCCGGCCAAGTCTCTAAATGGCTCTAACCATGTAGCCATGCGGAAGAAATTATCTGCAAGAATACCAATACTAGAAAAAGTCGTTTCACTAATAAATACAGTTGGTCCAAAGATAAATACAAAAGCCATTAATAGAATCGTTAACCAAATACAAACATCACTTAATACCTTAATTCCTCTACGTAACCCAGAATAGGCACTGACGGCAAAGATTACGGTACATAACAACATGATGACTGCTTTTAAGCCTAATGTAACTGGTATACCGGTTAGGTCATGGATTCCTTCTGCAATCATAGGCGTTCCTAATGCTAACGTTGTTCCAGCACCACCCATAAGACCGAACATAAACAATATATCAATGATATTGCCTACGGGGCCATCAACATACTTTCCTAATACTGGTCGGACAGCTTCGCTAATTTTCAAAACAGGCTTTTTTCGTACATAGTAAAAGTATGCGATAGGGAGAGCAGGTAAAGTATAGATGGCCCAAGCAATCGGCCCCCAATGAAAAATTCCATACGTAGATGCCCATTGAATAGCTTCATTTGATTTAGGTTCTACTCCAAATGGCGGCCCTTGATAGTAATAAGCCCATTCAATCATTCCCCAATAAAGGATACTAGAGCCGATCCCAGCAGCAAATAGCATTGCTGCCCATGAGAACGTATTAAATTCTTTTTTGTCATCTTTATTCCCTAATTTGATTCGTCCATTCTTACTAAATGCAACAAATACAAGAAACAGAAAACATCCAAGCCCTAATATTAAATATAGAATTCCAAAATTACCAGTCATGAAAGAATTGGCTAGATTAATTACTTCAGCCCCAGCTTCTGGAAAGAAAATCAGAGGCAGAGAAACACCTAATAATATAAATAAGGCCCCTAAGAAGGTTGGCCAATCGATTAGTTTAAAATTCATATAGTAATCAAACACCTTTCCTATCATAAATATAAAATTTTCCGATTTAAAGGACTTTATTATCTTAGCAAACCAAACTAGCCCACACAAACATCAAATAACTTATAAACTTTATAAATTTTATTATTTATAAAGTTTATAATGGTTGAGTTAGCTCATTCTCTCATATGCTCCCATATTCTAGTTGAATTGATATTTTTTATTTTTGTACATGCATGTTACAGTTTCTACGTAAAACAAAGATTGATATGTCGTCACGATGATGAAGTAATAAATTTCTTGTTGAGAAAAATCCTAACGGTTACTGAGCTGGTTCCCTTTACTTCCATTTTATCCAGTAGGTAAAGAGAGACAATCAGATAGTAGTACAATAACGAAATAGAGGTACAAAATGAGATCCTGATGGAAATCAATTTATTTTTTGGAAGTGGCGAAGTAGTCGAACATATGCATCAGAATAGATAGGAGGAAGAAGAATGAATAATCGAAAAGTTATATTATCTTGTGCAATAACAGGTGCTGGCGAGACAGCTGAAAAAAGCCCGCATGTACCGGTAACGCCAAAAGAAATTGCAGATTCAGCAATTAAAGCAGCTAAGGCAGGTGCGACCATTGCACATATCCATGTACGTGATCCAGAAACGAAAAAATTGAGTCATGATGTTCAATTATTTCAAGAAGTTGTAGAGCGAATTCGTGCGTCTGAAACAGATGTTATTATAAATATTACTGCCGGTGGTGGTGGCGATTGGATACCTAGTGATGCAGACCCAACAAAAGGGGGACTAGGAACGGATATTCAAACACCAGAGGAACGTCATGAACCAGTTGGTTTGTTACTTCCTGAAATATGTACCTTAGATTGTGGTAGTGTGAACTTTGGTGATCAAATTTACATTAGTCCGGCAAATTGGTTACGTAAGCAGGCTCAACTAATAAAAGATAGTGGTGTTAAACCAGAACTTGAATGTTTTGATACGGGTCATATACGGTTTGCAAATCAATTAATGAAAGAAGGGTTAATTGAAGGGGATCCTTTATATCAATTCTGTCTTGGGATTCCTTGGGGAGCAGATGCTGATGCTGAAACAATTGCCTACATGAAAAGTCGTTTACCTGAAAATGGAAAATGGGCTGCTTTTGGGATCGGAAGAATGCAACTACCGATGGTTGCTGAATCTGTTATCCAAGGAGGAAATGCACGTGTTGGTCTAGAGGATAACTTGTATATAAAGAAAGGTCAGCTTGCTACGAACGAAGAACTCGTAGATAAAGCAGTAGAAACGATTCATGGTTTAGGTCATGAAGTAATGAGTCCCGTGGAAGCGCGTAATTATTTAAATTTAAGAAATCCACATGAAAGAGGAGAATAATCAGAGATGTCAGTACAAACTTCAAATACAACAACAAAGATAAAAAATATAACCGTCGTCGGGACTGGTGTCATAGGGAATGGATGGATAACTAGATTCTTAGCAAATGGCTATCATGTAACTGCTAGTGATTTAGATCCTAAAGCAGAAGCACGCACACGCGAAGCTGTTTCAAGGGCATGGCCAGCCATGGAAAAAAAGGGGCTAACAAATGGAGCTTCTTTAGATAATTTATCTTTCGAAAGTGATCTGGGAAAAGCTGTTTCAAATGCTGACTTTGTTCAAGAAAATGTTCCTGAAAGAGAAGAACTAAAGCGTCAGGTTATAGCAGAAATTGACAAATATGCACCAGAAGAAACAATTATTGCATCTAGTACTTCAGGTATTCTTCCAAGTACATTGCAAGCTGATTGTAGCCTTTATCCAGAAAGAGTAATTGTTGCACACCCATTTAATCCAGTTTATCTAATGCCTTTAGTTGAACTTGTAGGTGGACAAAAAACGTCTTCTTCTTCAATTAATGTCGCTAAAAGTGTCTATGATGGTATGGAAATGAAGCCACTCGTTATTCGAACAGAAATCGAAGGACATGTGGCTGACCGATTAATGGAAGCTATCTGGAGAGAGGCATTGCACATTGTTAATGATGGAGTAGCAACGACTGATGAAGTAGATGCGTCCATTGTATATGGGCCAGGATTACGCTGGGCATTAATGGGTCCTTTCATGACCTTGCATATGGGTGGAGGTAAACAAGGAATGGCACATTTACTCGAGCAATTTGGTCCAGCTCTTAAACTTCCATGGACAAAATTAGAAGCTCCAGAATTAACTGAGGAGCTCTCTGAAAAAGTTATTAGTGGTTGTGAACAACAAACTGCAGGAACAACGATGGAAGAATTAGAAGAACGACGTGATCAGTTTTTAATTGAACTGCAGGATTTAGTAAAGAAATATTGGCCAGCAGCAACGATTAAAGGCGAATTATAGAAAGAGGGTTTGGAAGTGACGTCAAAAGTAATTTTAGAAGATCGGGTAAGAAAAGAATGGATTGACTATAATGGGCATATGAACGATGCAGAGTATGGGCGTGTATTTAGCTGGGCTGTCGATCGATTAATGAAGCTTGCAGGTATTGATGATTCCTTTCGTGAAACAGAACAATACACCATGTACACATTAGAAACACATATCTGTTATTTAGCAGAAATGGAGTATAATGAGCCACTCGAAGTACATGTACAATTGCTGGATTATGATGCAAAACGTATACATGTTTTCTTTGAATTAATGGGGTTGAATGGGAAACGAGCCGCTTCGAGTGAACAAATGTTAATGGGTATGAATCAAGCGACTGGTAAACCGTCACCTTTTCCTGATCAAATATTGTCAAAAGTTAAAGAACTTGCTTCTATGTATACACCGGCTGAAAAGCCGAAAGAAGCTGGAAGGGTAATAGGAATAAGGAAAAAATAAATAATACGTTGTTTCATCAAAGCTGTCGAGACACTTCTCGACAGCTTCTTATATTTAAAGTATTTTATAAAATGATCGTTTCATTATATTCTTATTATTCATAAAATCATACAATATAAGCAAAAAGTCACAGGTAAAAATTGATTAAAGACATTGTAAAGAAATTATTACATAATAGGTGAAGAGAGTAATTATTATTTAAAGAAAATGTAACGGGTTTGTGGTAGCCACACGGTATTCGTTACGTTAAGATAAAATGACTTGTCATATGAAATTACGACAAGATACATCATAATATTCGTAGTGTAACAACCTTATTTTGGGGACTAGCCTCAAAACGTAATAAAAATTTAAAAAATGAACGGGTATATATAGCTTGTTAGAATGAATAATTAAACCTATTAAATGTGTAATAACGGGGAGCAATACCCGTAACGAGAATCAATTGCTTTAACTGAAATAAGTAGGGTTGAAAGAAAAAACCCGACAGACCGAAGATATATTTTATTGAAACTAATAATAAAAGATGGTGAATACATCGTGACTAATAAATTAATGAATGATTATAAATGGAATGAATGTGAATATGGAAATAGTACGGCCAAAAATATTTCAAACAACTCGAAAATTATAATGGCTAGGGGGGCTTTTAATTGATGGTGAGTAAATCATTAAAAGATATTCCCTTAGAAGAAATGATACTTTCAGCCCAGCAAGGAGACCAGACTGTCCAAAATTATCTATTAAAAACATATCAACCTTTTATTGCAAAATGTGTTTCAGAAGTCTGTAAACGGTATATTGATCCTAAAAAGGATGATGAATTCAGTATTGGACTTTCAGCTTTTAATGAAGCAATTTTATCCTATTCACCAGAGAGGGGTAGCTCCTTCTTATCCTTTGCAAAACTGGTGATTAAACGGAAGGTAATTGATTACATTCGGTATGTTCAAAAACGCCCAGCTGCAGTTTCTTTAGATGAAACATATGATGCGGAACAGATGGAAAACCCTACAGAAATTCTCGCAGTAAAGGAACAGTATCAATTAGAGCAGGATTCATGGTATCGTAAACAAGAAATACTTGATTTTAAAGAAAAGCTAAAACTATATAAAATGAGTTTAGCTGAATTAACAGAGGTATCGCCGAAACATAGAGATGCCCGTGAATCAGCGATACGAACAGCAAGGGTATTATGTGAAAAGCCTGAGTTAAAAGAGTATGTGATAGCGAAACGAAAGTTGCCAATTAAAGAACTGGTAAAAAACGTTGATGTAAGTAAGAAAACACTAGAACGTAATCGAAAATATATATTAGCGATTTTTATTGTACTTACAGAAGACTATCTATATCTTAAAGACTATTTGAAGGGGGTGGGTCAGTGAAGAAAGGGATCATCATGGAACAGCATCGAAAGTATATGATTGTTCTTACAGAAGAAGGTGTATTCTATAAGGCAATCCCTGTTAAGAATGTTGAAATTGGAGCTGAAGTTACTTTTAAACCAATCCCAGCACAAAAGCGTTTTCATTTCTTGTCTCGTGGTCATAAAATGAATATGCCAATGCGTTTACTTGCTTTAGTAAGTATCATGCTTTTATTTGTGCTGCCTTTTTATTTTCTTATGGATAATAAAAAAACATATGCTTATGTTGGAATAGATATAAATCCCAGTGTAGAATTACAAATCAGTGAAGATTTGCAAGTCCAATCCATTCGTCCTATTAATAATGATGCTGAAAACATTGTAGGCAAGCTAGGTGAATATCAGGGAAAAGCATTGGAAGATGTAATACATATGATTATGGTTGAAAGTGAAGAGACTGGCTTAATTAATAATCAAAAACATATGTTAGTAGGAGTAAGCTTGATTCAAAATAATAAAGGTTCATCTATAATCGAGAGAATGCAACGCTATTTTCAAGTAGAAGGTTCCGAATGGGATATTGCAACTTATTATGTTCCAGATGAAATCAGGCAGGAAGCAGAAGATAATCACATGTCTATGAATGAAGCGATGGCTGCGGCAATACAAGAGAAGGATGATACGTTAACTAAAAACACTGATTCAGAAACGAAATTGGATGATGAGGATAGAGCTATTATTAATTCATTTTATAATTCTAAAAAAGAAAGTGATTCCGAAAGTAATTCTGAAAAGGTGTCAGAACAAGATTCATTGACGGATCAAACCAATGCTAAGGATAAACAAAAGAATAATCCACAATCAGAAAATAATAAAGAGCAGCAAGAAAATCCAATACAATCGAAGGCTCCATCAACGTCATCAGCAAAAAATAGTAGTAAAAATGAAGATACCAAACAGACAGAAGAGAAAGACCAAGCGAAATCTAAAAAGAAACCTACAAATACAAAAAAGAATGAACATAAACAAACGGATAGGGACAATCATAAATGGGAGAAAGATAAGCAATGGTATCAAAAGCGCCATCATGATAATGAATATGAAGATGAAAGCGACTACAATTGTGGTCGAGAAGAGAAGAAAAGCCATGGATATAGACATAAATACGGTGATGATGAAGAAGATACAGATGATGATAAAGAGGATAGAGATGATGAAGATGAAAGAGAGTACGATGATTAAATCGAATTAACGAGTAGAATAAACAAATGAAGTAACACAGACCATGTGGTAAGGTCTGTGTTACTTTTTATACTTTCATCGTAACTGTGGATTCATATTTCATTGCATGATCCAAGTAATAAAGCAGATTGTCATGAGATTCCATAATTGTTCGTTCATCAAGTGAATAATGAAAAGCGTGCAGAAAATGTTGAATTTTTTTTGAGAGAAGATCATCATTTGTTCGTACCATAAGTACAAGCAAATCGTCCCAATGTCCCCAAAGCGTATAGTAAAGTGCTTTATCATAATCAGGAATATCCATTTTACCCCTCCTTAAATTGTAAGGGTTATTCCATAGTGTCCCCATATTATATATATATTGTCTGAAACAAAAATGGTGTATTTGCCATAAAAAGGCTAAATAAAAAAAGTATAATAACTCAACCTTGAATCATACTAAGGGCAAAACAAAGGAGGTAAATACACATGAAAATAAAATTAGTTAGTATTCTTGCTGTACTTGGTATTGTGCTAATGGGATGTGCCAATACAGATGATAACAACAATAATCCAGACAATGGAGCGGAAGAAAACGCAGAACAAACAAGATATAATAATACTGGCGATGGCATGGCAGGTGACCGTGATTATGAGATGAGAAGAACATCGGAGCGAGATCAGGAAAATAATAATGCTGATCGTTATGATGTTTCAAAAGAAGCAGCTGACAAAATAACCAATGAAATTGATGAAATTGATCGTGCATACGTTGTAACTACGGATAACAACGCTTACGTTGCGGCAGGTCTAGACAAGAATGATGCAAATACCGAGAATAAAAATACAGCAGATAATACGAATACAAATAATACAAACACAAATAATGCGGATAACGGAAATGAAGTTACGGATGCAGTAAAATCAAAAATTAAAGAAATTGTTCAGTCTGTTGATAAAGACATAGATAATGTATATGTCTCAACTAACCCGGATTTTCTTAACTTAACGCAAAATTATGCGGAAGATGTGGATAATGGAGAGCCAGTAGAAGGGTTTTTTGATCAATTCGGTAATATGGTTGAACGCTTATTCCCGCAAAATCGTTAATGATAAACGAGTGGCCCAATTTCAAGGCTACTCGTTTTTTCTTTTAAAAAATAGGAACTTATTATATAATTATACATATAATTCTTACTATCCATAGTGTTTTAGTAAGGATTAATTTATTTTTGGAGCTGAAAAACATGGGGAGAGAGTTTCTATCGATTTTTGATGATTGGGCAAATCAATACGATGACAGTGTGGCAGGGATGGATCCGCAATATGCACGTGTCTTTGCTAACTACAATCATATTTTAGATACAGTGGTTTCCTATACGGAAGGCAGCGTGTTAGAGTTTGGAATAGGGACTGGGAATTTATCTCAAAAGCTCATTGAAGCAGGGCATGAGTTTGTCGGAGTTGAACCATCGTTAGCGATGCGTGAAATTGCTAATAAAAAACTTCCAAATGTCCAAATAGTCGAAGGGGACTTCCTTCACTTTCCAGCTTTCACAGAAAAGGTAGACACCATTGTAAGCACCTATGCGTTTCATCACTTAACGGATACGGAAAAGGAGAGTGCTATTAAACAGTTTTCAGAATTGCTGCCAATAGGTGGAAAAGTAGTATTTGGAGACACCGTGTTCATTACTGAAGAAAAAAAACACAAGGAAATAGATCATGCAAAAAAACATGGTTATATGGATCTTGCAGAAGACCTACAACGGGAGTATTATCCAACAGTAACGGTTTTAAAAAGTATCTTCACCTTGTATAATTTTGATATAGCAATGAAACAAATGAATGACTTCGTTTGGTTAATCGTAGCTACGAAAAAATAGTATATTTCGAAAAGGAGCGGTTATCATGGCAAAAAAAATGAATGTAGAAAGTTTTAATCTTGATCATACAAAAGTGAAGGCACCATATGTTCGTTTAGTTGGCGTTACAGAAGGGGCTAATGGGGATAAAGTATATAAATATGATATTCGGTTTAAACAACCTAATAAGGAACATATGGATATGGATGGATTACACTCCATTGAACATTTAATGGCAGAGAATATCCGTAATCATATGGATAATGTATTAGATATTGGTCCTATGGGATGCCAGACTGGCTTTTATTTATCTATTATGAATCGTGATCAATATGAGGAAGTATTAGAGGCCTTTGAACACACCTTAAACGACGTTCTAGAAGCCCGGGAAGTACCTGCTTGCAATGAGGTACAATGTGGCTGGGCAGCAAATCATAGCTTAGAAGGGGCAAAAAAAATTGCCCAGGAAATGTTAGATCATCGGAACGAATGGCATCAAGTATTCTAAAGGCAGGAGAAATGGATGACAGTTTACAAGTCGATTCAGCATATTATCGGAGATACCCCATTACTTGAGTTAACGAACTTTTCATTACCAAAGGATGTCCATTTATATGCTAAATTAGAGTTTCTAAATCCTGGAGGAAGCATTAAGGATCGATTAGGAGTTGCGTTAATTCAGGATGCCTTAACGAAAGAGAGAATCCATCCAGGTGGTACCATTATTGAACCGACAGCTGGAAATACCGGTATTGGTTTAGCGATTGCGGCAATATCACATAATCTTTCCGTTATCTTATGTGTACCAGAACATTTTAGTACTGAAAAACAAACACTGATGAGAGCTTTAGGAGCAACGATTGTTTCTACTCCTCGGGAATTAGGAATGAAAGGTGCAATACAGAAGGCGGAGCAGTTATTAGGGGAGATACCGAATAGTTACTCTCCACAGCAATTTACTAATGAAGCTAATCCAACTACCTATTATCAAACAATGGCTCCAGAAATTTGGTCAGACTTAGAAGGGAAAGTAGATATATTTGTTGCTGGAGCAGGGTCTGCTGGAACGTTTATGGGAACGACCAGATACATGAAAGAAAGGAATAAACAATTAAAAGCGGTTATTGTAGAGCCAGAAGGTTCAATTATTGGCGGTGGTGAGTCTGGGTCTCATCGGACTGAAGGTATTGGAATGGAATTTTTTCCTGAATATATGGATCATTCCCTGATAGATCTGGTTTATACTGTACCGGATGATAATGCTTTTGATTTAGTTAAAACCTTGGCGGAAAAAGAAGGATTACTCGTTGGGAGTTCTTCTGGTTCTGCAATGTATGCCGCACTGAAGGAAGCAGAGCTTGCCTCTCCAGGCACAACGATTGTGACAGTATTTCCAGATGGAAGTGATCGTTATTTAAGCAAGGATATTTATCCTAGATAAAAGAAAAGAATAAGAAAAGCGGTTTTCAACTCAGCTGCTTTAATGTATGAAGGAGAATCGGAATGCGAAGAAAAACAAAAATGGTTCATGGTGGTATTACTGGTGATAAGCAAACAGGTGCGGTTTCAGTACCTATATATCAAGTAAGTACCTATGAGCAAAACAACGTTGGTCAACATCGCGGATATGAATATTCTCGGACCGGTAATCCTACTCGGAATGCGCTGGAAGAGGTAATTGCTGATTTAGAAAATGGTCAGGCAGGTTTTGCTTTCGGCTCTGGAATGGCAGCAATAACATCAGTAATGATGTTATTTAATACTGGTGACCATGTACTATTAACAGACGATGTTTATGGTGGTTCTTATCGGATGATGACAAATGTATTGAATCGATTTGACTTAAGTCATACATTTGTAGATACAAGTAATCCAAAAAAAGTAGAAGATTCGATAAAACCAAATACAAAGGCTTTGTTTATTGAGACACCTACGAATCCGCTTTTAAAAATTACCGATTTACAGAAAATGGCCGCTATTGCCAAAAAACACGACTTACTCCTTATTGTGGATAATACGTTCGCTACTCCTTATTGGCAATTACCATTAGATTTGGGTGCTGATATAGTATTGCATAGTGCAACGAAATATATAGGTGGGCATAGTGATGTAGTAGCTGGACTTGTAGTTGTTAATTCCGAGAAGCTTGCTGAACAAATTCATTTTATCCAAAACTCTGTGGGAGCAATATTAGGGCCACAAGATGCTTGGCTATTAATGCGAGGGATTAAAACTCTAGGTCTACGCATGGAGGCAATTGAGGCAAATACGAGAAAACTTGTAGCTTTTCTTGAAAGTCATCCACAGGTAACGAAGGTTTATTATCCTGGACTTAAGAAACATCAAGGCCATGAAATAGCAATGCAGCAGGCAAAAGGCTCTGGAGGGATGGTTTCATTTGATGTTGGAAGTAGTAAGGCAGCAGAGACAGTGATTGAAAAAGTAAACTACTTTACTTTGGCAGAAAGTTTGGGAGCGGTAGAAAGTTTGATCTCAGTCCCTGCAAAAATGACACATGCATCGATCCCGAGGGAGCGGAGGCAAGAGCTGGGTATTACAGATGGCTTAATTCGCTTATCCATAGGTATTGAAGATAGTGAAGATTTAATTGAGGATTTGGAACAGGCACTGGAATAGATAGACAAGGCAGCTATTGCTGCCTTTTTTATTATGTCAGCGGTATTGTCCAATAGGTGTTTTGTAAATGTATATGGTAAAATGATACATATTAGAATTTTCAAGTAGGAGGCTTTCGAATGAGTGAAAAAGCGCTCGTGTATTTAAAAAATAATCGAGAACAATTACTAAACAAATTATCAAATTTTTTGGAAATTCCGAGTGTAAGTACGGATCGTGCACATAAAGAAGATATTCATCATGCTGCGGATTTTATCGTTACGTATTTACATGATATTGGCTTCGATTTTGCTGAGAAACAAGCAACTTCGGGTCATCCTCTCGTCTATGGCGAATACAACAGGGCTGGTTCCAATGCGCCAACTGTACTTTTTTATGGCCATTACGATGTACAGCCAGCAGATCCTCTTGAACTATGGGATAGTCATCCATTTCGGCCAGAAGTAAGAGATGGCCGATTATATGCTCGAGGTGCTAGTGATGATAAGGGACAAGTGTTTATGCATCTTGCTGTATTTGAAGCGTATTTGAAAGCGGAGGGGAAGCTCCCGCTGAATGTTAAAGTATGTATAGAGGGAGAAGAAGAAATAGGCAGCGAGAATTTATATGAAGTGCTTCACTCAAAAAAAGAACAATTCGCGGCAGATTTTGCCGTTATATCCGATTCTGGTATGGTCGCTAAGAATCAACCAACCATCTTATATGGATTGAAAGGCTTTACCGGAATCGAAATCAATGTCACTGGCCCGGACCACGATTTACATTCAGGAATGTATGGCGGTGCAATTCGGAATCCATTGATGGCTCTAAGTCATATACTTGCCTCCATGAAGAACGAAGAAGAAGTGATTACCGTCGAGGGTTTTTATGACGGTGTAGAGCCGCTTGCGGAAGAAGAAAAAAAGCTGATTGATCAGGTTCCAGGAGAAAGCTATTCTGAAGCAACAGGAGTTAACGAGACTGCTTCAGAGAAAGGTTACACGGCTAAAGAACATACGATGGGTCGTCCTACATTTGAAGTTAATGGTATGTACGGTGGGTATCAAGGAGAAGGAACAAAAACAATTATTCCTTCAACAGCTACAGCTAAGATTACGTGCCGGTTAGTCCCTGGACAAGATCCTGTTAAAATTCAACAGCTGTTAGAGGAACATGTAATGAATGTTGCCCCTGCAGGAGTTACAGTAGATGTTAAAAAGGAAAAGTTATCTGCGAAAGCTTATAAAGTAGAACCAAACCATCCATTAATTACCAAAGCTGCAACTGCCTACACGAAGGCATTTAATAAAGAGACTGTTTTTGTTAGAATGGGTGGATCCATTCCTGTGGTGGAGTGGATCGAAGCAATCTATCAAATGCCAATTGTATTGTTAGGTTTTGGAACACCAGACGATCGGCTTCATTCGCCAAATGAAAGCTTTCCAATTGATAGTTTTGATAAAGGGATGGAAACCCTTATATATTATTGGAATGAAGTAGGTAATCAATAAAAGCAGGATTATAAATATTTGGGTCCTTTCTCTAGCGGCAAGGACCCTTTTCGTTATTTCCAACTGTAGTTTATTAATGAAAAGGAGGATAACGTATGAAATATGCGGTAGTAACAGGAGTCTCAAGAGGTTTAGGGGAAAGTGTAGCAAAAAAATTTATGAATCAAGGAGTTCATGTTGTTGGTATTTCACGTAATAAATCCTCTAATTTAGAGGCCTATGCATCCGATAAAAAGGTGAATTACACAAATATTAGCTGTGATTTAGGTGATATGGAAGCAGTCAATGAAACAATCGAATCTCTCGCAATGAAACTTACACAAGAGAAACCGACGAGTATCTATTTAGTTAACAATGCCGCAGCAATTGAACCAATTGATCATGCAATGAATATTTCCTCATCTGACTTGGCATATCATTTTCAAGTAAATGTATTAGCACCTATGGCAACTACGAACATATTTTTAAAATATGCGCATGCAGAAAATGTACCGATGATTGGACTTACCGTTACATCAGGTGCAGCGGAAAAGCCATCATATGGATGGAGTGCATATTGCAGTTCAAAAGCTAGTATTAATATGTATACGCAAACCGTCGCGTTAGAGCAAGAAAAGTTAGCAACGAAAAACAAAGTTATTGCATTTAGTCCAGGTATAATGGATACGGCTATGCAAGAAGCAATTCGCTCGAGCTCAAAAGAATCCTTTGCAGCAGTGGAGAAGTTTAAGGAATACAAGGACAAAAACCAATTGAAAAATACAGAGAAGGTTGGTGGAGTGCTTGTAGATATTATGGTTGATGAGTCTAAAATCACGAATGGAAAAATATATCACGTGAACCAATACTTATAATATTTCTTAAAGTTAGGTAGAGAATTTTTTCAAGTTTGATTCCTCGCTAACGAGAAGCCTTTTTGTGTAAACAAATAAGACAAGTAGAGGGGAAGACATTTAGGTGTCAACGCATCGTTCATTCATTACAACAGTGGGAAATGATAGGTAACGCTACTGCTTGCATATTTAGATGGAGCATGTAAAATTTAAAGCCCATATAAGCTAATTTCCCTCCCATTATTTTATCTTTAGCATAAAATGAATTATTCAGTGAAAGAGGAGGCGAAATGCATGAGTGAAGGCGGTTTTGGCTATGGCGGCGGTTTCGCGCTACTTGTAGTATTGTTTATTTTACTAATCATTATTGGTACTGCCTATTCAGATGGTGGTGGCTACGGCGGTGGCTATGGCGGCTGTTGCTAATAAAAAATGCAGGGTTTTCCCCTGCATTTTTTTATTATTTCTAGATATAGTGTTGATGTTTTGCTCGAATTTTTGATTGAATTAGCTTTAATACCAAACCATTGACAAGGACTAAGGCAATCATGATACTAAGAAATGTTAGAAATAGACCATGAATACTAGCTGAATTCCAAATAATTAATACAAGCCCACCAAACATTCCAAAATAGATAAAGAGCGCAATCAAACTAATAAATCTTGATTTAAAGACTTCTTGTTCGTCTGTCCAAGTTAATTTTGGATTGCTGAAGTCCAGATATGTTCCAAAAGTACTTGTTAACCAGCTAGCAATGAACATTAAAATGGCCCAACTTCCAATATATAAGGGAGACAATTGGAATAAAAAACTTCCGATGATTAGCAATAATCCTATCAATATTAAGTTAAGCAGCCAAGCTGTCATTATTTTATAAAACAGTATTTGTTTTATACTTATCGGAAAATACATATGTACAAACCAATTCTTTCCTTCCCTTGAAATGGAAGACAAAGAAGTTGCGTTCGTACCTAGTAAAATAATTGATGCTAAAAACAAAAGTAAAATCGTTTGTTTGCTTGACAAGTTATCAAAAAAGGCAGCAAAAGCTTCATTGGATGAATCCATCAATAGGATAATTAAGATAAAAATCGGACTAAACAAGCTCTGTATCACACATTGCAGTAAAAACGAAGGAGTGCGAAAAATCGTTCGTAATTCTTTTCTTATAAATGAAACCCAAATTGGTCGTTGTGTTATAGCTTTTTTAAATGTATTTTTAGCAACTATTTGCTTTTTCGAATTTCCTGCTCCAAACATTCCTTTTAGATAGGTTTGCTGACCTACCCATAGGAATAAACTGAATAATCCAATTGTAAATGCAATAACAGCAAGTAAACAGAGTATTCCTTCCCATGTTCCAGCCCCAGTTAAGGATTTCGTTTGGAAGTAAGCTGGTGGATAGTATGCAGTAATTTGGTTTAGTAAGCCATCGTTTTTTTGAATGTAATCCGCAAAGTTATTGGTTATCTTATCTGTATCCGTGTTTAGACGGATGAGGACATTTATAAAAATAATAAATGCTAAAGATACAATTCCAGCAATTACTTTTGAACGATCTTTGTTTTTAGCAACATTTACAAAACGCATGACAATCATAAGTATAATGGCTGCAAAACAAAAAGGGACGAACGGCAATAGTATAAAGTTCAAAATCCCATGTATGTAATAGAATATAGAGGCACTGCTCACCCCCCCATAAATGAAGTAAAAAGGAAGAAACAGGAATCCATTCGTTAAATATAAATATAAAAATGGGTTAGTTGCCTTACCTAATAATAATTGATATGGCTGAAAGGGAAAAGGAATGAACGATTGAATATCCTCTGTAAAGTAAAATGTATTCATTATGGTGAAGAAACTCATAAAGAATAGGATTGCATGGATACTAATAAACAGTAACCCAAGAATAACGGTTTCCTGCCCTATCGGCTGTAAGGATTCGAAAAGAACTGTAACAATACTCCTAATTAACCCAATATATAAGAACACAAATGGAATACAAAAGATAAATGCAATTAATAAAATCCACATTTGCGAATGGCTCTTACCAGCTTTCGAGTATTGCATTTTTAGCATGATCCGCATTAAAAGCCAGGTTTTACTCATCATTTGTCAACTCCAAAAATACATTTTCGAGTGATTGATCGGTTTGATATTCTTTATGTAATTGGTCCATATCACCATAGAAGAGCAGTTCCCCATTATTAATAATCGCAACTACATCACATATCTGCTCTACAACTTCTAGTCCATGACTTGAAAAGAAGACAGTATTTCCTTTGTCAGCATGTTGACGCATCAAGTCTTTTAGTACATATGCGGACTTTGGATCTAGTCCTGTTAATGGTTCGTCTAGGATCCAAATAGCAGGTTCATGTAGTAATACGCCACTAATAATGATTTTCTGACGCATTCCATGTGAATAATTTAGGATATAATCATGTAGTGATTTATCAATTTGAAATTGCTTTGTAAGCTTTTCGATTCGTTGTTGTCTTAACTGTTCAGGTACCTCATAAATATCACCGATAAAATTTAAATATTCGATTCCTCTTAATCGTAGGAACATGTCTGGTTGGTCAGGAACATAACCGAATAATTTTTTTGCTTCAATCGGATGGTGGTTAATGTTGTATCCATTTAAAGTAATACTTCCTTCGTCAATAGGCAGAATCCCAGTTATCATTTTGATGGTAGTAGATTTCCCTGCTCCATTAGGGCCGAGAAAGCCAACGATTTTTCCATCTGGGACAGTAAACGAAAGGTTGTCAATGGCACGGCTATTGCCAGGAAAACCTTTACGAATATTTGTTAATTCAATCATGATTACGCCTCATTTCTAATTGCTTTTATGAATAGATTAAACTATGGTACACTTTATGTTGGGTATTGTTTCTTTCATGTACGTTAAAGCTATTCTAACATATATATATTGGAGATTTTGTATGAAGAGAGGAAGTATTAGATGATAACGAGAAAAAGTAAACGAGAGATTGAAAAAATGCAGGCAGCAGGAGATATTCTTGTTAACTGTCATAAAGAAATTGCCAAAATAATTAAACCTGGTATTACTACAATGGAGATAAACGAGTTTACGGAGAACTTTTTAAAAGAACATGGGGCAACACCTGAGCAGAAAGGTTATAATGGATATCCTTATGCAATTTGTGCATCAATTAATGATGAAATCTGCCATGGTTTCCCTCGAGAAGAAAAGTTAGAAGATGGAGATATTGTTACTATCGATATGGTTGTTAATTTAGATGGTGGTTTAGCAGACTCAGCCTGGACGTACGCGGTTGGGAATGTAGATGAAAAAGGTCTTCGATTAATGAAGGTAACCAAAACCGCACTTGATAAAGGTGTGGAACAGGCGCAAGCGGGAAACCGCCTAGGAGATATTGGGCATGCCATTCAACAATATGCTGAAGGAGAAGGTTTTTCAGTAGTACGTGATTTTACTGGTCATGGAATCGGACCGACACTTCATGAAGATCCACATATTCCCCATTTTGGACTGCCTAATAAAGGCTTACGTCTCAAAGAGGGAATGGTGATAACCATTGAACCAATGATTAATGAAGGATCTTGGCACAGTCAAATGGATCGTAATAATTGGACGGCTAGAACAATTGACGAAGGGCGTTCTGCACAATACGAACATACCATTGTTATTACGAAAGAAGGGCCATTACTACTTACAGATCAGGATAAATAATTTTGTAGGATAGGAAAAGGCAGTTCGGAGAGCATCTTTTACTCCAAACTGCCTTTTTTTTATATTTTTTTTGATTTTGTTTCAAATGATTTACCACTGAAGATCATCGTAATTATTGGACTTAATAGACAGAAGAAGGCAAACGGTAAATAAGTTAAAACTGGAACACCTAGAACATCTGCGATAAATACACCACATACGCTCCAGGGAACGAGTGGATTGATAACCGTTCCTGCATCTTCAAGCGTACGAGATAATACTTTTTTAGGCAATTTTGACTTTGCATAAACTGTTTTAAATGTTTCACCAGTAAGCATGATAGAAAGGTATTGTTCCCCAATCAATACATTTACACCTATTGCTGTGGCTGCTGTGGAAACAATAATAGATCGAATATTTCTTAATTTCTCCTGTAATGCAGTTAAAAGACTTGGGATAATCCCTGTAACAAATAATAGGCCGCCAAAGCCTAAGGCTAGAATAACAAGTGAAATTGTAAAAAGCATACTGTTAATTCCGCCTTTTGTTAATAGTTCATTAACAGGCTCGAAATTTGTAGATGCTGAATAGCCATTAAACCAAATTCCCCATATTTCACTTAAGGCTAGTCCACTTGTAAAAGCTGCGAAAATCGTAGCAAATAAACTACTTATTGCAATCGATATAAACGCTGGTATTCGAAAGTACGTACATATAATTAAGACCATAAGTGGTAGCCAGGAAGTCCAATGGATGAGGCCCGTTTCTGCTAAAGCTTGTTGATAAGCTTCCCCATTCTGCATCCCCACCGTTTCATTTGGTGACAGAAGGGCAAAAAGTATAAACGAAATAATAAACGCCGGTATTGTTGTCAAACTGATATGCTTAATGTGATCAAACAGATCAACACCGACAACTGTAGAAGCGAGGTTAGTTGTATCCGATAATGGGGACATTTTGTCACCGAAGAATGCCCCGGAGACAATTGCTCCTGCAGTAATAGCTATAGAGGCATCTAATGCACTCCCCATACCAATAAAAGCAACACCTATTGTCGCCGTTGTAGTTAAAGAACTTCCCATTGATACACCAATGATAGAAGTGATGGCGAATACAATCGCATAAAACCAAGTACCACCGATAAAAGAAAAACCAAGATTAATTAAAGCAGGTATCGTTCCACTTATCATCCAGCTGCTGATTAAGATACCAATAAGAAAGAATAAGAATACTGCACCCATGCCTGTTCGCGCACCTTCAATTAATCCATTCTGAAGGTCTTGAAAAGATATTTTTTTGATTATCCCATATGCCATTAGTATGAAAATACCAAGTAAAATTGGAATATGAGGATTGGTTCCCAATTTAATAATAAAATAGCTTATAAGAGCTATAATGACAACGAAAAAGATAATGGATTCTGATAATGACGGACGGTGTTTAGGTTGAATTGGAAACATCGATTTTCCTCCTTCATGTATTAGATATAAATAGAGAACTTTTTCTAAAAAATGGTTGGCTTTTTAACTCCGGTATTCTCATTGAGCGATTTAACAACAATGGAATGCTTCAGAATAGATAAGTGACTTATTCTGCAAACAATGTAAAAGGAACTAAAATAAAAAAAGCTTCGCCCCTATAGGGACGAAGCTTTCTCCGCGTTACCACCCTGATTGCTGGAAAAATATTACCAGCCTCTCGTTATCTTATGACCTATTACAAAGAATGTGTAATTCAATAGTTTTCCTGCCAGAGTTTTCACCAAGCACTCTGTCTCTCGTTACTGCTCAGAAGCTATTTACTATGCATTCTAAGGTCTTCACTATATTATTTTAAAGATTAATATTGAATATAACTGGGAAATTCCAATTTGTCAACATGAAAAATGGGGAATTGAATCTTTTTAAAATTGATAATATAGGATATAATTACAGGAA
Organism: Virgibacillus salexigens; assembly: GCF_000723585.1. Lineage (NCBI taxonomy): Bacteria > Bacillati > Bacillota > Bacilli > Caryophanales > Bacillaceae > Virgibacillus > Virgibacillus salexigens. The sequence continues at coordinate 353,521 of NZ_CCDP010000002.1, read as the reverse complement.
TTATATAAGGGAGGGAAGGTCTTGAACATAAAAGCTGCAGACGGAAGAACAAACGGAACCATTGATATCATTCAAAAAGGATTAGCAAAAGGCTTCCCTATTATGGTTGGGTATTTACCAATAGCCTTAACGTACGGTGTATTGGCTAAACAAGCCGGAATGTCAATTACAGAGTTAACATTAATGAGTGTGCTTGTATTTGCTGGAGCAAGTCAATTTATGGGAGCAAATATGATAGCGGTCGGTGCGGGTGCAGTAGAAATAATTATTGCAACCTTTGTACTTAATTTCAGGCATTTTGTAATGAGCCTTTCTTTTATGAATCGATTAAGGGGGATGGATATAAGATGGAAACTTCCTATGTCTATGGGGTTAACGGATGAAACCTTTGCTGTCACTTCTCTTCATCCGGAAGAGGCGAATAAGGATAAAGGGGCATTATTCTATACAACCATCATTTTAACTGCCTATTTATCATGGGTATTTGGATCTTTTGCTGGTGGTATTTTAGGGGAAGTCATTCCTGAAAAATTGAGTCAAAGTATGGGGATTGCCCTTTATGCCATGTTTATTGGTTTACTAGTTCCTTCTGTGAAAAAAGATAAACGGGTAGCCGTGATTGCAATTTTAGCTATGTTAATTAATGGATTATGTCTGCAATTAGGCTTAGGCACTGGATGGTCCATTGTGTTTGGAACGATAATTGGCGGGATGAGCGGGATATTCTTATGGAAGGAGGAGCGCTGATGATTTTGCTAATTATTATCGGTATGGCAATGGTGACCATGCTACCACGAATGGTTCCTGCCTTTATAGTAGATAAATTACAATTTAGAGATTGGGTGAATCGTTGGTTGAATGCCATTCCTTATGCAGCGCTAGGCGCTCTTATTTTTCCAGGAATTATGTCCGTTAAGCCAGAGCAACCATTAATAGGGGTTATCGGTGGAGTTGTTGCAATTATCCTGGCATATATCGGTGTTAATGTTATATTGGTTGTTGCTGCAGCAATTACAACTGTGTTTTTATTGACTTAATGAAATGCCAAACGCATGAGTTTAGACTACTCATGCGTTAGTTTTTTGTTACATAGGGTTCAATGTGAATATGCGCCCTTGAAATACTATGTTTCTTATATAGATAATTTTCGAGACGTTCTGTAATTGCGTGGCTTTCTTCTACATTGAGATTAGGATCTACTAGGATCGTAATATCGATGAATGCTTGGTTTCCATGTATTCTTCCCTTAATTTCTACAAGCTTTCTTACGTCAGGGTCTTTTTCGATAGTTTTACTTATTTTTTCGATTTGTTTTTCGTCAAAACCATCCGTCAACGTATGTGTAGAATCTTTAAAGATGCCCCACGCTGTTTTGCAAATGATTAGCCCCACAATTAGTCCAGCCAGTGGATCGAGCCAATAAATACCAAATTGAGCACCAATAATACCAATAAATGCTCCGATACTAACCAGCGCATCGGATCGATTATCTTGGGCAGCTGCATAAAGGGAGCTGCTTTGTATTTTTTTGGAAAGTCGTAAATTATAGAAATAGACAGCAAACATAACGATAGCTGCGATTAACGCTGTCCATGCAGTTATCATATTAGGTTGAGCATAGCTTCCGCTTAGGACTGTCTTGCATGTTTCAATTATAACTTGAATACCTACAAACATCATAATAAAAGCTGCAAATAAGGAGGCAATTGTTTCTGCCCGGAAATGTCCGTAGTGATGATCTTCATCGGGTGGTTTCCGAGAAATCTTTAATCCGATTAGAACAGCAATTGATGCAATGACATCAGTTGTATTATTTAAACCGTCTGCTCGTAAGGCGTCTGAGTTTCCAGACGATGCTATGGTTAATTTTCCAATAGCTAAGCTAATATAAGCGAAAATACTTATCCATGCACCTTTTTCACCTTTTTTTAAGTTATCTGAGTAATTCATCATGTAAAGGGCCTCCATCTAACAGCCTTATTTGTACTTAAACAGTCTACCAAAGCGTGCTATGGTAAGTCTAGAGAAACAATAAAGCGTTGAGCAATATGTATTGAGTGGAGGTAAGGATGTTTCGTTAGGTAAAAATTACTTAAAAAGAATTTAACTTTTCTTGCTTTTACCTATTGCAATTATTCTAAAAATTTAAGATAATAGTAAAAAGGAACAAGGGGGAAGTGTTCCATGAAAAAGCAGAAGACAGTTTATCAGTTTTATCGGTATAGTGGAAAAGGAATTAAAGCTAAACGAGAAATTCCGTTTGAGCTAAGGTTTTCCTCCCGGCTGCTTTTAGATGAATTATGCTTTAATTATAATAAAGCATTTTTGGAGGAACGAATAAATCGTTCCATTGATGAAGGTAACGAGGATAGCTTTTTGAAATTAAGTGAGCATTATAGACACTTTATTTGGGAATAAGCATTAACAGATATAGTGCCTTGCCTATCTGGTAAGGTGCTTTTTTTAGTGTATGGATAGGACTTTTTACATAACGGTACGCTTATGATAAATCAGTACACCTGTTTTTAAACTTTTTGTAAAGTAGTTCTTGATTGTACCTTAATTTGATATTCTTAAGATAAACAGGGGGGGATTTTATGAGGAAGATAACGAGAAGCTGGGTACTGTACGATTTTGGTAATTCTGCTTTTGCTACAACGATCATGGCGGCTGTACTTCCTGTCTTTTACTATGATGTCGCTGCAGTTGGCGTCGATGAAAATTTAGCTGCCAGCTTTTGGGGGTATTCTCAATCGATTGCAGTGTTAATCGTAGCAATACTTGCACCAATATTAGGTGCCATTAGTGATTATTCGGCAGCAAAGAAAAAATTTCTACGGTTTTTCGCTTACATGGGGATGTTAGCAAGCATTTTATTAGCCTTTGTTGGAGAAGGGGACTATCTATTTGCTTCATTATTATTAATTATAGGTACGATAGGCTTTTCTGGTGGTAATGTATTTTATGATGCATTCTTACCAGAGATTGCCAAAGAAGAAGAAATTGATAAAGTTTCCTCAGCAGGATTTGCTTGGGGATATATTGGCGGCGGCTTATTATTAGCTATAAATATTTTAATGATTTTAAAATATGAATGGTTCGGCTTAGCTAATGCAACCATAGCTAGTCAGGTTTCATTTGCAACAGTTGGTCTATGGTGGTTTTTGTTCTCACTACCGCTTTTTCGAAATATCAAGGAGGAGAAAAAGCAGCGAGTGAATCGTGAAAGGTCGTATGCGGCAATTGGTTTTTCACGCGTTGCTTCAACTATAAAAGATTTAAAGCACTATAAGCAATTATTAATTTTCCTACTTGCTTTTTGGATGTATAATGATGGCATTTCAACAATAATTAAGATGGCAACCATCTATGGAAGAGATATAGGAATTGACGGGAATAGTTTAATTGCAGCATTGCTGATTACTCAATTTGTTGGTATTCCTTGTACCTTTTTCTTTGGATGGCTGGCAACAAAAATAAGTGCAAAGAAAGCTCTAAGTCTCTCCTTATATATTTATATAGGAATCGTTATATTAGGGTATTTTATGACATCCGCCATTCATTTTTACTTATTAGCAATATGTGTTGGAATGGTCCAAGGTGGGGCTCAATCACTTAGTCGTTCTATATTCGGCAGGATGGTTCCTGAAAATAAACATGCTGAATTCTATGGATTCTACGGAATTTCCTCAAAGTTTGCAGCGATATTTGGTCCATTTTTATTTGCATTTGTCGGGCAGTTGACTGGATCAAGCAGGTTAGGGATTATTTCGTTAGTCGTATTTTTTGTTGGAGGCATTTTATTATTAAAGTTTGTTGATATAGACAAAGGTATAGAGGATGCCCAAAGACAAACAGCGGTGAATGAGAAAATTAATATTATCTCAAAATAAATAAAGCGCTTGAAATGTAACGATAACATTAGAGAATAGACATAGTTAAGACCCCGAACCTCTTTGTCGAGATTCGGGGTCTAGTTATTCAGAGCGTGTTTATCCCCTCAGGCACTTCCTAGTTGTGAGTAACATCTGTTTATGTTATACAATCGGTTCACTGTATCTATTTTCTAATTCTAAGTGAAGTGATTTACCGGTATCATAAGAGATATTGCCAATCTGTCCAGTTAATTTTGTCAAAAGCGATTCGTTGCTTGAATTCCAATACTCGTTAACAGTTGTTAATATTTCTATGGCTTCAACCTTTGCTTGGTGATAGAGGTCAAGAAAACTGTGTGTACAAGGTTTGTTCGTCGCAGGATGAAACCAGGTTGTATTGTGTAAATTAAGATAGTCTTTCTCATCTCTAATCGGTTGATGAGAGTAGGAAGCAATGGTTGATTTTAGAAGTGCATTTTTCCATCCATATGGGTCCGCTAACAGCTTTAATGCAAATTTCATATCACGGTATGATTTTTGAATATATCGTGTGGTACTAAAATTGAATTCTGGAAAATACTTTGTAACCAATCGATGAAGAAGATGACGAATATCTTCATCAATCGAAATACCAACATCAATTTCTTTATAGACAGGAGTTTTCCATGTCTTAAGGTTTTGGTATTTTTCCATCATCAATGTATCTATAAACACTTCTAATTTTTGATGTTTGCTGCCTTCATATCCTGCACGATAATGGATATAAGGATGCGTGTTGCGGTCTAATATATGGTGGGTGATGAATCCAAAAACATAAGCTTTTACGCTTCCATTCAACGTACTAGCCGCTTTAATTAAATCGATTAAAAAATCTCCACAGTATCGTGTGTGCAGTGCAGTGCCAACTTTTTGAACAGACTCATCTTTTAACCATGGCCAAAATTTATAATAGAAAAAGGGATCAGGCCCTTGTGCACCAAGTTTCATGATTGTCTCATGGTTAGAAATTGTTTTTGTCTGTGTTATCTCATCAACAATTTCTTCACAAAAAAGAATATGTGTCCAAATATTAGGCATAACGAAATCCCCCTTCTGTGCTTCTATAAGAAGACTTCTGTTTTGCATTATTATAACTGCTATTTATATAAGTGTCTTCCATAAGTGCATGGTTCTCTAACATATTATAAAAGATATTTGATCAATAAAGGAATAGGTCAGCACGTACAATTTTGTGTCAATCAACAAGCAATAACATGAAATTGCTTTCATTATTTTATTCTGACAAATTTCTGATACAATAGATAAAGAAAGATGGACATAGGGAGGAATCTAAATGGATTATCGTGTAGAACGAGATACAATCGGAGAAATACATGTACCTGCTGACAAATATTGGGGAGCGCAAACACAACGAAGTAAACAGAACTTTCCAATTGGAAATGAAACAATGCCAGTAGAGATAATTAAAGCGTTTGCGATACTTAAAAAAAGTGCTGCACATGCAAATAAAGAACTCGGGTTACTGGAAGCCAAAAAAGCAGAAGCTATTCATGCAGCAGTGGAGCAAATTATAAATGATGAAATAACAGACCACTTTCCTTTAGTTGTTTGGCAAACTGGAAGTGGAACACAGTCTAATATGAATGTAAATGAAGTAATTGCATATGTAGGTAATCATTGGTTACGTGACCAAGGAAGTGACTTAACCTTACACCCAAATGATGATGTCAATAAATCACAGAGTTCAAATGACACCTATCCAACAGCGATGCATATTGCATTTGTTCTTAAACTAGAAGATACAGTTCTCCCAGCCGTACGTACGCTTAAAGATACGTTAAAAGTCAAGATGGAAAAATTCAATGACATCGTTAAGATTGGTCGAACCCATCTACAAGATGCAACTCCATTAACGCTTGGACAGGAGATTAGCGGATGGCATCGTATGTTAGAAAAATCAGAAACGATGATTGAGGGAAGTATTCATTATATCAAAGAACTAGCAATTGGAGGAACTGCTGTCGGTACAGGATTAAATGCACATCCGGAGTTTTCAGAGCGCGTTTGTGCAGCTATTAATGAACATACAGGTAAAAACTTTGTATCTGCCCCGAATAAATTTCATGCTTTAACGAGTCATGATGAATCGGTTTACGCTCATGGGGCTCTAAAAGGGTTAGCAGCAGATTTGATGAAAATTGCAAATGATGTACGTTGGCTTGCTAGTGGGCCGCGATGTGGAATTGGGGAAATAACTGTTCCAGCTAATGAACCAGGTAGCTCGATCATGCCTGGAAAAGTAAATCCAACACAAAGTGAAGCTGTCACGATGGTCGCTTCTCAGGTAATGGGAAATGATGCCACCATCGGTTTTGCATCGAGTCAAGGTAATTTTGAGCTAAATGTGTTTAAGCCTGTGATTGCCTACAATTTCTTACAATCATGTCAGTTGCTATCCGATAGTATTCTGTCATTTGATGAACGTTGTGCTCAAGGGATTGAACCGAATTTAGAACAAATTGAGAAAAACTTAAAAGATTCCTTAATGCTAGTAACCGCTTTAAATCCACACATAGGATATGAAAATGCTGCTAAAATTGCTAAAACTGCATTTAATGATAATGCTACTCTAAAAGATACAGCTGTAAAACTTGGTTTACTTACAGAAGAAGAATTCCATCAATATGTAAATCCAAAAGAGATGACATATCCAAAATAAACTCAGTTTGTAATGAACCTCAAAAGTTAGCGAACGTAACGCTAACTTTTGAGGTGTTTATTTATTTACGCTTGGATTTCGTTTGTTCCTCGAGTCTTACATAAGCGAGGTTTGAACACCGATAGTTTGAAAAATTGTTTTTATAAACAAACACTCCATAAAAACAATCCCTTTAGCTAACATCTACAATTTACCAGTTAAAACTTATGATAAGTTTTCGTAATCTGCTCACACTAGTAGTACAGGAGGTGATAATTATGGCTAACAACAGTTCAAACCAATTAGTCGTACCTGGAGTACAACAAGCTCTTGATCAAATGAAATACGAAATTGCTCAAGAATTTGGTGTTAACTTAGGTCCTGATTCAACTTCTCGTTCTAACGGGTCTGTTGGTGGAGAAATCACTAAAAGACTTGTTCAAACTGCACAACAACAACTAGGTCCAAAAGCTTAATAATGATGGATAAGGGGAAAAGCTGATCAGCTTTTCCCCTCATTGTTTAACGTATGCGAAGTTCTGTTTCAATATCAAAAAAGTGGGCTTTATTCATATCAAATGCTAAATCGATGTTCTCGCCAACATTAATATCTGTACGAGAATCAATACGTGCAATAAAATCTTGTTCGTCTATTTTTGAATAGAGAAACGTTTCTGCTCCCATTAAATCAGCTACTTCAATTGCTGCAGTGATTTTGGTATTTGGTGAAGACTCGATGAATATAGGCTCATCATGAATATCCTCTGGTCTTATTCCTAATGTAATTTCTTTATCTTCATAACCTTGTTCTCGTAATGTCTTCAGTTTACCTTCTGGAATAGCAATTTTCTTTTCTCCTATTTCAAAATTACTTCCATTTAACTTTCCAGTAAAAAAGTTCATTGATGGAGATCCAATAAAGCCTCCAACAAAGACATTGTCTGGATTATCATATACATCCTTTGGTGCCCCAATTTGTTGAATTACCCCATCTTTCATTACAACAAGTCGTGTGGCCATTGTCATTGCTTCTGTCTGATCATGCGTAACGTAAATGGTAGTAGTTTGTAGGCGTTGATGAAGTTTTTGGATTTCTGCACGCATCTGCACACGGAGTTTTGCATCCAAGTTTGATAATGGTTCATCCATTAGGAATACTTTTGCATCTCGAACGATGGCACGGCCAAGGGCTACACGTTGACGTTGTCCGCCTGAAAGCGCTTTAGGTTTACGGTCCAAGTAAGCCTCTAGGCCAAGAATATTAGCAGCATTTTTAACACGTTGTTCAATTTCATCCTTCTTAAATTTACGTAGTTTCAAACCGAATGCCATATTATCGTATACATTCATGTGTGGATACAAGGCATAGTTTTGGAAAACCATTGCAATATCCCGGTCCTTTGGAGCTACATCATTCATTTTTTTGTCATCGATATGCAATTCCCCATCAGTGATCTCTTCAAGACCGGCGATCATACGTAATGTAGTCGACTTACCACATCCAGAAGGACCAACGAAAACAATAAATTCTTTATCTTGGATATGTAAGTTAAAGTCATCTACCGCCGTTGTTTTTTTATCATAGGATTTTTGAATATGCTCCATACGTAATTCTGCCATTTTCTATTCCCCCAATTTGTAAGCGTTTGATTAATTATAGTATAAAAAAAGATTGGGTTGATCGAAACGGTAAACATGCACAAATATTCAATTAGTCTTTGTGCATATTTGCTAGAAGTGCCAAATAGACTGTGACAGCTTGATGAAATTGGCGAATATCAATTCCTGTCTTTTCAATAAACTTATCTAAGCGATATTGGAGACTATTACGATGCATATATAATTCCTTTGCAGTAACAGAAACATTGAGATTGCATTTCAAAAACATTTGAATGGTTTGTAATAGTTCTGTATCAGCTGTGAATTCTTGTAGTATCGTATTTGCTAATTCGTTTCGAAAGGGAGAACCCACTTGCTCAAGTAAAATGTAAGGAATTGCCTCTTGATAATTCGTTACTGGCTTATCGGAATAGGTTAAAGCTATCGGGGCATACCGAAACATCGTTAAGTATTGAGATTTTGCCTCTTGATATTGATTTAAATAAGGTCCAACAAAAAAATGAATATTCACATAAAGATCGCTCATGATCACATCTATGATTTGTTCGTAAGGGATATTTTCACCCGTAATGGAGGATTGCTCTTCAATAAGTATTCCTTCCTGTTCATTCTCCCATAATATAGGGATTTTATAATTGAACAAGGCTTGAATTGACTCTTTAAAGGTAATTGGTTCAATTTGTTGTTCGTTCATCGAAAAATAAACGAATCGAAAAGGGGAAGAAGCTGTTTGATGTGTCATGGAAGAGGTTTGGTTAATGACTTCTTTCCACTGCAACTCTTTATCAGAGGGCACCGGTATTTGCGCATGATATGGAGTCATAAATGTTTCCAATAATGCGGTATCTCTATTTGTTAATTCATTTTTTGAAATACCTATTTTAATCCCATTATCTGTGATATACCATTTATACATTTGCTGTGGGAGCTTGATTTTATCATCGTTTACTATAAGTGATGGAAATAATTTTTTTAGTTGATGTAGCATCTGCAAAACCTCTTTTTTAAAAGTTCTTTTTTTAATTATAGCAATCCTGGTTAATGAAAAAAATAATATATTCAAAAACATGACAATCTCGAATCGCTATACACAATTCCCATCGTTTGATATAGTAAATGGGAGTAAGAAATACGAAGGAGGATAAATCGTGCCTAACATTTATGATAGTGCTTATGATTTAGAAAAAGCGATTCGCGAGAGTGAAGAATTTAAAAACTTGAAAACTGCCTATGATGCGGTAATGAATGATCCATCTGCAAAACAGATGTTTGATAATTTCCGAGATACACAAATGGCTTTGCAAGAAAAACAAATGCAAGGACAAGAAATCACAGAAGAAGAGGTAACTAAGGCTAGACAAGTTGTAGAACTTGTACAACAGCATGGAGATATCTCTAAATTGATGGAAGAAGAGCAACGCTTAAATGTTGTGATCAATGATGTGAGCCGTATTATTACAAAACCATTAGAAGAGCTTTATGGTACACAGGAAGAACAAAATAGCCAAGCAACTGAATAGATAAAAGAAGAACAGCTTGTAGACAAATTATTAAAATTTTCTACAAGCTTTTTTGTCTTTATTATACTATTTAATATAGTTAAGCTTCATAAGCTGTTATTGGATAGTCGAAGGTTAGCATATGGGTATGTAGATCTGTAAATAATTCTAGTCCTTCTTTACCTTGTTTAATTCTTCAGTCATTTGTTCAACTAATTCAGGTCTCCCATGAAACTGAGCCGGAGTATTTTGAAAGAGCTCAATATGCCAATCACTATTTACTTTAGATACGACCATCGTTTGGTGGGCATTTAAATTGGGTTCAATATCTTCTTCTCCTGGTGGGATCATCCCTGCAATAGCATGTAGAATAGCAGCATGGTTTCCTATTGGACGTATATTTTTAATTTTAGTTACAAAAGGAGCAGTTGGATGATTTTCAAAGATAGGTTTTACATGTGCTATGATTTCTGTTTTTCCAATTACCTTGCTCCCATCAAATCCAATTTGAACTCCCTGTTCTGCGAACGATTCAGCCATTCTTGAAGCGTCGCGGTTATTCCAAGCTTTTATTAATTCTTGATAAACTTCCTGAACTTCATCGTATAAAGAAGTATCCATATTTTAATTCCTCCTAAAACAGATATATCATTAATTTTAATTAAAACTTATCCCACAGCAAAGCGTGTATGTTTGTAACCAAGTTTTTTTTGGCTTTAGGGAACGGATAATGAATAGTATGATTAGCCATTTCAATTTTTTTGTTACACCAGATTATGATATAGAGTAGGCTGAAACAAAAGATAAAGGTTATTAATGGCTGAATTTTTTCATGAATCTCCATTATAACTGCATTGTATCAAACGCAAGTATAACCTAACCGGAAGTGAATAAATAGTTTACCTATAATAGCAGATCTTCATTTTAACCTTATTGTTATATAGGCAGGAGAATGTTTCACTCATCTCGAAATTTATATACAGTTTAAAAAATAAGGGGAGAGGATTATGGGCCATACACTCATTTATGAAAGCAAGGACCGTGTATCATATATACATTTTAATCGTGCTGACCGTTATAATGCTATGAATAAAGAAATGCTGGAAGAATTATTACAAACGATTGAAAAAGTAGAACAAAGTGAAGATGCAATTGTCATTTTGTCTGGAGAAGGAAATGCTTTTAGTGCTGGTGGAGATATTTCGATGATGAAAGATTCTGCTACAAAAGAGAACTTTAATGAAATAATGGATATCATAGGCAAGGTAGCTTTAAAGCTATATACGCTTAACAAAATTGTGATTTCAGCTATTCACGGTTCAGCTGCAGGACTGGGATTAAGCATTGCTTTAACAGCAGATTTTTTGATTGCCCAAGAAGATGCAAAACTAGGAATGCTATTTATTGGAATTGGGCTTGCTCCAGATGGTGGAGGACATTTTCTACTAAAAGAACGGCTCGGAACACAGCAAGCAAAACAATTTATTTGGGGACGTAAACAGGTAGATGGTGTAAAGGCTAAAAAAATGGGTCTTGTTGATATTGTTACGGAGGAACGAGTATTGACGCATGCTATAAAGCTTGCGAATCAACTACTGTCTACCCCGCTAGCTGCTATGCTGGCGACGAAAAGCATCTACCATTCCAGGCAAAAGGATGAATTGAAATATTATATTGAAGAAGAAAAGCAAGCGCAGTGGAGCTTAAAGAATACAGAAGATCATCAAGAAGGTGTACAGGCTTTTTTAGATAAAAGAGAACCTGTATTTCAAGGAAAATAAGTAAATCTAAAGCCGGTTAACCATTTTTCTGTCTATTTCAAAACCTGAAACAGGTATGCTTCTACGAGAACGGTTTCAGTAATCTCCGTTAAATAAGACTCGAGTTGCTTCGTAGGAACTATGTCTATTTCATTTGCTTGGTAGGATTGGTTAACCGGTCAATGGAATTCATTTCTTCTGTAATTATCGGATAAGTAAATAATCTACATATGGTTTGTTACAGTCTTTTGAAGGAATTACTCCTGCAAAAGGGGAGGTATTCATATCATCTATGAAAAAGAACTAGCTTAGCTTCCGGTGATACACATCGATGCGTGTGTTCTAAGTAGCCTTCCGCTTCTAGCTTGGTTGTTCCCAATTGCTTTGCTTCTTCATCATTTGCAGCATTAATTGTTTCATCTAAGAGCTTTTTTCCAGATGGATCAAAAACGGTAAGTGTGTAATTTCTCATATATTACGCTCCTCCTTGAAGTGAATTCAATACTATATATATTCGACATATAATAACAAAAACCTTCCTAATCAAATGGTTATATTCTGTTTCTTTCGCAGCACGTTAAGCTGGGGAAAAGAAAGAATGTACGAAACATGATTCCAATCATTTACGTACTACAAATAGAAAAGGGGGAGAGACCATGCTTAAATTGACTAATGTAACAAAACAGTTTGGAAATCATACCGCAGTAGATCATCTTTCATTAGAGATCCCTGAAAAAGAAATGTATGGTTTTCTTGGAGGAAATGGAGCAGGTAAAACAACAACCTTTCGTATGATATTAGGGCTGTTGGATAGCACAACTGGTGACATTTCATGGAATGGACAATCCATTCATTATGATAAAAGTCACTTAATTGGCTATTTACCTGAAGAAAGGGGGTTGTATCCAAAGTTAACAGTTAAAGAACAGATTATCTATCTTGGAAAACTTCGTGGTATGAAGAAGGCGGAGATTATAAAAGAGCTAAATAGCTGGTTAGACCGTTTTAAAGTTCCAGAATACTTGAACAAGAAGGTAGAAGAGTTATCGAAAGGGAATCAGCAGAAAATACAATTTATCTCAGCTGTTATTCACCAACCGAAATTATTAATTCTAGATGAACCATTTTCTGGACTTGACCCAGTTAATGTAGAAATGCTTAAAGAAGCTGTTGTTGATTTGAAAGAGTATGGAACATCAATTGTATTTTCTTCTCACCGTATGGAACATGTGGAAGAACTATGTGAACATCTTTGCATATTGCAAAAGGGGAAACAAGTTGTGCAGGGTTCATTACAGGACATCAAGCGTTCCTATGGCAAGAAAAATCTAATTGTGCATGCTGCATTTCCATTAGAATTTTTGGAACGCCTTCCTGGTGTTGTAGGGTTTCGTAAGACAACAGAGGGGTGCCGCCTAGAAATTGAAAATGAGGATGTATCACAGCTGGTTTTTCAGGAATTACAGAATAAAGGCTTTATCCGCAAATTCGAACTAGAAGAACCGTCTCTTAATGATATCTTTATTGCGAAGGTAGGTGCTTCGTATGAATAAGTTCTGGATAATTCTTGGGCATACATTTATGACTCGAATCAAGACGAAATCATTTATTATTAGTACAGTTATTACACTATTATTAATTGTAGGGCTGGTTAATATACAATCAATTATAGAAACTTTTTCCAGTAAAGAAGATGATGAGGTAGCTGTAATTGATTATTCGAACGAATTATATGATCCTTTATCGCAAAGCATGAACCAGTCAAGTGAAGAAGTGAAATTAAGTGAATATGATGGTTCAGAAGAAGAGGCAAAACAAGCTGTTAAAGATGAAACATATCAGGCGCTGATTGTGTTAGACATGAATGAACAGCAATTACCAGAGGCTATTTATTATGCAAATAATATTTCTGAAATAGGCAATCAAGCAGCCATTCAGCAGCATATCCAACAACTGAAAGTTACATATGCGACAACTCAGGCTGATATTGATACTGAAACCTTAGCAAACATTAATGCACCAGTACAATTTGAAACCGTTGCATTGGATAAATCAGCAAAAACAAGTGATGAGTTAAATCAAGCCCGAGGCATTGTATATATCATGCTATTCCTACTGTATATGGCTGTAATTACCTATGGAAATATGATCGCAACAGATGTCGCGACGGAGAAGTCATCACGTGTGATGGAAATATTGGTTTCAAGTGCTTCTCCAGTAACCCATATGTTTGCAAAAATTATCGGTACTGCATTTGTCGGATTAACACAAATCAGTCTGTTTTTAATCGTAGGGTATACATTAATTACCACAAAACAGGATGAACTGACAGAAGGGATATTCTCTACCTTTGGAATTGGTGACACTTCCGTTTCTGTTTACATTTATGCCATTGTGTTCTTTATCCTAGGCTACTTATTATATGCTACCCTTGCGGCTATGTTAGGTTCATTAGTAAGTCGAATTGAAGATGTACAGCAATTAATTATGCCGATGATATTTCTTGTTATGATTGCCTTTTTCATTGCAATATTTGGATTAAGTGTACCTGAATCCAATCTTGTTAAAATCACTTCATTTATACCTTTTTTTGCTCCAATGATTATGTTCTTACGTGTAGGTATGTTAGATATTCCTGTGTGGGAAATTGCTCTATCTATCGGTATTTTAGTAGCTACAATCACTTTATTGGCTATTGTAGGAGCTAGAGTTTATAAAGGCGGCGTATTAATGTATGGCAAGTCTAACTCGTTGAAAGATTTTAAAAAGGCACTCGCTTTATCAAAGAAGGAATAAGAGTGCAGTATGGTATTAAGCTACATGGATAGGACGTAGGAAAACATTCTGTTTTCTACGTCCTTTTTTATGAAGAGCTTTATGTTAATGCAGAAACAGATCCAATAGTGGCCCCAGGCGTACGAACGTGCATTCTGTCATGGGGTTTGATAAAATAATGGGAGATGGAGGTGTGGTTATTGTTAAAACAAGTATCATTTATCCATGCAGCAGATTTGCATTTGGACAGCCCTTTTAAAGGATTATCTCAAACACCAAGCAACTTATTTAAGATGATACGAGAAAGTACATTTTCCGCATTGGATGAATTAGTGCAAACAGCAATTCATCATCAGGTTGATTTTGTTTTACTGGTGGGAGATCTATTTGATAATGAAAAACAAAGTATTAAAGCACAAATACGATTAAAGCAGGCTTTTGAATTGCTTCAACAACATCAAATACTTGTTTATTTATCCTATGGTAACCATGATTACATAAAAGGGAATAAGCATCCAGTAACGTATCCAGATAATGTTACCATCTTTTCCCAAGACACGGTTGATTCAATCGTCTATGAAAAAAATGGTGAAGCCATGGCAGCTATATATGGTTTTAGCTATGTAAATCGAAGTGTACATGCAAATAAAACATCGGAATACGAAAAACAGAACGAATCGATTCCATTTCATATTGCGATGCTCCATGGTAGTGTGCAAAGTAATACAGATCATGATGTATATGCTCCATTTCAAGTACGGGATTTATCAAGAAAGGACTTTGATTATTGGGCACTTGGACATATTCATCAGCGAGAAATTTTAAAGGAAGATCCACCTATTGTATATCCAGGAAATACCCAAGGGCGTCATCGAAAAGAAACTGGAGCTAAAGGCTGTTACCATGTTGTATTGTCACATGCAAAAGCAGAGCTGTCTTTTATTCCACTTCAAGCATTCCAAATAAATTCGCTAACGATAAATGTGTCAGAATGTAAATCAGTATTAGAAATAGAACAAAAGATCTTAGATGAACTGACAAAGCAATCATTTTCTGTGCCTCAATTAATCGATATTCACTTGGAAGGTACAGGTAACCAGGTAGTAGAGTGGGATAAAGAAGGCAGAATAGAAGAAGTAATAGATTTAATTAATGAATCATGTATACAGAAGGATCATTGGATATATCTATTTCGTTATTCTATCCACTTGAAAACTACTACGATAAACCCTGAATGGTATAAAGGGGAACATTTCATTAGTGAATTATTACATGAAGCAGATAACCAAACCATTTCATCGCTTGTAACAGAACTATATCAGCAAAAGCGAGCTAGAAGATTTATCGAACGTTTAACAGATGAACAGGAACAACAGATAAAAAGAGAAGCAAAAGAATTATTGATTCATGAGTTTTTTAAGGAATGAGGGTAACCGATGTTTATTGAACAAGCAACGATTTTTGGTTTTGGGAAGTGGGTTGACTACACGATTGATTTTTCTAGTGACAATGCTATTTATATATTTGGTGAGAATGAATCTGGAAAATCAACCCTACATACCTTTATTTTATTTATGTTGTTTGGTCTTCCTCCTAAAAAAAGAGAATTCTATCGACCGAAAACAAGTGGCAAATTGGGTGGCAGACTGACGGTGCAAGATAAGGGGATTAGGTTTACAATTGAACGATTTCACGAAGTTGATAACGGTGCAGCTAAATGTTATACATCTGACGGTATACAACAAGATGAACAATGGTTAAAGAACCGATTGCAAGGAATGACATATGCTTCTTATCAATCTGTATTTTCCTTTTCTGCAAACGACCTGTCACAGGTTTCCGAGATGAATGAAAATGAATTAGGTGAAGTTATTCTCGGGATTGGATTAACGGGATCTAAGAATCTATATGCAATTGAAAGACGATTAGATGACAAAATGGGTGATTTATTTAAGCCATACGGAAAAAAACCAAAGATTAATCAGCAGCTATCCAAGTTACAAGATATGCAAATCCGTTTAGATCAATACAAACAATTGGAAGCAAGTTATTATCAAAAGAAAACAGAAGCCAATAACATGAAAACAGCAATTACAGCTACGAAAGAAAAGTTGGAAAAGTTAACGAATGACCGTTTATTCTTGGGGAAAATGCAACATGCCCAGCCTTCGATTCAAATGTATAAAACGATATCGAAACAATTGGAAGATTTTCCTGAACATATTCCATTCCCTGAAGATGGAATAACCCGTTTAGAAAAATGGAAAGAAAAAATGCTTCCATTAAAGAGTGAACTTGCTATCTTACAAGATAATGAAAAGAAATATGATCAGAAAATTAAAAACCTGCAAATGCATCAACTCGAAAAGAGTATTCTAGATCAAGCAGAGAAAATGATAGAAGCAGAGAAAAGATACGATCACTTAATAAGTGAACAGAATAAACATAAAGCAGATAAGGATAAACAGCAAATACAAGTGGATAAAGAGTTAGAGGAACTAGATCTCCATATTAGCAGGGAAGAGCTTGTATCAATGGCCCTGTCTTTTCAAACAGAAAAAACATGGAAGCAAATAAAGGTCGATTCCGAACAAATATCTTTGGAAAAAGAACAATTACAAACAGAGCAAAATCAAATCGATCGGCAACGTCACCATTTGCAGCAGCAAAAGTCCGTACTACAGGAAAAATTACATTCAGATAATAAGATTCATGAGTGGCAAGAAAAGCTGCAAGCTGTAGATGAATTTGCTGCCAAAAATTATCTAAAAACGTTTAAAGAACAACAACAAAATGATTGGGCTAAGCAACGAGTCCGCAAACGAAAAGCAGCAAATTACATACTGATAGGGTTAGTTTTTATTGGAATGATAGTTGGTATGTTTGGCATACTAGGAACACATACTGTATCAATTTTTAGTTCACTACTTCTAGTGCTTTTAGGTATGGGTCAATGGTTTTTTCAACGTCATTCCATACATGAAATGGATCATGCGTTCATGCACGAAGATGACATGCCCATAAGGACGAACGAGATAAATGAAAGCGAACGGGAAATGATAATGGCTGATCTTGAGAAACAACACCAATATAGAAATCAAATTGATGCCATTGAAGAACAATTAAAGGGGCTAGAAATTCAATACTTAAAATGGGAAGAAAAAACCTATCAAACAGCAGAGAGAGAAAAGCGAATAGCTAGGCAGGTTCAGGACCAACAGTTGGAGTACCCCTTTTTGAGTAATATGGAAACTTCATTTTGGCCAGAATTATACTATCGTTTAAAGTCCGTGATACGAATGGATAAGCAAGTTCAAGATATAGCTGCAAATTTCAATAAAATAATATGCGAATTAGAACAAATCCAGGAACAGGTAAATACGTTTTTTGAGCAAGCAAATCGGGAAATGAAAAATAAATCAATTAAACAAAAGTTTGAGTGGATTCATCAACTATTAGATAATCATCATGAAACAACGAAGCAAATGACGTATTTAACAACGTATAAAAAGGATGCTGTTGAGAAACAACAACAGCTCCAACAGCAACTGCAGCCTCATCAAATGGAAATAGAAAAATTATATAAGCTTGCTGGCGTAAATAGTGAGGAAGCTTTTTATGAGAAGAGCAGGGAATTAAAAGAAAAACAAGATCTTTTACAAAAAAAAGATTCGCTGTATCAACAGCTATCTGCCATTGATGCAGAACAAGATTGGCAACATATGCTACAGAATGTCAGGGATGAACATACATTACAACTTCAACTTGACCAAGTACAAGAAAAAATGAAACAGTGTACTACAGATCTTGACAAAAAAAGACAGGATTTAGCAGATATTAATGCTGAGATTACCTCTATAGAAGGTTCGGATAATATTTCTCAATTGATGCATGAGTTGGAGTTTGAAAAAGAAAAACTGAAACAGCAGGCAGAGCAGTGGGCAGTAGTGAAATCAGCAAAGGAAATTCTCTTACAAACAAAAAGAACTTATCGTAACAAGTATTTAAATAAAGTGATGGAATTAACAACGGATTACTTTCAAGAATTAACAGGAGGAATTTATGTTCACGTTTTTCCACCTGTAGATGACTCAACGTTTATAGTCGAGAATGAAAACGGCACTCGATTTCATTTAAGTGAACTATCTAAAGGAACGGTTGATCAATTGTATGTTTCTTTACGTTTAGCTGTAAGTAAAAGTATGAGTGAAAAGCATGCATTGCCATTTATTATTGACGATGCATTTGTTCATTTTGATTCGATACGTACAAAGCGAATGGTTCACTTACTTAACCGTATTGCGAATGATCAGCAGGTTATTATTTTTACATGTAAAAAGGAAGTTGCTGATACTGCAGATAATAAAAGTTTTATAAAGCTACAAAATTCTATTCGCATTCATTAACAAATAATGATAAACTATTTGCAGATTATTAATGCAGGTGGAGGGACATCCATTGCCAGAGAAAAAAGAATCAAAAGAATGGGAAATATATGATGAAACGATTGAGAAGTTTATACAAGTTATCGCGAAGAATATGAACCTATATGGTATCACTTCATCAGTCGGAAGGTTATATGGTGTATTATATTTTGCAGATCAGCCAATGACGTTGGATGATATGCGAGATGCGTTAGAAATGAGTAAAACAAGTATGTCAACAGGAGTAAGATCATTATCCGATATGAAGATGGTTGAATCAACATTTAAGCGGGGCATACGGAAGGATTTATATCAATCAGAAGAAGATTGGTATAAATCTTTTACCTCTTTATTTGGTAACCGTTGGCGTCATCATACAGAAACAAATATTGAAGAAGCAGATGAAGCTATTTACGAATTGGAGAAACTTTATGAAGAAACAACAGATGAAGAGCTAAAGCTGAAGATTACTCGGGACATTGATCGATTACGGTATGCGCAGAATTATTATACCTGGTTAATGAAATTCATTCAGGTCATTGAATCTGGAAAAATCTTCGATTATATTCCTAAAAACTAAGGAACGGTAGGGATTGGCAGTTAAATTGACTATAATTAGTTGATGTCAATCTCTTTTTGTTTACAGTTGGATTGAATTATTTGGTAACGGGGAGGAGTAAATATGAAAAATGATGTTAAAAAAGGAATTGGACATGTAAGTGTTGGTGACGCTTATGACGGTTTCTTACTAATAAGAGAAGCAACCAAAGGGCTAACCAGTAACGGGAAACCATTCTTAACATTAATGCTGCGTGATGCATCTGGAGAGATTGAAGCCAAATTATGGGATGCTAGTAAAGAAGACGAAAGCTTATTCGTCCCTGAACAGATTGTGAAACTAGCTGGAGAAGTTGGTCAATTTCGAGGTAAACCACAATTAAAAATATTATCTGTACGACCTTCGCAACCGACAGATGACGTACATGTTTCTGATTTTGTGGAAAAAGCACCAATCGAAAAAGATAGGCTAATAGAGAAATTGACAGAAGCCATTTTTGAAATGCAAAATGCCACATTACAACGGATTGTTCGAGCTTTTATTAAGAAATATCAGGAGGCACTATTAACATATCCTGCTGCAACCAGGAATCACCATGAGTATGCTTCTGGTTTAGCTCATCATATTGTTAGTATGCTTGCAATTGCTAAGGAACTACATCAATTATATCCACAGCTAAATAAAGATTTACTATATGCTGGAATTATTCTTCACGATATAGGTAAGATAAAAGAGCTATCAGGTGTGGTAACAACCACTTATACATTAGAAGGTAAGTTACTTGGACATATTCCCATGATGATTGAAGAAATAGGTCTGATGGCTGAAGAGTTACAAGTAGAAGAGGAAGAAGAAGTTTTGATATTAAAGCACTTAGTTTTAAGCCATCATGGAAAAGCAGAGTGGGGTAGTCCTAAACCTCCTCTTGTACGTGAAGCGGAGATTCTTCATTTAATTGACCTATTGGATGCAAAATTAAATATGTTAAATCGATCACTCGAAAAAGTGAAACCAGGAGAGTTTACCGAGCGATTATTCGCAATGGACAATCGGGCATTTTATAAACCATTATTTGAAGATTAACGAAAAGTAACGGGTATTTTTTGCTTTCTACTCTCATATATATTCACTAGAGAGATGGACAAGGAGGCATAAAACCCATGATATTAGGAGTGCCTTGGTGGGTATTCGTCATGATTATTCTTATATTTCTTAGTGGATTCATGGCATTCCGTGGAATGCTCGCTGAAAAGAAAATTGAGCAACAATTCATTGAGAAAGAAGGAGAAGTATACATGAAACGAATACAAGAGGAACAAAAAAAGAAAGCACAACGAAAACAAACAAGAGAAACTTCATAATAAAAGGCTAGTCCACTGATTGTGGCTAGCCTTTTTAGTTCATTGTTTATTCTTGAGATTCAGTATCTTCTGATCCACCGTTTGATTCTCCAGATTGACTGCTGTCTTCTTGTTTAAACATATCTTTGTATTCTTCAATTTTTACATCAATGTTTGCGTCCTGAAGAATTTTATCAATTTTTTCCTGAGCTTTGGTAGGATCCATTTTTTGAGTTAGTAACTCACGACGAAGATCTTCTTTTACATCTTCATATTTACCAATACTTTCTTCTTTTTCGCGCTTATCATTTACTTTAATAATATGGAAACCATGTTCTGTTTTAACAGGATCGCTGATTTCACCTTTTTCCATACTGTAAGCGGCATCCTCGAACTCAGCAACCATATCGCCTGCTGTGAAGTAGCCAAGGTCGCCACCTTGTTCAGCAGACCCGTCTGTAGAGTATTCTTTAGCTAATTCCGCAAAATCTCCACCATCATCAAGCTTTTGTTTTACTTCTTTGGCTGTTTCTTCATCTTCCACTAAAATATGCTGAGCTTTAATTTCAGTGTTTTTTCGATCGTAGTATTCTTTAATTTCTTCTTCTTTAATTTCTACATCTTCAGCAACTGCTTCTTCTTGTAGAAGACTGATTTTAATAACACTACGAAGTGCGTTCTCACTACCGAACTGTTGTTGTACTGCCATATCATACTGTTCACCAAGTTGATCTTTCATTTTCTGTATTTCTTCATCAACTTGTTCATCTGATACTTCATACTTATCTTCCAATACCTCAATAGTAACCATCTCTTGAAGAATCCCTTCACCATAACGATCCTTTAATTCTTGGTAGAATTCTTCTTTTGTTACATTACCAGAACCAGTTTCTACAACTGCTTCTTCTCCGTCTGAACTGCAAGCACCTAACGTAATTAACCCTGCCGTTAATGTGACAGCAATTGCTGTTTTCTTCATACTTGAACACTCCTAATCTGCTTGTACAATAATTCTCCCCTAACAATAAATATAACATATAAATAAGTAAAAAATACAGTTCTAACTAAAACTGTATTTTTAAAACTATACCATGACATTCATTACTCTTACATACGAACATACAAGCAGTACAGTTATCATAATATTAATGATTCGGAACATCTTTCCTTGCTTGAGAGATTCCATTTCCATTTTTAAACAGAATTGATGTGTTAATGAATTAAAAATAAGTAAAATAATAAATCCATATAATAGAAAGATAATATTCATTATATCCCCCCTGATACTAAAGCTCTCTATATAACGTCTTTGTTGTATAATTAGTTAAGCTCTCTAGAATATCCTATTCACTACTGTATCAAAAGATTAACATTATGAACAGAGCAGAGTATTAGAAAAAATGAAAGGATTTGGTTCGATGGAACCAAATCCTTTAATGTTGATGTGCTCTTACAAGTATATCAAAACCATTTCCATCTTCTCTATTTTCGATTAAAGACCGTTTTGGTGCATTCCAAAGATATGCAATAAACAGTATATCAATAACTGCAATTCCAATATTTACGGATGTTAATAAGAGAATATATACGGAATACGCTGTAAAGTAGAAACTAGCAACTACTCCAGGAATTGTAAGCAAGACGGTAGGAGCTAATTTTACAATGAAATATGCTTTTTTTGTTAGGTGATATTTCGTATAATAATAAAATACAGGAAAAATTTTATGTCTTAATTTAAATACAATTTTAATGCGCTTATTCATTAGGATCAAAGGTAAGATATGCATACACGAATGAATGGTTGGTAAAAGAACCAATGAAAGCAAGAATGGAATGATTCCTGATTCATTTACATCATTCGTCCCTTGAGCCATTGTTAATGAAACATATAGAAAGATAAAAGCGATTAGTGCAACTAGCAAAGACACAAGGTATAAACGGTTTCGACCGAATTCTTTTGTAAGATTAATTGATTTCCAGCAATTCATTTTTGATCCCTCCAACCAAGCTTCTTAGAAGTTTTATCCTTCATGAATAATAGTACGATTAATGGTAAAAATCAATAGTTTTTTTATACTTTTTTTTGACGTAAAGAAAAGTTTAAAATAATGAGGGTGGGATCCCTATACAAGCAAGGGTTTGCCAGTTATTATCAACAGTATGTAAAAGTTGATAAAGGTGTGAAATGATGAAGGAGT
Organism: Virgibacillus salexigens; assembly: GCF_000723585.1. NCBI lineage: Bacteria > Bacillati > Bacillota > Bacilli > Caryophanales > Bacillaceae > Virgibacillus > Virgibacillus salexigens. The sequence goes on along the minus strand of NZ_CCDP010000002.1, from coordinate 330,773 downwards.
GAAGATTTATAATGAAAGATTATCACGAAGCAGAAACAGCTTCTTTTCACTTACATTTACTGTCTAAAATTATGGATATGGATAAATACCCATTTACAAAGTTAATTATTGAAAGGAATCTAACCAAAGCAGAATACATTGAGTTAATGGATCGTTTATCCTTATTAAATCAACAGTTTGAGGTGCAAACAAAGGAAGGGTTGTTAGATTTTTCATCTTTGCTTCTTCATTTCGCAGGAATGCTTACGGAGAAACTAGAACCAAATCAAACCATTTATGCATTAAAAGAAGAAGGAGTTTATCCTTCTTTAATGGAAACATTTATAACTATCTTAAAACAAACCAAGGAATAGAAAAGAAGGTAATCAGCACATATCTTCTTTTCTATTCCTTTTTTAATCCTGTTTCATCTCTTTAAATACATTCTCAACTTCTTGATGAAATAAAATGATTTGCTTAAGTCGAGGTGTAATCGTTGTGACTTCAGATGATCGTAACTGATGCATTTGTTTTTCAATTTCTTCTAGAGAAACACGTTGTTGATTTGCGGCATCAATCCATTTGTTTATATAAGAATTCATAAATGATTTAAATAATTGCGTATTTGCTTCGTATAGATCTTTACGAACACCTTTTCTCCAAACACGAGTAACTAAATTTTGATCTGAAAGAGCGCGAATACTTGTACTCATTGATGTTTTACTTTTTCCAAGAGCATCTGCCATATCATCTAACGTCATTGGTTTTTCAGTTAAGTATAGGTAAGCAAATAATCTTGATTCTAAGGGGGTCAGGCCAAACATTTCTACCGTTTTTGATAATTCCAGCATAATTTCATTGATGATTGTTTCTTTTTGAGGTCTGTTCATAAAATCCTCCTAAAGCCTTGATATATCAAGGTTACACTATATCCTAATCTATTAAAAATAGGTAATGATATCGAATTTTAAAGCAATTTAGAGCTAAACAAAGGATATTGTATGTATTTTTTATACAGAATTAACTGTATAAAAAATACATACAAAACCAAAAGAATTTAAAGTTTGTATTGAATTAATAAAACCGTTATAGTAGATAAAGTAAATGAAAAACTGTGTTCGGAGCTCGTGAAAATCTATGTATCAATGAAAATAGTTTTTCATGCGTCTTTGTATGTATCAGTACTGATCTGAAAGTAGTAGTTCTATAATCATGTTCAGAAGCTGAAATAGAAAAATAGAGGTGAAAGTAGTGCCAGTAATAGAAGCGAAAAATTTATCAAAGATTTTTGGTAAAAATCCGAAGCAGACAACAAAGCTTTTGGATAAAGGGGTATCAAAAGACGACATTTTAAAGGAAACGGGTAACACAGTAGGTGTTAATCGTGCGTCTTTCTCCGTCGAACAAGGGGAAATTTTCGTTATTATGGGGCTTTCAGGAAGTGGTAAGTCAACATTAGTACGGCTGATTAATCGATTAATTGAACCAACGGAAGGAACGATATTAATTGATGGGGATGACTTATTAACTTTAGATAAGAAGTCGCTTCGAGAAGTTCGTCGTCAGAAACTAAGTATGGTCTTCCAAAAATTTGCGTTATTTCCACATCGTACAATTTTGGAAAATGCCGAGTACGGATTAGAAATTCAAAAAGTAGATAAAGAAGAAAGGCGAAAAAAAGCTCAGGAAGCTTTAGAATTGGTAGGTTTAGGTGATTATATGCATCAAAAACCAAATCAGCTATCTGGTGGTATGCAGCAGCGTGTAGGACTTGCACGTGCTTTAGCAAATGATCCAGAAGTTCTTTTAATGGACGAAGCTTTCTCAGCATTGGATCCATTAATTCGTAAAGATATGCAAGATGAACTATTAGATTTACAAACAAAGATGCAAAAAACAATCCTGTTCATCACGCATGATTTAGATGAAGCATTACGGATTGGCGATCGAATTGCTTTAATGAAAGACGGTTCGATTGTTCAAATTGGTACACCGGAAGAAATATTAGTTAATCCGGAAAATGATTACGTTGAAAAATTTGTTGAAGATGTCGATCGCTCCAAAGTTTTAACAGCACAGCATATTATGAAGCGTCCAGAAACAATTAATATTGAAAAACATGGGCCGCGCGTTGCGTTAGAACGAATGCGTGAAGAAGGACTTTCCAGCATTTTTGTCGTTGATAAGAAGCGAAATCTCAAAGGGTATATTACAGCTGACGATGCATCAGAAGCACGGAAAAAAGAAATTAAAGATCTCCAAGATATCATGAAAAATGATATCCCACGTGTAAATAAAGAAACGCCAATGCATGAGATCTTTGATTTGATTTATGATTCGCCAATACCTGTAGCTGTTGTTGAAAATGAAAAATTAGTTGGAATTATTGTACGTGGGGCAGTACTTGCTGCATTATCCAGTGAGGGTGAGGTGAATCTAGATGCTTAATAACATATTAGAAATAGTTCCAGAGATGCCAATTGCAAAATGGACCAATTCTGCTACAGATTGGATTACGGATAAATTTTCCTTTTTATTCGACCCTATCAAGGAACACTTCGGGAATTTCATGGAGATGACTTCCGAAACTTTAAATACTATTCCACCAGTCATTATTATTCTTATCGTTGCAATTATTGCATTCTTTATTTCTGGTAAGAAATTTGGATTGGCAGCCTTCTCTATTGTGGGATTATGGTTAATTTATAACCAAGGTTTATGGGAGCAATTAATTAGCACATTTACACTTGTGCTTCTAGCCAGTCTATTATCAGTCATTGTTGGTGTTCCACTCGGCATTCTAATGTCGAAAAGCAAAATTGCTTCTGCAATTATTACACCTATTCTTGACTTTATGCAGACAATGCCGGCGTTTGTTTATTTGATTCCGGCAGTAGCATTTTTTGGAATTGGTATGGTTCCAGGTGTATTTGCATCATTAATTTTCGCAACACCGCCAACAGTACGCTTTACCAATCTAGGGATTCGTCAGGTGTCAAATGAGTTAGTTGAAGCATCGGAGGCATTTGGTAGTACCGGTGCACAGAAGTTATTTAAAGTAGAGTTACCTATGGCAAAAACGACAATTATGGCCGGTATTAACCAAACCGTTATGCTGGCATTATCTATGGTAGTAATTGCTTCAATGATTGGGGCACCTGGTTTAGGAAGAGATGTTCTTTCAGCACTACAACGTGCAGAGGCAGGTGCTGGATTTGTTGCCGGACTAGCAATTGTTATCCTGGCAATTGTAATTGATCGTATTACACAAAACATGAATAAACAAAAAGATTAATCGTTGTTGGTATCTTTTCTAAGGAAAAGTTTCCATATATATCAACTTTAAAAGGGGAGATTAGTATTATGTTTAGAAATAACTGGAAACGTCTGGGTTTAACTGCCGGACTTGCATTGTCATTATTTGCAGCAGGATGTGGGTCAGATGAAGAATCTACTAGTTCTGATGAAGGAGCTTCATCAGAAGGAAAAGAAATTGAACTAGCATATGTAGAATGGGATACGGAAGTTGCTTCTACACATGTCATTGGTAAAGTTCTTGAAGATCAAGGGTTTGATGTAACGTTAACCCCATTAGATAATGCAGTAATGTGGGAAGCCGTAGCTAACGGCGAAGCAGATGGAATGGTAGCTGCATGGTTACCAGGTACGCATGCTGACCAGTATGAAAACTATGGCGATCAAGTAGTTGATTTAGGTACAAATCTAGAAGGAGCAAAAATTGGTTTAGTTGTACCAGAATACATGGATGTAAATAGTATTGAAGATTTAGATTCTCAAGCAGATCAAACAATTACTGGAATTGAACCTGGCGCTGGTGTAGTAGCAGCGGCGGAGGATGCAGTGGAAGAATATGAAAACCTTGAAGGTTGGGAAGTGCAAACTTCTTCAAGTGGTGCTATGGCTACGCAATTAGGTCAGGCGATTGAAAATGAAGAAGACGTCATTGTTACAGGTTGGTCACCACACTGGAAATTCGCTAAATACGATTTGAAATATCTAGAAGATCCAAAAGGTTCATTTGGTGAAGCTGAAACCATTGATACAATGGTGCGTCAAGATTTAGAAGAAGATATGCCAAATGCATATAAAATTTTAGACCAATTTAACTGGACCTCTGAAGATATGGAAGAAGTTATGCTAGAAATCACAGATGGAGCTACACCTGAAGATGCTGCAGCAGCATGGGTTGAAGAAAATCAAGATAAAGTTGATGCGTGGACAAAAGGTGTAGAGTAATGGATGGAGGGCTGATACTTTATTGTATCAGCCTTTCAATGAACAAAAGAAAGGATGTTTATGTGAATAGCAAAGTAAAAAAGACAGCAGGTTTACTATTTAGCTTAATCATTGTATGTATACTGGCAGCATGTGGTTCAAATGATTCTGAAGGTGAGAATACAGAAGGATCAACAGAACAAACCAATTATAGTGAGGCAGTCGATTATACAATTACAGGTATTGAGCCTGGAGCTGGAATTACAGTTACAACTGAAAAAGCAATTGAACAATATGATTCGCTCTCAGGCTGGGAACTAGAACAGTCGTCTACAGCTGCAATGGTCACAGAATTGGAAGATGCTATTGCTAATGAAGAACCAATTGTAGTTACAGGGTGGAATCCGCATTGGATGTTTGCTAAATTTGATAACATTAAATATTTAGATGATCCGAAAAATGTTTATGGGGATGTTGAGGTTATCAAATCATTAGCTCGAAAAGGATTGAAAGAGGAAAAGCCAAACGCTTATAAATTAATTGATCAATTTAACTGGAGCGTTGACGATATGGAAGGAATTATGTATGAATCATCAGAAACTGGAAAAGATATCGCTGAAGTTGCTAAACAATGGGTGAAAGATAACCCCGATAAAGTAGCTAGTTGGACCGAAGGCGTCGAAGATGTTGATGGTGTGGCAATCGAACTTGTGTCTACGCCTTGGGATTCCGAGCGTGCATCTGTTAATGTTGTAGCAGAAGTATTACGCCAGAAAGGTTTTGAAGTTACGATCACTCCGGTGGACGTAGCAGTTGTTTTTGAAGCGATCGCAAATGGTGATGCTGATGCTACGTTAGCAGCATGGATGCCAATGACACATAAAGATTTTTATGATGAATTCAAAGATGACTTTGTCGATATGGGACCAAATCTCGAAGGAGCAAAAATTGGAATTGTAGTACCAGAATATATGGATATTGATTCAATTGAAGATTTACAGGCAAAATAAAACAAGAAAAGAGCATAGAGATGCTCTTTTCTTGTTTTATTGAATAAACGAAAGCATTTTCTGATGGAAGAATGCTTACAAGCTTATTAATGTTTTTTTACTTTATCCTCTAAGTCTTTTAAACTTAATTCAATTTGTTCTAAATATTGGTGAATGCTTTCTTGATGCGGCTCTACTGTAGCCTTCCAATCACTAACCGATTGTTTCATATCTTGTGTAAGTTCTTTAATTAAAACTGCACCCTCTTGAGAAGTTTCTTTAATTTGCTTTTTCAAGCGTAATCCATCTTGTTTTAAGTTTAAAAGGACATCCTTCCATTCGATGCTTCTATCTTTCATTTGCATACGTAAATCTCTCCCAGAAGCGGGTGTACTTAATAATGTAACTGCTGCACTTACAGCACCTCCAACCATTAAACCTAAAAATAACGACTTATTATTCGCCATTTATCATACGCTCCTTTCTACACATATTATATCTTTTCCTCTTTAGAGTGTAATATTAAACCTTTTATCACAGCTTATGTATTTTTTAAAAAATCCTCCGACAAGCATGTCAGAGGATTTTCATTACGTAATGATGAGTGGCTGTGACCTCTTTAGAATTTTTTGTACGATCGGATAGACAACAGCCATTATGACTGTATTTAATAGAGCAGCTGGTAAAACAGCTATCCCAAATAATGCAATAAATGATCCATCCATTAGACCTATTAAAAATAGGGCAGTACTCAAGAAAATGGCTCCGGAAATCATTGTCCCAACTGCTGTTAGAGCTGGTGCACTATACGAAGGGTTCATTCGATCCTTTATTACAATAAACATTGCTAGAAATAACATCGCTGTTAATGGTTTATCAATTAAATTAGCAATTTGTCCCCTGGAGCTGTCGTTGTTAATGCTGATACAACACCCGTAGCAATAGAAAGTATAGCTACATATTTAATTTTAGGGAATAGAAGGATACCTAGAAACATCATTGCCAGCAACATGTCAGGTTTTACTCCAAATAATACTGGTGGCACTACTGCATGGAGTACTGCACCTATCCCCACCAAAAGAGACAAAATAATTAAAATACGCGTATTCATTTGTCAACTCTCCTCTTCTCAGCTTTTCTCAACTAAAGTTCCCAACTGTACACTATTGTCAGTTGCGGAAATATAGTACTATTATATCAAAAAGTTTACGGAATAAAAAGAGTTGAATGTGGATTTTTCAAGGGTTGTACACTAGTTCATTGCTTGGTTTAGTTTACTTGCAATCTCCTGTAAATCCTCTGATGTATAGTCATCAGAATGAACAGTCCAATTCGATGAAAAGCCGTCTTCTTTTCCATAACGAGGTAATAAATGTATATGTAAGTGGAAAACGGATTGATCAGCTGGTTTTTCATTATTATTTAATAAATTCATGCCAATTGGTTGGTATGTTTCTTTGATTGCTTTTGCGATTTTAGGAACTCTTTCAAATAAAGCTGCTGCTATTTCTGGAGGGGTTTCATAAATATTTTTAACATGTGTCTTAGGTATAACTAATGTATGCCCCTTGGTAACTTGGCTAATATCTAAAAAAGCATATACGTGTTCATCTTCATATACTTTAGCAGATGGAATTTCTCCATCGATGATTTTGCAAAAAACACAATCTCCATGACTCATTCTATCACCAATCCTCTCATACATTTTTTCTTTCATTGTATATAGTAATGTAACTTATTGTAAAGGGATCCATCTAAGAATTATTTATGTCAAAAAACGAGCTAGCCCATATGGACTAGCCCTTGAAAGGAATGAGATGCAATTTTCTAATGCGGGGACAAGTAAACATTACATAAGCGCATTGCTTCATAAATGCTTACAAAAACCTTTTTGTTCCATATCTCCGTTCTTAGAGATATGTTTCAAAATGGTCATTGATTAGACTGCCGTTCACAAACACCTCATTTTTGTGTTTTTTGTACACGAAATTCAGTTAGATATCGATCACTAACACCTCATTTGTGTAAGCATACACGCATTTACATTAGATTTTCGATCGCTGACACCTCATTTTGTGTTTTTACACGCAAATTGTTTGTTTCAAGTGAACATTGTTGCATCTTCATTCCTTCACGATTATTTTGTACGAAATAGATGAGATTATACAAGGTATTTATAAAAAATTCAATCGTATAAGGATGTCGAAAAATAGTGGAAAGTTTATTTTGGTTTTCAACAAGACAAATGATAAAATAAAGATTAGATGAAGAGGAGGAGCGACTTGTGGAAGCATTATTACATATAAACCATCTCTTTGGTGGGTATACCCATAAAAATGTATTACATGGTATTTCTTTTGATGTTCATCCTGGTGAAATTGTTGGCTTAATTGGGTTGAACGGTGCAGGGAAAAGTACGACAATTAAGCATATAATTGGATTAATGCATCCCAAAAAAGGGACAGTGATGGTGAATGGGAAAACCTTTCAAGAGAATAATGAAAATTATCGTAATCAAATGGCCTATATTCCAGAAATGCCTATTTTATATGATGAATTAACGCTATATGAACATCTACGTTTAACAGCAATGGCATATGATATTCCTGAACACATTTTCGAAAAAAGATTACAGCCACTTTTGAAGGAATTTAGAATGGAGAAGCGATTAAATTGGTTTCCTGTTCATTTTTCAAAAGGGATGCGTCAAAAAGTAATGATTATGTGTGCATTTTTAATTGAACCGCCATTATATATTGTAGACGAGCCATTTGTAGGACTAGACCCCCTTGGTATTCAGTCTTATTTACAACTTATGGAGTCGATGAAAAAAGATGGTTCGGGTGTTTTAATGTCCACGCATATTTTAGCGACCGCAGAACGCTACTGTGATCGTTTTGTTATCCTTCACGAAGGTGAAATACGTGCAAAAGGAACACTTGAGGAGCTGAGGGCAAGTTTTTCAATGCCCCAAGCGTCACTTGATGACCTTTACGTTCAATTAACAAAGGAAGAAAATAATCATGTTTGATTCACATCTATTCTTTAAACAACGATTTTCTGCACACTTAAAAGAGACAAGCCGTTATCTAAGGTATATCTTTAATGGACATATTGCTATTGCTATGCTTTTTTTTGTATCTGCTCTCGCATTTTATTATCAAAAATGGCTACTAGAAATACCTGAAAATTTTCCAACCGCATTTATTATTGGAGTATTATTTGGGTTGGTAGCAAGTTATAGTCCTGTTCGCACGCTGCTGAAAGAGCCGGATCTTGTTTTTTTGATAGCTGCGGAACATAAAATGACAAGGTATTTTAGGAATACACTTATCTATAGCTTTATCATTCAGTTGTATCTTGTTTTATTAGTTGCTGCTGCATTAGGCCCTTTATACACCACCGTTTATCCAGAGCGTGAAGGTAGTTTTTATTTACTAACCGTCGTTGTCCTATTGATGTTCAAATTAGGAAATTTAATTGCTAATTGGTGGATGTTAAAGGTCAGAGAACCAGGGATAAGAAGGATTGATATAACAGTACGAACGGTTCTTAATATAGCCGTTTTTTATTTCATGGTAGATGGCAGTATGTGGTTAGCGGGTATGATCTCTATCTTGTTTGCCGCTTTATTTTTATATGATTATCAAGTTTCACGAAAACAACCTGGCATCGTATGGGATTTATTAATTGAAAAAGATCAAATGAGAATGCAGGCGTTTTATCGTTTAGCAAATATGTTCGCAGATGTCCCTCATTTAAAAAGCCGAGTCAAAAAACGGCAATGGCTAGTACAGCTTGTAAACAATGTCCCGTTTCTAAAGAAGCATACTTATGATTACTTGTTCCGAATTACTTTTATTAGAAGTGGCGATTACTTAGGAATGTATGTCAGACTAATTGTTATTGGGGCGCTAATCATTTATTTTATACCCCCGATGTGGCTTAAAGTTGTGTTCGCTATTTTGTTTTTGTATTTGAGCAGTTTTCAGATGATGGCACTTTATCATCATCATCGAACGGTTATGTGGATTGAGCTATATCCAGTCAAGACTTCTATTAGGCAAGAATCGGTTATAAAATTATTATTCCAATTAACCATTATCCAGACTATGTTATATGCGCTTTTGCTTTTTGGAATGATGGAGTGGAGCGGAGGCGTGCTCACACTTGTTGGAGGAGTTTTATTTAGCTTTTTGTTTCATCGTGGATATGTCAAGCAAAAATTAATTAAAAGCACATGAAGCATTGGCTCATGTGCTTTTTTAAAAGCCTATTTTTCCTGATACGCATAATAGGCTTCAATTAATGTTTTTGCTGCTATTGGCATCGAGCGTTCATCAATATCAAATTTAGGGTGGTGATGAGGATAAGGGTTTTCGTGTTTTTGTGCACCTGTGAAAAAGAATGCTCCTGGCTTTTCTAAAAGATAATAGGCAAAATCCTCTCCAGCCATAGATGGATTAACCTCCTGTGTTTCTTTTATATCCTCTATATTTCGTGCGATCTCTAGTAATAATTCAGCTTCACTGGCGTGGTTAATTAGAGGTGGGTAACCCTTAATATAGTCAAATGAATAGGTTGCATCATTACTAGTGCAAACACCTTTAATCATTGCTTCCATCTCTGATATGATTTTATCTTGTAATGTCGGATTTATATAACGGACAGTACCAACTAGTCTAGCCTTATCTGCAATGACATTGAAAGCTTCACCTGCTTCAAATATACCAACGGTTACGACCACCGTGTCGAGTGGATCGACTCGTCTGCTTACGATTTGCTGTAGTTGCGAAATAAGTTGTGAGCCTATAACAATAGCGTCTTTGGTCTCGTGAGGATAAGCGCCATGCCCCCCTTTACCCTGAATGGTTAGTTCAAAGCGATCAGCACCTGCCATGAATGCTTGTTTTGAAGTTTGCAGTACCCCAAGTGGGGTTGTAGCCCAAAGGTGTGTGCCAAATACAGCATCGACATGATCAATGGCACCAGATTCAATAATTGGTTTTGCTCCACCTGGTGCATATTCTTCTGCGTGTTGATGTAAGAAGACGATGGTTCCTGGTAATTCATACTGGTAATCCTTCATTACTTTTGCAAGCGAAAGTAATGTAGCTGTATGGCCATCATGCCCACATGCATGCATGACTCCGTCAATTTTGGATCTATATGGAACATCTTTTTCATCTTGGATAGGTAATGCATCAAAATCGGCGCGTAATGCAATTGTTTTTCCTGGTTTTCCCCCTTTTAACGTGGCGATTACACCGTTGCCACCAACTTTTGTCTCATAAGGAATACCTAGCTTTTTATAATGACCGGCAATAAATGCAGCTGTTTTTGTTTCGTGAAAGGATATTTCTGGATATTGGTGTAGATATCTACGGATTTCTACCATTTCTGAATAAAGCTTATCAATGGATTGATGTATTTGATCTAACACAAAAAGACCTCCTAGCTGTTTTTCTAACTATTATAACACCAGAAGACTGCGAAGAAAGTATATATTAGTAAAATACAAACAATTATTTATTCTTTATAAAATCAAAAGACAGTTCGTAAACCGAACTGTCTTTTGATTACGATAAGCGAGGGTCAGCAAGTAGGCGCTCTATCTCCTCTTTATGCTGCGTTTCATCTGTTATTAAATCCTCTAATTTTACTACTAACTCGGTATATCCTAAGTCTTCAGCCTGTCTTTTACGCTTTTCATACCGTTCAATTGTAGCAGATTCAGACTGTAAGGTTGCTTGTAATAATTCTCTAACCTCTGTTGGTTGAGGAATTTCAGCAGCTTTCGTAGTAGGAGTTCCGCCAAGTGATTTAATTTTTTCAGATAAGTATAGGGCGTGTCCCAATTCATCATTAATCTCAGCTTCAAAAAATGGTTTAAGTGCGGAACGGTATAACCCATAAACTACAGAGGCACTGTAAGTATATTGAATTACTGCGCCATATTCATTAGAAAGATCCTCATTTAATCCATCAATTAAGTTTTGTAAATCCTTTTCCATTTGTCTTCACCCTTTTATCGTTATTGTATATCTATTCATCCATTCCCTATTCGGTTTTTTTGAAACATAAAATAAGGTATTATATAAGAAATAGGAGGGACCGTATAATGACTGATAAAATTCGCTTTAGCCTTTTCCTTCTTTTATTATTTATGATTGGAATAATTGGCTATTGGATTTTCCGAATTATGAATAATGCAGTTCCTTATGTGGATCAATGGACAAGAGAACCGGTTGAGCAATTAGCAAACACAGGGATGTACAGCATCTTCCGTTGGATAACCGAATTAGGATCATCTACCTTTACCATACCGCTCGTAATTATTATGGGCATGATCTTATGGCGGATGTACCAAAATTGGCTACCTGCATTGGTTTTTAGCGGAGGAACATTAGCAACACATTATTTAAATGTAGCAATAAAACATCTAGTCAATAGAGAACGTCCCAGTATATTAGTTGCAGCTAATGCAGAAGGACATAGTTTCCCTTCCGGGCATGCAATGATATCGATGGTATGCTATGGTTTATTAGCTTATTTTTTCTCAAAAAAGGTTAAATCATCAAAGAAGAAATTGTTTATTGAGTGTTTCTTTGCATTGCTTATTTTATTAATTGGAGTTAGTCGATATATCATTAATGTTCACTATTTGACAGATGTTTTGGCAGGGTTCTTTATTGGCTTTTTATGTTTAATTGCATGCATATATTTATTTCAGTTTCTAATGAGAAAGCAACGCTCAGTCTAGGGGCGGATAGAAAAGCATCCCTTGGTAGGTTTCCCTCGTTTTGGGATATAGGTAAGCTAACATTATATCAATCGAGGGGGGAGATTTTTGTCATGGATGCTGTTGTTCAAGAAAAGCAGGTAATACCAATATTAAAAAACCGGAATTTTCTACTTTTATTTATAGGGTCGCTTTTTTCTGCTCCTGGTTATTATGTTTATTTAATTGGAGCGGAATGGTTAATGCTTTCTTTAAATGATAATCGCTTTTACTTTGGCATGTTATTCTTTGCTGCCTCCATTCCTCGTTTGCTGTTATTAACAATGGGTGGAATTGTGGCAGATCGTTATAATAAGCGAACAGTATTATTTATTTCGGATTTATCCCGTGCGCTTTTAATTGTTATTTTATTGGTTTTACTATATCTCGATGCAGTATCTGCTTGGCATTTAATTGGTTTAGCAGCATTATTTGGTATTGCAGATGCGTTCAGCTATCCAGTTATAAATTCATTAACACCAATGGTACTAGAGGAGAATCAATTACAGCGGGGGAATTCGTTTATTCAAATGACGATGCAAATTAGTCCGATTTTTGGTCCCGCCTTAGGTGGGACATTAATTGCAGTCTTAGGGTTCAAAGGGGTTTTTACTGTAGCTTGTGTCATGTTATTAGCTGCTTCCGTTACCGTTATCTTTATCCGGTTAAAACCAGAAGAGACACCTATCGTATCCTCGCCATGGGAAGATCTTAAAGAAGGATATAGGTATGCTCGCAGGAATCGACTCATTTTGTCTATCGTAAGTATGGGATTTTTTATTAACTTCTTTTTTACAGGTCCATATACCATTGGTATACCAATCATTGTAAAGGATATCTTTCAAAGTAGTTCGATTAGTCTGGCTATCGTACAAACTGCGATGGGGGTAGGAGCCTTAATCGGTGCGATCTTCTTAGCATCAAAAAAATTAAAAAAACCTGGGATAACTATGCTTACAAGTTTAGCATTATTGGGATGTATTTACACTAGTATTGGCATGTCCAGTTATCTTTATCTCACAGCAGTATTGGTAGCGATGATGGCATTTTTATTGCAGCTAATTAATATTCCAATTACTACAGTTTTGCAAGAAACGACAGAGAAACGTATGCTTGGGAGAATGATGAGTCTGCTTATGACTGTATCTACAGGGCTTATCCCGGTTTCTTATATCGCAACTTCTTTATTAATAGCTATGGGGCTATCGATTCTAACGATTATTATGGTCTCTGGACTGGTAATTCTATTTATTGCTCTCTATAATTTGAAGAATAAACCGCTTCGTACGCTTGGAACTTCGTAAAGGGTGAAAAAAATGAAACAATTTGCACGCATTGTTGTCGCAATTTTTTTAATTATTATTGGTTTGCTATGGATATTAGCGAATATCAATGTAATATCGTTTGATGTTGCTTTTTTATGGGCCTATATATATCCGGTAATCTTGGTTATTTTCGGCAGCAGATGGCTGATTAATTATGTCCGAAAAGATGATGGAAGTTGGTTTTGGGGTTGTTTCTTTATCCTGTTTGGATTGTTATTACTGTTGGACCGTTTTCAAATAATCGCTTTTTCCTTTTGGGATGTACTAAAGCTATGGCCGTTATTAATTATCTATGTTGGCTTCATGTTAATTAGTCGAAGAAACTATAATATTATTAATGCAGGAAGAGATAAGCCAGGGGCAAAAAATGGGACTGGTTCGCTTTTTTCTATTGGGAGTTATGATTATACCGAAGAAAATTGGAAGGCGGAACCAATGAAGTTAAATAACATGGCTGGGGATTTTTATTTCGACTTCTCTAAGGCTTTTATCCCAGAGGAGGAAATCCCAATTAGCATTCGCTCTCTAGCAGGAGATGTAACTATATTAATGCCTGAAACAATCCCTTTTCACGTAGAAGCATCAATGAAAGCCGGGGAAATTAACATTCTAGGCAGGGTGGCAGAAGGGGTAAATCGATCATTAGCATTTACAAGTGATGAGTATGACGCTTCAATTCGAAAAATTAATTTTACAATTATCCTAAAAGCAGGATCTATCAAAATCGATTATGTATAGGGAGGAGGTCGTATGAATAAACGATTTGCTAGTATTCGTTATAGTTATATTCGCTCTCATTTTCAAGGTCTATTTCTTACTGTTGTTACGATTCTCTCTATCTTACTCACTATTTATGTATTCATTCAACCAGACTGGTTATCTGCAGCAAGTATATTTCTGTTTATTTCGTTATATAGTGGTATTGGTTTCATTGTTACCGTCTATGCGGGATTTAAATCTGGTGGAGATATTAAAAATCGATTAGACTATTTATCCGTCCAAATTACCCAGTTTGCAAATGGAAATTACCAATCACGACTTTATTTTAATGAAGGGGATGAAATGGAGCGTATTGCCAATGAAATGAACGACTTAGGAGAGAAATTACAAAATCAAGTGAAATCTTTACAACGAATGGCAGATGAAAAATCAGATTTTGCAAAGTCAGCACATAAAGCAGCTGTTATCGAGGAAAGACAGCGATTAGCAAGGGATTTACACGATGCTGTAAGTCAACAATTATTTGCAGTCACCATGTTATCCGAGGCAGCTGTAAGGCAATTAGAAAACAATCCAGAAAAAGCCAAATTGCAAATACAAGAAGTAGCTAAAGCAGCTTTACAATCTCAATCAGAAATGCGGGCGTTGTTATTACATCTTCGTCCTGTTCATTTATCAGGAGAATCCTTATCAGAAGGGTTAACAAAGCTAATAAAAGAATTACAACAAAAAAGCCAAATAGATTTTCATCTTACTATTCCAGTGGATCTTTCGGTTTCGGTAACAATAGAAGACCATATGTTTCGAATTGCTCAAGAATCATTATCGAATATATTACGCCATTCAAATGCTTCAGAAGTAAAGATCATGATAAAGGAACGCCCAGGAGAATTATATTTTCATGTGCAAGACAATGGGAGGGGCTTTGATATGGAGCAAGAACGCAAAACGTCTTATGGCTTAAAAACAATGAAAGAACGTAGTGAAGAATTAGGAGGTGTTTTTGCCATCCGTTCAAACATAGGTGAAGGAACATATATAGATATTCGTATTCCATGTTAAAGGAGAAGGGGCAGTAGAATGATACGAGTTATCGTTGTAGACGATCATGAAATTGTGAGAAAGGGGATTATCGCATATTTACAAACAGATTGCGAGATTGAAGTTGTAGGTGAATCTTCAAATGGGAATGATGGAGCTGCGTTAATTATCCAAGAAAAACCGGATGTTGTACTTATGGATTTAATTATGGATAATGGAACTGGGATAGAAGCAACGAAACAAGTAATGGAATCTCATCCACTATGTAAAATTATTATATTAACAAGCTATTATGATGATGAACAAGTATTCCCAGCAATAGAAGCTGGTGCTTTCAGCTACTTATTAAAGACCTCCTCCGCTACAGAAATTACAGATGCAATCAAAAAGGCTGTCAAAGGGGAAACCGTCATTGAACCGAAAGTAGCTGGAAAGATGATGTCTAGCTTCCGAACGATCGATCGAAAATCACATGATGATTTAACAGAAAGAGAATTAGAAGTTCTGCTTTGTATTGGAAATGGTATGACAAACCAAGAAATAAGCAATCAATTATATATCGGTATTAAAACAGTAAAAACTCATGTAAGTAATATTCTATCGAAGCTTGAGGTGAATGATCGGACCCAAGCAGCAGTTTATGTACATCGAAATAAATTGACAGGTAATTAATCGTATAGATTTTCATAAAATTGTCACATAAACAAAATGAATAAAGCGTCACCCTTTGTCTTTCATCTCCCACATTTGTATAATACAGATGTAACTAAAAAAGAAAGGACTTCTTCTATGGCGAATCTATCGAAAAAAGCAGAGAATTTGCTAATGTTAATCTGGGCTCAAGCTTTAATTGCAATGCTAGGAAGTTTGTTTTTTTCAGAAATTATTGGGTATGAACCTTGTGAGTTATGTTGGTATCAACGGATCTTAATGTATCCTTTAGTTATTATTTATGGTATTGCAGCCTATAAGAGAAATCTCTCTATTGCATTACCGGGGTTGTTTTTGAGCGGGATAGGCGCGTTGGTTTCCATTTATCATTACGCTGTTCAGAAATTACCTGCATTACAGGAGGCAGGAGGTTCTTGTGGTACGGTTCCTTGTAATCTTACATATATTGATTATTTTGGATTCATTACCATTCCATTTCTAGCAGGTATCGCCTTCATTATCATATTTGTATTGCATGTAATTCTAAGGAAGCACCAAAGGGAGATGAAATAAATGAAGAAAAAAATGTTGATTTTTATTGGTATTATTGTTTTATTATTCGCAGGGTTATATTTTGTAATTGATTATAAGAATAATCAAGCAGTGGAGAACAATGACAACCCCTATGGTGATAAAGATCTTGAACAAGCAACAATTGATCAGCTTGATGACCCTAATTATCAAAATCAAATCATGCCAGACGAGTTGTCAGATGAAGTAGAGAGTGGTGAACCGGTTACTGTGTATTTCTATGATCCATTATGCCCGCATTGTCAGCAAACAACGCCATACCTTGTTCCATTAGCAGAAGAAAATAATATCGATATGAAAAAGATGAATTTACTAGAATTTCAAGATCAATGGAACGCTTATGGTATTGAATCTACGCCAACATTAATCCATTTCGATAATGGTGAAGAAGTTGCTCGAATTGTAGGGGATAAGGGAGAAGAAAATTTTCAATCCTTTTTTGACCAATATGTAAATAATTAAATGAAAAAAGCCAACTGCAGGACAGTTGGCTTTTTACTTTTATCATGATCGACTAGTTGGGACACTATGTTTAAAGGTACAGAAGTGGCAAAGGCATCTTATTCTTCCGTTACCATATGATAGGTGGTAAGAAATGGTTGGTCAGCAAAATACGCAGGAGGTTTTCCGGATGATTGCCCCTTATGAGATTTTTTGAATGCGTCCGAGTTCTTCCAGTTATCAAAATCTTGAACGGAACGCCATTGTGTAAAAACAATATACGTATTCCCCTTTTTTGGTTTTAATAACCGAAATGCTTGAAAGCCCGGCATCATTTCAACATCATGTTTGCGATTTTTAAAACGATCTTCAAAGACTGGCTGCCCTTCTTCTGTTACGGGTATATTATTCATAACGACATATCCTTCTTCTTGAATCTTTCCATTCTCTATTATAATGTCGTATTCTCTTCCAGATGCAAATATGCTTTTTTTCTTATCTTCGTAATAAGCCAGCGCTCCTGAATTAGAACGCATAATCCAAATTCGTTTATCGGGATGGTTGTCATCCAGTTTTTGCAGAAAATCTATCGTTCCATTAGTCATAAAAGCTTTCATCATTGTTTTCCCCTTTCATATGACTTCCTATTTTCATCATAACCGATGTGTAGATAGGGTAGTCAACTAATATTTAGAAAAACTTATCATTTCATAGTTACAAAGATACTTAAATGGATTGGGGAGTTAGTTATCAATAGGACTTTAAGCTTGACCGACTATCATTTGATGTGAGGTATGGAACTTATCCTGCGTTTGCTTATGAAGTAAGTAATCCGAATGTAATGTTTTATATTGGAGATAATATGGAAAATAAAGCCATTCATACCATGGATGAATAGGGGAGGGTATCTTAAAAAACAAGCGCTATCATCAAGCAATACGTATCAACGAACGCCCAAGCGAATGTTGAATTAATTTCGCTGAGAAGAAAGCGGTTGAAGTTACTATTTGGACGGAAACCCGTATAAAAACAGAAGTGGATGACAGTGGACATACAAATCAAATTTTCTCCAATTAAAAGTGAACAAAAAAACGTTATGTGAATATTGGTAAGATCAAGTATATGTCTAATGGTTTCCTAAACAGACAAAATCGGATTCGACTTTTGGAATACATATGAAATTATTCTAAACCTTAACTCCTGAACTTAAATTGTATCTTTCTAGATAACCTGAAACGTTTATTTAACAAGTTGGATTTTCGGTTGTTCAATAATTTGTAATAATTATTAATTAATATGAAGTATAAAGCTTTAAGATTGTAAATATATGTCGTATAATGTAGGGGTGAATGTGTAGAGGTGAACAAATGAGCAGAATAGAAAGAAGGAATCAGAAGCGTTCTCACTTGATCGGCAGATTGAAAATAATTGCATTCAGTTGTTTACTTATTATATTTCTTGGGTTCATTGGATATGCTGCTATTGTTTTTGGAGGACGATTCGTTGTTGATGACGATAAATTTCTTTTAGATGCAACTACGACCATTGAAACAGAAGAAGGGCAGATAATTGGCCGATTATATAATGAGAATCGCAAACTGACAACACTTGGTGATATTCCAGAACATGTAAGACAAGCGTTTATTGCCATTGAAGATAGACGCTTTTATGGACATGCAGGTGTTGATTTTCGTTCTGTGTTTCGTGCTGTTTATAAAGATATTCTAGCTATGGCCAAAGTTGAAGGGGCGAGTACAATAACCCAGCAGCTTGCTAAGAACTTATTTCTAACAAATGATAAAACGTGGTTGCGAAAGACAAAGGAAGTAATGGCAGCTGTTTATCTAGAACAAACATTATCTAAAGATAAGATTCTAGAATTATATTTAAATGAAATTTATTTTGGACATGGGGTATATGGGATAGCTACAGCCGCAGAGTATTATTTTTCAAAAAATATTAAAGATCTGACTGTAGATGAAGGAGCGATGTTGGCTGGAATGGCAAAAGCGCCTAATGGATATTCGCCAATTAATCATCCTGAAAAAGCAAAAAGTCGTAGAAACACAGTGCTTCATGCTATGGAAGCAACCGGGGTATTAACGTCAAAACAACTGGCTACAGAGGAAGAGAAGCCGCTTGGATTAGAAGTGAATAAGTGGAATCCGTCCCCATGGACAGCTAGTTATGTCGATTATGTAATGAAAGAGGCAGCTAGTAAGCACGATATGTCCTTAGAAGAGTTAAAGCGAGGTGGTTATCGTATCACTGTAAATATGGATAATCACGTGCAAGAGAAAGCCTATGAACAGTTTAAAAATGCTGATTATTTCCCAGGGAATACAGAAGGGGTTGAAGGGGCTTTTATGATGATGGATCATGGAACGGGCAAAGTTGTTTCGGTGATCGGTGGTAGGGATTTCCAATTAGGTGATTTAAACCGGGCTACCGTTGCAAGACAACCAGGTTCAACCATGAAACCATTAGCGGTTTATGGGCCCGCAATGATGGAAAATGAAAAATATCAGCCTTACACACTTATACCAGATCAGAAAATTGATTATGATGGTTATACAGCCGAAAATTATGATAACGAATATACAGGAGCGGTTTCAATTTATGAAGCGATTGTTCATTCGAAAAACGCTCCAGCTGTATGGTTATTAAATGAGATTGGAATCTCAACTGGAAAGGCATACTTAGATAATATGAATTTATCAGTAGAAGATGATGGATTAGCAATTGCTTTAGGTGGATTATCAAAAGGTGTTACCCCTGCTAAATTAATGGAAAGTTATAGTTCTTTTGCTACAAATGGTAATATGGTTGAATCGCATTCAATTGAACGAATCGTACAAAATGGACAAACCCTTTTCAAAGCTAATCCAGAGATGAAAGAAGTGTTCACCCCCCAGGTGGCTTGGAATATGACAGAAATGCTTGAGGAAACCGTTGCAAGTGGGACTGCAAGTTCAGGAAACTATTCAAAAGCATTAGCAGGAAAAACAGGTTCAACACAACACCCGCAAGTAGAAGGGCAAACCAAGGATGCTTGGTTCGCTGGATACACACCACAATATGTAATGACATTGTGGATGGGATACGATACATCGGATAAAGCGCATTTTCTAACAGGAGGAAGTGAATATCCAACTAGGTTAGTAAAATCGATTTTAACAGAGGTAGATAAAGAACAAGCCCTAACAGAGACATTTGCTAAACCTGAAGCGGTATCGGCCTTACCAAAACCAATTCAACTTCCAGAAATAAAAAACGTACAAGTAAGTTATCAGTTTGGAAGCCTACCTTTTGGAAAAGGTAAATTAACCTGGCAGGGATCCAATGACGAGCGTGCCATCTATCGTATTTACCGAGAGAAAGAGGGGATTGATGAACGCATTGGAGAGGTCGAAGGAAAGAGAGAGTTTGTAATCGATAATGCTCTATTTCATTCAAAGAGCTATTATATCGTTCCTTACAATCCATTAACCAAAACAGAAGGAAAGCGCTCAGAATCTGTCAAGCTTTCTTGGTAATTTAGACAAATTCATGACAATCAATAACCATTACTATACAGTTTCTATTGAAATCGATATAGTTATTAGTGGCAAAAGTAGTACGTGAAAAGGATGGATGGTATGTCAAAGCAACTAAATGATACGATAATTCGAGCATATAAAGGAGAAACTACTAATTATACACCCACTTGGTTTATGAGGCAGGCAGGTAGATCGCAGCCAGAATATCGTGAGCTAAAAGAAAAGTATTCGTTATTTGAAATTACGCATGAACCGGAATTATGTGCTTATGTAACAAGGCTTCCTGTTGAAAATTATGATGTTGATGCCGCGATTTTGTACAAGGACATAATGTCGCCATTACCTTCCATCGGAGTTGATGTGGAGATTAAATCTGGTATCGGTCCAGTAATTCATAATCCAATTACTTCCCTACAGGATGTTGAGAAATTGGGAACCATTCATCCACAAGCGGATGTTCCTTATGTTCTCGATACCATTCGCTTGCTGACAGAAGAACAATTGAAAGTACCGTTAATTGGCTTTAGCGGTGCACCATTTACATTAGCAAGTTATATGATTGAAGGTGGTCCTTCTAAGAATTACAACAAAACAAAAGCATTTATGTATCGACAGTCTGAAGCTTGGTTTGCGTTAATGGATAAGCTAGCTGATATGATCATTTCGTATGTGGATGCACAAGTCGAAGCTGGTGCGAAAGCTATTCAAATCTTCGATTCGTGGGTAGGAAATTTAAATGTTATGGACTATCGTATCTTTATTAAGCCTGTCATGACCCGCATTTTTTCTGAATTAAGACGACATGATGTTCCGTTAATCATCTTTGGTGTAGGAGCAAGACATCTTCTTCTGGAATGGAATGACCTGCCAGTAGATGTGATCGGCCTGGATTGGCGTACATCTATTATGGAAGCAAGACAAATGGGTGTAACTAAAGTAATTCAAGGAAACTTAGACCCAACGATATTACTTACAAATTGGGAGACAATTGAGAAACGCACAACGTCCATTCTGGATGAAGGTCGTGCAGATGGAAATCATGTATTTAATTTGGGGCATGGTGTTACACCAGATATTACACCAGCTACACTTAAAAGATTAACAGCCTTTATTCATGAATACACAGGGAAAGATTAATAAATTATTAAGTGAAGAGGTGCTTTGAAAATGGCAAAACAAAAAATGGGATTATTAGTAATGGCATATGGAACACCATATAAGGAAGAAGATATTGAGCGTTATTATACACATATTCGCCATGGAAGGAAACCAGATGAAGAAGCATTGCAAGATTTAAAAGATCGTTATAAATCAATCGGTGGAATTTCTCCATTAGCCCAAATCACAGAACAGCAAGCTGAAACCTTAGAAGCAACATTAAATGAAGTACAGAATGAAATCGAATTTAAAGCATATATCGGACTGAAACATATTGAGCCGTTTATTGAAGATGCAGTTGCACAAATGGCTGAGGACGGAATCGAGGAAGCTGTGTCTATTGTGTTAGCTCCACATTATTCTACGTTTAGTGTAAAATCTTATAACCAACGAGCGAATGATGAGGCGGCGAAGTATGGTGTAACTTCTATCACATCCGTAGAAAGCTGGTATAATGAGCCTAGATTTATTCAATACTGGGCTGATCAGATTAAAGCTGTTTATAATGGAATGCCCAATGAAGATAGAGAAAAAGCAGTATTAATAGTATCTGCTCACAGTCTTCCGGAGAAAATATTGCAAAATGGCGACCCTTATCCACAACAATTGGCAGAAACGGCACAGCTAATCTCTGAGGCAACGGGTATTACGCATTATGAAATTGGTTGGCAAAGTGAAGGCAATACGCCAGATCCATGGTTAGGACCTGATGTTCAGGATCTAACAAGAGAACTGTTTGAGCAAAAAGGATATCGTGCATTTGTCTATGCCCCAGTTGGTTTTATTGCAGATCATTTGGAAGTATTATATGACAATGATTATGAATGCAAAGTGGTATGTGATGAATTAGGTGCGTCGTATTATCGTCCGGAAATGCCAAATGTTCATCCACAATTTATTAAAACATTAGCTGAAGTGATTATGAAAAAGGTAAAGCGTGAGGTTAGATGAAACCGAGCAAACAAATAGTGATTATAGGTGGCGGAATAACTGGGTTATCCGCAGCCTATTACATACAAAGAGAAATAAAAGCAAAAAAGCTTCCTTATACAGTAAAGCTGGTAGAAGCAAGTGAACGCTTAGGCGGAAAAATAAAAACCTTAAAGCGTGATGGGTTTACGATTGAACAAGGTCCTGATTCGTTATTATCCCGCAAACCTACAGCTATGAAATTGGTGAAAGAATTAGGTCTAGAAGATCAAGTTATTCGTAATGCAACTGGCCAATCTTATCTTTTAGTTGATAATAAATTACATAAGATGCCAAAAGGAACGTATATGGGAGTCCCGAAAAATGTTCGTTCCCTTTTATCATCAACAGTTTTATCTTCTAAAGGTAAAATACGTGCTTTAGCTGATATCATGGTGTCAAAAGGAAAAGCAGATACGGATCAATCATTAGGCGCTTTCTTTCGACGTCGTTTTGGTAATGAATTGTTAGTGAACCAAGTGGAAGCACTGTTATCTGGGATTCATTCTGGAAATATTGATCAGATGAGCTTGAAAGCAACATATCCAACCTTTTTAGAACTAGAACAAACCTATGGCAGTGTAATGAAAGGGTTATCCAAGACAATGCCGAAGCCGACGAAAACGAAGCGTAACCAACCATCTTCTGGAGCCTTCTTCTCATTTAAAAATGGATTGGAGACATTAATACACCGGCTTGAGGATAAATTAGATCTAGGAATGCTTCATAAGGGAACGGCAGTTGATCATATTGAGAAAAAGAATCATGGTTATCATCTTCTATTAAGTGATGGAAATGTTTTGCAGGCAGATGCCGTTATTGTGTCGACTCCTCACCTTACTGTTCCAAAAATTTTTAGTCAATATGATTTCTTCCATGTGTTTAAAGGTGTCCCAGCAACATCAACCGCAAATGTGGTCTTAGCATTTGACCAATCGGCGATAAAAAATGATATAGATGGTACTGGTTTCCTTGTTTCCAGAAATAGTAATTATCAAATTACTGCATGTACGTGGACCCATAAAAAGTGGCCAACGACTTCTCCTGAAGGAAAAATTTTATTGCGTTGTTATGTTGGCAGACCTGGAAACGAAGATATAGTAGACTTATCAGACGATGAGCTGACAGATATTGTACTTAATGACTTGAATAAAATAATGAAAATCAAGGATGATCCTGAGTTTTGTGTCATAACGCGTTGGAAAAATGCAAGACCACAGTACACTGTCGGTCATGTCGAACGGCTAGCTGAAGTAAGAAGAAAGACCGAAAGATATCTTCCAGGTGTCTTCTTAACAGGTTGCTCTTATGATGGTGCAGGCATCCCTGATTGTATTGAACAAGGGGAGAATACGGTAAGCGAAGTATTGCGTTTTTTACAAGATTAATTTATGAAACCTAACGCTAAAGCTTAACTAAAAAGACCCTTAAAAAAGCTTGAGAAAATGATTCTCAAGCTTTTTAAAACTTTATAACTTCAAACATGGATGAAATAACAGGTGCTTAATAATTTAGTTGTAGCTTTCTTCGAGCTGATCAATCAGTGAACCGACGAAAGCAACAGCATCTTTAATTGCATCTGGTTTTGACATATCAACACCTGCCTTTTGAATCAGATCCAATGGTTTCATCGTTCCACCTGATTTTAGCACGTCAAGCCAGCGATTGACTGCAGGCTGCCCTTCTTCTTGAATTTGTTTTGCAACAGCCGTAGATACTGTTAACCCTGCAGAATAGGTGTATGGATATAATCCCATATAATAATGAGGTTGTCGCATCCAAGTTAGTCCTGCACCATCGTCGAAAGTGACAGTGTCTTGCCAAAAATTTTTAAGCGCTCCTCTTTTTAATTCAGATAATACATTAGCAGTTAGTGGAGTACCTGTTTCTGCTGATTGATATACATTTTTTTGAAATTCTGCTTCTAAAAGATGCGTAACAAAATTATGATAATATGTTCCAAGTAGTTGGGTAATAATCCAACGTTTCATTCGTTTATCGTTTGTGTTACCTAATAAATGGTTGGCTAGGAGTAATTCATTCAAGGTGGATGGAGCTTCCACAAAGTAAGTAGATGGACGTGTATTCAAAAGGGATTGATTCTTTCCCGCCAAATAAAAATGTCCTGCATGGCCTAATTCATGGGCTAAGACGAAGGCTCCTCTCATCGTATCTGTCCATGTAATGAGAATATAGGGATGTACCCCATATGGACTAGAGCAAAAAGCGCCTGTTGCTTTCCCAACATTATCAGCTAAATCTACCCAGCGATTATCAATAGCTTGTTTGGTAATGCCACGATATTCTTCTCCCATAATCGTTAGAGCATCTAAAATAGTAGAAGTGGCTTCTGCGTATGTTGTTACTGGATTAAAGTCAGGATCCAACGGTGCTTTGAGATCATAGTAATGTAATTCAGGTAAACCTAACTTCTCTTGTTTTAGCCTAGCAAACCGGCGCATGTGAGGAGCTAACTCTTGTTGTAATAGTTGGAGCTGGTTTTCATACATTTCAAATGTTACTTGTTGTGGATGAAGCAGCATTTCAGTAACAGATGAGTAGTTTCTTAGTTTGGCCATGGTTACCTGCTTCGTAACCTCTGTTGCATATACAGCTGCGTAAGTATGTTTATACTGATCTAATGTCCTGACAAAGGATTTATATGCTTTCCTTCGTGTATTTTCTTCTGCGGCAAGCTCATATCGGTCTTCATATAAAGCAGCTGACATGGGAAGTTCATTTCCTGCATCATCCGTTATCGAATCAAATGTCAGATCAGAGGATTTGCTTCGTTGGTAAATCATATAAGGAGCATCATGAATTTCTGATAAAGCAGCAATGGTTTTCTCTACGATCGGTGCAAGTGCATATGGTTTCTTTTCCATCACATCTTTGAGCATCTTTAGATAGGGTTGCAGGGAACGCTGCTCTTGTAAAAATAAATCAATGGTGTGTGCAGGAAGATCTAATAATTCAGATTCTATAAATGCAAGTTCTGTATTAATCAAGGCTATCGCCTTCGCAACGCGTGAAGAATCACGTTGATTGATTGGGTTTGTTCCATCTGCATTTGAGCGTAAATTAGCATATACTGCTACTCGAATAACACGCTTTTGAAAATCCTCAAACGTAGTTAAACAGTGATCTAATGTCTCAGCATTCTCTCCTAAATTACCTTTAAAACGGGTGACTTTATGTACATCTTGCTGAATAGCTTCTAATTCTGTTTCCCATGCTTGATAAGTTGGAAATAAGTCATGTAGATCCCAGGTAAGTTCCATTGGCACTTCCGAACGTTTAGGTCTTGTTACCACGTATGTATACCCCTTTCTCTTAACTATTTCGTAACTCTAAGTAATTATAATATAAAAATAGTAATAATGGTATGTTTTTTCAGAAAAAAACAGCTATCAATGGATAGCTGTTGGTAGAACATTGGATATGCGTATAGTACAGTAGAAAGAAGAATAAAGAAGGTGTTACCTAGCTGGATGATCACAATCGTCACATAAATTACCATAGCAATCGGCTTTCTCTATCATTTCATTTCCGCATTTACTACACTTTTTCTTAGGTAAATTACGAAAAAATTCGATGACGTTCATCATGTGATTTCTCCTCCTCTAGTTTGAATTATTTTTATTGTAATATAACAGTATTCAATCAGTCAATACTGTGTTACAACAAAAACTAAAATTAGGAGTGTGTACCTATGAAGTTTACGGTTATTGGTTATTGGGGAGGTTATCCTGCTCCAAATGAAGCGACTTCCTGTTATTTACTTGAATCAGGTGGCTTTTCCCTTGTCATTGATATGGGGAGTGGTGCCTTGGCAAAATTACAGCAATATAAGACAGTTACCGAGATTGATGCAGTCATTCTTTCTCATTATCATTTTGATCATGTTGCTGATATTGGTGTTTTGCAATATGCCCGATTAGTTACCTATTATATAACAGGAAAGGATAAAGTATTACCAATTTATGGACATGAGGAAGATGAAGCTGGATTTCAATCTTTGACGCATACATATACAAAGGGAGTGGCATATGATCCAAAAGAATCTTTGGAAGTGGGAGCCTTTACCATTTCTTTTTTAAAGACAAAACATCCCGTACCTTGTTATGGAATGCGTATTACTGATGGAACAAATTGTATTGTCTATACGGCTGATACAAGTTACCGAAAGGAGTGGATACCATTTGCAAAAAATGCAGATTTATTAATCACGGATTGTAATTTTTATGCCGATCAAGATGGAGAAAATGCTGGACATATGACAAGTAAACAAGGTGGTAAGATTGCAGAGGAAGCAAATGTAAAGCAATTACTGCTTAGCCACTTACCACAATATGGAGATCGTAACCAATTAATTGAAGAGACGAAGGAAGTCTTTTCTAGAACGGTTCAATTAGCTCATGCCGGTTTTATTTGGGAAAGCTAGGTTTATCTTTTGATTACTCCTTTAATTTACATTAAACTTAAACTATACAAAAGACCTATTTATATTGAAGGGAGTAAAAACGTATGAAGTTTATTGATAATAAAGGTATTACTGATCCATCAATTAATCTTGCTTTAGAAGAATATGTGTTGAAAAATTTTGGCGAACAGGATACATATTTACTATTCTACGTGAATGAACCATCTATTATTATTGGGCGTAACCAAAATACTGTAGAAGAAATCAATACGCAATATGTGGATGAGAATGGAATAAAGGTAGTGCGTCGTCTTTCCGGTGGAGGCGCTGTTTACCATGATGAAGGAAACTTGAATTTTAGCTTTATAACGAAGGATGACGGGAATAGCTTTCAAAATTTTGCTAAGTTTACACAACCAATGGTAGATGCATTAAATAAACTTGGGGTACCTGCCGAATTAAAAGGGAGGAATGATCTTACTGTGGAAGGCAGGAAAATTTCTGGAAATGCCATGTATTCTACAAAAGGTAAAATGTTTAGTCATGGCACACTCATGCTTGATTCTGAAATTGAGAACGTTGTTTCTGCATTGAATGTAAGAAAAGAAAAAATAGAATCTAAAGGAATCAAATCCATTCGTAGCCGTGTCGCAAACATTTCGGAGTTTCTAGAAAATAAAATTACAGTAGAGCAGTTTAAAGAAATTATATTGCAATATGTCTTCCATGTAGACGATATAATAGACGTACCTCGTTATGAACTATCCGAAGAAGATTGGGAAAATGTCCATCAAATTTCCAGAGAGCGCTATCAAAATTGGGAATGGAACTATGGGAAGTCTCCATCCTTTAATATTCAAGAATCTTATAAGTTTGATGCTGGCTTTGTAGATGTTCGCCTTGATGTCAAAAAAGGAATTATTGAGAATTGCAAAATTTACGGGGATTTCTTTGGAGTTGGAGAAATTAGTGTTATTGAGGACAAGCTAACTGGAGTCCGCCATAATCGACAAGCAATAGAAGAAGCACTTGCTGGTGTGGATGTTCCACACTATCTAGGAAGGATTTCAAAAGAGGATTTTGTCAACTTGATATATTAAGTAAAAGCAGCCTTTTATTTGGGGCTGCTTTTTGATTAGGTTTATATAATTATTTTGGCAGCGCTTCCACTTGAAAAGAAGATACCAGTACTTTATACTTGAAATAGTAAAATAATTCATATGGTTTTGACGGATAGAAGATTGTTTCGTGTACATCTTCTTTTAAATCTTAAAATATGAATGATCATTCATTCATATTTTTTCAGGGAGGAATAATAGTGAATGTAAGTGATCAATTAAGTGAGACTGCTAAACAGTATCCGGAAAAGATAGCTTATGTATATCAAGGAAAAGAAACAAGCTATGCTGAGTTGGATCGTGCTATCACGCAGTTTGCTTCTGGTTTGATGTCTTTAGGTTATCAAAAAGGTGACCATGTTGCTTTGATTGTCGGAAATAGTCCTTATTATATTGTTGGATTATACGGCGCGTTACGGCTTGGGTTAGTTGTCATTCCAATCAATCCGTTATATACATCAACTGAAATGAGCTATATTATTAAAAATGGAGATGTCAAAGCCATTATTACCATGGATAATTTACTTGAGAAATTTAAGACGATCAATGACCAATTTTCAAAGGTTAACCATTACATCGTTTGTGATTCTCATTCTAATCAACAACCTGTTTCCTTTCTCCAAGAAAATTCAAAATCATTCACAGCGGTTTTAAAATTAGGATCTCCCCACTTTACCGGTCCAGTATTAGAAGAGGATTCAATGGCAATTATTCTATACACATCAGGGACGACAGGAACACCTAAGGGTGCTATGCTTTCCCACAAGAACCTATACTCCAATGCTAAAGATACAGCAGATTATTTGCAGATAAACGAACATGATCGCGTTATTGCTGCGTTGCCAATGTTTCATGTGTTCTGTTTGACCGTATCGCTTAATGCGCCGTTAATGAACGGGGGAACAGTGCTTATCTTACCTAAGTTTTCTCCAACAGAAGTATTTAAAATAAGCAAACAGAATGAAGCAACCATTTTTGCTGGTGTGCCGACAATGTATAACTATTTATTGCGAGGTGGGAAGGCGAAAGTCGATTATTTTTCAAGTATTCGCTTGTGCATCTCTGGGGGCGCTTCTATGCCCGTTTCATTATTAAAAGCGTTTGAAGAAGCATTTCATGTTAAAGTTTCCGAAGGCTATGGATTATCAGAAGCTTCTCCTGTCACTTGTTTTAATCCGCTGGATCGTCCGCGAAAGCCAGGATCAATTGGATGTAGCATTTTAAATGTTGAAAATAAAGTCGTGGATGAGCTAGGTCAAGAAGTTCCTATTGGAGAAATAGGCGAACTAATTGTGCGTGGACCAAATGTCATGTTGGGATACTATAAAATGCCAGAAGAAACAGCGGCTGCTTTAAAGGATGGTTGGCTTTATACTGGTGATATGGCTCGTATGGATGATGAAAACTATTTTTATATAGTAGATCGAAAAAAAGATATGGTTCTTGTCGGCGGGTATAATGTTTATCCACGTGAAGTAGAAGAGGTACTATATGCTCATCCGAATGTGACTGAAGTTGCGGTTATTGGTGTCCCAGATCCACAGACTGGTGAAGCGGTACATAGTTTTGTAGTCATCGATAAGCCCTCACTGACAGAAGAAGACTTAATTGAATATTGCCAAGCCCATTTAGTGAAATATAAAGTCCCTACGTCCATTGATTTCTTAGAGGAATTACCAAAAAACACAACAGGTAAGATTCTGCGTAAAAATTTAAGAGATAAAGTTCGCTATTAACTTCCCTAAAGCTTTGAGGTATTAACTACACCTTAAAGCTTTTTTGTGTATGAATAACATATTAATCCTGGGGGAGAATGAGTAGAAGAAGGAGGGATAAAAATGGGCTTTGAATCTAACCGTTCAACAAAAGAACTAGATACATTTACTTTGTTAAACCCGCAATTTGATGTATTCGAACATAAAGAAAGATTGTATAGCAGCGAAGGGGACGTCATAACGGAAAAAGAAAAAGACACTACATCATCTAATTTTTAGAAAATATAGATTTTATATTCCATTTTACCTATAAATTTGTTAAATTAGTAAATAAGCCACTTTCTTTTCTATTTTTATAGAAAGGATGAAAATTTTTGATAAATCTTTATATGCAATCTCCAGAAGTTACTCCTCTAACCGTAGCACTTGTAGCTCAACGTAATTCTAGCAATAAACCAATTACTATGGTATTGGAAGAAGAAGCAGAGTATCCTGTTAATTATTCTCCTAGTAAAATTGTTGATCATGCGTGCAAGTTTTTCGGTTCAAGTCTAAAAGGCAGGCAAGAAGGGACAAAAGACATTTGCGGCATCACCCATAAAGCTCCAATTACGATTGATCCAATTAGTGGTATGTATTTCTTCCCTACCACT
Source organism: Virgibacillus salexigens (assembly GCF_000723585.1). NCBI lineage: Bacteria > Bacillati > Bacillota > Bacilli > Caryophanales > Bacillaceae > Virgibacillus > Virgibacillus salexigens. The sequence goes on along the minus strand of NZ_CCDP010000002.1, from coordinate 300,444 downwards.
TCTCCCACAAGCTCAAATTGTTCATGGATTGCCCATTCCCATATTGATCAAGTTTTAAAAGCAGATAACTATGGTACAGAAATCCTATTTAAAAATGGAAAACGTATATTGATTGATATATCATATGGATCTGCTTTAAATCAGATTCAGCGAACAGCTCAATTTCGCTACTTGTTGGACAATCGGATTAAGTTTCTACAAAAGCAAATTGGGGGTCGGACTGCAGAGTTTTTCGCATCAATTCCCGAATAATAAGCTGTACTTTTTTGCGAATAGCAGGATTAAAATAATTTCGTTTTTCTTCACGCCCTCGGCAAAGGAACAGATAAGAAGAAAAGGAATCATTTTTTTCTAAGGTAACTACTTTTAATTGCATGGTTTGCATTGTTTTGCGCAAGCTTCTTCGTTCATTTAATGCTTCTGTTTCCATTTTCTTTAACAGTTCCATATATGGCTCTTTTATTTTAAATCCTCCGTTTTGGATATGCTGGATATCTTGTTGTATCACGACCATGGCCATCGATAGAAATAGAAAACGTGAGGCAATGGTAAATTCCTCTTCATTTAGATAGCGCATGATAATTCCCTCCTTAAACAGAACATTTGTTCTTTATCTAGTATATGCTAAATCATATAAAATATTCAATAGACAAGGCTTAAAAATGAAAAGAAAGTGGCAAAATAGTGATATTACTATGCATATCTATTGGATTACATTAAAATATACATATATCTAATATCTTGATCTTTTACATATTGAGGAGATTTACTGCATGTTTTTATTAGACGTTCAACTATCAGATTGGAAAACGATGATTGAAAATGACACTTTTGATGAATATATCATGCAATTACTAAATAACTATGAGAATCTAGGACCGCTTCCAGGGATATTGTTACCGTTTGTGGAAGCATTTCTGCCATTTCTCCCACTGGTTGTATTTGTATTTGCGAATGCGGCTGCTTATGGACTAATGGAGGGATTTTTATTATCTTGGTTAGGAGCTGGACTTGGAGCTATCCTTGTTTTTCTAGTTATTCGTAAGCTTGGTAAAAGGAAAGTGTTTAGAGCGGTTCGGGAAAATAAACAAGTGAAGAGAGTAACTAGCTGGTTAGAGAGACATGGTTTTGGACCCTTATTTTTGCTTATGTGCTTTCCATTTTCTCCATCGGCAGTGATTAATGTTGTTGCTGGTTTATCAAAGGTAAGCACGCAACAGTTTATATTGGCTGTGATCATGGGGAAATCAGTAATGATTTTTTCAATTGCTTATGTAGGTTCAAGTATTATGGAGTTCGCCAAAAATCCAGTTAAGACGATTGTAGTTGGTGGATGTATTGTCTTATTTTGGATGATTGGTAAATATATTGAAAAACGGTTGCAAAAAAAGGCGCTGTTAAAGGATAAAATGGGCTCTGAGAACGATTAAGACGGGATAAACCAGGGTAAGATGTTAAGAGAACTTACTCTGGAGGAAGATGAACATGAAGAAAATAAAATATCGGAAAGTGGTTCCAGTTATTTTACTTGGAGTCATTCTTGCAATTGTATTCCGTACAGCTATATTTGCAAGCTATGTGGTAGATGGAGAATCGATGGAACCGACATTAAATGATGGTAATTTGCTAATGGTTAATAAAGTAGTATATGATTTAGCAGATGTTGATCGTTTTGATGTCATTGTGTTTCATGCGAATAAACAAGAAGACTATGTTAAGCGAGTTATTGGAATACCAGGTGATGAAATAGAATATAGAGACGATAAATTATATATCAATGGGAAATATGTAGAGGAAGAATTTCTAAATGATTATGCAAAAGCGACAACTGGAGAAAAACCATATACAGAGAATTTCAATTTAAAAGAGGTTACTGGTAAAAAAACCGTGCCGAATGGAAAGCTATTCGTAATGGGCGATAATCGCGGAGATAGTTTAGATAGCAGGTCTTTTGGTTTTATCTCACAGACACAGCTCGTTGGCAAAGTAGATGTGAAGTATTGGCCGCTTTCACAAGCAAGTTTAAGCCTTGGCAAATAGTTATGTAGAAGCTCTTATCTTTGATAAAATAAAAGATAAGAGCTTCTTTATGCAGTAAATATATCTTATTAATAATTGTTTAATAACTGAATGGAGGAAACAGAATGGGACTCCGTTTTATTACAGGACGAGCAGGAACGGGGAAGAGTGGTCGTTCCTTAGACGAAATAAAAGCAAAACTACTGGAGGATCCACAAGGTCCACCAATTTTTTATATTGTACCAGATCAGATGACATTTCAACAGGAGTATACCCTGTTTAATAATAGTGAGATTACCGGAAGTATTCGCGCACAAGTTGCAAGTTTCTCTCGATTAGCTTGGAGAGTACTGCAGGAAACAGGTGGGGGAACGAAACAATTTATTAGTACCATCGGAATCCAAATGATGCTTCGTAAGATAATTGAGGAAAAGCAGGGAGATTGGCGTGTATTTCAAAAAGCGATGGAGAAACAAGGATTTCTCCAGCAGCTGGAAACGATGATAACTGAGTTTAAACGTTATACAATCACCCCTGAGACGTTGCATATGCAAATTGAAGAAATTGAGCACTATGTACACAAAGAACCTGGGGAAGTAGGTCTGGTAAATAAGCTAGAAGATTTAGTCTATATATATGAAAAGCTATTATTTGCCTTGCAAGGGAAATATATAGATGGAGAAGATCAACTGCAATTATTAGCAGATAAAATCCCAGCGTCTTCTTTATTAAGTGAAGCCGAAATTTACTTCGATGGTTTTCACCGTTTTACACCAACAGAAATGATGGTAGTAGAAGCGCTTATGAAAAAATGTAAAACGGTCACGGTAGCTTTAACAGTGGAAAAGCCAGAAGAATACGAGGCTTCTGAATTAGATTTATTTTATCAAACAACCGAGACATATTTTATGCTGAAACAGACAGCAGAAGTAAATCAAGTGAATATTGAAGCGAATATTGAATTAGATCCGGAAAATGGGAGGTTTCGAGATCGCCCTCATTTTGCTCATTTAGAACGGAATTTTGATATTCGCCCTGTACCGGAATATCGCGGAGAGGTTCCTTTACAAATTGCTGAAGCTGTCCACCCTCGTGCGGAGGTCGAAGGAGCTGCACAGGAAATTACTCGGCTTGTTCGTGATGAAGGCTATAGATATCAGGATATCGCAGTTTTTATTCGACAAACGGATACGTACCATGATTTGATTACAACCATTTTTAGTGATTACGAAATTCCGGTATTTATTGATGAAAAGCGTACCATGTTGAACCATGCATTAATTGAATTTATCCGATCAGTGCTAGATATAGTGGAAGGCAATTGGCGTTATGATGCTGTTTTTCGTGTATTAAAAACAGGTTTTATTCCCATTCAGAATAACGAATATCCATTAACTGCAGATGCCATTGATGAGCTAGAGAATTATGTCTTAGAATATGGTATTCGCTCACGAGAGCGCTGGCTTAGTGATGAAGAGTGGGTGTTTCAGCGATTTCGTGGTTTTGAACAATCAGCACAAACCGATGCAGAGAAAACAGCACAAATAAGAATAAATCAATATCGTAAACAAGTTGTACAGGCATTAGGATCATTTGATAACAGGATTAGACAAGCGAATACGATTCAAAAAAAATGTGAAGTTATTTACTTATTATTAGAAGAGTTACAAGTTCCGGCCCGTTTGGAACAAATGCGTGCAGATTTCGATGAAAATAATGAGCTAGAAAAAGGGAGAGAACAGGAGCAAGTTTGGGAAGCTGTAATCCAATTGTTTGATGAAATGGTTGAAATGGCTGGAGATGAAACAATATCCCTAACAACATTCCGAAAAACATTGGATGCCGGGTTTGAAACATTAACATTTGCGCATGTACCTCCTAGTATTGATCATGTGATTGTTGGTTCTATCGATCGTTCACGTATAAGTGGAATTGCTTGCGCATTTCTTCTCGGAGTTAACGAAGGAGTATGGCCAATGAAACCTGCTTCAGACGGACTCATTAATGAACATGAAAGAGAAATATTGGCAGGTCACGGTCTGCAATTAGCAGAAAGTAGTAGACGACAGCTTCTAGACGATTGGTTCTACATGTATATTGCCTTTACAGTGCCAAGAGATAGATTATGGATTAGCTATGCTCTTAGTGATGAAGAAGGCAAAACAAAAATGCCATCTCAGTTAATCAAACGAATGGAATACTTATTCCCAAGTTGCAGTAATCATCTATTTTTGCAAGATCCAGATGAATTATTGGATGCAGATCGGTTTATTACAACGCCTACGAAAACGAGGGCAGCCTTAACTGCTCAATTAGCAAGGCATCGCAAAGGCTATCCAGTTAAATCCATTTGGTGGTATGTTCTGAATTGGTATATTGAGCATGATCCGAAGTATCATACAACTTATCAAGTATTACAAAGCTTATATTACAAAAATTTACCTATCAATCTATCAGAAGAAACGGTTGAAGAGCTTTATCCTAAACAGGTGAGAGCAAGTGTTTCTCGTCTGGAAACCTATTACCGCTGTTCTTATCAGCATTTTGCTAAATATAGTTTAGGACTGGAAGAGCGCAGAACATATAAATTAGATGCTCCAGATATTGGACAATTATTCCATGAGGCATTAAAAACAATTACGGAATGGATTCAATCAGACGGAAAAGATTATGCACAATTAAACCAGACGGATGCAAATAACTATGCATCTAAAGCAGTGAAATCCTTAGCGCCGGTTTTACAACATCAAATATTACACAGTTCAAACCGATATAAATACATTCAACAAAAATTGGAAGAAGTAATTGCACGTGCTGCCTTTGTACTTAGCGAGCAAGCCAGGCAAAGTAATTTCTCACCAGTTGGCTTGGAACTGGGATTTGGACAAAACCAAAAACTACCGCCATTAACAATTCCATTAGACAATGGGTTCGAATTAATGCTGCGTGGACGGATAGATCGAGTTGATCGTGCCTTAAAAGACGACTCCTTGTTCCTTCGAATTATTGATTATAAATCAAGTGCAAAAGGACTGAATCTAATCGAAGTTTATTATGGATTAGCATTACAGATGCTTACGTATTTAGATGTAGTGTTAACTCATTCTGAAAACTGGTTAGGTGTAAAGGCCACACCAGCTGGAGTCTTATATTTCCACGTGCACAACCCAATGATAGCTGGAAAAGAAAAAATGGATGATGTCACGATTCAAGAAGAATTGTTTAAAAAGTATAAGATGCAGGGATTGTTATTATCTGATGAAGAGATTGTCAGATGGATGGATACAGCATTAGATTCTGGATCAAGCCAAATTGTACCTGCTGGTGTGAAGAAAAAAGGAGGATTCTATAGTTATTCAAAAATTGCAGATGAGCAAACCTTTGCAAGTTTACAAAGCCATATGCATCAGCTGATGGCAGGAGCAGGAATGGATATTACTAACGGAGGAGTCCATTTAAATCCATATCAATATAAACAGCACGTAGCTTGCACATATTGTCCGTTTCATTCCGTTTGCCAATTTGATCCAGATTTGATAACGAATGATTATCGAAAGTTAACGGATATGAAAGAAGAAGAGATATTACAGTATTTACGAGAAGAGGAGGGGAACGGATGGTAAATTGGACAAAGGAGCAAGAGGAAGCAATTTATACTAGTGGAAGTGATGTGCTCGTAGCGGCAGCAGCGGGATCCGGAAAAACGGCAGTCTTGGTAGAGCGGATTATTCAAAAGTTATTAGATAAAGATCATCCAGTAGATATTGATTCCTTACTTGTTGTTACCTTTACGAACGCTGCTGCACAGGAAATGCGAAATCGAGTTGGTACAGCTTTAGAAAAAGCTTTGGCAAATGATCCTTCTTCCCTTCATTTGAAAAAGCAATTATCTTTATTGCAGCGTGCTTCGATTTCAACCTTACATTCATTCTGTTTAGATGTAGTAAAACAATATGCTTATCTATTAGATATCGATCCAGCTTTTCGAATTGCAAATGATATGGAAGCTGATTTAATTAAGCAGGAAGTAATGGATGAATTATTTGAGAATTGGTATGGTTCGCAAGGAGAAGAGCAGGAATTATTCTTCCAAGTCGTTGATCGCTTCTCTAGTGACCGAAGTGATGCAGAAGTAGAGGATTTAATTCTTTCCCTTTATTCATTTGCTGTACAGAATCCATGGCCTGATCAATGGCTTGACCAATTAGCTGAAGCGTATTATATACCGGAAGACTATCAACAAGAGGATTTATTTTGGTTAGACATTTTAAAGCGGGAAGTTCAACATAAGTTTGAAGCGATTCAACAAGAAATGGCAATGGCATGGAACATTGCAAAGGAAAATGATGGCCCTTATCAATATGTGGAAACCGTTGAAAATGATATGCATTTATTACAGCAGGCATTGGATGCGGTTCATGACTGGAATCAATTACATGAGATGATGAATAGTCTCGCTTTTGGAAAGCTTCCTAGTAAAAAGTCTGATGTCAATGAAGATAAAAAAAAGCAGGTTCAAAAGCTACGAAACAATTATAAAAAACGCTGGAATGATATGAAACAAGAATGGTTTAGCCGAGATTTAACTAGCCATGTAGAAGATATGCAGGAAATGACACCGGTTATTAAAAAATTAGTTGAGCTGGTTAAGGAATTCAAACAGCACTTTATTGACGAGAAACGTGAGCGAGCCATGGTCGACTTTACGGATTTGGAACATTACTGTCTTCAACTATTAATTGATGAAACAAATGGTTTTGATTTCAAGTCGCCTGTACCGTCAAAAGTTGCTAAAGGCTTCCAGCAGCAGTTCTCTGAGTTATTGATCGATGAATATCAGGATACCAACCTAGTTCAAGAGACAATTCTCCAATTGATCAGTGACCAGGTTGGTTCGGGGAATCGGTTCATGGTAGGGGATGTAAAACAAAGTATATATCGATTTCGTCATGCAGAACCAACGTTATTTATAGGAAAATACAAAAGGTTTCAACAGATGAATCATCCTGGGAAACGAATTGATTTAGCTCGTAATTTTCGTAGCAGAGCACCCGTTTTAACTGGTACTAATTATATATTTAGACAAATCTTAGATGAAACACTGGGTGAAATTAGTTATGACGAAAATGCGGAGCTGATTTATGGGAATAAGATGTATGATGAATTACCCTATTCTGAACCAAATCCAGAATTATTGATTATTGATCGAGATAGTGAAGAACAAGAGATGCCAGAGGAAGAGGACTTTCGAGATTTAGAAAAAGCAGAATTGGAAGCTAGGGCATATGCAGATAAGATTAAAAAGTGGATTGGACAGAAAGGAGATGCGCCATTACAAGTTGTCGATAAGGAAACACAAATACAGCGAGATATGCAATATCGCGATGTTGTCATTTTATTACGCTCGATGACATGGGCACCTGCAATTAGTGATGAATTAAAGAAACAAGGAATTCCTGTTTATGCCGAGTTAACTTCAGGTTACTTCGAAGCAATTGAAGTAAAAGTCATGATAAGTCTATTGAAAGTCGTGGATAACCCAAGACAAGATATTCCGCTGGCCTCTGTACTGCGATCCCCAATTGTAGGGTTAAATGAGGAGGAATTAGCTGCTATTCGACTTGCTGGTAAAAATTTTGCTTTTTATGATGCGTTAAAGGAATACGTTAAACAACATATAAATACAACGGCTGAAAAAATACAACGGTTTATAGATAAACGAGAAACGTATCGAATCTCCTCTAGACAAGGGGCGTTGTCGGAACTGATTTGGCAAATTTATAGAGAGACTGGGTACTATGATTTTGTTGGAGGGATGCCAGGCGGGAGGCAGCGTCAAGCTAATTTACGAGCACTTTATGATCGAGCAAGAACGTATGAAACAACTTCATTCCGTGGGTTATTCCGCTTCCTTCGGTTTATTGAACGAATGGAAGAAAGTGGAGATGATCTTGGGGCAGCACGTGCCTTAAGTGAGCAGGAGGATGTCGTACGAATTATGACGATTCATAAAAGTAAGGGCCTAGAATTTCCAGTCGTCCTGTTAGGGGGAATGGACAAACAATTTAATCTCATGGATCTCAATCAGAAGTATTTACTACACAAAGATTACGGATTTGCTAGTAAATATATTGATCCAGTTAAACGAATTACCTATCCGACGCTTTTCTATCATGCCTTAAAAAGGGAAAAATTACGCGAGCAGTTAGCTGAGGAAATGCGTGTCCTGTATGTTGCTTTAACTCGTGCTAAGGAAAAGCTGGTTATGGTCGGGAATGTTGCTTCATTCACAAAAAAAATTGACAAATGGGAAAAAATTCGTGACCATCAAGAATGGGTTCTTCCCGCTTATTTTCGAATGGAGTCCAAAACATATCTTGACTGGGTTGGCCCTGCATTGCTTCGTCATCGTGAAAATCAGTTGCTTCGAACAGATGAATTCCAGGAAATAATTAGTTCTGCAGTACAACATGATTCTTCACATTGGGATGTAACGCTTATTCATGGAAGCGAATTGGTAAATACCGATCAGTTACAAGAACATGAAGATGAACAATTATTCAACCATATCTCTACATGGCAGCCAATGGAGGGACTAAAAGACAACGAACTTAGTAAGCTAGTGAATCACCGTCTGCGTTTTATATATCCTTATAAGGAAGCAGCTATATCCAGAGCAAAACAGACAGTTACCGAAATAAAACGGCAACAGGAATTAAAAGATGAATATAGTGCTGAACAGCTCGTAACACCTTTTCAAAAGCCGATCGTTAAACGACCAGCTTTCATGCAGCGAGAAAAAACAATCACATCTGCGGAAAAAGGAACGATTATCCATACTGCTATGCAACATTTGCCTATGAATCGCCGATTGACTCTAATTGAAATCGAAGAAGAATTAGAAAAAATGGTAGAGAAAGAGATTCTAAGCAAAGAAGAAGTAGAACGTATTGATCTCCAAACAATTGAACAATTTTATGATACAGAGTTAGCCGAATATATGAGGGAAGTACCAAACTTGTATCGTGAGGTTCCATTCAGTTTAGCACTGCCAGCCAGTGAAGTTTATCCGTCATGGCAGAGCAATCAAGAAGAGAATGTGTTAATTCAAGGGGTTATTGATGGGATTATACCGAAAGATGAGGGTTGGATAATCATTGATTATAAGACGGATGCTATCGAAGAAGCTTGGACTGAAGAAACAAAACAAAAAATGCTTGACCGGTATTATACACAGATGAAATTATACCGATATGCAATTGAAGTAATTTGGAAGCAGCCTGTCAAGGCGACATATCTATACTTTTTCGCTAAAAATGCGCTTGTAGAAGTTCCAAATGAGTGATACTTGGATAAAAGTGCGATGCAAGAACGATGTTAACAAGTCAAATGATTAGACTACTACCTCATGGTGGAAGTAAACCGAAACAAATAGTAATTTTGAATGCGTTGTTTATAGGAAAGGGACGAAGACCACAATCCATTACGATTGTGGTCTTGCCTTTTGTCTTATGCGTTTGCTGTAATATTTTGATCATAGCCATCAGGGTCGAATGGATTTGTTGAGCTAATTCCATTATTTGTACAGATAAAGTCACCAGTATTTAATGAACCTGATCCAGCATTTGTTTTTGCTGTATCCTTCGGAGATAAATAAAAGGAGTCTCCGAAGTTAACGACCCCTCCCCCTACACTAACAATCTTTATCGGTCCGACAATCGCGGGCATTTTACCACCTTCTAACAAAAGTATTTCATACATTAGCTTATGTTTAAAGTAAGCTAATGGTGTGTAGATCCTAATCTCTTAATTCCCTAAAATGTTTAATTCTTGCGTCTGCGTTAATATGACTGACACTCCCTATTTGCATTAAGGAAGAGGAGCTTATACCTATTGTACGTACATGGTTTACTTGAATGCTATCATCATGGTGAAAGGTAGTTTTATTTACTTTCTTTGAAGAAGGGATCCAATTGGCTTGCTGTGTAAATAAAGCATAATTGTTAAAGTACTTTTCATCTTCTCTGGTAAATCTTACACCTTCTTTTTGTACAGCGATTCCTCTTGATTCCAAGTTTGCATCGACGGTATCTCCAATCGCTACAATCCCACTAAAGGAAACAGAATTCGTATAGATATCACATACATCTGCTGTTCGTTTATTCATACGTTTTACTCCTTACGTAGGTCCCAAAGGTACAATATTGCTGATTGTAAATGCTTCTGGGGGGGTATCAAAGAAGGATGACAAGCTAATCTCGTCGTTATCCCCAATTAAGAAAACAGATGATGCAGAAACATTATCAATGGATACATTTTCAACATTTAAACCCCAATTATGAACTTCCATGTTCATACTTATTCTCCTTTTTGATTACTAGATTGCATGTAACTTGCTAGTGATTGATTAATTTCGCTCTTTATCTTATTTGTTATATAGGCATGAAGTTCTTCTCTTGATTGTATTTTTCTGTGCTTTGTTGCTTCATTTTCATGATAGGCAATCCGTCCGGGTAGTTGTTTTTCGATATCCTTAATGAGAATAGAAGGATAACCATCATCCAAGGTTACATTATGATCTGAAGCGAGTTGACGAATAATAGTTGGTCCTGAATCATTTAAATAACTGCTTAATTCTGATTGTAAGGTTTGTTTTAGAGGTGGTTGATAATTAGGCGGCGTACCTGGTTGGTTAGGGAATCCATTTTCTTCTAGATTTACTAAATCCTGCGGCGACAAACCAATATGAAGTGTTCCATCTAAATGTTCGATTTTTAATTGATCAAAATGGTATTCCACTTTTTCAATCTTATTCGAATTAGTATGTTGTAGGCTCTCTTCAAGTTGATTTACTCGTGACATCAATGTTTGGATAATGGTTTCCTGTTGCTTCATATACTCATGTATATCGTTAAGATAATTAGACCAATTAGTTGAATTCATGAAAATAAACCCCCTCCCATGGATGGTAGACGAATGCCTATGTTTAATTTATGCACTTCTACCCAAAATGTGCGTGTTAAGGGGCTAGTGGGACAAGCGGAGTTGTATCACCAATTGCTTCAGCTTCTTCTACAGGCTCTGCATATCCACCTGTGTTATAAATATCTGATTGGGATTGAAGGCTTCCAGTACTTCCTATTTGTAATACAGATGAATTGGTGATTGCTCCAACTTTAATCATATATATACTAATGGATTGATGGACAGTTAAATTCATGTTTTTCCCTCCAATAGCTAGTTCACTGGCTGGTCGACTTTGTCTGGATCATACACATATGTTTTAGAATTTCCAAGGTGGACGCGAATTCCGTCTCCTGTGTTAAATGATCCACCACCAGCATAAGTTTTTGCAGAGCTATCTGGGGACATCGAATAGACATCCCCAATATTAAAAATACTGGAGGAAGATAAGTTAATTACTTTCACTGCACCGACTTTTGCGGGCATATAGATTCCCCCTTTATGTTAGTTTATGTATATAAGGTTTTTTGTTGAAACGTTTGGCAGGAATAATGCAATTTTTCTAGAATAAAGGGTAGAAAAAATACAGAAAGGAATTAAGGAAATGACTACAATGACACCAGTTAATGAGAAAGACCGACTTCGTTGGATCGATGCTGCTCGTGGATTTGCCTTATTTGGAATTCTTGTTGTAAATATCGGCGCATTTAGTGCTCCATTTTTTATTTACGGAGGAGAAGGGATCGTTTGGAATTCTAGCATCGATCGTTTGGCACAAGCGGTAATTGATATATTTTTTCAAGCTAGCTTTTACACCTTATTTTCTTTTTTATTTGGTTTTGGATTACAATTAATGAAGGATCGTTTAACATCCCGACGTGTATCCGTATATCCAATTTTAATTAGAAGGATGCTTATATTAACAGGAATTGGATTGGTTCATGCTTTTTTGATTTGGCATGGTGATATCTTACTAACTTATGGCATAATAGGATTAATATCTTTACTATTTTTAAACCAAAGGGATAAGACCATACGGCGGTTTGGAATTAGTTTACTTGTAATTATTGTCGGCCTTTTCACAGTCATGTTATATAGTTCCCGTCAGTTTTTAGATACGTATGATCAAATGTTAATAAGTCAAGCCTTTGAAAATTATCAAAGCTCATCTATGGCAGCCATCCTATCGCAAAACTACCAGGATTGGATGTATGCAAATGGAGGCATAGGCCTCATTCTTTCTATTTCAACTATCTTGCCGTTATTCTTATTTGGGATGTATGTAGCTAGAAAACGTTGGCTGCATCAACCAACACAGCATCGTTCGATATTATTTAAACTATGGTTTTATTCATCCATTTTATTTTTGATACTTAAATTGGGACCATACTTTTACGGGAATCCTGCTTGGTTCTCCATGATTCAAGATAATATCGGTGGAACCTTTTCGGCATTATTTTATATTACATCGGTTACCTTAATAGCTCAAACATCCGTAGGTGAATGGTGTATGAGACCTTTTGTTTATGTAGGGAGAATGGCACTATCCAATTATATTTCACAATCCGTTATTTGTTTTTTATTGTTTTATGGGATAGGAATTGGATTATATGGAAAAGTGTCACCTATTTTAGGGATTGTAATGGCTATAGTTATTTATAGCTTACAGGTAGTCTATAGCAAATGGTGGTTTACACACTATCAATTTGGTCCACTAGAATGGGTATGGCGAAGTCTTACGTATAAAAAGAAACAGACTTTTAGAAGACGAAATAAAAGCAGCTTGAAATAGTCAAGCTGCTTTACGTCTATGCGCTTAGTACTTCACGAATTTGGTCGATTGCCCAATCTAAATCTTCTTTATCAATGATTAGTGGTGGCGCAAAGCGAATCACATTTTCATGGGTTTCTTTACAAAGAAGTCCTTTTTCCTTTAATGCCTCACAATAAGGGCGAGCAGCCTCATGCAATTCTACTCCAATAAATAATCCTTTGCCACGTACCTCTTTAATTAATGGATTGGAAATTGCGTTTAATTCATCCATCATATAGTTTCCTAGTTCTAGTGAACGGTCGGCTAAATTTTCTTCTTCTAACACTTCTAAAGCAGCAATTGATACAGCGCACGCTAGTGGATTTCCGCCAAATGTTGAACCGTGTGAGCCGGGGTTAAATACACCAAGTATATCTTTATTAGCAACTACACAGGATATTGGAAATACGCCGCCACCTAATGCCTTTCCAAGTATTTGGACATCTGGGGTAACATGTTCCCAGTCACATGCGAACATTTTTCCAGTTCGAGCAAGTCCTGCTTGAATCTCATCAGCAATATATAATACATTATTTTCTTTACATACTTCGTAAGCTTCCTTCAAAAATCCCTCTGGTGGAATAATGATGCCAGCTTCTCCTTGAATTGGTTCAAAAAGAAAGCCTGCCGTATTTTCGGTAATAGCGCCCTTTAACGCCTCAATATCTCCATAAGGAATTGTCTTAATGCCTGGAAGCATTGGACCAAAGCCGCGCTTATATTCTGCCTCTGATGATAAAGATACTGCAGTCATCGTACGACCATGGAAATTACCTTCACAAGCGATAATTTCTGCTTTGTTTTCATCTACACCTTTTACATCATATGCCCAGCGTCTTGCTGCCTTAATTGCAGTTTCCACTGCTTCAGCCCCTGTATTCATAGGTAGGACCATGTCTTTATTCGTTAATTTACAAATCTTTTCAAACCAAGGGCCAAGTTGATCGTTATGGAAGGCACGTGAAGTTAATGTTAACTTATCAGCTTGTTTCTTTAGTGCTTCTATAATTTTAGGATGACGATGTCCTTGATTTACTGCAGAATAGGCACTGAGCATGTCCATAAATCGGTTTCCTTCTGGATCTTCTACCCAAACACCTTCCGCTTTTGAAATGACAACGGGAAGGGGATGATAGTTTTTTGCACCGTATTCCTGTGTCTGATCAATAATTTCTTGACTAGTCTGTACCATATGATCCCTCCGAATTTTAAAAATAATCTACAAAAACAGTATAACAGTTTTTATTCAGAAATTGATACAGAAATTTGTCACGATTTTTTCGAATGATTTATGAGATGTAACATGGTATGATAGCTGTAGTCACTGATATTGGACAGGAGGTAAAGAAATGAATACACATATGCATATCACTGCATGGGCTCTTGGATTTATTTTATTTACAATTGCATACGTCATGTACAAACAAGGAAAGATGAAACCTGGAAAAATTACGCACATGATTCTCCGATTAGATTACTTATTTATTCTGTATACGGGTGGAAGCCTAATCACTCCTTATTTCAACGGGAGTCCGCTTATGCCTGAGGCAATCGTTAAAGGATTAGCTGGAATTTGGATGATTGCCATAATGGAAATGCTGCTCGTTAGATTGCCAAAACAAAAACCATTAAAGGGGTTATGGGTGCAGTTTGTTATCGCAATTATTATTCTGCTAGCATTAGGTTTCTTTAGATTACCAATGGGGCTTAATTAAATGAACAAGAAGTGTAAGGTTGTCCGTAACAAGGGCAATCTTTTTTTCTATAGAACGAGGTATGACCGATTGCATTGCTACGATTTCTTATGATAGCAATTAATGAATAGCTATCATTGGAAGGAAGTGAAGGGCCTCAAAATTATGAATGATTTCTAACAAAGCTTTATTCCATGTTGACTAATTAGATGAAAGATTGATAATAGTACAAGAGGTATTATGGAATGATGGAGGAAGTAAATATGAAAAGAACAATTGGTATACTATTTATTGCTGTATTTGTGCTCTTCGTTCATTCACCAAGTTATGCTCAAGCTCAAACTAGTGAAATAGAAGAAGAAATCTTATATAGTATCATCATTGATCGGTATAATAACCTGAATCATGATCGTGACAAACAAGTTCAATTAGATGATCCAAACGCTTATCATGGTGGAGATTTGGAAGGGATTACAGCGAAACTCGATTCTTTTGAGGAACTTGGCTATACAACGTTGGTTCTTTCCCCGCTAATGAATAATGCGTCTGGAGGATATCATGGGTATTGGATTGAAGATTTTTATAGTGTGGAAGAGCAATTCGGAAATATGGAAGATTTACATACCCTAATTGAAGAAGCGCATAAACGGGATATAAAAGTAATTATGGAATTCGTAACAAATTATGTTGCAGAAAGTCACCCGATTATAGAAGATAGTGACAAAACAGATTGGGTCGACGAAGATAATCAAATAAATACAGCTTGGGGAGAAAAGGCAGTCAGATTAAATCAACGTAATGCTGCTGTTCAACAATACTTAATCGATGTAGCCAATTATTGGATGAGTGAAACAGATATTGATGGCTTTAAATTACATGCAGCTGATCAGTCATCTCAGGAATTTATTACGAACTTAACGCGGGCAATTAAAGCTAAAAATGAGGATTTTTATTTACTTGCAGATGTGCTACATCAACATGCTGATACGACGTCATTACAGGAAAATAATCATATCGATGCAGTTGATAATTACTCCTTGCAAGAGAAGATGGCGAAAGTTTTTTCTAAAGCAGGAACCCCTGTATCGGATTTAAAC
Organism: Virgibacillus salexigens; assembly: GCF_000723585.1. NCBI lineage: Bacteria > Bacillati > Bacillota > Bacilli > Caryophanales > Bacillaceae > Virgibacillus > Virgibacillus salexigens. The sequence goes on along the minus strand of NZ_CCDP010000002.1, from coordinate 284,857 downwards.
CAATCGTTGGGGACTGGGAATGCTTCTCAGATGATATTTATCGATGACAAGACAACAGAACGCTTTACCCAAGCCTTAGCCGAAAATGGGAGGAATGCACTGACTACGTGGAAGCTTGCATTAACCTATATGTATACATTGCCAGGCGTACCTGAAATATATCAAGGAACCGAACTACCTATGTATGGAACAGGTTTAGAAGAAGTCCAGCAACTTGTTCAATTTAATAGTGGAAATCCTGACTTAACAGAGTTTCATAATCGTATATCCTCTCTGCGCATCCAGTTTCCAGTACTGACGCATGGTGATTACCAAATGGTAGCTTCGAAGGGAGCCATGACGGTATTTAAACGTAGTTATGAAGGGGAATCCATGTATATTGCAATTAACAATGATGAGGAATCTCAATCTGTTTCTATATCTGATTTGCCATCGGGTGTAGAATTACGAGGATATTTAGGTGACAACACAGTTAGGGAAGACGAAGATGGAATATATAAACTTGGTTTGGCACGAGAAACTGCTGAAGTATATACTGTCGAAGAAGATAACGGTTTGAATTGGCTGTTTATCGGATTTGTTGTTGGGATATTTATTCTATTTATTATCGGAGTAATTGTACTTAGTGCCAAACAGAAACATCGAAAAACAAAATAATCGATAATCGATAAAAAATACTTGTGAAGAGATACCGCAAGTATTTTTTATTTTATCGCTCTTTTTATCGTGCCAATGGTAATGATGAAAATTTTCCCATTACTATCGATGTGTTTTTCCTTACAATCTCTTAATCTCGCCTTTAGTTCGAATTAATAATGTTTCCATACAATAGAATTAAATACATTGCAAAGGAGAGGGAGATTGAATGAAACGCATGTTTTTAATTTTTGTTATGGTATTGGTAATGATGGTGATGTACACCGTATCTACGTCTGCAGCTAGTAATTCAATGGGGAAGAGACATCATGTAGAAAACATCGCACATCGAGGAGCATCAGGGCATGCTCCAGAAAACACGATGGCTGCTTTTCATAAGGCTTTTTGGATGAAGGCAGACTACATCGAGGTAGATGTCCAAATGTCAAAAGACGGGGAATTAGTAATTATTCATGATACTACTTTAGATCGTACAACAGATGGATCTGGACTAGTTAGTGAGCATACGTTAGAAGAAATGAAGCAGTTAGATGCTGGAAGTTGGTTTAGTAATGAATATGCTGGAGAAAAAATTCCTACATTGGAAGAAGTGTTGGATGAATTTCGTGGGAAGATTGGAATTCTTATTGAATTGAAGTCACCTGAGCTTTATCCAGGTATTGAGGAAAAAGTAGCAGAAGCACTGAAAGATAGAAATATGGATAAACCTAGAAATAATAAAATTATTATTCAATCGTTTAACCATGACTCGGTAATCAAAACAAAATCACTTTTACCGAGGGTTCCTTTAGGTGTATTAGCAGGGATGAGTTGGCAGGATGTAACAGATGAAGAGCTAGAGGAGTTTGCTACATATGCGGATTATTTTAATCCAAATCAAAACATTTTAAACCCTGAGTTAGTTGAGCGAATTCATGATAAGAAACTAAAAATCTGGCCTTACACAGTAAGGGAACAGGAACAAGCTGACCGATTATTGAAGCTTGGGGTTGATGGGATAATTACAGACTTTCCAGAATATGTTTATCATCACCCACGTCCACGGAGATAACCATAAAAAGCTGCTGTCACGAAAGTCACGACAGCAGCTTTTTTTATTGTCTAGGAATTTATATTGTAGAGTAAAGAATGAAATAATTAATCAATTACAAAGTTTTATTAGAAAAAACTCCTAGGATTGGAAGCAAACATGTAAATTACAAAATTAAACGTATCATCAACCATTTATTATGGTTCCACCATTTACGTGAATCATTTGCCCCGTTACATAACTAGAGTCAGCACAAGCTAAATAGACATAAGCGGGAGCTAGTTCTTCTGGCTGTCCTGGACGCTTCATAGGTGTATCTCCCCCGAAATTGTCGACCTTGTCCTCTGTGAATGTAGAAGGAATAAGTGGTGTCCAAATTGGACCTGGCGCGACACCATTGACACGTATACCTTTGTCCGCAAGCTGTTCCGCTAATGAACGCGTGAATGAAGTAATCGCCCCTTTGGTTGCTGAATAATCAATTAAATCTTTATTTCCTTTATATGCGGTTATAGAAGATGTATTAATAATCGAATTGCCTTTTTTAAAGTTAGGGAGAACAGCTTTTGTAAGATAAAACATACTGAAAATATTGGTGCGGAATGTCTTTTCCAATTGAGTGCTTGTTATGTCTAAGAAGTTTGCCTGTGGGTGTTGTTCTGCAGCATTATTAACTAAAATATCAATTTTGCTGAATTTTTCTAAGGCCTCCGTGACAGCAGCTTCACAGAATGATTGATTCCCAACGTCGCCATCCATTAGAAGACACTTTTGCCCTTCTTGTTCTACGAGACGTTTGGTTGCTTGTGCATCTTCATGCTCATTTAGATAAATAATTGCGACATCTGCACCTTCCCGTGCAAAATGAACACTAACAGCTCGTCCTATTCCGCTATCTCCTCCTGTTATTAGCGCTACTTTGCCATGTAATTTATTACTTCCATTGTAATTCGGACGTATATATGTTGGTTCTGGCACCATTTTAGATTCTATCCCAGGTTGTTTAGTTTGGTGTTGGGCAGGGGGGGTTAACTTCCCATTTTCTTTGTCCATCTTCATTTTTCTCTTCCTCCTCAACAAGAAATGTTTGGTTTTATATTCCCCTAATGATGGAATTCAATCCTTTATAATTTAGATGGAAAGGAATAAAATTGACTGAACAGCAAGCAGACCTGTACTCACTTAGAAACAAAAAAAGAGCTTGTAGAAAATCAATCTCTACAAACTGATAAGCACTAGAATATGTTAGTGAAAAGAGGTAGGAAATATCTGTTTTGGTGACTCATACGAAAATTCGTGGGCAGATATTGCTCCTTGAATTTTTAAAAAAGAATAAATTTCCCGATATTTCACAATATCGATTTCACCCGTTATATACTTTTTTTGGTAATGATCTAGAATATCATTCATCGAATTGGGTAGTTGATTTTTTTCATGATGATACATTTGAATGAGCTGATCGATGTACATGTCATCCTCTCCTCATAATAAGTGTACAACCTACTAATATCAGTTTATGAGTTATTGTTAGAATTCATGTTAGAAAAAGTAAAACCAATAATTTCTATATCCATTTTCTATTTGCTTGGTTGGTTTTGAATGAAAACAGGCTTATGTTCAGTCCATCGGTTTGTACGAGTGGCTCTTACCCAGACTTATTTTCAATCCATTTTGTTGGAGGTATCAGCAATGAAAATGGAAGTACAACTGGAGTATAGGGCAGAATATTAAAAGTCCTTTTTCAATTTGCTTTACTTGATTTACGTATTGGTTTGGAACGATGGCCTATACTAATAAGGGATCGACCTTGTATGTATTTTGTTGGGGATGAATTTCTCTTTAGAAAATTGATGGATAATTCGAGGTTTATTTCGGTATAAACACGTATTTTTATAGAATCCTTCCAATTTTCATTTGCGTAGTCAGTTAGACGAAAAGGAAAGAAGTAGGTTACAATATCATAATAAAAAAGCTTAACCCAAATGGTTAAGCTTCGTATTGCTTATTAATAAAGAAAAGAGCGATTGTTCCAGGGCCGGAATGTGATCCAATCGCTGAACCTACCATTTCAATGACGACTTCATTTACATTCAATCGTTCCTTAATCATGGAGGCTAACTGTTCTGCTCGCTTGAGATCATCTCCATGGGAAATTCCAATGGTATGATTGGAAAAATCACCACCGCGTTCTTCCATGATTTCAAGCATACGATTAAACAATTTTTTTGAGCCCCGTATTTTTTCTAAGGGGATTAGTTTTCCATCTTCTACATGAAGAATTGGTTTGATTTTTAATAAGGATCCAACAAACGCTGCGGTACGACTGACACGTCCACCGCGATATAAGTATTCCAAATCATCAACAGTAAAGATGTGTTCCATCTTCGACGCATAGTTATGACTCGATGCAATGATTTCTTTGGGATCATCGCTTTGCTTAGCAAGTTCAGCAGCGTGTAAAACAACAAGACCATAACCTAGGGATGCACATTTTGTATCAACTACATGAATGGGGGCATCCGGATAACTTTCTTTTACTTCCTGTTCCATCATTTTAGCTGTTTGATATGTACCTGATAATTCGGATGAAAAAGCAAGATAAATAAGTGTTTGATTCGTTTCAGCGTATGATGTGAAAATAGATTTAAACGTTTGAGGGGAAACCTGTGAAGTTTTAGGGCTTTTCCCTTCACGCATTGCATGATAAACTGTTTTAGGGCTAATGGATTTTCCATCTTCATAGTCCTCGTTATCTAAATGAACAGTCAAAGATACCATTTCTATATCGTATTTGTTGTAATAATCTTTGGATAAATCACATGCGGAATCCGCAAGTATTTTAATCGCCATAAATTTCACCTGCATTTCATAAACTAGTCTTGTTTTTAGTTTAAAGCGATTTGTTAAGATAGTCAAAGTATATTGATGTAAAATTTCTAAAAATGGAAAAATAATTGATGATTGTCACAATCGAAGGAGGGACACCTTTGTTTATATTTGAAGCTAAACGGATAATTGTTGTAATTTTTGGTGCACTATTAAATGCATTATCTTTGAACTTTTTCTTAGAAGGAGCAAATGTTTATGCTAGTGGCTTTACTGGAGCTGCACAGTTAATTTCCAGTGTATTTAATGACTTTCTAGGCATTGGAGTCAGTACAGGTATTTTGCTAGCATTACTTAATATTCCAGTCGCTATCTTAGGTTGGTTTAAAGTCGGAAGAGGATTTACTGTTTACAGTATTATTTCGGTGCTCTTTACTACTATATTTCTAGAACTTACTCCAATGTTAGTCATTTCGGAAGATATTATATTAAATGCGGTGTTTGGTGGTGTTATTGCAGGTACAGGTGTCGGGCTTACATTAAAAGTCGGCGCATCTACTGGTGGGATGGATATTGTTGCCATGGTGCTGTCGAGAATGAAGGATAAACCAATTGGAACGTATTTCTTAATGCTAAACGCTGTTATTATTGCTATGGCTGGCGTTCTTTATCAACCGGAAAATGCGCTTTATACTCTATTAACATTATATGTAACGACAAGAGTAATTGATGCACTTCATACTCGACATGAGAAAGTGACAGCAATGATTATTACACATAAAGCAGATGAATTACAGGCTGAAATTCATAAAACAATGGTTCGGGGAATCACGATACTTCCAGCTAAGGGAGCTTACACAAAAACAGACAAGCATATGATGTATTTAGTTGTTACCAGATATGAATTATATGATTTGGAACGAATTATTAATGAAGTTGATCCAAATGCGTTTACAAATATCGTCCAAACTACAGGGATTTTTGGCTTTTTCCGTAGAGATTAAATGAAAGATAAAGGGGATTACAATGAAATATTTTGGTTTCGTAATAATATTGGCATGTATTATGGTGGCATGCAGTAACCAAGAATCAGAAAAGTCGACGCAGACGGAAAATCAACAAGATGAAACAATACAACATACAACGGCAGTTAGCTTACGTAATGTGGATGTAAAAGTGGAAAACGGCAATGCTGTCATTAATGGTGAAGTTCAAGCGAGCAATACGAATGTTTACTATATACTTGAATATAACAATCAAACAACGATAGAGGAGCAAGAAGTTGAGCTAGAGAATATGGATGAAAAATGGCAAGACTTCTCCATTAAAATGAAGCTTCCAGAGGATTCGACTTCGAGAGACGAGCCTCCTATTATTACATTTTATGGTAAGAATGATCAAGGAGAAAAAGTGAACGCGAACTATATTCCTGTGGATATGTGAAAATAAGCGATGTAAACAAAAAGGTCACGCATTTAAATTGCTGACCTTTTTTTATACATTATCTATTAATAACCATGTTTTTCTAAAACTTCAGTTACCTTAGGGGTCACATCATCCCATTCAGCATCGAATTGTTTGTTAACCGTAATGAAATTCTGATATCCAAATACATTATCGACACCTTCTAAGTGCATAAGATCGTTAAGAATTTCATGATCACTCGTTTGTCCTGGCATTACAGATACACTATTTGTTCCTTCAAAAATCAATTTGTCTGTAGTGAATTTCAGTGCATTTGGGTTTGGGGTGGCTTCTACTCGAATTCCCATTCGTCATCCCTCCTAGATCATACTTATCATCTATATTAGCAGAAATAGCAGGCATACAAAAGCATTTTGTCGAATAATCGTATTTAAAATAATTATGTAATAACCACTCCTAGCACATGAGGCTAGAAGTAGTTATTTGTTTCACATAGTTCTTTATAGAAATTACGTTGACAAAATTAGCAGAGGTTACTGTAATTGATTATGCTGCTTTAATTGATTTTCCAATTGCTGCAATTGCTGTTTTTCTTGAGCAGTTGCTTCATTATATGCAGCTTGAATCGCATTTTGGGCAGCTTGCTTATCTTGTGCATTCGCTGTATTTCCTTGCTGATTCATAAAATTGGATACAGCATTTTTAGCTTGTTGGAATAAATTGTTGTTATTATTTGTGTTATTTTGCAACCTAAAAACCTCCTACTGTATGGGTATCTGTTTCTGCACGCTTTCGTTCTGCTTCGGAGAATCGATCACGGTACGGAAAACGTTCATCATGTTTTTTTACTGAATCTGCACTTTGTTGACTAAAACGCTTCGATTTACTTCCTTTTCCCACGATACTTCCCCCTCAATTCGAAAGAATCATGCTGCATTATCGAAAGTTTAATTAGCATATTGGTCGGACTATGGCCATAATCCTTTGATTCATGCTCTTAATAAGAAGTTAAAAAAGCGAACGCATTTTGCGTTCACTTCTAGTATGGCAGCAATCGTTGAATTCTATAGTAGGAAAATTTTGCGAATCAAACGGATTTTGCTTCAAGGTTTAAGTAAGATTCTAAAAATTTTCCGATTCCATCAGCTTCATTTGTGTCTGTTATGTGATTACTTACTGCTTTAAGCTCGTCAATTGCATTGCCCATGGCTACACCCACTCCAGCATAATCAATCATTTCTAAATCATTATCCTCATCACCAAAAGCAATAATACGCTCTTTCGGAATATGATAATAATGTGCAATTTTTTGCAATCCAACTGCTTTGTTCATACCTTTACGGACGATTTCAATAATATTCCAAGGAGCTCCCCATTTCCGATGTTCAATTAAGTCGGCGTGGTAATCATCAAGATGATCACGTAATGTTAAAATATGATCTTCCTTTGGGTGTATTAGCAGAGAAGTAGGATCCTCTGTTAATTTGTTCTTGAGACTTCCAATAGTAAATGGAGGATCGTTTTCTGTCATATGAAAGATATCAATTATGGCTTGGTCGAACTGATCGAGATAAACCTCATCCATGACTTCTGCTAATACATTATGAACATTCAGTTCATAGCAAGCGTCAATAATTTTATGTGCTGTTCGAATGGACATGGGGCTATGTAATGCATCCCATCTTGAATCGGCTGGATGGTGAATTAATGCTCCATTAAAATTAACCATTGGCGTTGTTAATCGAAGCCGATGATAGTATTCAATGCTTGCTCGATGTGGTCTTCCTGTTGCGATAACAACAATATGACCTGCTTCTATCGCTGTTTCAACAAGTTTCTTCGTATGTGGACTGATGACTTTTTTATCCGTGAGAAGAGTTCCATCTAAATCTAAAGCAATTAAATGTCTGTTTGTTTGCATAATTATTTCACCTCATCTGTCAATAGTGTATAGTTGATATGTAGAGATGTAAAGTAAAAATTCCTTTGCATTAGTTGCAATTTATTTCTTATGGGTAGTAAAATAATTTACATGACTGAAAACGTACATAAGGAGATAATGGCATGATCGGAGTATATAAAGAAGAAATTAAAACCATTCCAAGCCTAATAGTTGTTGATGCCGAAAACGAAAATAAAGCTTTACCAGTAATCACCTTTTTCCATGGGTTTACGAGTGCAAAAGAACATAATTTGCCATTAGCATATTTACTTGCAGAAGAAGGGTATCGTGTTGTTCTCCCAGATAGTAAATACCATGGTGCAAGAGAAAATGAAATATCTGAGATGAGAAGGCAGGTTTCTTTTTGGGATATCGTCATGCAAAATGTTATCGAATTAAAGGATATAAAAGATTATTTGGATAGCACAGGTTTATTATTAGATAACCGTTTTGGAATTGCCGGTACTAGTATGGGAGGAATTACAACTTCAGCAGCTCTCACGCAATATCCTTGGATTAAGACAGCAGTAATATTAATGGGGTCTCCTAAGATAACCACTTATGCGAAGACACTTGTAAACAGTTTCAAGAAAATGGGGAATTTGCCTATAACTGATGAAGAAATTAGCCATTTGTACGATCAATTAAAACAATATGATTTATCTGAACAGCCGGAGAAACTGAATCAACGACCACTCATGTTCTGGCATGGAGAAGACGATCCAGTTGTGCCATTTGATCATTCTTATACATTCTATGAGAAAGTGGCATCGGAATATACAAATAAAGATAATATTTTCTTTATTAAAGAGGCTAATCGTGGCCACAAAGTAGGTCGGTTTGCTATATTAGAAACTGCGAAATGGTTTACCAAACATTTGTAAGTTTTAAAGCAGTGTTATTTAAAATCAATTAAAAATATGTTTAAATAGTAATAACAAGATAGAGGAGGTACAGGGTATGGATGAAGCGCTTAAGGAAAATCTAATGGGTGCCCTAGAGAATGTTATTGACCCTGAATTAGGCATTGATATTGTTAATTTAGGTTTAATATATGATGTTGATTTGAATGAAGAGGGCATTTGCAATGTCACCATGACATTAACCGCGATGGGATGCCCATTAGCTGCACATATTGAGCAAGATGTAAAACATGCGCTTGCGGATATTCCAGAAGTAAAAGAAACAGAAGTAAATATTGTATGGAATCCTCCTTGGGGAAAAGAAAGAATGTCTCGTTATGCTAAGATTGCATTAGGGATTCCAGATTAATCGGTAAAAGGTTCATTCATGAGGTTGTAATCATGAATGAACCTTTTGTACATTTAAATTGTACAAAGTTACATTGTTCACATTGATTGCATTTTTAAATGGTCGAAATCGTAAATAACAATCTTTCCGTGATGAATTGAAATAATCGATAGCCGATTGACTCACTAAGTAATCGGTTTACACTTTCTATTTTGTTATGGTTTGTAAGAGGCAGATGAATGCATACTCCTTGAGTCTTTCTAACCACTATAAATAATTAGGGTCTTTCAAAAATGGTTGCAGGTTAGCTGCATACGTTTGTTGATACAATCAAATTCCTCCAATATTTCCATTAAGCATTATAAAAACAGCAGTCATTGAGAACTGCTGTTTTAACTATTTATAGGAAAATAATAACAAGTATTCCGACGATAAAGCAATAAAAGGCAAAGTATTTTAAATTACCTTTCGCCATAATATTAGCAAACCATTTAAGAGCAAAATAGGATGCAATAATGGATGCTAAGAATGCAATAGCATATGGTATCATTAATGTGTCGAAATTAGGATCTGTAAATATGTCGGTTATTTTTAATACGGTTATTCCTAAGCTTACTGGAATATAAAGTAAAAAGGAAAAGCGAAAAGCTGTTTCGCGTTTCATGCCAACTAACATTGCTGCAACAATCGTTGCTCCAGAACGACTAATACCTGGAATTAACGCAATCGCTTGAGCAGCTCCGACAATCAAGGCATCTTTAATTGTTAATTCCCCATCATTTTTCTTCCCTCGTAAATTACGAATTATCCACAAGGCAGCCCCAGTAATAAGTAACGTGTAGCCGACAATGACAACTCCACTTAATCGCTCACTAATCATATCTTCAAATAGGAGTCCGAGGATACCTGTAGGGATTGTTGCAATGACTAAGAATAGGATAAATCGAAAATCTTCCTTCGCTTCTTCATCTCTATCCTTTTGAACAATGAATCGAAGGCCATTGCGAATTAAGCGTGCGATATCTTTACGGAATACGATAAAAACAGCAATCAATGAGCCAAAATTGACGAGTATCTCAAAAGATAACCCTTTAATTTCTAATCCAAACAGATCCCGTAAGATTACTAAATGACCACTTGAAGAAATTGGAATTGGTTCTGTAAAACCTTGAAATAAGCCAAGAATTAAATACTTAATTAACAAACCTAGTTCAGTTAATGTTTCCATAATGTATCTCCTTATAGAATTATTAATTTTTTATGTCACCAACCCATGGGCGAATGAATAGGCTAGCTGGTGAGGAGGTTGATAGGAATGACGGACCGAAATCAACAAATATACGATGTATGTAAAGATCATATGCATGCCTATGTGCTTATAGAATTAGTCGATGGCTCAAGTGTAGACGGAATTATTACTGGACTGGATAATGAATCCGTTTATCTTGCTGTACCACTTGAACCTCATGAACAACTTCAGGGTGGTGGGTCACATCATAGACAATTCGGTTATGGTTATCCTGGTTATGGTGGTCCAGGGTATGGATACGGCTATGGACCTGGACCACGATTTAGAAGGCTAATTCTGCCTTTAACTGCTTTAGCGGCATTGAGTATACTTCCATGGTATTAACATTATTACATTAACAGGGCCTAAAATGGGAAACCCTTGCCCTGTATAGTAAGAATGGGCAAGGGTTTATTTCAATCATACAGCTGGTCTCTGCCATAGAGAAATTGAGTTACCTAATATTATTACAGGTAGGATATATCAGTTCGGTTTAGTTCTCAGCGTTATCATCGTGGATAGCACTATCACCTAAAATGACAATAGCTATAAACATGATAACTGCGAAAACAATTGTACCCATCATACTAAAGCTGTCACCGCGCATACTTGATAAAACATAAGAAAGTACGCCACTTATTACAAGTGCCCAGATAATTGTTGCAATGTACCTCATGTATACACCTCATTTTTACATTTAACTCTAGTTTATCTTGTTTTAGTTTACCAAAACCAATCGTAAAAAAAAAGGATAATTTTATAACAAAGGGGAAGGGGGAATGTTATTGATGACATGTTTAGTTGTAAATTGTAATCATTGGATAGGATATCATATTGTAAATGGATTATTAGAGGATGATTGGCTGGTAGAAGGAGTAATCGATAAAGAAGAGAAGGATACACTAAGTATGTTTTTTGGTCGAAATAGCAATTTCTCATTTTGCGAGAATGTGGAAAAGAAAGTTTATGACACAGTGATTTCCGTTGGTGTTCCATTGAAAGAAATAGATCATGTACACACGAATCGTTCTGTTATCATTCATCCAACTGTTCCTGAAAACATGAAGGAAGATACAATATTAATAAAAGCTCCGCTATTGTTTGGAGAATGGATGCCAATGAACGAAAATGGAATGTATCGCAACCACCTGTTTATCCCTTTTGACTCGACATATTTTCTTACCGAAGCTGTTTATATTGAGGATTTTGTTTCTTATTTAGTGAAATGGTTAAACGACGATATTGCTGATAACAAGAAAAGTGCAATAATAAAACTTGAACATTCAACATATACTCGGGACAATAGACCTATTGAAAAGAAATTAGAGCAAGTAAAAGAACATTATCATCAATTTAAAAAGTATACGGAATAATACTCGCTTTGGTCTAGTTTATTTTCTCTTAAAGAAGCCGGGAGTGCCTACATTGCATAAATCGTATGTATCGTATACCCTAGTAATCCTTTTTGCAGCCATCTTTATAAGTGGTTGCAGTTCAATGATGGACGAGCCAAATCGAATTCATAGTGTAGGTATGGTACAAACGGATTCAAATACAGATCAAGCTTGGAATGATACAAATGTCTACTTTAGGGAACACCTAACCACTGAGCGAGCGATTACAGAGGCAGTGGAAGAATTTTTGAATCATGCAGCGATTAGGGAGATTCCACCAAGGCTTCGAAAAGAATTAAAAAAGATAATCAACGATTACCGAGGAGCTAATTTACTCCCACAGTGAAACTGCATAATGATTAGGTTCTTGCAAATTAGGGCTAAATGAATTAAAATTAGTACCAAGTCATAAGAATAGATATTAATACTTTTTAAGGAGATGGAAAAATGGATGTAGGTGTTCTAGGAGTCGGTCACTTTGTTCCAGAGAAAGTCGTGACTAATAAAGACTTAGAAAAAATTGTAGAGACGAATGACGAATGGATTCGTACTAGAACCGGTATCGAAGAGCGAAGAATTGCAGAAGACAACATGGATACCTCAGATATGGCATTTTTAGCTGCTAAGGATGCACTAGCAAATGCGGAAATGCATCCGGAAGAAATTGATCTTATTTTAGTTGCTACTGTAACACCAGACACCCCTTTTCCGTCTGTAGCATGTATAATTCAAGATAGATTAGGGGCAAAAAATGCAGCTGCAATGGATGTTAGCGCTGCTTGTGCTGGATTTATGTATGGAATGGTAACAGCAAAACAATTTATCGAAACAAATACGTATAAAAATGTACTTGTTGTTGGAGTAGAAAAACTTTCAAAAATTACAGATTGGTCCGATCGCAGTACTTGTGTTTTATTTGGTGATGGAGCAGGAGCAGCAGTTATGGGCGAGGTATCTGAAGGCAGAGGAATTCTTTCCTTTGAACTAGGTTCAAATGGCGCTGGTGGTAAGGAGCTATATCAAGATAAAGATAGTGGCTATATCTATATGAACGGACGTGAAGTATTTAAATTTGCTGTTCGGCAAATGCCAGAGTCTTCTGTCAATGTAATAAAAGCAGCTGGACATGATAAAGAGGATGTTGATTATTTAGTTCCACATCAAGCGAATATTCGAATTATGGAAGCTGCAAGAGAAAGACTTGAAATTTCTGATGAGAAGATGGCAAAGACGGTTAAAAAATACGGAAATAATTCCGCTGCTTCTATACCAATTGCTTTATCAGAATCGGTAAAAGATGGTAAAATAAATGACGAGGATTTGGTCGTTTTAGTAGGCTTTGGAGGCGGATTAACGTGGGGAGCCTTAGCATTACGTTGGGGAAGATAAATGTAAGTAGGAGGACAACCTTATGGAGCAAAGAAGAGTAGTTATTACTGGACTTGGGGCAGTAACCCCAGTAGGAAATAATGTAAATCAAATGTGGGAAAGTATAACTAACGGGAAATCCGGAATTGATTTTGTGACAAAAGTAGACAGTCAACAATTCACTGCAAAAGTAGCTGCAGAAGTAAAAGATTTTGATGCTACCAAGTATATAGAGAAAAAAGACGTACGTAAGATGGATTTATTCACGCAATACGCTGTAGCGGCATCCAAAATGGCAGTAGAAGATGCCAATTTGATTATCGATGAAACGAATACAAACCGTGTTGGTGTATGGATTGGTTCTGGGATTGGTGGTATGCAAACTTGGGAAGATCAACATCGTAAATTCATGGAAAAAGGACCGAAGCGTGTTAGTCCATTCTTTGTGCCGATGATGATTCCAGATATGGCTGCTGGTCAAGTATCTATTCAATTAGGAGCAAAAGGAATAAATTCTTGTACAACAACTGCATGTGCTTCAGGTGCAAACTCCATTGGAGATGCGTTTAAGGCTATTCAACGTGGAGATGCAGATTATATGATTACTGGGGGGGCAGAAGCTCCCATATCTAATATGGCATTTGCGGGCTTCTCTTCAGCCAAAGCGCTATCCTTGAATGAAGATCCACAAACCGCGAGTCGCCCTTTTGACAAAGAACGAGATGGTTTTGTAATGGGGGAAGGATCCGGTATTTTAGTCTTAGAAGATTTAGAGACTGCACTTGCTCGAGATGCCCATATATATGCAGAAATTGTTGGGTACGGAGCGACTGGAGACGCATACCATATAACAGCTCCAGCTGAAAACGGGGAAGGGGCAGCACGGGCAATGCAGCATGCGTTGGATGACGCTTCGATTACTGCTGGACAAATTGACTATATCAATGCGCATGGAACGAGTACGGCATTGAATGATAAATTTGAAACAGCTGCAATTAAAGCTGTAATGTCAGAAGATGCGTATAATGTTGCCATTTCATCTACCAAATCGATGACTGGACACTTGCTTGGAGCAGCTGGGGGAATTGAGTCTGTTATAGCTGTTAAATCAATAACAGATGGTATTATACCTCCGACAACCAATTATGAAACACCAGATGCTGATTGCGACTTAGATTATGTTCCAAATGAAGCTAGACAGCAAGATGTAAATGTTGTTCTCAGCAACTCACTAGGATTTGGCGGCCATAATGTTGCTTTAGTATTTAAAAAATATGAATAAATAGCAAATCGATCCCATGAAGGGGTCGATTTTTTGTTTATCAATTGTAAAAGCTTGTACAATTTTTTTCATGTAATAGGTAAGACAAGCATACTCTATTAAAAAGTGGACAAGGTAGGCGACAATTTATGGGGTATGTATTTCTGTTTTTAATGGGATTCGGTTTTGCTGTAATGGGTGGAGTAACTATCATTGCTTATATGAACTTTCTTCCAGCTGGTCTATCATGGGGAGAATATTTTAGTTTTATTTTGAGCCGAATTGAATGTTACTTTTTACCAATAGGAATTGTTATGATGAGTCTGGTTATCAGCCGTTTACCAAATAAACTTAAATGATAAGTGAAAGATAAAGGTTTTCAATTGAACCATTTCCATGCATGAATTACCTTGCTTGATAATTACTACCAAGAAGAATACTATATTTTGGAAAAAATATCATGCCGCAAATATGGCAGACTTAGAATATTTTTCTAAATCATGGTCATAATGTATGTTAAGTTCTGATTGAAAAGTGAGGGTTGTTTTATGCTATATATGCATGATGTATGGGTGAATTGGTTTGAAGGAGAAGAAAATGGCTATAATGTTTGTTATTTTCAAGAATGGCGCAAGGAGGACGGCATAGAATTACTCGATCAGGTGCCATTACTATACATAACAAAGGACTTGTATAACTTTATTGAAAATGATATGCATGAACTGCCAAAAGCTTTATTAGATGCTATTTATAAACGTGCTTATATGCGAAAAGGGCAAGAAAGAACCGTTTTAGACTATGCTTGTATTGTGACAGATGGTAATGACATGTTGGCATTTGATACAATCGGCTATAAAATTCCAGTTCGAAAAAGTCGTTTAATTCCCAGACAAGAACAGTTGGTGTACGACATGATTAAGAACACCAAACCTCAGTCATTTAAATATGATAATAAATATTATAAAAAGGAATACCATATGTTGTCGATGCCGCCCGAACTCGTTTTTGGGTTAACGAGAAGAGAAAGACAGCTGAAACAACTATTAATGATGGCACTTGATCAGCTACGGACGGCTAATCATTTAGAAGAACTTCGTTACTGGTTAACGGAATGGGACCCAAAAAATTATCCATATATCCGGTTTATGGATGAAGAGAAAGTTTGGACAGCTTTATATGAGGGTGTCAGACAAGGTTGGAGTACAAGGCATGAGGACCTGTGTGCGAAGTTAATAAAAGGACAGCCTTTCCTAGAAAAAATGTGGGAAATTGAAAACGGTCAAGAACAAAATACATCGAAGCAAAAATAAGGGATAGATATAATAAACAAGAGGAGGGTCTCATAACAAAGATCATCCTCTTGTTTACGTTTACTTTTTCTTCTTTTTAACTCTACCTAACCCCATTGCTTTTTTTGCTTTAGCAACGGTGCGATTTGCTGTCATTCCTGCCTTATCTGCTCCACGATCTAAAATATTATCAAGATCTTCAGAGTCAATCAATGCATAGTATTTGTTTTGAATTGGTTCTAATAAATGAATAACAGCATTAGCCACATCTTGCTTGAAAACACCATAGCCCTTACCTTCATATTTTTCTTCCAATACATCAATGGATTCACCTGAACAAATAGAGTAAATCGTAAGTAAGTTCGAAACACCAGGTTTATTTTCTTTATCGTACTTTACTTTTCCTTCCGAGTCGGTGACCGCACTTTTAATTTTCTTTTCAATTTTCTTTGGTTCATCAAGCATTGAAATAAATCCTTTTTCATTCGAATCGGATTTACTCATTTTCTTCGTTGGATCTTGTAAAGACATAATCCGAGCACCAACTTTTGGAATACTGACCTCTGGAACCGTAAAGATATCATTATATTTGTTATTAAACCGTTGGGCTAGGTTCCTTGTTAACTCTAAATGCTGCTTTTGATCTTCACCGACCGGGACGATATCGGTATTATATAAAAGAATGTCAGCAGCCATTAGTGTTGGATAGGTCAGTAAACCAGAAGAAATAGCTGTTTCTTTGTTTGATTTATCTTTAAATTGTGTCATTCGTTCAAGCTCACCCATATAACTAATAGATTGTAACATCCAACCTAACTGCGTATGTGCTGCAACTTCAGATTGAATAAACAGTGTTGATTTCTCTGGATCAATGCCAGAAGCTAAATAGAGAGCTGCTAAAGAACGTATATTGTTTCTTAGCTTTAATCGATCTTGTGGAACGGTAATAGCGTGCTCATCAACGATACAGAAAAAACAGTCATGATCCTCCTGTAATTGAGTGAAATGCTTTAATGCTCCTAAATAATTTCCTAATGTTAAAGTACCACTTGGTTGAATCCCTGAAAAAATCGTCTTCATCTTGCTCACTCCATTTCTTAGTAATACCCATATAAAAAAGTCCATTCATCCCCATACAACAGGGACGAATGAACCGCGGTACCACCCTTATTATCTTATTATATAAGATCACTTTTGATTATAAGCTCCAAAGGCCCAATTCCAATTATCCATAGTACTTGTTTCCACCTACCACAAGCTCTCTAATTAACCTAATCTAGTGAATAATTGTACTTTCATACTTTTTCATAGCTCATACGTATTTATTTGACACTATTATATAGGATTTGAAAGGTTAAAATCAAGTTTTGCTGTTGAAAGAATTACCGATTATACGTATGGTAAGGATAGTACAAGTGAATACGAAATGGTGAAAAAGCCGTAAAGGAGTAAATTCACATGAAAATATTAATTCTTGGTGCTGGTGCAATGGGGAGTCTTTTCGCTGGAAAATTAACGAAATGTGGATTCGATGTCACGCTGTATAATAGACCAAATAACCATGTAGAAATAATGAAGCAGCAAGGTGTGCAAATGGTTCATGAAAAAGGTGATTTTGCTACCCTCCATGTACCAGTTTATACGAACCCTGCCGATTTATCTGGAGATTACGAGCTTATGCTTGTATTGATAAAATCTTTTGCAACTAAGGCTGTATTAGAAAAGGTATTACCAATGGTCGATGACAAGACCCCAATCCTTACCTTGCAAAATGGAATAGGTAACCTTGAATTAATTCAACAATTAGCACCGACACATGAAGTTTTTGTTGGTGGAACTAGTGCTGGGGCAGGTTGGGTGAAGCGGGGAGTAATAGAACAACGGGCTTGGGGGAAAACATTTATTGGATCAACGAAACCGACTAATGAGAATGTCGATTTTTTAAAGAAGGTTGCTGCTACATTTTCCGAAAGTGGATTGGAAACGTTAGTGTCTGACAATGTACAATCTATAATTTGGAGTAAATTGGTAGTAAATATAGCTTATAATGGACTAACTGCTGTAACACGTTTGAAAAACGGGGAGGCTATTGAGTATAAGGAAGGGAAAGAACTTGTTTCAAAGCTAGTAGAGGAAGCTGTTGAGGTTGCACATGCAAAAGAAATATCCTTATTGTATAAAGATCCTGTTCAAGAATGTATACGCTTAGGGATTGAAGAGATTGGGAGAAATATATCATCTATGCTTACAGATGTTCTTCATCAGCGTAAAACAGAAATAGAAGTTATCAATGGTGCGATTGTTAAAGAAGGAAAAAGGCTACAAATTGCTACTCCATATAATAATATGATGTATAAATTAGTGAAAATGATAGATCAGAGTTATCCACGTACAATTCTACATCCTTAATATGTATAGAACAGTCTGATTCTAGATTCAGACTGTTCTTTGATTAAGAATTTATTGTTGTTAATGGCGGTTCTTGTTCCAATAGGTTTGTAACCTCGTTTTTGTCATTCATGATTGCAACTAATGGACGATGGGAATGAAGCTCTTCACCTGAAAGGAGTGCATAGGAGACAATAATGACGACATCATCTTTTTGAACAAGTCTTGCTGCAGCTCCATTTAAGCAAATTACGCCAGAGCCTCTTTGTCCTGCTATAACGTACGTTTCTAACCGAGCGCCATTGTTATTGTTTACAATTTGAACCTTTTCATGTGGCAATATATTTACTTTATCCAAAATATCTTGATCAATTGTAACACTACCTACATAGTTTAAATTAGCTTCTGTGACACGTGCACGATGTATCTTACTTTTCATCATTGTTCGGAACATGTGATTAACTCCTTTTCATTCATTGTTAATCAAAATTGAATAAGTGAACCTCATTCTGGGAGGAGGTCTTTACTTTTTATGAAGAAGGAATGTTCGTCCGACGGGAAGTTTTGAGTTTTTACATCGGATATATATCCTTTAATCGCTTCTAATCCAATTTGATTAACATCACTATAAGGTTTAACGAATCTTGGTAGGCGATCGACACCATATTTTAGAATATCGTGATAAACAAGGACTTGTCCATCACATTTCGAACCAGCACCTATTCCAATAGTTGGTATATCAATAGATGCTGTTATGATGTCAGCTAGTTCTTTTGGAACGCATTCCAAAACAAGTGCTACAGCACCAGACGCAGCCACTTTCTTAGCATCATGTAGTAGTTTAGCTGCAGCTGCTTTATCTTTCCCTTGAACTTTAAATCCTCCTAATACATTAACGGACTGCGGTGTTAAGCCCAAATGACCAATAGCCGGAATACCTGCCTCTGTTAATCGTTGGATAAATTCAATAATCCCTGCTGAGGCACCCTCAATTTTCAAGCTTTGTGCATTGGTTTCCTGAAAGATTTTGGCTGCCTGACGTAATGAATCTTCTGTGGAAATATGATAGGACATAAACGGCATATCGACGACAGCAAAAGTATTTGGTGCGCCTCTCTTTACAGCTTTTCCATGATGAATCATGTCTTCTACTGTTACTTGTACCGTTGAATCATATCCAAGTACGACCATTCCTAATGAGTCACCGACAAGTATCGTATCAATGCCTGCCTGTTCTGCTTGTTTAGCAGAAGGATAATCATAAGCAGTAACCATGGTGATTTTTTCATGATTTTGTTTCATTTTTTTTAAATCTAATATGGTAAGCATAAATAAACTCTCTCCTCAATTAAGTTATAGAGGCTATTCGTGTTTGTTTTTACTGGATTTGATGATGTTTATTATACAACAAAGGGGGAAAAGAATAAATCAAGCCTGATTATTTTCTTCAAAATCTTGTATTTTTCGTTCAAAATTGACATGTTTTCCTTTATACTAGACTCATATTAGAATGAAATTGGGGATTGATTGCTTATGCAGAGAAAGCGAGGATTAATTGTAGCCATACTTAGTACAGTGCTACTAAGCATTCCGGCAATTGTAAGTGGGGAAGACGCTCAGGAAATAAAGCCACATCATGAGAGGGAGATCAGCTTAAAGCCACTTGAACTAGAAAATACGATGAAACGATTTGTACATACCTCAAGTTATGATTTCGAATATCCTGATGCGGTAAGAGGAATATATGTGACTGGAAATTCTGCTGGTGGCAGTCGGTTTAATTCCTTGGTTGATTTTGTCGATGAAACCGATTTGAATACCATGGTAATTGATATTAAAGAAGATAATGGTCACTTAACGTTTAAACCAGAAGAAGGTTCCCCATATGAAGATATGGCAAAAAATTTAATTGATGATCCTGAACAAATGATGAAAGTATTAGAAGAAAAACAAATTTATCCAATTGCACGAATTGTAGTATTTAAGGATTCGGTTTTAGCAGAAAAACGTCCAGATTTATCGTTTACCAAAGATGGGGAAGTATGGAAAAATGGTAAAGGAGAAGCGTTTGTTAGTCCGTTTCAAACCGAAGTTTGGGAATATAACGTTGAGGTTGCCAAAATGGCAGCAGCAATGGGATTCCAAGAGATACAATTTGATTATGTTCGTTTTCCTGAAGGTTTTGAGACAAGAGATAAGGAATTGGAATATTCTTTAGGAGAATATGAAAACCTAGAAATGAACAATATTAAGAAACGAGTTAAAGCAGTAACTGACTTTGTGCATTTTGCAAGTGAAGAATTGTCTAATTATGATGTTGATGTCTCTGCTGATATATTTGGATATGCTGCTACTATCGAAGAAACGCCTGGTATAGGACAAAATTTCTCTAAGATTGCAGATAATGTTGATGTAATTTCGTCGATGATTTATCCAAGCCATTGGACACCTTATTTTGGAATTGAAAAACCAGATGAAGAACCATACAAATTAGTTAATGCGTATGCAAAGGTGGAAAATAAAGTCTTAGATAAATTAGATAACCCACCAGTTTCTAGACCTTGGATACAGGACTTCGAAGCTCCTTGGCTTTATTCAGGAGCAACAAAGCAGTATGGTAAAGCTGAGGTGGAAGCCCAAATTAAAGCCCTAGCAGAGAATGATATCCATGAATTCTTACTTTGGAATGCTGGTAATACGTATACGGAAAATGTAGATTATACAGTCGGAATGAGCAAATAACAAATAGAGCAGACCAATTAAAAGGTCTGCTTTTTTAAAGCTATTAATTTAGAAACCTACAACCATTTTTGGAGAGGATTGCGTATACTTTTTTGAAGCAAGAAACCCTCTGAGGGGACAAGCTCCTTGTTGGGAGAACGTAATCCTTCAAGGATCTTCTCTTTTTTTCTACATGATATATCCTATCTTGGGAAATCTAAAATAACACAATATTGTGGCTTCTATTTAACAAAATTTTATTTTTTCGTTATACTAAATAGGACTACTAAAAATAAGGAGTAGATCAATGAATTGGTATGAGAAATTGAATAAGTATTTTCCTGTAGAAGAGATGAAATCCAAAAAACATATGGAAATGCTCTTAGAGGAAAAAGGTGACGTCTATTACAAAGACGAGAGTGATAAGCATGTTTTGATGTATGCTGAATTTGACACATTTCTGTTTATCGACTATTTATGGGTATCAGCAAAAACAAGGGGTCAAGGTATTGGTCACAAATTAATTGAGAAATTAAAAGCCAAAAACAAACCAATTATTCTCGAAGTAGAGCCTGTTGATTATGAGGATTCAGATACAGAAAAACGACTACATTTTTACAATAGGGAAGGGTTTCGTCATGCCCAGGCTATCGGTTATACCCGTAGATCTTTAGCGACAAATGAAGATACACCGATGGAAATCCTATACTGGTCCCCGAATGATGAATCGGAAGACTTTATTTATGAACAAATGAAAAAGATGTATGAAGATATACACACGTATAAAGATGAAGAGATATACGGAAAAGCTTATCAGGGGGTTGATGAAGTATTAACCTATGATAAAAATCGATCCTCCGCTAACATCTTAGATAATTTGAAAAGTTAAACAAAAGCCTCTTATTCCTCGTAGAATAAGAGGCTTTTTAACAATTGTTTTGTTAATTACGAGGATTTTTGCTGTGGCTCCCCTGTAGTAGTCAAATTATTTAAACGATCTGCCAAGCCAAGGTTATTTAATAATGGTTCTTCATCATCAGAGATCAGAGCTTCTTTTAGTTCATATGCGTTCGAACCATGTTCAGCAAAGTCTAATCCTGCGATTTCTTCTTCTTCAGAAACACGTAATGATGTAAATTGTTTTACAATGAATAAGAATACACCTAATGTGATCATTGTCCAAGCAATAACTGCTGCGACACCAATCCCTTGAATAACGAGCTGTGTAAAACCATTCCCATAAAATAAACCAGTTGAAGTAGAGAATAAACCAATAGCTAGCGTACCCCAAATACCACAAATTCCGTGAACAGTTATTGCCCCCACTGGATCATCAATACGTAATTTCGTATCCAATAAGTGAATCCCTTCCACAAGGATAATTCCTGAAATAAGGCCAACGGCGATGGATCCACCTAAAGAAATTTCAGCACAGCCAGCCGTTATACCAACTAGTCCTCCTAAAACACCATTTAACGATAATGATGTATCTACCCGTTTAAAACGTAATTTTGTATATGCAGCAGACGACACCAGTGCGGCGGAAGTCGATAAGAGCGTTGTTCCAATTACCATTGGTACAAGTGCTGGATCGGCTACCAGCGTACTTCCCCCATTGAAGCCAAACCAGCCAAGCCATAAAATGAATACTCCTAGAGCACCAATTGGTATATTATGCCCCTGTATAACATTAACTTTTTTACTAGAGTACTTTCCAAGGCGTGGTCCTAAGAACAATACTGCTGTTAAGGCTCCGACTGCCCCGGTTAAATGAACCACTGTAGAACCTGCGAAATCGCTAAACCCTAGATCGGTCAGCCAGCCATCACCTTGCCATACCCAATGGCCAACTATTGGATACACAAATGCTGTCATAGCAACAACAATCAGTACGTAAACACCTAACTTCATTCGTTCAGCAACAGCACCAGAAATAATTGTTGCACAGGTTGCTATAAACATTGCCTGGAAAACAAAAAACCCGATATCTTCAACCCCGCTTAGCATGAAACCATCTGTGCCTATAAATGAACCTCCTGAAGTCCCAAACATAATTCCATAACCAACAACAAAAAATAGGATAGCAGCAACACTAATGGTTAAGAAATTTTTAATTAATATGTTTAGTGAGTTTTTGGCACGAGTAAATCCTGATTCCACCATAGCAAAACCTGCATGCATAAAAAATACAAGGAAAGCTCCAAGCATAACCCATACGAGATTAATGGATAATTCCAAGGAAGCGGTAGTTGGTGCAGCGTAAACAGGAGATGCGATGAGGAAAAGGATGAAAAATAACAGTAAACTCTTCTTAATCATGAATAAATCCTCCTTCAATTTTTTTACAAGACAGCCTCTTTGCCTCGTTCACCTGTACGTATTCGTATTGTTTCTTCAATTGGAGAAACAAAGATTTTACCGTCTCCAATGTTGCCAGTGCTGCAATTTTTAATGATGATATCTAGAATTTCATCCAGTCTCTGCTCTTCCACAATTGTCTCTACTTTAATTTTTGGAAGTAGCTGTAATTGAAAAGTAGTTCCTCGGAATATCCCTTTTTGCCCCTTTTGTTTTCCTGTACCAGCGGCCTCAGTAACAGTTAATCCACCAATTCCTGCTGCAGATAACGCCTTGCGTAGAGCTTGGAACTTTTCTGGACGAATAATAGCCTCGATTTTTTTCATTTATATCACCCCTTTTTATTATGTTAGGAAACCTTACATTATAAGTTATGTAAAATATCATAATAGGAAAATAGTTAAAAATCAAGAGGTTTTGGCTAATTTTTTAGAAAATTTTGAAGTAAACGCTTGCAAGAAATAATTGCTGTGATTTGAAAAATTTTTTCAAATAAAAGGTTTAATTAAAAATGATTAGGGGTAACTTACATATATAATGAAACAATTTACATTTCGTAAACATCTATAAAAAACTCGATTTTTTCTGAATATCCTCTACCTTTCGCTTGACAATTGTAGTATAATTTACATATAGGGTTATTTAAACTTATTTTAATTTGATAAGTACTCAATGTTTATGAAATGAATAAACCCATATTAGAATGAGGAGTGAAGTTTTAATGGTTACACTTTATACCTCACCAAGTTGTACATCTTGCAGAAAAGCAAAAGCATGGTTGGAAGAGCATGATATCCCGTTTACGGAGCGTAACATATTTTCCGAACCACTTACACTGGATGAAATAAAGGAAATTTTGCGTATGACGGAAGATGGTACGGATGAGATCATTTCAACTCGGTCAAAGGTTTTTCAGAAGTTAGATGTTAATATTGATCAATTACCGATGAAAGATCTTTTCAATTTAATTCAACAAAATCCAGGTCTTTTGAGAAGACCAATTATTTTGGATGAAAAGCGCCTGCAAGTAGGATATAACGAAGATGAGATTCGCCGTTTCTTACCGAGAACGGTGCGGACTTTTCAATTACGTGAGGCGCAACGAATGGTCAATTAAATCCATTTCATATATAAAAAAACGCAGATCGAAATTTCAAGATCTGCGTTTTTTTATCGCTTCGCTCCGTATCAAGAATACGACAAATCGTTACTAATTTCGTCACAAAAATATGGGTGACAAATCTTTAAGAATACGTTAAAATATGTTACTAATTAAATAGGCATATATGTTTCCAAGTTGATAAGTGCTATCATACAATAGAAATAGAATGATGTAACCACTCATTTCTGAAACATGAATTACAGGAAGGATAGCATCACCATTAATGTGGAAGCATAGATTAAATAATAATGATTATTGCATATCAATTTAGGGTACATGTTATAACAAGAAGTTATATTTGGTGAAGCTAATCTTCCACCTACCTAAAAAGAAGGGGGAGAAAACGTAATGGAAATTGAAAGAATTAATGAGAATACGATAAAGTTCTACATTTCATATATTGATATTGAAGATCGCGGTTTTGAACGTGAAGAAATTTGGTATAACCGTGAAAGAAGCGAGCAATTGTTCTGGCAAATGATGGACGAAGTTAATTATAAGGAAGATTTCAATGTGGAAGGTCCATTATGGATACAAGTCCAAGCATTAGAAAAAGGGCTAGAAATCATTGTTACAAAAGCCCAAATCTCTAAGAATGGAGAAAATATCGAACTACAGACGGAGGATGGAAATACCGTTGACTTTCCTGTAGATAAGAAAATTGAAAATATGTTAGAAGATAAATTCGGTAAACATGATGATGAAGAGACAGAACAGGAAGATGAAGAAGATAAATTGTGGATTATTGCTGATTTTAGTGACTTTGAAGATGTTATTCAATTAAGCCATTACTTTAGAGAAAATCATGAAGGTACAAAAGAAACACTATATCATTATAACGATAAGTATTATTTATATATGGAATTCTCAGAAGAAGAGCTTGATGAAAAAGAGCAAGAAGACATTATAAGTAAAGTATTTGAATTTGGTAATGATTCGGATATTACATTCCATTTGCTAGAAGAATATGGGAAAAAGATTTTTGTGAACGATACATTTGTTCAAATTAGATCACATTTCCCGGTACAAGTATAGACACTCTTTATGAAAGGGTGTCTTTTTATTTATCCATTATATTGACTTCTAAGTTTCTGCTTCAGCCTTTCTTTTATCAACAATTTTGATAAAATGGAGAAAATGAGGTGAACTTATGAAGAATCTTCCCTTATACGGTAAGGTGTATTGTGTTGCAGGTATTCTATTTTTCATTTTTGGCATTTTCTTATTTGTTCAGCGAATAGGTGATCCATTTCAATGGCGAGATCATTATCTTCCCATATCATTTATTTTCCTAGCATTATTTTTTATGTTAACTTCTTATATGACATCTCGCAAAAGGAATAAAGGAAATAACTAACCTCTGTCGAAATTATTCAGACGGAGGTGTTTTTTTATGTTGCAAGCGATTACCCATCAAGGCGATCAAATAATAATCGCTGCAAAATCACATGCAGCCATTCAGAAATTAAAAGCGAGCAATCAGAAGTACTATTGTCCTGTTTGTCATTCAGAAGTACGTATTCGTGCAGGAACAGAGGTAATTCCTCACTTCGCTCATCATGCTAATGCAAAATGTTTCTCAATAGAAGGTGGGGAAGGGGAATATCATGAACAAGGTAAGTTAATGATATATCAATGGTTAGAGAAGCAACAGCTAGATGTAAAGCTAGAACCATATCTTTCCCTAATTAAGCAGCGTCCTGATATGTTGGTAGAGATCGGAAACAAACAAATAGCAATTGAATTCCAATGCGCGACGATTCCAAAAGAGGTAATAAATAATAGAAGTAAAGGGTATCAATCTAGTGGTATCCAACCTATTTGGATTATTGGAGCTAACCAATTGAAAAGAATAACAGCAACAACGCTTCGTATTTCTCCTTTTTTATTATCAATGATGCATCAGTTTCCTTCTTCTACTTCTAATAAGCTCTTCTTCTTTTGCCCCGATACGAAACAGTTTGTAATTGCTCAACATGTATTTATTATCAATAAACGATCTGCTATAGCAAAATTCAGGGTAAGACAACTAATGAAAACAACCATAGTCGACCTGTTCCGTGAAAAATTACTTGCAGATCAAGAATTACTTAGCTTGTGGATGCGTGAAAAAGAAAAATTTCGAACAAAGCCAATCCATGTTTCAAGACTTGGCCATCTTTGGCAGCAGTGGTTATATCGTAACCAAACTTCTATTATATACCTCCCCTCAATCATACACTTACCAGTAGAATCTCAATACTTCATGAAAACTCCTCTTTGGATTTGGCAGAGTAAATTGGTCATGGAGTATTTAGTAAAAATTTCGGTCGGTTCCTACCTTGAACGTTCTCGCATTAATGATTTATTTCAATCGGAGGATCATTACTCAAAAAAGGATTTTCCGCTTATTTATCAAGTAAAAGACCCAATTAATCAATATTTACAACTTCTTTGTAAGCTTGGAATCATAAAGCAATACAATTTATCTTTGTACAAAAAGCAAAAGAACATTATCTTCCATGCAAATCTAGAACAAGCAATCAACGCAGATCGAATACTCTTAAAGCAGTTGATGAATGCAAAATAAGAGCATGTTTTAGAAAGAATAAGCTATACTAAATAATAGATGTTTCAAAAAAGAAGATTTTGTTTGCTATTTACAGGATTTTAATGCCATTATCAAGAAGTAGTAGTAAATGATAGAAAAAGGAGGAATTAGCTTTGGCAAAAGCAAAAAAAGAGTTACCAAAACGAGAAGAAATTCCGGTGGAATCCACATGGAAACTCGAAGATATATTCGAAACGGATGATGCATGGGAATCAGAATTAAAGAGTTTACAAGCAGATATTCCGGAGATAGAAAAATACCAAGGGACATTATCTGAATCAGCTACGACTTTATATGAACTTCTAAAACTCCAAGATAAGCTTTCTCAACGATTAGGAAAGCTGTTTACATATGCGCATATGCGTTATGACCAAGATACAACCAATTCTTTTTATCAACGGTTAAACGCACAGGCTGAGAGTGTATTAACTGTAGCATCAAGTAAGATGAGTTTTATTGTTCCGGAGATACTATCCATTGATGAAGAAAAACTAAATCGTTTTTTAGAAGAAGAGAAGGGATTACAGGATTATCAAAAGACATTAGATGAGATTACCAGGCAACGTCCACATATTCTAAGTGAGCGAGAAGAAGCAATTTTAGCAGAAGCATCTGAGCCTTTATCTGCGCCATCGCAAACATTTAGCATGCTAAATGACGCAGATCTCACGTTCCCTTCCATAAAGGATGAAAATGGAGAAGAAGTGGATGTGACACATGGTCGTTATATTCGTTTCTTAGAGTCGAAAGACCGCAATGTACGGGAAGCTGCGTTTAAGGCTGTTTATCAAACATATGGTAAATTTCAGAACACCTTTGCTTCAACATTAAGCGGAAACATTAAAAAAGATAATTTCGTTGCCAAGGTTAGAAACTATGATTCAGCAAGACAATCCGCATTGGATGATAATCATATTCCAGAGCAAGTACACGATAATTTGGTCGAAGCAGTAAATGAACGTTTGCCATTACTTCATCGTTATGTGAATCTGCGTAAGAAAGTTTTAGGCTTAGATGAGCTTCATATGTATGATTTGTACACACCGCTTGTTAAAGATGTAGATATGGAGATTACTTATGAAAAAGCACAGCAATATGTATTAGACGGGTTGAAGCCATTAGGTGACGAGTACTTGTCAAAAGTCAAGGAAGGTTATCAGAACCGTTGGATAGACGTAGAGGAAAACAAAGGTAAACGCAGCGGTGCTTATTCTTCTGGAGCATATGGTACGAATCCATATATTCTATTGAATTGGCAGGATAACGTAAATGATATGTTTACATTAGCCCATGAGCTTGGTCATTCCATTCATAGTTATTACACGAGGGAAAACCAACCATTTCGCTATGGAAATTATTCGATCTTCGTAGCTGAAGTTGCTTCAACGTGTAATGAGGCCTTACTAAATGATTATTTACTAAATAATCTAGATGATGAGAAACAAAAGCTATATTTACTCAACCATTTTCTTGAAGGGTTTAGAGGTACTGTATTCCGTCAAACCATGTTTGCTGAGTTTGAACATGTGATTCATGTAAAGCAACAAGAAGGAGAAGCATTAACGGCTGAGAAGTTAACGGAAATTTATTATGATTTAAATAAAAAATATTTTGGAGAAGAAGTTGTCTCAGATGAAGAAATTGGCTTAGAATGGGCAAGAATTCCCCATTTCTATTACAATTATTATGTATATCAGTATGCTACAGGTTATTCAGCTGCTACAGCGCTAGCAAGCCAGATTTTAGATGAAAAAGAAGGTGCGGTAGAGCGTTATATTGATTTCTTGAAAGCGGGAAGCAGTGATTACCCAATTGAAGTCTTGAAAAAAGCTGGTGTCGATATGACACAAAAGCAAGTGATTCTAGATGCTCTTGATGTATTTGAAGAAAAACTAACACAAATGGAGCAATTGCTTGCAGAGTAATCTCCAATAATAAAAGCAGGATGACCTCTATAAGGTTATCCTGCTTTTTTAACGCATGCCACGGTATAAACGTTTGTTTGTAAACGAATAAATGGTCAAATAGATCGATACAAATAAAAGTGGTAAGGTTATATATAAAGGGATAACTTGCATTAAACCTAGAATATTTAGAAAGAAAGCAAAAGCAGTCATTAGTAAGAATAGGAATGGTTGAACAAAATGTTGCACTTAATCACCTCTTATCAGAAAGAATGCTAGTATAGCTTATGAATGTCGTTATTCATTTAGAAGTGACATTTTTGTGAAATCATGAACATACTACTTGAATCTCAAAAAATAACTTGGTATATTATTATTGTAAGTTAAATACAAACAAAAACCCCTTTGTTTGATCATGAAACTTTCTCCCATCCCCCTTTGTTATTACAAAGAGAGACTAGAAGGATATACGCTGCCCCGTATATCCTTCTTTTTTATCCATGCGGCAAGTAAACGTGAAACATAGAATTGTTATTCTTAGGAAAATAAAAAAAGCCTCAAATAAGGCTTTGAATTAATCTTCATATTTCCAAAAATCACCGTACTTTACTGGAATTCTCTCTACTTTTTGTTTTAATTGAAGTTTTTTCATTTCTTTTTCGGCCTTTGCTATGGACCAATCATATACAACAGCAATTTCTTTTGTGCTAACTGTTTTAAAAACGGAGAGAAAATGTTCCAATGTCGGTTTTTCCGAAGGAATAGGTTGCTTCTCTAAAATTTCTCTTAGTACACGTACATAAATATCATATGGATAAAGACCAGAGATTTTAATACCTTGTTCCTCCGTTACTTGATTAAAAAACACAATGGTGGGAATGTAATCTACTTCCATTTCTTGTGTTAATTTCAAATCACATTGAAATGCTTTCTTTGCCGATGAAGAATAAAGGTCTGTTGAAAATTCCTCAATATCTAAGTTAGCAGCTTTTGCACAAGAATAAAGTATTTCTTCGTCCGAAATATCTTGTTTATATAGAAATGCACTCTCTTGAACTTTACGAAGGAAAATCCTTCCAGATTTTTTGCCCTGTAACTCTGCAGCTTTAATTGCCAAGGATGCGATCCAAGGAAATGAGACTGGGTTTTCTAGCCATAAATCACCATCACAACACATACCTGTTCGTTTTGAAGTTTTTTCCCATATATCTTTAATTTTTCTGGGGCGGTCAAATTGATCTTTGTTAAGTGTGTTTAAGTGACCACTTATAATCGGTCTGATTGTGAAGAAACGCCCATATTCCATCGATAATTTTTTTAGGAATGGCTCCAATGACCAGCATTCAGGACATAACGGATCTACAAAAACGTAAATCTCAATTGGTTTTTGAACAAGATTAAAGCTATATTTTTCAGATGTGTTTGATTGATAGATGGATTCAACTCCAGAATGTTCCCAATTCACACCGATTCTCCTTTCTCCTATTCTGGCGTGTTCATCATGTGGTTCGCAGTTAAGGTTAATTTCTCAAATATAGCTGTGCGATAAGGTTCATCGATTTCTGCTTCTACTAGTGCATGTGCCATACAATCAAGCCAAGCATCCCTGCGTGTAGGTGTAATTTCAAAAGGTAAATGTCTTCTACGTAACATTGGATGCCCTCGTTCTTCAGCGTATAGTGAAGGTCCCCCAAAGAATTGGGTGAGAAAAAGTTTCTGTTTGTGGATTGTCTCTGTTAAGTCTTCTGGAAAGATTGGAATTAAATCGGGATGGTTTCCTACGCGCTTATAAAAAGCATGAACAAGCTTTTCAATCGTAGTAAATCCACCAATTGCTTCAAACATTGTTCCAGTCTGTTTCATTGTTATCTTTCCCCTTGTTTGTTTCTATATATTGTAGCAACGTAATGGTTACTGGGCAAATAATCTGATTAGAAAGGCTGGGCTGAAAGTCCTGATAGTTGTAATTCAGTTACTGCCAGATGCACCTTCCCCACAATATTAATGCAAATAAATAAATGATTTAAATATCCTAGTCTGAATATTTTATAATGATTTTATAAACTAGTAAAAAAACGTTTAATCTTATTCGGTGTTTCCCGTTTCGGTATTTTATATTTAGACAGCAATTCATTGAATTTTGCTTTTCCGTTCTCGGTCGATGTAGCTTCCAATTCTAGTTCATAATCCGATTTCCCATTGTACGTACTATAATCCAGTACTAAAAGAATATCCTCTCTTTGAACCTCGCGTCGTTCGGTTGATAAACTTCCATAGCATACGAGTGAATCAACAGAAATTCCTAATTGTTCTAGTTGAGTAGCTGTATCTTCTTTCTTCAAAATAGTTCCGTTAATACTTTGCAGTGCTTCGTTTTTTGTTAAAAAATCATGTGTTTCTAAAAGTCCGTGTTCATGCGGTTCTTTTAATGTTAGACGATAATAACCATTTTTCTCTCTAATTCGCAGTGCACAGCCTAACTCTTGCAAAGCCAAATCCTTTGTTTCAAAATAATAATTGGTTTGAGTATCACTATATGCAGGAAAAGGTATTTGATTCAATAATCGATGATATTCTTTTTGTGTTAATAAATTTTTAAACTCAATTTCTATTTCTTGTCCCATCGTGACCCTCCACATAAAAAAAATTAGGCTATTACCGATTATCGCGAATTTGTAATTATTTTGCAAAGATTAGTCATTGAACGATTCTATGATACAATAATAGATGCTTCATACATAAGATGATTTCAATTAGGTGGTGTCGAATGTGAACTGGAAATCAATGCTTGCCCCATACGCGCAAGTGGTAGAAGAATTAAAAGTTAAATTAAAAGGAATACGAAAACAATTTGAATATGAATCCGAACATTCACCTATCGAATTTATTACTGGCCGTGTGAAGCCAGTACCAAGCATCTTAGAAAAAGCAGAAAATAGAAAAATTCCACTTGAAAACATTGATACGGAAATCCAAGATATAGCTGGAGTGAGAGTGGTATGCCAATTTGTGGATGATATATATGCGATTGTTGAAATGATTCGTGCAAGGAAAGATTTATTGATTGTGGAGGAGAAGGACTATGTCTCTAAGAAAAAAGATAGTGGATATCGCTCATATCATCTTATAATTGAATATCCTGTCGAGACCATTGATGGGATGAAGAAATTGCTAGCTGAGATACAAATTCGTACATTAGCTATGAATTTTTGGGCGACAAATGAACACTCGTTAAATTATAAATATAAAGGAAGTATACCTGCTGATATAAAGGAACGATTGCAAAAGGCAGCTGAGGCTGCTTTTAAATTAGATGAAGAAATGTCAATGATCAAACATGAGGTACAAGAAGCGCAACGTATATTTCACAGAAAATAGAATGTGATTGGAAGATAGGGAAATCATAGGTAATGGAAGGGGGAAAAGCATGAAGTTCGCAATTGTATCAAAAGGAGATAATCGCTCCGAACAAATTATGGCTACAATGAAGCAATATTTAACTGATTTTCAATTAGAATATAATGAAGTTGAACCGGACCTTGTAATATCTGTAGGAGGAGATGGGACTTTTTTAGAAGCATTCCACTCCTATGTACATCGACTTAATGAGACAGCCTTTATTGGGGTACATACTGGACATTTAGGTTTTTATGCAGACTGGGTACCGGACGAAGTAGAAAAATTAATAATAGAAATTGCTAAAACACCTTTTCAAATTGTTGAGTATCCTTTATTGGAAGTTACGATTCGTGCAAAATCAGGAGGTAGTGAGGATCGCTTCCTTGCGCTTAATGAAGCGACCATAAAAACTGCCGATGGATCTGTTGTTTTTGATGTGGAGATTAAAGGAGAACATTTTGAAACCTTTCGAGGGGACGGACTTTGTGTTTCCACTCCTTCCGGCAGTACAGCTTATAATAAAGCATTAGGCGGTGGAATTATCCATCCTTCTCTCGATGCTATTCAATTAACAGAGATGGCCTCAATAAATAATCGAGTTTTTCGTACAATTGGCTCTCCGTTAATTTTACCGAAACATCATACATGTTTATTAAAGCCAATTGTTGATCGCAGCTTTTTGATCGCAATTGATCACTTCACCACCAATTATACAAATGTAAAATCAATTCAATGTCGTGTTGCAGAAGAACGAATTCGATTCGCGAGATTTCGTCAGTTTCCATTTTGGAATCGAGTAAGAGAATCATTCGTTTCAGATGATAATAATTAGCAGAATAGAAAGAGAAGAAAAAGTATATGGAATGGACGATTAAGAAGGCACATGAAGGAATGCTTATACGTGAATTCTTACGCGAAGAACAAGGATTTTCGCGTAGGATTGTAAAATCCATCAAATTTGATGGTGGAAGAATTATGGTAAATGGAAAGACGCAGACGGTGCGTTATTCTTTAGTAGCAGGAGATAAGCTTACTGTCATTTTGCCAGAAGAACAACACGGCAATCATATGCAGCCAGAACAGCTTGATTTAGCCATTATGTATGAAGATGCAGATATTATAGTTATTAATAAAGCTGCTGGTATGGCTGTTATTCCTTCGCTTCATCATCCGACCGGAACCGTTGCTAATGGCTTATTGGCTCATTATAGCAAGCAGGATATTCACTTTACGATTCATATTGTGACAAGGTTAGATCGTGATACATCTGGATTAATGCTTGTTGCTAAACATCGATACAGTCACTCCATATTGGCTGAATCGCAAAAAATGGGGGAAGTGAAGCGGCATTATCAAGCAATTGTTCAAGGGAAAATGGAACAAAAAAAGGGAACGATAAATAAACCTATTGGTAGAAAACCAGGATCCATTATTGAACGGGAAATTAGAATGGATGGAAAATCAGCTATAACCCATTATTTAGTAGAGAAACAAGCGGATGCATTCGCATTAGCTGATGTTCGACTAGAAACGGGCAGGACGCATCAAATCCGTGTTCATTTCTCAGGTATTGGTCATCCCCTTTGTGGTGATACGTTGTATGGTGGGAGTAAACAATTCATCGATCGTCAGGCTTTACATTGTTATCAACTATCTTTTAACCATCCTATTACGAAGGAACCTTTCTACTTTTCTGCCAACATGCCAGCTGATATGACCGCAATTATGCAAAATAAGTAAACTTTTCTTCGATAAACGGTTGCTTCGATGGGACGGACGTTATTTTTTCCTCTGGAAGACGAAATGCTGTTAGTTTATTGCCAAATACACATCCTGTATCAATATTAATGGTCTGATGAACAATACGTGGCTGTAGAACAGGCGTGTGTCCATATATAATCCAAGTACCTCCGTAATATTCCTGTGCCCAATCCCGACGAATTGGTCGCCCATCGGGATGTATTTCTCCAGTAGTGTCTCCATACAAAACAAAGGATTTCACTTGTTTATCGGTTCTGCCAATGTACGCTTGCTTTATTCCTGCATGGGCAATAATTGCATTTGCTTGAGGAAGCTGTAAATAAAGTGGCGCTTGTTCATATAGATGCATAAATTGAGAACGAACGGTGTCTTGTTGATAGGAAGTAAGCTTTTCATATTCTGCAACTGTCGTTTCTAATCCATGGCGCTGTTGAACGGGATTGCCTGAAAAATAACGGTATAACTTATTGCAATGGTTTCCTGGTACATACAAGGCATTCTGATTTGCAATTACCATTTGATAAACAAGGTTGATAACATCTATAGAGTGCGGTCCACGATCGGTTATATCACCAACAAAAACAGGAATACGTCCATCAGGGTGAGTGAAATTTGAATGGACTTTAGTATATCCTAGTTTTTGGAATAAACGTTCTAGTTCCTCTAAACAGCCATGTACATCGCCGATTACATCAATTTTCATCAAATCGCTCCTTGATTTGTATCTTTTTTTTGGATATGATATGTTGCGGGAATTATCGTCTGCCTTTGAACGGAATTGTACTATATTATATAAAAGGAACTACCATAATCCAAGTAACTTTGTTTGATTGTACATGCGACGGGTAAACTTTAAGATAGGGAAGAAGAAGGATGTGATCATATGGAATCCAATAATCGTTTTGATAAAGAGTATGAAGTACAGTATGAGCATCATTGGGAGAAATTACAGCAAGCGCTGGCACAAGATCATATGGAAGGATTTCGTAGCGAGTTTCTTGATATGCATCCCTATGATCAAGCCATATTTTTCATGGAGCAGGAAAAGGAAGCACGTCTACAAATCTATACCTATTTATCACCAGAAGAAGTCGGAGACATCATGGAAAGCATGAATGAAGAGGATACGCAAGTTCTGATGGGTGAGATGGATCCACGATTTGCATCGATGGTGTTAGCTGAGATGTCTGCCGATAATGCAGTGGATATACTTAATGAGTTAGAGAAGGATCAAGTTGCCAGTTTTTTAACGATTATGGAGAAAGAATCGGCAGAAGAAATTAAACAATTACTCCATTATGAAGAAAAAACTGCTGGAAGTATTATGACGACAGAGTTTGTAGCTACGTATAAAAATTACATGGCCAAACAAACGATGCAAGCTTTAAAAGAAGAAGCGCCGGATGCTGAGACTATTTATTATTTATATGTACTGGACGAAGAAAAACGGTTAGTTGGTGTACTTTCGTTAAGGGATTTAATTGTAGCAGATGAAGAGACGTTAATTGAAGATATTATGAGTGAGAAGATTGTAGCTGTCTCAGTAGGCAAAGACCAAGAGGAAGTTGCCCAAATGATGCGGGATTATGATTTCCTCGCTTTGCCTGTTGTTGATTTTCAAGACCATTTACTAGGAATCATTACAGTTGATGATATTTTGGATGTTATGGAAGAAGAAGCGAGTGAAGATTATTCGAAATTAGCCGGGGTCTCCGACATGGATAAACCAGATGATAATGCATTTGTTTCCGCTCGTAAACGACTACCATGGCTCGTTATCCTCTTGTTTTTAGGGATGTTTACTGCAAGCCTAATTGGCCGCTTTGAAGAAACACTTAATCAAGTCGCAGTACTAGCTATTTTTATTCCATTAATTGCGGGGATGGCCGGTAATACAGGTACGCAAGCCTTAGCTGTTGCTGTCCGAGGTCTAGCAAATGGAGACTATGGAAAGCAAG
This sequence comes from Virgibacillus salexigens, assembly GCF_000723585.1. NCBI lineage: Bacteria > Bacillati > Bacillota > Bacilli > Caryophanales > Bacillaceae > Virgibacillus > Virgibacillus salexigens. The sequence goes on along the minus strand of NZ_CCDP010000002.1, from coordinate 248,885 downwards.
GAAAGTGGAAATTAGTAATGCGAGAAGCTTGTACAGGCCTAATCAATGGTATTGTATGTGGCATTGTTATAACCATTGTGATTTATTTATGGAAAGATGATATTTATTTAGGGTTACTCGTTGGTATTTCGATTGCTGCTACTTTGTTAGTCGCTACATTAGCGGGAGCACTTGTACCTATGCTTATGGATCGTATGAAGATTGATCCAGCTGTTGCATCAGGACCGTTCATTACAACGATTAACGATATTATCTCTATTCTCATCTATTTTGGTATGGCAACTGCTTTTATGGGGTTTCTGATTCAATAGTGTTTTCGTAAGGCTGTCGAGGAGAAATACTCGACAGCCTTATTTTAGTTCTGACACTAAAACAACAAATTTGAAACATAATATTCTCACAGATGTTCATGTCACTTTGGAAAATGTGCACGATTCCAAGCCTTATCTATCCTTCACCTATCCAGGTTGAAGTCTTTTTCTGTGTTAAAGGAACTTCCAAGGCAAATCTGCGAGGCTTCTCTACAAGCTGAACTAAACCGCATAGTCTTTGTTATATGTATTCGAGATTTATCGCTCTTTTTTTTGATTATTTTAATCTCGCTATTTTTTTAGATATTAAAATAAACAAAGAAAATTAGTAGGGGCAACACATTTCCAAAAATGGGTTCATATAATGGTTTGAGGAAGACTGGAAGGAGGAGAGATAAAGGATGGGAAAGAAGTACGCAAAAAACCCATTGCTTTTTATTCATCAACCTAAGGAAGTCGATTTGCAAGCGCCTATGCAGCATATGTATGTAACCCCTAAAAACAAAAAAGAAACAGGAAATGAAAAAGTAGAAAACTTCGATAATAAAGGAACTCAAGAAGTCGTTAAAAAAGGGGGAAGGCATCCGGCATTTGATGAACAAAATGAAGTGAAACGAAATAATGATCCAAAAGAGGAAACGAAACAAACAAAATTCAAGGATATGTCCATTGAAGAAAAAGTGGACTATTTTGTTAATTCTCCAAGCTATGCACCAAAACTACGCTGTGAAATTAAAACAGAAGAAAGAACTTTTCGTGGAGTCATTACGGGTTCGGAAGGCAATTATGTGTATATAAGAGTCGGAAATCGATCATCAAGTACAAAGGTTTCACTTGATGATATAAAGCATATAAGATTACTAGGATTTTAATGTTATATTGAAAGTATCCGCCGGTGGTTGTACCGGCGGTTTTCGTTTATTTTATATGATTGGTGTCCTATGTTCTCTAACTATAAAATTGATAAAAAAACACTGAGGTGAAGCCACCCCAGTGTTTTGTTTATGCAATTAGTTTAGTGCATTAATTGCTGGTAAGCAAGTTACGTGACAGAAGCAGTTTAAGTCAGCAGTGATACAGATGCCTGTTGCGCAAAGTGGATCTGTTTCTTGGTCACAAGGATCTTTAGGACATGCATATTCATCTTCTGGATCTCTTAATAGTTCTAGAACTGCGCAGCAATCATCGGTTATTTTCTTAACTCGGAAGAAAAAGCTTCCAACTACATCGCCGATATCGCTTGGGTGAGCACCGAATCCTTTGAAAGGTTTGCAGTCCCCTTTGCAATAAAGTATTACTGGTACTGTATCAAGACCATTCCCGTTATCATTGTCTCCCAACAAATCATGAATGGATTGTTCGCAACTTGAGTCACAGCAATTCTCAACGATATCATTTTGTGCCTCTACAATTTCTTTTAAAATATCACATACACAGTTACCTGTATCAAAATCTTTTCCACAACCCATGAATTATTTCTCCTTTCGAATTGGAATTGACTCATTTGTCCTTAATAGAATATGTGCGTTTATAAGGATTGTGTGGGCGCTCACACTAATTATTGAGATTGATTCGTGATATTTATCCTGTGGGGCATGTATACTGTATTTTTGCTAAATTCCGGGCGGATGTCTATACCTCATCGGCATACATACATAGACTAATAACGATCATATGTATAGAAGGAGTGAAAGTGAATGTCGGAAGGTAAGAAACAGGTAATCCATGTGAAGGATCTTGTTATAAAGGCGGATAATGTTAGAATTGAACCATCTCGAGAGTCAAGACCTCAGCCCCGCCCACCTCGTCATCGAAGGGATCCATTTTTAGGAAGACGTCCGATGAACGAGGAAGATAGGGAAGAACATGAAGATAAAGAGTTTGAAAGTAGCAGTGAAGAACAGCATCATGAAGATGATCGTAGGGAGGAAGAACGTGACGACCATGACGATAGGAAACGGGGACCATTCTCTTTGTTTTAAATAATTGGGGGTTTGAAGCAGCTGTATTAAGCTGCTTTTTTGTCTCTGAGGGGGATAATATGAAAATTTCAGAACCAGAATGGATGAGACATTTTCATGCAATTGAGAAGCATTTAGGAAAAAACGAAAAGTGGCTTCAGTTTCCTGAAAAAAAGGTGAAAGCTTTTGAGGAAGAAATGGACCAATGGAATAGTGACTTTTTATCAATGATTACAAATGTTGAAGATCTAATAAAAGAATTAGAAAAAAAGATGGAAGAGTAGGATTAACTTTTTGAGAAAAAGGGTATATGAATAGTCGTAAACAAAATTTTCAGACGAATGGTATAAAAAGGAGCTGATGGTGATGGGGTATATTTTGCCAATTCAGCATTATCAATATCAACAATATCACCGTAGAACTGCTACAACAGATGAAAACGCATTTCATATTGAACGTCCTTTTAAAGTAATGCTTGAACAACAACATCAGCAGTTATCCAAGCAGTATGAACGATTCTATCCAGCTGGTTATGATCGTTATCTTATTACACCTGTTAAAGCTAGTGAAAACATATTTGCCTCATTAACGGGAAAGGGAAGACGAATTAACAGAACCATCTAATAATACCAATTGATGCTTAGCCTAATGTTTGCTAAGCATCAAATTTATGGTGTTCCCTATTAACAAATGGAAGAACGAACAAATCTTGCCCCTTCATATATTCGGCGTAAAATACATCTTTTATATGATCATAATCCTGTGCTTTCAATTGCTCTTGCAGCCATTCCTCTGTTAAATTTTTTTCTTTCAGATTATCGTAGACAATTTCACCATCATTAATTAATGTAGTCGCAAGATTAATTTCTTGAGGAGAGACATGAAGGTCTTGTTTATTCGGCATTTGATACTCGGGTTTACGAATAACGGATATCGTCCCGTTTGTTTCTATAAATGCAAATTCCACTTCACGTAAGGAAAATACGTCCTTTGTACGGAGTAAACTTTGTAATTGATTCACATCTAAGCTATTTTTTTTCATTACGTCACGAATTAATTTTCCTCTATAAATAACAAAGTCCGGTCCACCTTCAATAAGATGCCTAGTACGCTTGATTTTTTGGGTAATTACTTCAGTTATATAAATCAATGCTCCCCATAAAAGAATAACAAACGCAATTTCAGGAATACCGGCTTCTTTATCAAATAAGGCATTCCCAACTAATTCACCTAGAATTAGTGAAGAGATAAAGTCAAAGGGAGTTAACTGGGTGATTTGCGTTTTTCCTAATACTTTGGTTAATATAAATAAGGCAAAAAAGCCGAATACTGTATCACCAAACATTTGCAGGTATGGATCCATCAATTGTGCCCCCTTCAAACAAGATCACCATTTAGCATTGCCTGTAATGGGAAATTCATTCATGAAAAAGGATATGTTAAGAAAACGTAACATGAAAAAAGCATTTCTAAAAAGAAATGCTTTTTCTATGTTAATTGCTTAACCATGGTTACATGAGGGATACCTGCATCCATGAATTGTTCCGATATAGTCTGATAACCCAATCGTTGATAAAAAGCTTCTGCATGTGTTTGACCATTAAGCTTTGCATGCTGGTAACCTTCTTCAGCAATTACTGCTTCCATAGCTTTAATAAGCTGTTTGCCAATGGATTGCCCACGATACGCTTTTAGAACACATATTCGTTCAAGTTTCCCATATTGATCGACAAAACGAAGCCGGCTTGCTGCAATCGGCTTGTCCTGGTCATAAGCAACAAAATGAATGGCCGTTTCATCGTAGCTATCCAGTTCTTCTTCAGGGGAAACCTTTTGTTCGTCTACAAATACAACCGTACGAATGTGATAAGCTTGCTCAATTGCTTCTTTTGATGTAACGACTTTTATATTCACACAAATTCCTTCCCGAATACAAACGAATCATGAACCGTCCATGAGCCGTTGTCTAATTGATACATTAGTTGAAAACGATCAACGGTATCTTCAATTTGGATATCTTTCATTTTCATACTGCCAAAAATATCGGAGTATTCATCATGGGAAAGCTTTTGAGCAATTGTAATATGCGGGACAAACGCATACTCTTGATTTTCTGAAAAGGTACCAGAATGCATTTTTTTATATAAATCATTAAGTTCTTTAATTGGTTCAATCTTGAAGTATATCGTATTGGTAACTGGTGCAAACGTACTTACTTTGTTAATGTTTATTTTAAAAGGTTCTGTTTCATTTGCAATGTGCTTAAGCTCTGTAACTACTTCCTCCAATTGATCCCCATCTGCTTCAAATGCTTCTTTCAACGTAATATGTGGAGGAATTAACGCGTAATGCGGGTCATAACGTTTTCTGTATGAATTTGCTTCATCCTGTACGGCCTTCGTTGGAAAAATAACAATACCATATTTCATAATAAAACCTCCTATTTTATCAAACACTTTGATTCATTTGTAATGGTTTGGTTCATATGTTGCTAAAAGCTAGATAGGTTTTTTACTACTTTCCTATTGCGTTTGTTAACAATAAGTATAGTTTTTTAAGTTACCCTTTATTATAACAAAAAATATGGCAAAATAAGAGATTTTTTTGCACTATCTGAAAAATTAAATGTAATTACCTAATCAAACATTGTTGTCAGTGCACGCTTCATATCTTTTTGCCAGTATTTCCAAGTATGTTCACCTTGTAATAGCTCATGATATTCATAACTAAACCCCTTATTCGTTAAGATTTGATACAATGCACGATTTGGTGTTAAAAAGTCTTGCGTTTTTCCGTCAGTAGTAGTTACCTTTGTTTCTTCACTTCCGATTGTATGATAAATATCGATAGCATCTAAATTCGTTGCTTGATTGGCTGCTTCTAATACGGTTTCATCCACATAAGGGGACTGCATGATCACATTCCCGAATGTATGTGGGTATCGAATTGCAGTCATAAACGCCAATGTCCCTGCTAACGAATCGCCCATTAAGGTTCTTGATTGTCCCATATGAAAGGTGGGGAGCAGCTCATCTAAAAAAGGCACAACTTCGTTAACTAGGAATTTTGTATAGGATTGATTTTGTTCCCCTTGTGGGTGGTATTTTTTACGACGATCGAATTTGTCTTGATAGTGAATGCCAACAAAGATCGTATTTGTCATGTCTTCATTTTCATGAAGTCGATCGCTTAGCGTCGCAATTCGGCCCATTTGATAATAGTCATTGCCATCTTGCATAATGCAAATATGATACTTATAAAGCGATGAGAACGATTGAGGCTGATAGATCTTTAATGCTATCGTTTCATCTAAATAGTTGCTATTGATTTGTTTTTCTATCATGGAACCTTTTCTACCCAAGTTGATCTCCCTTTCTCTGTAAAAATTCCCCGTATTTACATAGATAAACCATTTTAATTAGCTTTGCTTTGTTGCATTTGGTTCTGGTTTAATTGGTAGTATTTCCCCTGCTGTGCTAGCAATTGATGATGGTTGCCTTGCTCAATAATCTCTCCGTGCTCTAGCATAATAATATGGTCCGCCTCTTGGATCGTATTCAATCGATGAGCGATTACAAAACTTGTGCGTCCTTCCATTAATCGTTTGAGTGCCTCTTGAATTTTTAATTCAGTAATCGTGTCAATATTACTGGTTGCCTCATCTAAAATCAAGATGGTAGGTTCTGCAAGTAAAGCACGAGCAATTGTTAATAATTGTTTTTGACCTTGGCTAATTCCACTCCCTGATTGATCTAACATCGTATTATAGCCATTTGGTAATTTCTCTATAAATTCATGAGCATTAGCATTTTTGGCTGCTTGCATTACCTCCTGATCAGTAGCTGCTAATTTCCCATATCGAATATTCTCACGGATAGTAGCATGGAATAAGAAAGCATCTTGTAGGACAAAAGCCATATGTTGACGCAAATTAGCTCGTTTAATGCTTTTTAAAGATGTTCCATCTATCCTGATATCCCCTTCGTCATAGTTATAAAACCGAGCAAGCAAATTAATGATGGTAGTTTTTCCTGCTCCAGTATGTCCTACTAGAGCAACGGTTTCTCCCGGGTTTGCTTCAAAGCTAATTCCTTTAAGAATGGCAGTATCCTCATATCCGAAGTAGACATGGTCAAAGATAATATGACCGGTTATTGAATGTAGTTCCTTGGCATCTTCTTCATCCGTTTCTTCTTGTTTCTCGTCGATCACACGAAAGACACGTTCTGCTCCTGCTACCGCAGATAAAAGAATGTTAAATTGATTAGATAGTTCATTTAGGGGGCGGGTAAATTGTCTCGCATACTCGGTAAAAATAACAATTACACCTACCGTCACAAAACCTTTAATAGCTAATAGTCCACCAACCAATGCGATGAGCCCGAAGCTTAAAAAATTAAGCATATTCATGACTTTAGGAATAAATCCAGAAATGGTTAGAGCCCAGAATCCAACATGATTTAAGTCTTTATTTCGTTGCTCAAATTCGCGCATGACCCGGTTTTCTTGAGAGAAGGTTTTTACAATATGCTGTCCGGATACAATTTCTTCTACATAGCCATTGACCTCGCCAAGGTTCCGCTGTTGCAATTTATATAATGGACCAGTGCGTTTCGTAATCCAACGTATACCTAGAAACATAACAGGAATAATGGTCATGGTTACAAGCGTTAAAAGGGGGCTAAGGTAAATCATCACGCCTATTGTCCCAATTAGTGTTAACACACTAGAGAATATCTGTATAACGGATTGATTAAGCGTGTTATTTACATTATCAATATCATTGGTAATTCTACTCATCAGTTCACCATGTTGGCGTTGATCAAAATAAGCGATAGGTAGTCGATGAAATTGAGAGAATAATTCCGATCTTAAAGAAAATACAGTTTGTTGTGCGATACCAATCATCCAATAATTTTGTAAAAATACCGAAAGGGAATGACCGAGATAAATGACGACTAACCAGATTAGTAAAGTAGTTAATCCTGCTGTTTCTTTAGTGACAATAAAGTCATCTATCGCCATACCGATCATAAAGGGACCAAGTAAGCTTAACCCAGAGCTTGCAATAACCATTAATATAACAAGGACTAATTTCATTTTCTCTCTTGCTAAATAAGACCATATGCGCTTAACTGTTCCTGTTGTATCTTTGGCACGTTTTTTTTTATCTACGTGAATCGAGTCGATTGGAATTTTCTCATATTGAAAAGGTTGTTTTAATGAATTACTCGACATTTGCATACTCCTTTCCAAATTGAGACGTAACGATTCGTTGATATAGAGAGGAGGAATGAAGCAATTCCTCATGCGTTCCAATTGCAAGTACTTTTCCTTCATCAATTAATAATATTCGATCAGCCCGCATTGCCGTCGAAATTTTTTGGGTAATAAGTAACGTTGTACATTCATAGGACTCCATTGCGTGTAGCAACTTTGATTCTGTCGTGAGGTCGAGGGCGCTCGTACTGTCATCCAACATTAGAATCTTCGGATTTCGAATAAGTGCTCTGGCAATGGAAATTCGCTGTTTCTGACCACCAGATAAGTTGACCCCTTTTTGCCCAACTTTCGTTTGATATTGGTTGTCAAGCTCCATAATCGCATCATGGATTTGTGCATCTTTGGCTGCGTGAATAATTTCCTTAGTAGAAGCATGTTCTTTCCCCCAAGCAATATTCTCAGCTACTGTACCGGTAAATAATAGCGGGCTTTGAGGTACGTATCCAATACTTCTCCGCAAATTATCTAATGTATAATCAGTCGTTGGTCGATGATCAATCCGTATTTCGCCTTCTGTTGCATCATAGAGGCGTGATATTAATTGAAATAACGATGTCTTACCTGATCCAGTAGAGCCAATAACTGCTAAACGTTCACCTGGATTCACAGAAAAACGAACATTACTTAAAACAGACTTCGTTGTTCCTGGATAAATAAATGAAACATGATCAAATGTAATAAAACCTTGCTTAACACGAAGAGAGCTATCTGCTTCATCATGATCTTTTAGATCCACATCAACGTTTAATACCTGATCCACACGATCAGCAGAAGCTTTCATTCGTGAGATTCCCATGATAATAAAGGTAAACATAGAAATAGACATTGCAACCCGCATCGCATAATTGATGATCGCAACTACATCTCCGACACTAGTTGTACCGGAAATCGTCTGAAGGTTACCAAACCAGATAATGAAAATTAAACTCAGGTTCATAACGAATAAAAGCACAGGCATCGACGACTCTATGAACCGAAAAGTATAGCGGGTACGATTTGCTAAGGTTTGGTTTGCTTCAGTAAACCGTGTTTCTTCATGGTTTCTTCGTGAAAAAGCTTTAATTAGCCGCATCCCGGAAAGGTTTTCTTGCATCACGCGATTTACTTTGTCAATACTATTTTGTATCTTATTGAATAAACCGCTGGCTCGTTTTAATACCCATAAGATAAACCCTACTAATATTGGAACAGTAATTAAAAAGATAAGTGCAAGTCTAGCATTAACGACAAAAGCCATGATTACACCACCGATCACTAATAATGGTGCTTTTGACATAATTCGCAATATCATATAAATCGTATTTTGAATTTGCCGTACGTCGTTGGTGAAGCGAGTCATTAACCCAGAAGTTGGATACTGATTTAAATTAGCGAAGGAGAATGCTTGAATCTTAGCAAATAATTTTTTGCGTATATCATGAGCAAAACCCCATCCGACATGGGATGAATAAAATGAATTGATAATTCCTGCAATGAAGGCTATAAAAGCAAGACCGATCATAATCACACCCCACATCATGATGGTGTCTATGTCTTGGTTTACCACCCCTTCATTGATCATTTTTCCTAGAAAGAAGGGAAGCATTAACTCTACCGTAAGCTCGATTAACATGAGTAAAAAAGCAACAACGGCCGGGAGCTTATACGGTTTTAAAAAAGCTAAGACTGTTTTCATGATGACCCTCCACCCAGCATACAGTTTTCTACTATTATAAATGGAATAAAATTTTTTATCCAACATCCTATTCCGCAAGTTATTACCATTTAAGGTTATACCCTATACCTTGCATAATAAGTAATCCAAGATCTTTAGAAGCAAGTCGAGGCCAGCTCTGGCATTTGCTTGTTTTAAAAAGAGAAGGGGAGCAAGCAAGAAGAAAAAGCTTGATGCAGTTGGTTCGCATCAAGCCAATAGAAGTGGAAAACAGGTAATAACTGCTAAGTTATCCTAAAAAATAACGGTTATTCTTTGACAGATCCTGATGCAAGACCTTTAATAAAGTACTTCTGTAAGAATAGAAACAGAACTACCATCGGCAGCATGGCAATAATTGCTGCTGCACCGACAAGGTTGAGATTATTCGCATTTTCGCCGAAAAAGCTTGATAATGCTACAGTCATCGTTTGAACATCTTTATCTTGTAGGAAGAAGATCGCAAATTGATAATCATTCCAAATGAAGACACAAGAAATTATTAAGATAGATGCCGTGACCGGTTTTAGTAATGGGAAGATAATCCGAAAGAAAATGGTTGCTGTACTTGCACCGTCTATTCGAGCTGCATCTTCTAACGATTTAGGTATTGTTGAGCGGATAAAGCCAGCATATAAGAAGATCGTTAAGGGTAGATATGCAGCTACGTTATTAAGAATGGCTACAAGATGGGTATTCATTAAGCCGATATTAACAACGAGCTGATAAAGCGGGACGAGTGCCGCTAATGGGGGCACTACCATAATAGCGATAAACAACATATACATCCATTTATTCAATTTCGTTTGCCGTCTAGCTAATGGATAAGCGGCTAGTGAGCCAATAAATATAAGCAATAATGCAGCGAAAAAAGTAATTATTGTTGTATTAAGGAGTGCATGACCTAAATTGGCTTGCTGCCAGGCAAGAGTAAAGTTCTCCCAGCTTATATCCCTTGGGAAAATCCATTTTGAACTGAAGTTTCCCCTTGCCTTTAAGGAGGTTGTCACAAGGATATAAAAGGGGAGAATATGCAATGCGACGATAAGGAGTGCTATGATCGTAAACAGTCTTTTTTTTACGATGGGATGCATTATGCCTCAACCTCCTTCCTACGAAAATACAATAATGCTGAAAGACTTAGTAGCAGGACAATTACCATCATTAACACCCCTTGTGTAGCTGCGTATCCAGCATCTTGTCTGGAAAAATATAGATTATACATAAAGGTAGACATAGACTGGGAGGCGTTACCAGGACCGCCGTTCGTTAACGAAATAATGACATCAAATAGCTTCAATCCCCCAATTATATTGATAACCATATTAATGGTTATGGATGGCATTAATAGTGGAAGTGTGATGTTTTTAAATCGTTGAAAGGGGCTTGCTCCATCTATTTCGGCGGCTTCATAGTAATCCTTCTGAATACTTTGTAATCCAGCCAAATAAATGATCATTGCGATTCCAACAAATTGAAATGTATTTACGAATACGATAATCCAAATATTCATGTCAGGGTTGCCTAATATATTAACTTTCTCCAATCCTAACCAAAGGAGCACATCATTAAATGCTCCGCCTTGGTAAGCAAAAAAGAAATACCAGATATACCCCATCACTAAGGGACTAATAATAACGGGCAAGTAAATAATCGTACGTGTCAATGTTCGAAAGTGGAAGCTCTGGTTTAATAATAGAGCATAAAGCAGTCCAATAATATTCTGCAACAATGTACTCCCAATTCCATAAATTAATGTATTTCGTACAACTAACCATGTATCGGGATCAGAAAGCATTCGCGTATATTGTTTGAATCCAATAAAATCATACATTTGAGAAAAACCATTCCAGTTTGTGAACGAGATGCGAATCCCATTGATAAATGGATAGATAATAAAAAGTCCAACAAATAACAATGCAGGTAGATACATCCACCATAATGAAGAAATCCGTTTCGTCTTAGTATTCGACTGTTGGAGAGAATGCGTGTATGCTTTCATTTAAATCAACTCCTATTAAGCGCAATTCTACTTCCCTTGATCCCGTAGTCGTTCAAATTCACTTCCTGTAGATTCGGACACTTGTTCAGGAGTTAAAGCACCGGATAGCAGTTCTTGTGCTGTATTTCCTAATACATCCCACATCCCACTTGGCAAATAAATTCGATCAAAATAAGGCTCTACTTGGACATCCGCGTACTTTTGATAATCGTCTGAGTAATAGACATCTGCTGTGGCATTGGTTAATCCGGCAGGTAGGGAGGTTCCTTCAGCTATCGCTTTAACTATATCTGGCTGTGCTAAGAATTCAATAAATTTGCGAGCCGCTTCAGGGTGTTCCGTATCTTTCCAGATTGCCATCGTATGACGTTCGCCTCCAATCCAACTTTGTTCCCCGCCTTCATGAATCGCAGGTACAGGAATAACTCCTAATTCTGCATCCGGGTTTAATTCCTTTACGGATTGAATCGGCGTTGTGGCCATAACAAACCCAATCTTATCTTGAGCAAGTAGTTGAGGTAGTTCATGAATTTGTGCGGTAAGCACGTCTTCATTTAATAGTTCTTTATTTTGCATTTCTTTTAGTTTTTTAGGTAAAAAAGTGTATTTCGACCAATCGAAGCTTCCTGTTTCTAATTCCTTACTGAAATTGTGTTCCGGATGTGTAATGAGTAAAGGAGTAGCGAATTCGTCAAGAAATTGCCCAAGCTGTGACTTTTCTGATCCTGCAAACCAAAGAGGAGTAACTTCTCCATTACTTTTTTCTTTTATTTTTTCAAGCGCATCCATGAATTGATCAAACGTTTCAGGAGGTTTAATACCATATTTATCCAAAACATGTTTATTGTAAGTTAAACCGTCTTTTGCTTGGTTGAGAGGATAGGCATAGACCTTTCCTTGATCATCGGTGAAAATAGATTCTAAGGCAGGATCTAAATCAGCTACCCAATCCATATCGGATAAGTCCATCACATATTCGCCATAACGTTGCTGTGCCCATCCGTGTGTGTCAAATAAATCAGGCATATCATTAGCTGCCATCTTCACTCGAAGCATGTCTTCATAATCACCACCAGGAAAATTATAATCAATCTGAATATCTGGGTTCGCTTCTTCGAATTTAGCTGCTGCATGTTCGATTGCTTGCTGATCTGATTCATTTGTGACAGTAGAAAATAACGATAAAGTGACCTTTCCGCTCTCTTTATTAGAACCGTCAGAGCACCCGATTAATACAATGATGCAAATGAGAAGTGTAAAGCTAATCTTTAAAAGCGCTTTCATAATATCAATCCTTCCGCTATTTTAATGGAAAACATCATTTAACTTACGTTGTCATCTTCGTGCTTTCACGTTGGATTAATGTTGTAGGTACTGTTACCTTTAATGGTAGATCACGCCCTTTTAGTCGTTCGACTAATAATTTCACACCGATTTTTCCCATCCATTCGGTTGGAACATGAATGGTAGAAAGAGGAGGGTTTGCAAATTGAGCCATTTCAATATCGTCAAAGCCAATAATTTTTATATCTTCTGGAACACGTAATCCGGATTCTCGTAGTGCACGTAATGCTCCAATCGCCATTGGATCACTTGCAATAAAGAAAGCATTTGGCAACCCGCCTTGTTCAATTGCTTGTTTCATAAGCCGATAACCTGTCGTCATTGTGAATTCCCCAATATGCACATGACGCTTGTCGTATTGCTTTATTTCACGCATACGTTGTTTGAATGTTAAATAGCGTTCGTCCTCATATGTGTGGGAAAGTTGATTATTCGTATATTCGGTTTGCCTCCCTCCGATAAACCCGATTGTATTGATATTACTCTCCAATAAATGATCCAATGCTAGATTCGTAGCTTTCTGAAAATCAATTACAACTGAATCATACGTATCTTCGTCTGGAGAGCAATCAATAAACGTGATACATTTCATTTTTCCTCGAATATACTGTATTAGTTCGGTATCTACTTTTCCAATTATGATCAAGCCATCCAAATTAGGATTTAATTGAGTAGTATTAAAATTATATTTTCGGTATATTTCCATGCTTTCAATTCCAAGTGCTTTACATTCCTGCTCAACTCCTTGCCGTATCGAAAGAAAATACGGATCATTTAATTCTTCTTCTTGCGATAAACATAAGAAAATACCAATTCGGTAGGGAGCTTGGCTATAAGTATGTTGTTTGCGAACACGGATCGTCTGATAGTTTAATTGTTTAGCTGCATCAACGATACGGTTTCTTGTATCCGCCGAGACAGATAGGGTATGATCATGATTTAATACACGGGAAACGGTAGCCTGTGATACGTTAGCTAAATTAGCGACATCTTTTATGGTTGCCATTGTCTTCACCTTTTCTTGTATTTAGTAAAAAATGAGGTGGTTGAATAAAAAAATAATGAAATAGAAGCGATGTAAATAGGATGATTTTTTACGAAAGTTTACTTGATTTGAGTTCATTTTATGTGTTCATGGGAGAAGATATAACTTAAAAAACTAATTATTTTACTAAAAAATCTCTCGCTGAACCTAAGCGAGAGATTTTGTTAATTACGTATAAGCTGGTAGCCAGCTGCCATGTGCTTCAATCAAGTCATCACAAAGAGAAACAATATCATCAATCGATAATTCAGCAGCGGTATGTGGATCTAAAAGTGCGGCCTGATAGATCTTTTCTTTCTTCTTCGTAAGAGCCGCTTCGATTGTTAATAATTGTGTATGGATATTTGTCCGGTTGAGTGCTGCGAGCTGCTCAGGAAGGTCGCCTACATGAGTTGGTGTAACCCCGGATGCGTCGACCAGGCATGGAACTTCCACTACAGCTTTTTCTGGTAAATTACGAATGAGGCCGCCAGTATTTAGGACATTACCGCCAATTTTAAATGGCTGATTCGTTTCCATTGCCTCGATAATATACGAACCATATTCCATGGTACGTTCATGATGTAAATGTTTATTATGAACAAGATCTTCTCGCATCTGTTTCCATCCTTCTATTTGATTCACACAACGACGAGGATACTCATCTAACGGAATATTATATTGTTCTATCAGTTCTGGATAGTTCTTTTTAATAAAGTATGGATGATATTCTGCATTATGCTCGGAAGACTCCGTAACATAATAGCCGAAGCGTTGCATTAATTCAAAACGGACCATATCATCATGTTTTTCAGATTGCTTTTGGCGGGCACGTTGTTTGATTTCTGGATAAAGGTCTTTGCCATTTCTTGTAATCTCCAAAAGCCAAGCCATATGATTAATTCCAGCAATCTTCCATTGAATATTATCGAAGGGCATATCTAATGATTCTAATAAATGGCTTGCACAGACTTGCACGCTATGACATAAGCCGACTGTCTTAATTCCTTCTTGGAGCAAAACATTGGTTAATACAGCCATTGGATTCGTGTAATTAAGAAACCATGCATCTGGACAAACTTCTTTCATGTCTTTAGCAAATGCTTGTATAACTGGTATGGTACGGAGGTTACGAAAGATTCCTCCAATTCCGATCGTGTCTGCGATTGTTTGGCGAAGTCCATACTTCTTTGGCATCTCAAAGTCGGTAATTGTACACGGATCATAACCGCCTACTTGAATAGCATTAATTACATAGGTTGCATTTCGCAGAGCTTCTTTTCGGTCATGATAGGTAATAATAGTTACATTGGATTGTAGGTTCTTTTTCATTGTATTTAACAATAACTCTGAATCTCGTAAACGTTCATGATCGACATCATACAATGCGAACTCAAACGATTGCAACGCATCGACAGTCATGCAGTCGCCTAGTAAATTTTTAGCAAACACCGTACTGCCTGCACCTAAAAAGGTAATCTTAGACATCAACATTCCCCCCTGATAAATAATTGCCTTCTTGAACTACATGTTATGCGAAGAAATGTAGCTTTACAATCGTAAAAAAAATAAAATGAGGTAAATTATTGCTTGTATTTAATCGATAAAAAAATGATCAACAGGCATATAGGATTGGTTTTTTCGATATTCACTAGGAGGGACATTGATCATGTTTTTAAAAACTTTACTAAAATAATTACCACTACGAAAGCCAACCGCTGTTGCAATTTCTGCAATGGTTAGATCACTATTCTTTAGTAAAAAGATGGATTGATGTATTCGTAATTTTGCAAGGTATTTCATCGGCGTCTCTTTTACTGTGTGATGGAAGAGTCTTGTAAAATGATACTTTGATAAACCAGTAACAGCAACAATATCATCCAAGACAAGATTTTCCGCAAACTTGCTTTGCATAAAGGAGATGGCTTTATAAATCGTGAGGGGGAACGGGCTTTGACTCTGCTCTTCATATTCTACGTATTGCAGATAATCCATTAGAAAGCTGTAGGCGTATTGCGATGCTTTATATGCTTGTTCAATTCCTGAAGTCGCAATTTCCTCTAATAAATGAAAGATGCGCTTAATAGGTTTCGCATGAAGGGGAAACGTAAATAGATGTCCATGTTTCGTGGTGATCTGTTCAAAGAAGCGGGTTACTTCATTTCCAAATAACGTAATAAAGATAAATTCCCAGCTAGAAGATTGATCAGGTAAATAATAACAGTGATCACTCGGGATCTGCACAAGAAATGCGTGTCCTTTTGATAAATCATACGTCTGCTCTCCAATTCGGATAGCACCTTGTCCATGTAATGTATATTGAAATACCCATCTTCCTTCTTCACTCCGTTCTAAGCCATTCCATTGATAAGAAGGGCACGTTCTTGTTTCTTTTCCAATGGAGTGAAGGCCGGCAATCCGCATTTGCAGATCGCCTTTGAATTTAAAACCAAAACTATTCGTTGAAGAAGTCATTTCGTATGCCACCTTATTTTATAATTAGTAGTAATGATTATTCTCTTGCATTGATCTCATACGCAGTACGAATACCAGACTCAATTGCTCCTTCTATCCAGCCGTGAAAGGAAGAAGTATGCTCTCCAGCGAAGTGTAATCGTCCCTCAGGTTGGCGAATAACCTCTGAAAATTCTTTTCCTTGTCCAGGGGTAAATAACGTAAATGCCCCTGCTGAGTATGGATTTAGGCTCCAATTATAGGATACAGCCTGAATATATTCTTGGAAGACGATATTGCCGTAGATTTTTGCTATGTCTTTTAACAATGCTCGAGCTAACTGCTGTGGTGGTAAACTCGCCCAGAGAATTGCATCTTCGCCCCAACTGTAGCTAGCTAACAAAATCGCTGGTCCTGGCTCACCTATTCCATGGCTTGGGATATAAGAAAAACGCGTAGGGATATCTGAAATAGCATTCCCGAGATGAAGTTTTTCCCAGAATCGGTGTTTAAATTCAATTCCAATTTTAACCGAGGGTACATTGATCAGTTCCCGAATAATTTGCCATTTTTCAAAGGAAATGGAGTTATAAGGAATAACATCGATAAACTGAAAAACAGGAAAGGGAATGGTGACAATCGTATAATCTCCATCAACCCATGTTGTTTTATGAGTTAGCGGATTCCACGACTGAACTCGTACGCCATGATTATGTTGATAGATTCGCTCTACTTTTTGATTGACGTACGTATGTGGTTGAAGCTGATTTAGAAAGGCATATGGAAGTCGATCATTACCACCATCTATTTCCAGAAACTCAACGGATTCACCAAATATAGGATACGTAATATCTGTCAGAATATCGACAAAGGAAGCTTGAGGAAAACCTTCGATTCCTAGCATAACACCAATGCTGCGAATGGCGGGTATAGATAGTGGTCGACCAATAGGATTATATTGTAGAAATTCGCCCATCGAGTATTCACTAAATTCCTCTTCTAGCCGTGCTTGTTCTTCAGGTGAACTATTATTATATAAGTCAAGAAATGGCTGTGTTGCCTCTAAAAATAACGCTGTTGCTGTTTTTCCCTTTTCATTTTCATTCACCGGAAATTGTAAAATATCAGGGTTTTCTTCATATACTGCTCTTGTTGTTAATACATTATTGACATAAATTATATCTTCGGGAGTCGTATTTAGAAAATGATTGACTGGTAGATGGAATCGTTTCATGTATTCAAGGACCAACGCATGATTATCCGGAATCCGCATTGCCCCCACATCTAAATAATTTCCTGCTGAAAAAGGTTCTCTCAGCGTATAAACCCTTCCACCAATGCGATCATTACCTTCCAGGATGGTTACTTGGTGTCCCGCTTGTTTTAATAAGGAAGCAGCAACAAGGCCCGCCATACCTGCACCAATAATAATTACACTCTTCGGATGTGAAGAAGTCGTTAATCCATTGCGAATAATGGATAGCATATCTTCTGGGTAACGGAGGGAAGCAAAATCAGAATTGTTCATGTCAGTAACCACCTTTCTTCCTTCCTATAACTATGTGAAAAGAAGGTGGGATATGTAAGGCTAAAGGAGAGCCCTCGGCTAAGTATGATGGATTCATACATTTTGCATGACGTAATTACCCTGTATCTTTAGTTATGTTTACTGTCTTGCTGTTAGGGAAAATGTTTCCTATAGAGGACTTCAGGAAAGGTGGAATGACGATGCATGTCAGAAGCATAATGATGGGAATCCTGGTTGTTAGCATCACCCTAGCTGGATGTAACACAAATCTTGAAGCAGCAGATGATGATCCGAATGCAACTACGAATGAAACAAATGAAGCTGCTAATGACAAGCAACCCAATGAAGCAGCTGGTACTAGCTCGGAATCCAATGTGGAACAATCACATAATGATGACAACTCTGCAGCCAATGAATCAAGTAGGAATAACGATGATAATTCAAGCAAACAACGTTCCATTCCGGATGAACTAGAAAAGCATACATTTAATACTTCGGAAGAAGCAGCTAATTACATGGAAGGCTATCGTAACATAAAACAAACAAACATTGACCTAGGTTTTGGTATTGAAGGATCTAGAGATGCAGGTGCAGGTCACCAGTATATCTCTTGGAATGAAGGCCGCTGGTTTATTGGATTGGATTATCCTACTGATACCCAATATGTAACAGAAAAATATCCTAATAATACAGCGCTTGCAAAACAAATGGTTAGCTATTTAGAAAGTCACTATTTACCTGCTCCTCAAGATAAAGGAGTCATAAAAGTTCGTGGTTTTAAAGATTCTCCTCAAGTGAAAATACAATGGCAGGTAGATAAAGTCGTCTATGAAATTAATTCAGATAAGAATAACCCAATAGAAGCCATTCAAAAAGCAATTGATGCTGGCAAATCACTTTAAGTCATTTGTAAGAGATGAAGGCAGAACGTAGTAATGGCATGTTCATTTACAGGAAGCTAAGTGAACATGCCTTTTTTAATTTCCAAGGGAAAATAGGAGGCCGCCTGTACAAGTTAGCCAACCATCACAGGTTGGATGAAAATTCCAGTATTATTATTTTTTTGTAGAGAAATTCTGATACAATATACTATTCAGATTAAGAAATTTATTATTATCAGGGGATTTTTTAGGGAGGTAAAAGATTAAGAGGTTATTGCTACTTACCGACGTTATGTTTGTATTGTCCCAATCGTTAACCTGCATAATGTTATTCAAGTATAGATAACATCAGATAAATTTATGTAAGTATCCGGTTTATAAAAATTTTTATAGGTTGGCATATTTGTCTTTTAATTGGAATGGTTCTTCTCAACCTAGATAGGGAGGCATAGGTAGCATTTTGAAATCTTATCATTTTCTGGTTATGGATTAATAACTGATTATATAAGTTCTTGCCACTTTGATGTTAGTGAGAGGATAGAAGAGATGAAGAAAAAACAAAAAGCATGTGGTTGGCTGTTTATAATTATTTTTGTTTTATATTATATGTATCAGCTTAAACCTTTTATTACGATACGTGGTAATTTACATATAGGGAGATTTTCTTTAATGGAGTTTGGAAGTTGGATTTTAACTGAAGGAGAAACAAATTTATGCCAGAACACAAAAATAATTTATTCCGTGATATGAATATAAGAGAAAAGACGGCAACAATTGTCGGAATTGGATCTCTTATTATTTTAGTTCTGAGCTTTGTAATAGGGCTTTATTTCTTTGGACTAGCAGGGATTTTTGAACTGCTTGGCGTTCAGTATAATTCAATTTGGTCTTTGGCTATTTTTGTTATAAGTTTTTTGATTCTAGGAATCATTGTTGAAATTTTTTTCAAAGTAATTTATAAGCTGTCGGTTCGTAATATAACGGGGAGAATCAAAGTGTTTTTCGTCCGAATTAGCGTTGCGGCCTTATCCAACTGGCTCGTTCTGTTTACAGTGGATGAATTTATGAAAAGTATGATACTCTCCATAAGATCAGAAATTATTATTGCGTTGTTGCTTGCGATACTAGAAGTTGTATTTGATGATGATAAATATAAAAGAAAAGAATGATTGGCTGATGCTTACAAATGAGAAAATGCTTATCATTAATGAAATGATAAATGTCTTGTCTCTTAAAATAGAGGAGAGTTAACACAATTTGATAAAAGGATGAGTAAAATGAAATTACCTTCTTTGAAGAAGGTAATGATTTTATCGTGGAGTTTAATACTATTAACATTTTCACTTTATGAATGTAAAACTACTGATATTGCTTCTTACGAAGACAATATCGAAAAGGCACAAGAAAAGGATATATCCCTATGCGGTTGGTGACAGCTTCGCTGGTATTACCCCAACTAAGGGTTGCAAATACGTTCATTTCTAATATTGCTTTTGTATGGATAAAATAAAAATGTGGGATGTGCAATTAATTGACAACGATCCTAAAGAGGGTTTATCAATTATGATATCAAGTTAACTTCTTTATCTCATCTTTATATCGTTATGATATTCTTTCATAGGTACTTACCTTTTTGACATTGCGAGGGAGAAAAATGCAAAAAACATTACTAATTGTAGAAGATGAAGACATTTTACGTGAAATAGTGAAAGATTATTTATTGAATGAAGGATATGAAGTATTAGAAGCAGTAGATGGAAATGAAGCTTTGGCTATATTTGAAGAACGTGAAGTACATTTAATAATTTTAGATATTATGCTGCCAGAGTTAGATGGATGGTCTGTTTGTAGACGAATTCGCAAATCATCGAATGTGCCTATTATTATATTGACAGCTCGTGTGGATGAAGACGATACGTTACTTGGTTTTGAATTAGGGGCTGATGATTATGTTACAAAACCTTACAGTCCACCAATTTTATTGGCGAGAGTGAAACGATTAATGGAAAGTCGATATGCTTATACAGGAGAGTTATCTAATGAAGATATCTTAACTAGAAATGGTATCCATGTCCATTTCCCTTCACGTACCGTGACAGTAGATGAAGAAAAGATAGGTTTAACACACACAGAATATGAAATATTAACATATTTAATGCAAAATCCAGGGATTATTATTACGAGAGAACAGCTAATCACTAAAATTTGGGGGTATGAATTTGCTGGTGATGATCGTACAGTCAATAGTCATATTCGTAATTTACGTCATAAATTAGGAAATAAAGCAAATAGTATTGTAACTGTTATTCGAGCTGGTTATAAATTTGAGGGTAAGGCATGAAAATAGGAATTGTATCAAAATTATTTATACTTACAACATTATTATGTATGCTCATTTTAACGACAATTTTTATTGGACAAACTATATTTTTTAAGCAATATTATGCAAACCAAAAGGTAAATGATATTGAAACAAGTATTCAATCTTTTAAAAAAGAGTACATAAAGGCAGGAGGAGATGTACAGAAAATTCAAAAGCTAGAGCAGGATTTCTACCAAGAAAATACGACGTGGATTACAACATTAGATAGTGTAGGAAATATAAAATATGCAAATGATTTTTCTGTAAAAGTTCAATTAGATCCTT
The DNA here is from genome assembly GCF_000723585.1 of Virgibacillus salexigens. Taxonomy (NCBI): domain Bacteria; kingdom Bacillati; phylum Bacillota; class Bacilli; order Caryophanales; family Bacillaceae; genus Virgibacillus; species Virgibacillus salexigens. Next base: position 227,757 of record NZ_CCDP010000002.1, on the reverse strand, counting down.
CTCGAAATAAGGATTTCTCCAATCGTGTCATTAACATCCCATTGTATAGCTTCATTGGATTAGAAGATTTGCAAAGGGTAAGGTTTGAATTAGAACAGGGAAATCGTATTATGATTGATGGAGTAAAAAAAGATGATAAAGTGGTTCCTGCTATATTAACGGTCGAAAATAGGAATGTTGCATTGGATAATGGGCAACTATCAGAAAAGTTATATGGCAAAAAAGATGCACCAGAGCCTATTCCAAAGGGTAGCTCGCAGATATTCTTAAAGGGAGTCATTAAGAAATTACAATTACCAGTAGGGACCTTCGGTTCGAACATTTATACGAATCGTGTGTTTATAGATAGAGTAAAACAATTTCAAGTAAACCTACTATTAAATAAAAATCAAACTAGCGATGCTGAAACATTGGACTATGAGGAAAATAATATTAATTACAAAATATTTATTAGACCCATAAAAGATACTACAGGTAAAACTATTTATATTTTTGCTATGACATCATTACAACCAGTTGATGAGGCTGTACAAATGTTAGAAGGTTATTACCCATACTTAGTTATATTTGTACTACTTCTTATTGTTCTGGCATCATTTTATTATTCAAAAAAGATTGCGAAACCGTTGTTACAAATAAACGATACTACAAACAAGATGGCAAATCTGGACTTTTCAGAGACAATACCCATTACCTCTAAAGATGAAATTGGTACTCTATCACACAATATTAATACTCTCTCTACTACTTTGCATTCGTATATTAATCAATTGCAACAAGATATAGAGAAAGAAAAACAATTAGAAAATACACGTAAAGAATTTATTTCTAGTGTTTCACATGAATTAAAGACACCTTTAAGTATTATGAAGAGTTGCATCTCCATTTTGGAAGATGGTGTTGCTAGTAATAAAAAAGATTATTATTTTAAAGCAATGGCTAATGAAGTAGATAAAATGGATATGCTCATTGTTGATATGCTCGAATTAGCAAAATTTGAATCTGGTACGTATAAAATGAAAATGGATGTCTTCTATATTGACCAAGTCATTGAGTATATATGCGAGCAATTAGATTTAGACATAGCGAACAAGCAATTACATGTTCATAAACAACTTTCTAAGATTATGGTGGTTGCCAATCAACATCGAATAGAGCAAGTGATTACGAACTTTATTACCAATGCGATTCGCTACACGCCAGAAAATAAAAGCATTATTATTTCCGCGATAGAAGAGCCGGAGCGTGTAAAAGTAAGTGTGGAAAATAAAGGCGCTCATATTGCGCAGGAACATTTAGAGAAAATATGGGATCGTTTTTATCGCGGAGATACGTCTCGCAGGCGTTCGAATGGTGGAACAGGATTAGGGCTTGCTATTTCAAAAAATGTTTTAGAGCTGCATGAGTCGCAATATGGTGTATCGAATACTGAAGATGGAGTGCAGTTTTTCTTCTATTTAAACAAAAAAGGATAGATATTTTATTTAGTAACCTATTCAATTTGCCAAACTTAAGGGATAATATTGAGTTTTTAATTTATTTGAGCCATCCGATCAATAGGCCTTTACCAAAGGTATCGAACGGATGGCTTTTTTTCACAGACAAGCTCATAGACCATATTCATTCTAGTCAAAACACCATTAAAAAATTTAATTAATCCTAATAGAAGCCTAAATTACTGTGAAATCCGTAAGTCAAATAGCCGTTATATCGCGGGTATTTGACTTACGGATTTTTTATGCCAGGTTATAGAATACACTCACATTTCTGAGGGCTAGCCTCATTTTTAATTCTTTAAATGATATTGATATTATCTTCACCTAATCTTTATCTGCCTCTATTAATCTTTAAACAGTACAAAGATGCTTTGAAAAAGAAGGGATAAAAAAAATGGCGTTAAAGCGGAAAAGTCAGTGGATAAAGAGGTTAAAAAGGAAAAAAATCATAAGTTTGGGACTCCTATTAGTAACTATTTTCCTATCATTCTTTCTAATAAGTACAGTTACTTCTCCTTCTCCAGTGAAAGAGGTAGAAAAATTTGTGAAAAATGATGCAGCAAAAAGGAAAACAGGGAAATTAGAATCACTGCCAACCAATTCAAAAAGGGCTGACGGGAAAGTCGTTTACTTAACATTTGATGACGGCCCATCTTCTGCAACAGACGATATCCTTGAAACCTTAAAAAAACATGATGCTAAAGCGACGTTTTTTATGCTTTCACCTCATATGAAGGAGCGTCCTAATGTAGTAAAACAAGTGGTTAAGGAGGGGCATGGCGTTGGGATACATGGTGTAACACATGATGTCAATCGATTTTACCTTTCTAAACAAACGGCTCTCAGTGAAATGAATGAAGCCCAAAAAGCACTCGAAAGTATTACTGGAATTCATTCCGTACTTATTCGAACTCCGTACGGAAGTGTACCGTATTTAACCAAACCGTTCAGAGAAGCTCTGAATGCACAAGGCTACGAATTGTGGGATTGGAATATCGACAGCAATGACTGGGACCTGCCAGAGGGGGAATATGTGGAAAACCTTATTGAACAAATTCAATCATTGGAAGGAAATGACGCCACACCAGTTGTGTTGTTGCATGATCAATCCAAAACAGCGAAATATTTACCGGAGCTATTGAGCTATTTAACAAAACAGGGGTTTCTAATGAAGAAAATTGAAGCTTCTGTTGAACCGGTACAATTCAATTGCTATGACCGTTGCCATCGTCTTGATGCTTCATAGCACTCCAGAACTATATTAAAAAGAAAGAAGGCAGAAACATGAAAAAAAATATGTTATTTATTACATTGTTCTTATTTTCAACTTTAATATTATCGGCTTGCACTAGCAATCCCGACAACAATAACGTTAAGCATAATAACAGTAAAAACAGTAATACAGCTTTTAAGGTTGTCATTGATGCGGGACATGGCGGTAAAGATGTCGGGGCGTCAGGCGAAAGTGGCCAGTATGAAAAGGATTTTACTTTGAGTGTGTCAAAAAAGGTGGAAAAGCTATTGGGACAGGATCCTGCAATAGAAGTTTTTATGACGAGAACGGACGATAGCTTTCTATCACAAGAAAGCCGATACAGGCCCAAATATGCAAATGATATAGATGCAGATTTATTTATATCTATACACGGGAATACTTTTTCTGATCCCAATGTTTCGGGTACGGAAACATTTTATTATCACAACAATTCCCGCCTTTTTGCTGAAACCTTACAGAAACATGTGGTTGAAGCAACTGGATTTAGGGATAGAGGGATAAAGAAGCAAGATCTATTTGTTGTAAAGGATACGAAAATGCCGGCGGCTTTGATAGAAGTAGGTTATCTGACGAATCTTGATGATGAGTCTAAAATGTGGAAAGACGATTTTCAAAATCGAGTTGCCACTTCAATTGTTGAAGGGATAAAAGAATACCAAGAGAAATCAGAAAAACAGGGAAATTGGATCTTTTAAAGGGTAAAAATCTTTCTCATAACTTCTTATTCTAATCGGCTTTCCCGCAATTTTTTAGTGCGTACAGATTGTGCTGGTTAAAGCTTCTCTCTAGAAAATTTAACATACCCCCATCCAAGTAGGACGGGGGTATGCATGTTAAAGTATTTAACTTAAATGTAGCTTTGAAATAATGTTTGATCAAACATACCTCGCAAACCCACGTTTTACGTAAAATTAAAAGAATCCGTTTTGAAAAAAGATTAATCAAAACGAATTCATTTATTGTGAAGAACTATGCATTTTTCATAAAAAAGTTTGATCATTTTCTATTTGTGTTGTTCCACTATCAGCCTTTAATGGAATCTAAAACATAGTTTGAATTCTAAAATCACTTATTTCTATTAATCTATCCTATAATTTAATACAATTCTTCACAATTGTCTTTAATTGTAGTATATGTTTTTAGAATAGTGGACAACAAAAAATATAAAGCTACTTTTCATTTATCCGTTCGTACTAAGTGCCAACAAGCGTTTTAGGTTGTCATCAATAAATTTATTATCGACACTGTTAATTCCGCGTCCGGCAAAATGGCCCCAGATCGACTCGATAGGATTAAAAATAGCATTAGGTATAAGCTTAGCCTCGTATTTGTTATCTTCAGCTGTACAGAATAGATCCGTGCTCCCTGGCATGACACAGGCTAGCGCTTTAATGCTTTTGAGCGTCTCATCGAAATCTCCGTTATATGCGGGGTTTGCACTAAGATCTGCATGTTGGCCTGTCCATAACATGGCCAGAACATTGTGCGGATCCATCCTCATAAAGCTATCTTCCCAGACGCCAACTACAAAATCTGGCAATGAGTCAAATCCCAGCTCACGATAAAGTTCCTCTTTGTAAAAGGCCTGCGATACGCCCCATCCCGCATATACGCGGCCAACGGCGCGCATGTCTGCTGAAGTCAACTGGTTTAGTTTACTTGAATCGAAGCCAACTGCAGCCATGAGCGCAGCTTTCATTCCGTCTAGGACCACATACGTTTGCGGCCAAGTCTTTGCACCTCCGCAGAAAGGTGCTATTCGTTCCACTATGTCGGGATAACTTGCCCCCCATTGGAATGATTGAACGCCTCCCATTGACCATCCAACTACGAGAGCAATCTTTTGAATGCCGAATTTTTCGGTCATCAGCCGATGTTGTAATTTGACGTTGTCATAGATCGTTACCTGAGGGAAATTAGCCCTGTCGAATGGGGGAGGCGTGTTACTAGGAGACGAAGATAATCCGTTCCCCAGCAGATTTGGAACGATAATGAAATATTTCTGCGGATCTAGTGCCATGCCGTTTCCAATCAACCATTCATTCTGAGCATGCTGGTCGCCAAAAGCAGTTGGATAGACGATGACATTATCTTTCTTTTCATTCAATTTTCCATAAGTTTTATAAGCAAGAAATGCGCTCGGTAACGTCACTCCTGATTGCAAGGTTACGTCACCCAAATCAAAAATCTCATAATCCATTGTATTGTCTCTCCCTTCAAAATGAAATCATACATTTAGAATGTATTTCTTGTACTTAGTATAAACCTATGGTACTCTCAAAAAAAGTGAATAAAATTAAAAACTGTATTCAATAATACTGAAAGTGGAATGGGGGTAGTATGATGGAATTACGCCAACTGAATACGTTTCGCACGGTTGCATCAACTTTAAACTTCAGTCGGGCTGCGGAAGCGCTGAACTACGTCCCCTCCAACGTCACGATGCAAATAAAAGCATTGGAGGATGAACTTGGTGTTCGTCTCTTTGACCGATTGGGCAAGCAGCTCGTTCTCACAACTGCGGGTAAGCGCTTTTTAACTCATGTCCAAAGTGTTCTAGACAAATTGGACGAAGCTCGCAGTGCCGTTCATGACAATGAAAATCTAAGTGGCACTCTGACGATAAGTGCCAACGAGGTTCTTTGCGCCTATCGGCTTCCAGTTGTCTTCCAGCTATTTCGTTCGCGCTATCCAGGGGTTCGTCTCATCTTCCGTTCTGTTCCAAATCAGGAACTCAAGCAAACGCTCTTTGAGGGAACCGCGGATGTCGTCTTTATGCTGGACGAAACCATTCTCTCAAGCGGACTTGCAGTGGAACCGTTAATGGAAGAAACTTTCCGCTTTTTCGTTGCTCCAGATCATCCCCTCGCGAAACGAACTGTACTACAGTTGGAAGATTTTCACGGAGAAGTGTTCCTGGTCAATGAAAAAGGTTGTACCTATCGAACTATGTTTGACCGGTCATTTGAGAAAAAGGGCATTGATGATATTACTTATTTAGAGTTTCAAAATGCCGAAGCCATTAAACAATGTGCAATTACGAGAATCGGCATTGCTTTTCTTCCAGAAATAACAGTGAAAGCCGAAGTTGAACGGGGGGAACTTGTTGCTCTTCCATGGCAGATTCCGGACTTGCACGTGTATACACATATGGCATGGCATAAAGACAAATGGCTTTCACCAATCATATTATCTTTCATAGAAGCAGCAAGGGAAGTTATAGCTATAGAGGAGGAGAATAAAACGGTTTAGTCCATTTATCGATATTTTCCTAAACTAGTAAGGCATCTTGGTGTGATAACTAAGGTGACTTACTTATGATCCTCTATAAATAATGAGCTATATTTTACAGTATTATTTAATAGAGGATTCTAACAGTCGTTTACTAAGGTTGCGTGAAGAGTCTTTAGATAATCATATCCAAAGGGGCAAAACGGTTTAACTTTTTTATAAACGGTACAACTTTATTTTAAATCTACATTAAACAACTTGATTGCAGTCTTGACATTTCCTTATTGGTTGGTGACAGCTTCACTGGTATTCCCCCATAAACTGGCCTAATAAAGATAGCAAACAACAAAAAAAGATAGACAGTAAAATTCGTAAATATATAGTTAAAAAGCAAGATGAAAATCTACTTCTCAATTTACGCCAATTAGCTTATTAAGCAATCGGGCGCGTTCATCGAATAATGCCTCCTTCTGTTATAGAGCCATATTGTTGCATGAAAATCTGTTCCGTTTAGAAACTAAATGGAATACTAATCATAAAATACATTAAAAAGTGAGGATATATAATGGTTGCAAAGACTAAAAAGGATTTTGATGGATTGAGAGTAATTGGTGAAATTTGTGGGGCAATTCGAGATGAATTAGTCCATAGTACGAAACCTGGAATTACCACAAAAGAACTCGATGAAATTGCGAGAGAGATGTTTGAAATAGCAGAAGCTCAATCTGCCCCAAAAGGAGAATACGATTTTCCTGGATATACGTGTATTAGCATAAATAATGAAGTAGCGCACGGGATTCCGAAGAGGAAACGGACCATTCGAGAAGGGGACATAGTAAATATTGATGTTTCAGGTTCAAAAAACGGGTATTTTGCAGATACTGGAATTTCCTTTGTAGTTGGGAAAGGAGAGGCAACTTTACAGAAAATATGTGACGTTGCTAAGGAAGCATTCGACGCCGGACTTAAGAAGGCAAAGCCAGGTTTGAAAAAAAGCGCGCTCGGAAAAGCTGTACACAACGTAGCGAAAAAGCATGGCTTTACAGTCATAAAAAACCTTACTGGACACGGTGTTGGGCGTTCGATTCATGAAGAACCAAAACATATTTTCAATTACTTCGCCCGTTGGGATGATGAAATTTTAAAAGATGGTATGGTAATTGCCTTTGAACCTTTTATCTCTACATTTGAAGAAGAAGTCTTCCAATCCGAAGATGGATGGACTTTCCTAACCAATGAAAGCGCTGTTGCTCAATACGAACATACGATTATTCTTACCAAGGAAGGACCAATTATTACTACATTGTAAAAGCGCTAATGCCACAAACGGGCGCAGTTATGGAACAAGGCTATACTTCAAAATGGGTCAGATTGAGAAATACTTGTATGCATAGGGGGGAATAAATGTTCAATGGAAAATTAGCAAGTGCTGAAGCTGTAAAGTGTTATGATGATGTACTCAAAAGTATAAATGATTTGAATGAAGATAACGCAAAGGCACTTTTGAAACAAGTTTATGCTAGATTGGATATCGTTCAAAATGGAAATGGTGAATATAAAAGTGAACAATGCGTTACGGATTTAATATCAAGTTTTACAGAACTTGTTAGGTTTGCAAACAATAAGGAAGAGAATTAGGGTTGCTTTTTATCAAGGTTACGCCGCTATAGGGGCGCATTTCCGGAGTAAGAATTTGCTCTATTTTGGTATAGGATTCCAATGTTTAACAAGCTATTGAAATATTTTATTTCTTACTGGGGGTAAAAATGATTGTATTGATGTTTGTCATTGGGTTGTTTATTGTGTTAGGAATTTTACTGATCAATGGCAAAGGCTCTTCCTTAATCGCAGGCTATAATACAATGCCTCCGGAAGAAAAGGAAAAATATGATACAGTTGCCCTGTGCAAGTTTATGGGGAAGATGATGTTCACTTTGTCATTTAGTATGTTGTTTTGGGTACTTAGTGAAGCATATGAGATTGGCGCGTTATTCGCCTTTGGTCTTGTCTTATTTATTGGCATAATTGTATTTATGCTTATATACGTTAATACAGGAAATAGATTTAAGAAGTAATATAATTATCAATCATTTCGATGATGAATATTGGATTAATAAAAATGTTACAGTTCGACAAACGTGCGCAATTCTGGAGTAAGAATCTGCGCTTTATTTATGAATCAGTCCATTTAATGGAAAAACTACTTTTTGAACTGAGGTGTGTTATGGAGATTAGAAAAGCTAATTCAAACGACGCTTTAGGTGTTGCAAAGGTACAGGTGAATAGTTGGAAAACTACATATAACAATATTGTTCCAGATGAGTATTTGGAACAGATGACTTATGAAAACAGAGAAAAAAAGTGGAAAGATATTATACCTAAGCAGGATGTATTTGTTGCGGAAAATAATAAAGGTGAAATAGTTGGTTTCTCCAATGCTGGAGAGGAAAGAACGGGTAAATACCCTGATTATAAGGGGGAATTATATGCAATTTATATCCTTAAAGAACATCAAGGAAAAGGGATAGGCAAATTATTGCTTAATCCTGTCGTTGAAAGCTTAAAAGACAAAAACATTTTTTCAATGGCAGTATCAGTATTGGAAGAAAATAAATCAAGGCTATTTTATGAGCATCTTGGAGCAAAGGAAATAGATAGCGTAAGGATTGAAGTATTAGGAAAAGGGTTAAACGAACTTGTATATGGTTGGGACGATATTAAGACTATATTTTAGTCTTTTTATCAAATTAATGGGCGTAGTTGCGTAATAGATTTGTCTGTCAGTTGGACCAGATTGTTGCATGTTGGTAAATTTGATTGCAGAAAAGATGGGGGAAGAAAAATGAATCAAGCCAACTTACCAAGTGTTAAATTAAGGGATTTAACGTTGAATGACGTTGAAGACCGTTATCAATGGTGTCTGGATAAAGAAGTAACAAAGCATTTAAATATGCCGAAGAAATATCCACCCTTCAGTAGAGAGGAAACTCAAAATTGGATCCAAAAGTGTATTAACAAAACAAACGGATACGAACAAAAAGCCATCATTACCGATGATGGGAAACATATAGGATGGATAGACTTAAAAAACATTGATAGGTTAAACAAACATGCTGAATTAGGGATAGCTATCGGGGATAAAAACTATTGGGGCAAAGGATATGGTCTATCTGCAATGAATGAAATGCTGCTAAGGGGATTCAATCAGTTAGAACTAAATAAAATCTGGCTTAGAGTGGAAGTAGATAATGAAAAGGCAATTAAGTCCTATAAGAGAATGGGGTACGTTGAAGAAGGTATATTAAGTCAAGACCGTTTAAGAAATGGTGAGTTTGTTGATCGACTAAGGATGAATATATTAAAAAATGAGTTCCTCAATTAATACCAGCTAATATAAGTCAATACTTTTTAAGTAATCATACTAGATTAAAGATGGTATAATAAAAATGTGCATCACAAAGAAGCTTCAATATTTATAATTGAATTTTTTGTAAGTTGTGTAATTATTTGTATGGGTTTATGCGGTATATATTTGCTTATGCTTTAATATGGCATAAATCCAATGCAATAGCTTGTTGGCGCAAGCTATGATGGCTACTTTGTGAGGCTTGCCCTCACTTCTTTTTTTGTCATAATACTCTCGAATTTTCACATTCCGGTTATTGGTTAGTCCACACTGAACAGCTGAATAGATGGTCTGACGTAGCTTCGTAGATCCTCTTTTGGTTATCCGGTTTATCGTAGCTGTAAACTTACCTGATTGGTATACCCTTGGATCAAGTCCTGCATAGGCTACTAGTTTCTTAGGGTGACTAAATTGTGTGACATCCCCTATTTCTGAAATCAGAGTGGCTGCAATTTTAGTACCTACTCCGGGGATGGATGTAAGAATCTCATACACCTCAAATTGTTTCGCTAACGTCTCAATCTCCTGCTCAAGTACGTTCAGAAACTCTCGTTGTTGAAGAATCATTTGAATATACATTTTTAGTGTAACCAAGTGGCTTTGATACAGCGTTTTCTTAAAGGGGTTTCGTTCTGCTGCTTCTTTTAACTTCAAAGCCTTTTCATAAAACCAATCATACGACCTCTTTCCTCCTAGTCCATGCATCTCCTTAGCTAATTCATCCGTTGGAACCTTTAATACTTCATGAGAAGTAGGATAGAGGAGTAACGTTTTTAAGGAAAGAGGTGCGTATAAATTACTATAAACTCCTTTATATTCAGGGAATACTTGATCCAATATCGTTTGGAACTGAAGTTTCAGTTGTACATAGTTACGTGTTAAAGAATCGTGTTGTCTACATAAATTTCTCAAATTCATCGTTTGAACACATTTTCGATGATAGGCTACTAAGTCCTCTTTGTAATACATTTCACACAGGTGTTTCGCATCGGCTGGGTCTGACTTTACTTTTCGAAGACTACTTTTTTTCGTTTCGTAAGAAACTACAGGATTCACTAAGTAGTAAGTAATCTTTCTTTCCTCAAGGTACTGTAAAATAGGTTCATGATAGTGTCCTGTCGACTCAAACACAACAACCGGTTTAGATTCAGCTTGGAACTCCACTTCTTTGTAAAATATAAAAAAATCACTCATACCATTGGTATCATGCTTAAACTTAAAGGTCTTCCCGAAAGGCTGCTTTCTTGCCAGGAAAGCTTGAACTTGGCTTTCTCCTTTTGCAACATCCAGGCCAATCACTGGATCCATAATTTATCACATCTCCTTTTAGTAGATTTGTCGGTAGCCCCTGTCTATCTTGTAGTGTCATAGCTTCGCTTGTTATGCGGGGTCAGTGCCCCAACCAGCCTCAAACATGTTTCTACAAGTAGGGGGTGGACAGTATTACGGACGGGATCAAGTCCCACGGGCGCTTACGTCCTACCCCGACTACCTAAAGAATAACCTATAAAACATAAGGTCAACCAGAAAAATATCATATTTCCGGTTGACCTTATAATACGAACGGGCGCTTTAACGGAATAAAAAAGCGTTCAAATTTCATTATCGGGCCATTATCTGGAATAACTTATTGTGGAGCGATGCCTTTAAAGAAAATTAGATTTGTAGGTTAAAGGTTGTGAAAATTTTGTATTTAAAGTAACGGGTAAAAGAATTGAACAAGGAATTTTAATTCTAAACAGAGAATGTTAAATGTTTTCCAGACGAAAGGGGATATTTATATGACCAAATGGTTAGGGTCTGCAGGAGTTTGTGTTATAGAAAAAAAGTACTGATGGTACTTCAGGGAACAACGGATGAACCAAAGCGTTGATCTGTTCCTTCTGGTAGCTTAGAAGAGGGTGAAACTTTTGAAGAATGTTGTGTTAGAGAAATAAGGGAAGAAACAGGTTATGATGTTGAAATACTTCGACCTATTTTTAAAAAGGAAAGTCAATACGGAGAAGCTAAATATTTTGAAGGGAAGATTATTGGTGGAAAAGCAAAAATTCAAGACCCTGATAATCTAATTTATGATATAGCTTGGAAATCAGCAGCAGAAATAGAGAACTAGATTTATCATTTCCAGAGGACAAAAATTTTTTAATCGATTACATTCAAAAAATATAATATTCAGCTAATGGGGGGCGATAGTAGGGACAATAAATCCCATAATATAGTTATTATTTTGAACAGGAAAGGAAGTTTATAGTAATGAAAGAAATAATGTTTGTTACCACTAATAAAGGGAAGATTGCTTCTGCTCAGAAAGACTTAAATAATATAAAAGTATTACCTATTGAAGCAGACTTGATTGAACCTAGAAGTGATGATATCAAAGAAATTGCTAAACATAAAGTTTTACAAGCGTATGAAATTGTAAAACAACCTTGCATAGCCCTAGATTCAGGTTTTTTTATATCCGAATTAAACGGATTTCCCAAAGCTTATGTAAATCATATGTTGGACACTATTGGAATAAAAGGAGTTCTAAAATTGATGAATAATGTTCAGAACCGATATAGTGAGTTTAGATCTTGCTTAACTTACTATGATGGAGAAATAATGGCATTCTTTGAAAGTAAATCTCCTGGTATCATATCAAATGAAATTAAAGGAATTGAAAATGACAAAAAATGGTCAGATCTTTGGTATATTTTCATTCCAGAGAACTTTGGTAAAACATTAGCTGAATTTAATGAAGAGGATTTTATGAATTATAAAAATGTAAAAGAAGACTCTTGTATGATTAAATTTAGAGAATGGTATAACGATACCTTTTAATTAATAGCTTTATTAAGTAAACGGGGCTTTTCAGGAATAAAAGTGCAGCCTACATACAGTAAAACACTCTTCCGCAAAAGTTTAACCAGAAATATCTGGTTAACCTTATATTACGAACGGGCGCAAATAAGGAATGAGCGCCCTTTCTTGCAGAAATAGGCAATTTTGCAAAACAAGGGGGGATTAAAATGCCTACTTGCGAGAATTGCAACAATAAATGGAGCTGGAAACAAACCATCAAAAAAACTGCTACATTGGACTCTGCAATAACCTGCCCTTATTGTGGAGAAAAACAATATCAAACACAAAAATCAAAAACAAAATGCGCTTTATTAACTCCTGTTATTCTACTACCTATGCTATTGAACTTTTTCTTTGAACCAGGAGTACATGTGCCAATTTTACTTGCTGTTCTCTTCCTGTTAGCTATGTCGCTTTTTCCGTTTTTAGTGGAGATAGGTAATAAGGAAGAGTACATTAACTTTTTCGATAAGTAAGGACAAGAAAGACGGGATTTCCGGAATCGGGCTATATTGTCGCGCATATAGTGGTCATTTATTTTCAGGAAACGTTGTAAAAAGTCTAAAATAATTGAGTGGGTGAATTTATGAGGGCTAGCCTTGTTAAAGCAACAGAAAATGATGCAGAATCTATTTTTGATATTCAAGTTAAGGCATTTACACCATTGTTAGGGTAGTACAGAGAATAAAAAGACCTAATGGTGGTTTTTTATAAGATATTAGTTGACGGTGAAATTGTAGGCGCTATCTGCATTTTTTGGAAAGAGGATGCATAGTTTTGGATTAGTCCAATGCTTATTTTACCTTCATATCAAGGCAAAGGAATAGGGACGTACGATAATGTAATTGGGATACGATGATGTAGCTGGTTCCAAGTATCATAAAGGAAATGATACAATTGCTTTATTAGTCGAGAAATAAGTCAAAAGGACAAAAGGTCATACGACAGTATTATTGTACTAAAACCATAGAAAAGGTGAGGCGGTTAAACCTCACCTTTTGTTGATTTTGGTTCAAAAGAGATCTTTTCATTTTTACCTGCAATTGTACCAAAAAAGGCAATACATAAGGAAGCTGTCATTAGAATAGCTAGCGGCACAGCCCAACCGTTTGTCCATTCCGCAATCGATCCAAGAAGAAATGGTCCAAGTGCTGCAATCATATATCCAATCGATTGTGCCATACTTGATAACTGTGAAGATTCCGAAACGGTGTTCGTACGGAGAACAAAGAACATCATTGCTAAGCTAAATGTTGTTCCAGCACCGATACCAGTTAATATGAGAAAAGCAATGATTACATCAGATGATGTGAGAGTAATTCCCAATAAGCCAAAGAAAAAGAGTAGACCAGAAATACATGCAATCAGGCGCTGACTTTGAAGTCTTGCAGCAATAATTGGTGCTATAAAAGTAGTCGGGATGAGCCCTAGTTGATAAATAGCAATGAGCCATCCAGCTTCACTCTCAGTAAATCCTTTTGTTAGTAAAATATCTGGTAGCCATGTAAATAAACTATACGGTATTAAAGATTGTAGTCCCATAAAGAATGTTACTGCCCATGCAATTTTTGATTTAAATATAGCTTTAGATGGTTGGCTTTTTACTTCCACAAACACTTTTTTATTCGATGAACGAATCGCTGGTAGTCGAAGCAATAACACAATTATCGAAAGAAAAGAAAGTAAACTCCAAATTTGCATTGCATTTCGCCAATCTAATGTAGCTATTGAAGCTATGGGTACGGAAACGCCGGAAGCGAGCGCACCAAAAATATTCATAGAGACGGAATAAAGTCCTGTCATCAACCCGATATGAAAGGGAAAACTGGATTTTATTAACCCTGGCATGAGGATATTACCAACCGCAATCGCCATCCCAAGCAAGAGTGTACCAAAAAGTAAGATGGAAATGCCACCTAGTGATCGAATAACGATACCTAAGGATAAAAATATCATGGCAATGAAAAGCGTTATCTCCATTCCAAATTTACTTGATAATTTTGGAACAAATGGTGAGAAAATTCCAAAAGCAAGTAATGGAAGTGTATTGACTAGACCGATCATGGAATTGGAAGCCGATAATTCCTCACGAAAAAAGGGAATGAGTGGTCCAACAGAAGTTATCGGGGAACGTAATGTTGCAGCAATAAGTAAGATAACTAAAATTAATAATATTGTATAATAACGTTGTTTTGTGTATGTTGAAAAGGTAAAGCGAGGCATATAGATACTCCTTTAACAATAAACTTAATTTTGATAATAAGAATATAATCATAACAAAAATCAAGGACTTGCGGAAGAAAAAGTTTATTTACAATTCGTGAGGATCATTTGTTGTGGAGATTGAGGAAGCAACAGGGGCACTGCGCTATTAAATGGAGTTACTATTGTATATACTGGTATAAGAGAAATGCTTCGTTCCACAGTTAGAAAAAAGGAGGTTTAATATTGGAATCAAAAATTCATGCTCATTTTTTAGAAAGATTGTTTGCTCGTTTTTTAGACTTCAATATCTTAACCGTTTTCATTAGTTTATTATTTTTTGTGTTAACAGGAGATTTCTCCATTGATTGGAGAAGCGGGATGACTTGGGATATATTTTACGCATTGTATTTAGTTATTACTCCGGTACTTTGGTCAGGATTTATTATTGGAAAACGTATTTGTAAAATTAGATTAATACGTACCGATGGTAATAGTGTTCAGCTTGCAAATACTTTTTTTAGAGAAGTTATTGGTTTTCATCTAATTGGCATACTTACACTTGGATTATCGTTATTTATAAGTGTTTTTATGGTTCTATTCCGAACAGACAAAAGGGCTATTCACGATATGTTGGGCGGGACTTACGTAGGTAAAGCTTATCCATCTTTTTAAAATCAATGAAAATTTGTAAGGGTTGATCCAAATGGAGAAAATGAAGAACGATTAAAAATTTGGAGAACTTCTGAGCTTTTTAATTTGTGCTAACGCTTTTGCAGCATTAAGAAAGGAGGGATAGTATGAACAAAAAATTCTTACGAACGGTTCTTTGGTCACTATTTGTATCGATCTTATTACTAGCATGTATATGGTTGTTTTTTAAAAATATGGAATTAGAAGATGAAAACGAAAGATACGAAAAATATATCGAAAATATTGCTATTCAATATATGGAAGAAGTGGATCAATCGGTTTTATTCTTAGATGATATTGTGCAGGAAGTGTCCAAACAAAATAGCTTAACTCAACATCAAAAAGAGGACCTTGTTGAAACGTTTAATAATTTTTCATTGCATATTCAAGATATGCAAGAACTACTTGTTGAAACCACTCCTATTGAAAAAGAAGAACTTCCAATTCAAGAAACAGTTAAGAAAGCCAAGAAGTACTGCAACCATTTCAATCGAGTAGAAATGTCTACGAAAGAAATCTCTTTCGATTATATGGAAATATCAACGTTAGAAGAAGTCAAGGATTTTACAGAGCAATTATCTAAGGTTGCAACAGTAAAAGAAGAAGAGAAAGAGAATACATGGACAAGTACCTATTGGAAAAGTAAGCTAGATTCGTATGAGAGAGCTACGTATGAATTTAAAAACAAGTATCACTTTTTAGATGCAGGCGATTTTTGGACGGAAACAAACAAGACTTGTGGTTAATGGGCTTACTAGAAAAAAGAACAATATGGCATCGATACAAAGGACAATCTATAGGAATAAGTAGTAATGGAAGGATGGAAGAAGGAAATGAAAATATAGTTATAGAATAGAAGAATTGGTTTATACCCATTTGCCATTCCCATTTTTAAAAAGTTCACCGTCTCCTATTGCTTCCATAATGATCAATATAAATTATAATTCATCTAATAGATAAATTTATCAAGAAATCGATTTTGAAAGGAGGAACAGCCAGATGTCAAGTGGTCAACCGGAAGAAAAGCTATCAGGAGGGAATATCTCTAGTGTCTATCGTTCTGGAGAAACGGTGAAACGAGACTTGAACCCAAATAGTACAAAGATTCATAAGTTATTAAAGCATTTGGAGGACAAAGGTTTTAGCTATTCTCCAAGATTTTTTGGAATGGATGAACAAGGAAGGGAACTATTATCATTTATTAAAGGGGAGGCAGGAAATTATCCTGTAAAAGAATACATGTGGGCGGATGATGTTTTAAAAGAAATAGCCAGCATGCTCCGTCTATATCATGATTCGGTTCGTGACGTTTCATTTAATGATTGGGAGTCAATCGATAACACCCCACAACCATATGAAGTTCTATGTCATAATGATTTTGCAATTTACAACATTATCTTTGACGATGAACGACCAGTAGGAATTATTGACTTTGACGTTGCTGGACCTGGTCCAAGAATGTGGGATATAGCGTATACCCTTTATACTTGTGTTCCCTTAAGTAGATTTTATCTTACAGAAAAAGGTGAAAAAGTGTATTATCATGCATCAAAGCACGCCGACCGTATAAAACAGCGAGTTCAATTGTTTCTTGAATCATACGGCGAGCGAATAGAAGATAAGTGTTTGGAAATGGTATTGTTACGATTAGAAGGATTAACCCAAACCATTATTAGAAAAGCTAATGAAGGTGATCGTGCTTTTCAAAAGATGATAGACGAAGGGCATCTGGAACATTATTATAAGGATATTTCCTTCATTCGTGAATATGGGAGAGATTGGATATAACTGAACTTCATTGGAGAATAGTAATACAATAGGTTAGCCAAATAACAAGGGGGATTAAAAGTTGGACACGTTAACTATAAAAGAACTTCAGTCAAAACATGAAATGATGGAAGCTTTTCCTGTCATGAAACAATTACGAACTCACCTAGATGAAGAAACCTATTTGGAGCTTAGCTTAGAAGCAAAAGAGAAAGATAGATATAAAATGTTTGCATTATTAGATGAAGGCGAAATAATCGCAGTAACTGGATTTAAACCGATGGTAACACTATATTATGGCAGATTTGTTTGGGTTTGTGATTTAGTAACAGACAAGAATAAACGTTCTAATGGCTATGGTGAAAAACTGCTTTCATATGTTCATAATTGGGCAAAAGCAAACAACTATGAAAGTGTTGCGTTATCATCGGGGTTACAACGCACGGATGCACATCGCTTTTATGAGAATAGAATGGACTATGACAAAGTCAGTTATGTATTTAAAGCAGCTATGGAGTAATATCAATTTTTGACCTTTTGCTTAAAGATAAATACGAATGGCTATATCTTAGTAGAGTTACATATGTAGGGGTAATGAACGCTAGTATTAAAAGATCCAAAAAAGGACACCTTTGGATAGCCAACAGGGGGAGAGCAAGCCAATAGTGATATTTCGGAATATTATCATTAAAATAATAATTATTATTGATATAAAGTATAATGATGGTATACTAATATATAGGAGAAATACGGAAGGTGGAATTGGAATTGCCAACATACTTGTAATGGTTTAGCAACTAAATAGTACATTTCTTTTTTGAATATTATTATTCAATGACAGGAGAAGTGTGCCTATTTTTAACCATTACAGGGAACGCAGGAAAGTCAGTTGTTTTACTTCCAGCGGGATGCCTATAAGGTATTCCGCTTTTTTATAGGAAATCTTTCTCCATTCAACCGTATTTTGCGTTCCTCTGAATAAATAGGAGGAATGAGTGTATGGGTTTCATTAATTTATTCACTTATGAGATTATTGCTCAGGAAACGCCTTTTATAAGAAGAAATTGTAATAAATGTAAAACGAACACAGAATTTTATTGTAGTGAGAAATTCAGGATGAATGCGAATCAAAAAATAGTTGATATTTGGCTTATTTATAACTGTATACATTGTGAGGGGACTTGGAATTACCCCATTTTATCGAGAGTAAATATTAATAAAATGGACTCTAAGGTAATTCGAAAATTTATGAATAATGATAAAGAGACAGTCTGGTACTATGCTTTTCAAATCAACAAATTAAGGAAACGATGTAATGGCGTTAATACAGATATACGATTCGAGTTAAGAAAAGAAAAGCTCGCCATACTATCTAATGAGATTACTATTAAACTTTGCTATAAATATGATTTTGGTCTTAGAACCGATAAGCTACTAGCAGAAATTTTTGGCATTTCAAGATCAAAACTAAAAAAATTGTATCAGAATGGAACTATTCTGCTAAATCCAAACATTAATATAAAGAGCAAAGTTATCGATAATTTACAAATTACAGTCATAGGTGATGGTACAAAGTTGATGCTTTGACAAAATAGTTTAAAAGGAGGTTGAAACAGCAAGGCATTCTCTAAAAAGGGGGTCAGCCAGTTTATATTGAGCAATCAGATGCGATAGTTACAAAGCGATCATCAAAAATGTTCGCTTTGTTTCTTTTTGTGAAAGTTCTATCGTATGTTTGGGTCATTCTGTTGAAATTAAATTAGCACAGCAGAATAGTTGGAGAATGTTGTTTAACTTGTGTCAACGATAGCTGTATTACTTCCTTTAAGTATATTATGCAGATATTTTTAAAAATTAATTCTTGTGATAATATATGGAATAATAAAATAATGTAGATATATCATTGAAGGCTAACAGAGGAGGAATATAATATGGCTATTCACGCTAGGGGTGACCTCGAAGGTTCATCTGAATTAGGTAAAAGCAAACTAGCATTAGTTGGACCAGGATTGGTTGTTGCGGCGGCAGGTGTAGGATCAGGAGATTTAGTTGCTGCACTTATCGTAGGTGCCGATTTTGGTTTAGTGTTGATATGGGCAGTTATCCTAGGAGCTATTATAAAATATTTTTTGAATGAGGGAGTAGGGCGTTGGTATTTAGCCACAGGTCAAACCATTTTGCAAGGTTGGCGATCATTAGGGCGTTGGGTATCTGGTTATTACGTACTTTATGTCGTCTTATTTGGACTAATTTATGGTGCCGCGGTCACATCAGCATGCGCATTGTTTATGTCAGCCATGTTTCCGATTCTTCCAATATGGGGGTGGGCTATCATTCATGCCCTCGCCGGGTTGGTTGTAGGATGGTTTGGTCGTTATAGGAAGTTTGAACGGATCATGCAGGTTTTAGTGGTAGTCATGTTTATTACAGTAGTAGGGTCAGCTTTACTCGTATTTCCAAGTATAGGAGGACTAGTTAACGGACTCATACCTAGGATGCCTGAGGGATCTTTTATTCAGACGCTTGGACTCATTAGCGGTGTAGGCGGTGCTGCTTCAATCCCTTATTATTGCTACTGGATTCGTGAAAAGGGGTGGCGTGGCAGTTTGTGGATATCTGTGATGCGTTTAGATTCCGCTATAGCATATATTTTTACTGCTATTTTTTGCTTTTCACTTATAATAGTTGCAAATGAATTTTTACATGGTAGAGGGTTGACAATTAGCGGTACTGAAGGTCTTGTCACAATGGCCAATATTTATGGTGAGAGGTTTGGAACAGTGGCTACTTGGCTGCTACTCATTGGTTTTTGGTCTGCTTCATTTACGTCATTATTATCTGCTTGGAATGGTCTTCCTTATATATTCGCAGACTTTGTACAGATATTAAAAAACAAAAATTCAAACAAGAATATTTCAGAAAAGGATCCTGCCTTTCGGGCTTATCTTTTATGGCTTACATTTCCTTCCATGCTGTTTTTATTTGTTAATGATCCTATATTGCTTGTTTTTATAGGGTTAGCATTTAGCGCAACCATTTTGCCCTTTCTTGCGTTTACTTTGATGCTACTGCTAAACTCAAAAAAAGTAACGGAAAAATATAAAAACGGAGTAATCAATAATCTTATTTTAGGGGCTATAGTCATTCTATTTATAACTCTATCAGTTATTGAATTGTATCATTCTTTAGTATAAGTCCTGTTTTAGCATGTAACTGGCAGTACCCTTCTTTTTAACAGGAAAAGGCATAAAAAGGTAGCTAGAGCCTATCGATTCATCCTAATGATACTTCCTAAGCGCCTCCTGGAAGAAAGGAAGGCTTATTTGAAAATATGATTCGATATGGCATCGAACGATAAATAAAGGGGGGAATTACCGATGGGAAACTATGTTCTCAATTTTAAAGAAATCAATGAAGGTGATCTACTGTTCGTCGGTGGTAAAGGGCTAAACTTGGGGAAGTTATCAAGGATTGAAGGTATCCAGGTTCCAGAAGGTTTCTGTGTTACGACTGATGCCTATAAAAAAATAATCAGTCAAAATGCAGAGGTCAATACCTTGATCGATCAGCTTTGCACGTTAAAGGTAGAAGATAGGGAGCGTATCACAGAAATCAGTCGAAAAATTCGATATGTGATCGAAAGTCTAAAAATTCCTACAGTGATAGAGGAAGAGATTTTCTACAGCTACACAAAGCTTGGCGAAGATGAGGCTTTTGCAATCCGATCGAGCGCAACGGCTGAGGATTTGCCGAATGCCTCCTTTGCAGGGCAACAGGACACGTATTTAAACATCGTTGGGAAAGAGGCAATCCTGAAGCATATCAGCAAGTGCTGGGCCTCTCTTTTTACTGATCGGGCAGTGACCTACCGTATGCAAAACAACTTCGATCACCGTAAAGTCTATCTGTCTATTATCATTCAGCGAATGGTTTTTCCAAAAGGATCTGGGATTTTATTTACTGCAGATCCAGTCACTTCGAACCGGAGGGTATTGTCTATTGATGCAAGCTTTGGCTTGGGAGAGGCACTCGTATCTGGGCTAGTGACAGCCGATAATTATAAGGTTCGTGAAGGTGAACTGATTGAAAAAATGATTTCTACTAAAAAAATCGCTATATATGCATTGAAATCTGGCGGTACGGAAGAGCGTGAACTTGACCATGCGCAACAAAATCAACAAACGTTAACCGATGCTCAAATCGTAAATTTGGAACGTATGGCAAGGAAGATCGAGAGCTATTTCGGATCGCCGCAGGATATCGAATGGTGTCTGGCTGGATGATCTATATCGTCCAGAGCCGACCCATCACGACATTATACCCACTTCCTGAGAAGAGTGATGACCAACTAAGGGTTTATATGTCGGCGGGACATCAGCAGATGATGACAGAGCCGATCTATCCACTGGGGATGTCCTTTTTCGAATTCATGAATTACGAAGTGATTACTGCAGGTGGAAGACTGTTTATCGATTTGACGCATGATCTCGCGTCACCGATTGGACGTAAAATCGGCCTTAAAACGATGGGGAAGAACGACCCCTTGATGTATCACGCCCTGTTCAATTTGCTGAAAAGGAAACAGCTCATTAAATCTCTTCCTAAAGGGAAGCGGATATTCAAGTTAGGTTCTGAGGAACTTTCTTGGTCATTGCTCGTTCATGCAATAAAGGTTTACCAGAGGAAGGATCATTCGCTCGTCAAACAGCTTATTGCTAAAAGTGAAGACTCGATAAAGACTGTTCAGAGCGAAATCACAAATAAATCTGGGGATGAATTGTTTGCATTCATAATAGAAGATCAAAAACAGCTGAAAAGAGACATGTTTGATCCACGGAGTCTAGGCGTTATCATGACCGCGATGATCACAGCGTACCGGATCAATAAGAACATGGAAAAATGGCTGGGGGAAAAGAATGCAGCTGATACTCTATCCCAATCGGTCCCTAATAATGTGACGTCTGAAATGGGGCTTGCGCTTCTCGATGTATCGGATGTCGTACGGAAATACCCGGAAGTTATCGCCTATTTTGAAAAGATGGAAAACGGAGACATTTTTGATGAACTTCCGAAGCTGGAAGGCGGGGAGGCCGTTCGTGATTCGATGCAGGCCTTTCTTGATAAATATGGTATGCGCTGCTCTGGTGAAATCGATATCACGAAAACCCGATGGAGTGAACAGCCTTCTTTACTCGTTCCTGTCATTTTGAACAACATTCAGAACTTCGAGCCAAATGCGCGTATAGCGAAATTTGAAAAGGGGCTACTGGAAGCAAAAGCGAAGGAAGGTAATCTCTTAAAACGCTTGGAGAATCTGCCCAAAGGAAAGAAAAAAGCCAAAAAGACAAAGAAAATGATCTGTGTTCTGCGGAATTACATTGGTTATCGGGAATATCCAAAATATAACTGGATCTTCCGTATGTTTGTCTATAAAAGAGCATTGATGAAAGAGGCTGCCAAATTAGTCGAAAAGGGCATCATCAATGAAAAGGAAGACGTCTATTGCTTATCTTTTGAGGAATTCAGAAATGCAGTTCGCACCAGTCAGCTTGATTATAAGATCATCGCCGAGAGAAAGGAATCATACGAGTATTTTGAAACATTAACACCTCCACGGTTGATGACATCCGAGGGGGAGGTCATTTTTGGCGAGTACAATATGGAAAATGTGCCAGAAGGCGCATTGGCGGGAATTCCGGTTTCATCCGGCATGATCGAAGGCAGAGCCAGAGTTATAATGAAAATGGAAGATGCTGAAATCGAAAAGGGGGATATCCTCGTAACAGCGTTTACCGATCCGAGTTGGACGCCGCTGTTTGTATCGTTGCAGGGGTTGGTTACAGAGGTCGGTGGAATGATGACGCACGGTGCCGTCATTGCACGCGAATATGGTCTCCCGGCAGTAGTCGGGGTCGAAAGCGCTACGAAGGAAATCAAAGACGGACAGCGGATCCGCATTAATGGGACAGAAGGATATGTTGAAATTTTAGATGAAACAGATTAACCTAAGTTTTATTGTAATTCCGAATAAACTCCGTCGTGTGTTGGGATTAACATAGAAATTATATTGACTTTTTACGAGATTTTATATGGGGAATATATCCATTATCCCCAAAAAGTATTCGATGTGTTTTCGATATAGTGATCGATGCCTATTTAGTATATAACGGCTACTAGACGTATTTGAGAAAATCATAAAGACGCTGTGACTACTGAAGAAAAATAGAGGTTTTAGGCCTGTACCAGCAAGTGAAAAAAGTCTGTATCCCTGATACACAGGGGATACAGACTTCTGCTTTATAATGATTCCGATTGGGCTCGAACCAACGACCTCCACCCTGTCAAGGTGGCGCTCTCCCTGCTGAGCTACGGAATCATAAATATGAAAAGATTAGATACTCTATTAATATACCTTCTAAATCATTATACTGTCAATTAGTATCTATCAGTTTTTATTAGCGCAGGATACTACGCTTTTTCTTCTAGTTTCTTTATTCGCTCTTTTAACCTTTTGGTTTCAGATATATTGGATAGAGAAAAGACAAAAGCAATGATTGCGAAAACCACCCACACCGTATCCATAATACAAAGTCCCTCCTTATTTATAAGTTGATCTTAATGTATATAGGAACTTTTTACAAGATAGTTAAATAATTGAAACAAACATAATCGATTATTTGTTATACTATTCCTAATAAAAAATATTTTTAAGTGCTTCTAACAGACGATATGGAGATGGGATATCGAATGAAAGTAAGGCTTGCTGAAGTGGAAGATATAAAACAATTAATAAAAATGAGATGGGATTTTACTGTTGAGTATGATAAAAGTAAGGGAGATTCGTCTTTTCGTGCATTTGAAATGGAGTGTCACTCTTTTTTAGAAAAGGCTCTTATTAACAATGATCAATGGTTCATTTGGATTGCGGAAGTTAATGAGGAAATTGTTTCACATATTTATATAGAATTAATAGATAAAGTACCTCGCCCTGGAAGAATAACATATCCTTTTGCATATATGACAAATGTATATACAATACCTAAGTATAGAAATAAGGGGATTGGAAGTAAATTACTTCAAGTGGTAAATAAGTGGTCGAAGAAAAATAATTTTGAGTTTATTATGGTATGGCCAAGTGAGGATAGTAATCATTTTTATCAGAAAAATGGGTATACTCCTTGCTCTGAACAAATGGAATTTTTTCCTCGCTAAGCAATAAGCTACTAAATTTGGAAAAGGAGCTTAAATCATGCATGCTGTCCTTTTTGGTTTAATAGGGATCTATATGTTCATGTGCCTTATTTTGTTCATCACATTAATAAAAGCAGCACAAACAAAAAACACTCCCAATAAAAAGTTAGCTTTGCGGGCTCTATTTACTATGTTCAGTGGTGGTGTATTGGGGTATCTTTTTACTAATGCAATCAGTTAGAAAAATTAAAGTATCATAGTTAAATGAGAATGGATAATTAAACTTAATATCGATATATTTACATCTACGATGATAGAAAGGGAGAGTACATTGGCAACTTGTCAGAATTGTAAAAGTAAATGGACGTGGAAGCAAGTGTTTAAGAAATCTTTTACACTAGATACCGGAATGTATTGTTCGTATTGTGGACGGAAGCAATATGTAACCTCTCATTCAAGAAAAAGATCCATGCTGATTACTATGGCCGTATTAACATTTGTGTTTATAATGAATATTTTGTTCGGTCCATCTACCTTTTATTTAATCCTGTTGTTGCTTTCTATTCCTTTAATAATGTTGCTTTATCCCTATTGGATAGAACTATCCAATAAAGAGGAGCATCTTTTTTAGCAAGCTTCCATTTAACATATTTTTGGGAATTTAAGATATATGTAGAGAATGAATAAAAAGGAGGGCGTTGTCCCCTCCTTTATTTATTAAACAGGCTTTTTAGTGTTCAAAATAACTTTGTCTGCCTCTTTATTATCCTTTTTTACAAAGAAAGAGCAGATAAGTCCAATAATCGAAATGCCTGTGCCTGTAATAAAATAGAAGGCATATTTAATTCCAGCAGCTAATATTTCTAGTTGAGAAGCGGCTGGAAAATCAATAGCAAAATTATGTTGACCTGCTGTAAATATCGTATTTGCTATTGCTGTACCACATGCTCCAGCTACTTGATTTAATGTATTCATAGCGGCTGATCCATCCGCAAATAACTCACGCGGTAACTGATTAAGTGCATTCGTTTGTAAGGGCGTGGTCACCATGGTTTGCCCAATGAATAAAATAACAAACGCGAGAATAATTTGCCAAACAGAGGTTGTTGCTAAAAACAGGATAAAGTTTTATAAGTAGAATAAGGTATTGCTGTCTTGTTCATGCAATTTCCAATTAGTTGTAAAAGTAGGTATAATTAATTATCTAGCGATTAATTAATAGAATTCAATATTCACCTAACAGGAAAAATGTTTATTTTGTCGTATAGTTACTATGAAAGGAGAGCTAAGGATTTGGAAGTAATTTACATCACCCTTATTGTCTTATTATTAGCCCTTTGTATATATATGATTGTTAAACAGAAGAAACAGAATAAAAGATATTTTGAAGAGTTAGCAGAGAGCCAGTCCCAAGCGGCAGCAACGATGGAGCGAACTGCACAGATGCATCAAATGGAATTTGAAACGATGCAGCAGCAATTAATAGATAAACATGAGAGTGAAATGGATAGAAAGAATGAAATATTTGCTGAAGAAATCTATAAGAAAGATCGTTATATACACATGCTTGAAAACTTCTCAATTAATAGAGGCGAGGTACAAACGCATAAGCTGCTTGTTAAAATAAAAAAAGATCTAATACAGCAGGGGTTAATTAATCAAGAGGAAATGATCTTATTAGGTAACCTGTTTGTTCCATTTTGGGTGAATGGAAATATACGTACGAGGCAAATGGATCATGTCGTTTTATTACCTACAGGGGTTTACATTATTGAAACGAAATATTGGTCAGGTACGATTTTACACGGCGTTTCCTATCAAGGAGAAGATCGTCTGTCGCCTGTTTTAGAAGCAATGTTCACTGCAAAAGAGTTGATAAAAGAAAAAACACTTGTCTTAAAAAGAATCGATAACAGAGATAAAGAAATAGATGACAAAACAGAAGTGAAGGTAGTCTCATACGGGGATCCAGCATCACAAGTGATGAAATCAGCTCTACAATTAAAAGAGCTTCTTCATAAAAAAAATGAAAAATATAATTTTGTGACTCCAATCGTGTACTATGGTTATCCAGCTGGCAAAGAGAATCGAGTAATTAATTACTCCAGTGATGAAAATGTAAATGTCTGTACAGACGAGAATCAGTTATACCACTTTTTTGAAAGAGTAATTGATCAAGATCAACATAGATATACCTCCTGGGAATTAAGCGACATAGAACAAATCATTAAAAACGAAAATGCTATTGCTGATAGTTAACAGTGTACTCGTAGAGGTGCTTGTTTAACTTAAATTTAACGAATTTGAAAGGCACGGGTGTTATAATGAACGGTATGATGATTGTTTTCGTATTTGTTATTTGCATGTGTATTAGTTCTATTTTAAATATCCTTTTAAAAACTACAGAGAAAAAGCACTGGGTGACTTCTTTTTTCGTTAGTCTAGCATTAGCAATTATATTTGTTATGTTAGATAGATGATACATTAAACAATGGTGGAAGAATCTTTAGTTATAAGCGAAAAAATTCCTTGAGCAAATGATCACTTACACTATCTATACAAAAACGAGACACGAAGGGTCTCGTTTTTGTATTCCATATTTAGGTATCTGAACTTACCGAGGGCATGTTCGCAAAAAGTATGACCTATTTCAGGCCTTTTGTTCACTGTTGTGGTCATTCTTGTTATTTTTCATAAACATATAGAAAGATGCACCAAAGATGATAACATAACCGATAATACTTAATATGTCCGGAATTTGATCAAAGAGAATAATACTAATTAATGCTGAATATACAACTGTTGAATAGAAAAAGATCGATATTTCTTTAGCGGGTGCGTACTTATACGCAATGGTAATGCCAAATTGACCAACGGTTGCGAAAACCCCAGCTGCTAGTAAATAAACCCATTGTTGCCATGACATGGTTTGATAAAACAAAATCACGAATGGGAGCAAGATCATTGTTGTAAAGAAAGAGAAATAAAAGACTACGGTATAGTATTGTTCTTTACTTCCGAGAACACGTAATACCGTGTAAGCTCCCGCGGCAAATACTGCTGATAGGAAACCTGCTAAGTACGGAACGGTATCTAAGGAGAATTCGGGTTTAATTATAAATAACGTACCAATAAAAGCAATAATAATCGCGACAACTTGGAATACCCTTGTCCTTTCCTTTAAGAAAATTGCTGCAAAGATGATGGTAAGGAATGGGCTTAGCTTATTTAACATATCCGCATCTGATAAAACGAGATGGTCGATAGCGTAAAAATATAAAACAATACCAATTGCACCTAAACTTGACCGAAGTAATAGTATTTTTTGATTCTCTTTTCTACCAAAAAGACGTTCTTTGTAATATTTAACGAAACCAAAAGCGATAATCATCGAAATGGCGTTTCGGAAAAAAGTCTTTTGAACAGTTGGTACATCTCCAGATAGTTTTACAAAAGCTGCCATCATTGAAAAGCCAAAGGCACTAAATAGTAATAAAATAATTCCTTTATTTCGATTGCTCAAATTACTCATGATGTCCTCCATAGTAAAGGTTGATATAAACAAACATATTCTTACATAAACAAGTTAGCTTGTCTAATAAAAGGGGTTAGGCTATAGATGATTGAATAATTAAAATTATATGAAACCCAATCTCCTTCATTTCCGTAATTATAATAGGTTATCACGAAAGGGGATTGTAGAGATGAAAATGTATGTAAAGTTGTCGATCCTGTTGTTGCTGATAGTCATAGGACTCATTGCATGTTCAGGAAAAAATAATAAGGAAGACGATAAAAGCGATTCTTCTAATGAAGCAACCATTCCTCCAAAAGATCTCCCCGACGCTTTCTTAGCTGGAGATTTTGAAAAAATTTATAATCAGACTAGCGAAGGTTTTCAATCACAATTGACTTTAAAGGAATTCGTTCAAACTACAGAAGCGTTCCATAAAGATATACGTAATTACTCGCTTGTTTCAACGATGCCATTACAAGGAATGTCAGAATATTTATGGAGAAATACGAAAGGTAATAAAGGGTTGCGAGGAATTTTTGCTGAGGATCATACTATTGAAGGATTACAAGTAATGCCACTTACATCAAATAAGGATACAGATAATCAATATACCGAAAATACGTACCAGTTGCCAATGGAGGGAGAATGGCTTGTTTTCTGGGGTGGAACCAATGAACTCGTCAACTATCATTATGCTACTGTATCACAACGATATGCATATGATTTAGTTATTCAACAAGAGGGTACAACGTTTAAAGGGGATCCGACTAAAAATAAAAATTACCATGCCTTTGGCAAAAAAGCCGTTGCACCTTTTGATGGGGTCATTGTTTCCAGTGAAAATACGATTCCAGATAATACACCTACCATCGACACGAATACGGAACAGCCATTAGGGAATCATGTGGTTATTGAGCATGAAAACAATGAATACAGTTTTATCGCACATCTTCAGGAAGGCAGTCTAATGGTGCAGGAAGGAGACGAAGTATTTTCTGGAGAGGTAGTTGGTTTGGTTGGTAACTCTGGTAATTCGAGTGAGCCGCATATTCATTATCATGTTGCAGACAATGAAGAGCTGCAAGAAGCAACGTCAATACGGATACGTTTAACCCAAGATAGGGAACCAATTCGCGGAGATATGACTGAAGGGTTTAATTTGGAGTAGGCAGACTTTAGTTAGGGGCAAAGTGTTAGAATTTAATTATCCTTTCCGTCTCTTTACTACAAATATTGGGGAAGAGTAAATGTGATGTAATTACGTATCTGATAAGTATGGTTATGGTGACTATTAGCCTTATTGGTGCTGTTTTATCTGCTAGGGAGGTATTTAAGGCGAAAGGCATCACATATAAGATAACGTTCACGGTTTTCTTATTATCCACTATATTCAATTATATGATAGGAACAACTAAATGATTAATTTTCATCCGCATGCAAAAAATGAATATGCTTTCCTTTAAGTTGTCTATGTTTGATGTCTTCGTTTTCTGGGAAAAAAATAGATACCAAGCTAGATAGAAGGAGAGATTCAAAAATGATTAAAATGACTCCAGCAGAATTCGAGAATGCGATTGAAATTGAAATACAAGGAAAAGTGACAGAAGAAGATATTCATAACTTTGAAGAGTTCTTCTTATTAAAAAGACAGCATCATGATAAAGTGAATATTCTAATGGTTTATAATGATTGGGAAGGGATTTCCTTGAAAGGATTACTGGAAGACTTAAAACTAATGAAATATACGCGCGATATTAATAAGATAGCGGTAGTTAGTGATAAGAAATGGATCGAGAAGGGAGCGAAGTTAGAGGGACTGATCCCAAGTATTTCAATGGAACATTTTCTCCCGGAAAATAAAGCACAAGCGAATCGGTGGCTAGCCACTTAAAATTTAAAAAGAGCTGATCGGTCAGGTGCTGCCGATCAGCTCTTTTTATCTTGCCAGTAGTCTATTTATTTCCAGTATACCTAACTTGTCACGCCGCCAAATTACGTCACGCCAAGCGGGGTATACTAGTTATTTCATCAAAGAGAAAATAAAATGGGCAACGCCATTTTCTGTATTTGATAAGGTTACTTGTTGACAAGCCTCTTTAATTGCTTGTGGTGCATTTTCCATTGCTGCACTTTTGCCCGCGATACGTAACATGGACAAGTCGTTGAAACTGTCGCCCACTGCAGCTGTGTCAGTTAGATTAAGTTGAAAATGGTTAGCAAGTAGTTCTAAAGCTTGCCCTTTGGATGCATGCTTATGTTCTAGTTCAAAATTATGATCAGCTGAAGAAACAATGGACATGTCCTCAAATTGTTTAAAATACTCCCTACCTTTTAATAATCTATCTTGAAAGAAGGAAAACACTAAAATGTTATAGATATTTATATCCTTATTTTCTAGTTCTTTATAAGTTGGAATAAAAGAAAAGCCAGTTTGACTAAATTGTTTGTTCGCAGCATCGGATAGTTGGTCAACATCTATATCTGGATTTGCACTTTTAATTCTATCCACTTCAATTGCCAGTAAATCTCTTCCGTTCTCTGGTGTGTAAATCGCGCTATTACTAAAAATTTCATAATAAAAGTTATGCTTTTCTAGCCAAGCTAGACTGTTTAACGCAACTTGTTTGTCGATTGGTACAGAATGAAATACTGCACCATCTGGCTGATGAATGGTTGCACCATTTGCACCAATAATCCATGGCCGGAAGTTTGTATGTTCAAAGAGCGTTTGAACATCAAATTGGGCACGCCCGGTAGCAATAACTACTTCACTGCCTTGAGACTGTGCGAATGAAATTGCCTCTAAATTTTTTTCGCTTATCTGCTGCTTTTCATTAAGTAGCGTGCCATCTAAGTCAATTGCGATTAATTTTGTCAATTTAGTCATTCCCTTCATCTTGTTAATTCGCAGTTAGTAATTCTACTTTATATTTAATTAATAAGTCTCGAAACGATGGGGGCGGGATTTGATCGGTAATTAAAATATCAATGTCTTGTAAATCAGCAAACCGGTAAAAATCGGTAATTCCTAATTTGGTGCGATCGGCTAACACAATCACCTGTTTTGCCTGTTCCATCATTTTTCTTTTAACAACACCGTCCTCCTCATGAGCAATGGTTAAACCATGTTCTGATATACCAACAACACCAATAAAAACCTTATCAACAAGGTACTCGGATAGTTTATCAATAACCGTAGAACCATAGAGATACCGATGATCCTTTTCCAGTGTCCCTCCGAGTAGATGAATGTTTAATTTTGATTTGTTTGATAGCACTTCTGCTTGATTAATTGAATTTGTAATAATCGTACAGTTCAAATTCTCTAGCTGCTCGGCACAGGATTGTACGGTGGTTGATGCATCTAATATGACTCGATCACTGGGAAAAATTAATTTGGCAGCTGTTCTGCCAATCCTTTTTTTTTCTTCTGATACGAAGTTTAAGCGATTTGAATAACTCTTAATTTCGTCACGATAAGATGGAAGAATGGCACCACCTCGAGTACGTAAAATTGCTTTCTCTTCTTCCAAGCGGACGAGATCCCTTCTTGCAGTGTCTCTTGAAACATGAAATAAAGAGCATATTTGGTCTACAGAAATGCGATTATGCTGTTTAAGAAACTCGATTATCGAGACTAATCGTTCTTCCTGATACAAGTAAATCACCACCTATCAGTCATTATACATTATTAATAAGTGTTTGTAATTATTTATAAGTAATTTTAAGTAAAACTAGGTGTTGGTTAGATAGGGAGGGGAAAAGGGAACAATCGTCGAATACTTAAGTGAGAAGGATTGTAAAGGAGGAGAAATGTTGAGTGAATTTGGCTTAATTAATAAATTTACAGCTGTAGCCGGAAAAAGAGAGGTATTAGCAGAATACTTCATAGATGCTGCGAGTACAATGAAGGAATTAAACGAATGTATTTTATATGAGGTGGGTCTGTCTGAAGAGAATACCGAGGACATTTACGTATATGAAGTATGGATTAACAATAAAGCGCATCGTACTTCCCTGTCTATGGGAGCAACCCAAAAATTAATTCAAAACGCAAAGCCTTACATTCATGAAATAGAGAGAATCACTACATTTAAGCCTGTTGGTGGAAAAGGTATATAGGTACGTAAGAAGTAGAAGCTAAGCTTAGGTTACATATAATTCTTGGAATAGGGGGTCGATGGAAATAAAATTAGTACCCATTTATCGGATTAAAACCTATGTGCCACCTGAATATTTACAAAAAGTGATGGAGGGTATTCTGCAGGTTGATTCGTTGCGTTACGGAAATTATCAACAAGTCATGTGGCATTCAAATGGTGGGGCAGAACAGTTCGCTCCATCTGAGGATGCAATACCGACACAAGGTGATATTGGTGCGACAACAAAGCTAACATCCATACGCTTAGAGTTTTCTATTCCTAGAGAACAACCATTACTAGTGAGTATAATTGAAGAAGGGATCTATCCGAATCATCCCTGGGACGAACCTGTAATTCAAGTTGCAGAAGAGTTGGAAACGAGAAAATGGGAATAAGCGTCAGTTGGAATCATTTTGCATGCAGGGGAGGTTTCAGCATCCATTGATTCTGTTGATATTTACACACATATTATTCCAATGTAACTACTTTATCTACGTACTGAAGTAGAGGAATGACACCTATGAAAATAGGTGTCACTTTTAGTTAAATCAACTTTCAATTACGTTTACAATGATTTTTAACGTGGTATTACAAAAAATGTATTAATCATCTTGGAGGTAATTGATGTGAATGAAACAGGAAAAGAATCGAGAAAACGAAAACTAATTGATCACAAGATTTTTGCCCCTGCACTTATTATTATTATTGCAATCAGCATTCCATTATCCATGTATGAAGACGAATCGCTGCAATTATTAAATACTATTTTTGATAAACTTGTAGACGTATTTAGTTGGGGATATCTCTGGTATGGGCTTATTTTACTAGGAGCTGGACTCTACCTTTCATTTTCAAAATATGGAAAAGTTGTATTAGGTGATCCTACGGAAAAACCACGGTTTACTTTGTTTGAATATGCTTCTATTTTAATTGCGATGGGATTAGGATCCACCATTATGCGTACAGGCATAATTCAATGGGCAAATGTTGCAGTTGATCCACCTTTTGGTGTAGAACCGCAATCGACAGAAGCATTATTATGGGGGAATTCGTATAGTATGTTTCTGTGGAGTTTCCAAGTATTTGCTGTTTTTGTTATGGCTGCTCCAGCAATGGGGTATATTTTGCACGTGAAAAAACGTCCACTTATGCGTATCTCTGAAGCATGTCGTTCCATCTTTGGCGATCGCTTTACAGATGGTCTAGGTGGAAAAATTTTAGATATTATTTTTCTCATTAGTATTTTAGCAGGAGCAGCAGTGACCTTAGGATTGGGTGCGCCTATTGTGATATATAATCTGGCTGAATTATTAAATGTCGAATTAACTTTCGGATTAACCTTGATTGTGACCATTGTATGGGTATTTTTATTTTCAATAAGTGCCTATTTAGGAATAGAGCGTGGAATAAAACGATTAAGTACATTGAATATGTATCTAGCTGGGGCATTTGCTTTATTTATTATGTTTGTAGGTCCAGGAGTTTTTATTCTTAATTACTTTACAGACAGTGTTGGTTTTTTATTATCGCATTATATTGATATGTCATTTCATACAAATGCTTTAAATCCTGGGGAATCCTCCCATATTGAAAGTCATACTATATTCTGGTTTGCTTATAATGCGACATGGGCAATGTTGCATAGTGTTTTTGCAGCAAAAATCTCTCGTGGTAGAACGATTAAAGAGATGATTTTAACATACCTTATGGCACCAACATGTATTTCTTGGATTGCGACTGGTGTTCTTGGTGGTCTTGGTATACACAGCTATCAATCGGGTGAAGTGCCGGTGTTAGATATCGTCTCTAATCAAGGTGCAATGACAGCGATCCCGGCAATTTTAACATCATTGCCATTATCGAATATTATTCTAGTGTTGTTTATTGTCATCGCAATGATTTTCTTAACCACAACACTAGATTCAACTACTTATACGATTGCTTCCTATGCGGGTACTGAAAATATGAGTAAAGCAGAGCCATCAAAGCATCTTCGGATTATTGTAGCTGCGGTAATCGCTGTGTTATCACTTATTTTAATGAGAATCGGTGGTTTAGCACCATTAGAAGTCGTCTCAGGTTTGATGGGAATACCGATAATTGCAATTCAGTTACTAACCATTTATGCAGCTAAAAAAATGATCGATGAAGATAAAGCTTGGCAAACAAATGTGAGAGCAAAGAATAAGTAATAAAAACTTCTCGTTGGTGGGACGATACTGCCAAATGAGGATTAGTCTTTCTGAATGTGCTCGTTTCAGTAGAATTCTGCTTATTAGCATACAGATGAGGTCACGCTATTATAATCGTTTTATTAGTATCGTATTATTGGTATACTCTAAGTGACAAGCTAGAAAAATGGTAAAGTAAAGAATTCACTTATAAAAGGAGAGTGTGCTCATATTGGTTGGCGTAGAAATTGATATGGTTGTTAAAGATAGTTTAAAAGCATTGGAATTATACGAAAAGATATTTGACATTGAACGTGTTGAGGTTTCAGATTTACCCAAAGGTGAAAACGAAGTAATTTTTAGCCTTTACGGTGTACGCTTTCACATGTTGGATGAAAATGCTGAATTTCAATTGATTGCACCAACCCAAGATGACCCAAAAACAATTTGGTTCAATGTCTCTGTTCCTGACATCAATGAAACGTATACAAAGGCAATAGATTTGGAGTGCACGGAGATACAACCGGTCACGGAGCTACCTGACTACGGAGTATCAAATGCAATATTTATGGATGCTTTTGGATATGTATGGATGCTTCACCAAATCCATAAAGTAGTGAGTCATGAAGAACGTATAAGACTCTGGGAGGAAAAAAGGGGTCGTTAATATTGGGATGATAGAATAAAAAATTGGTTCTTCAAACAATGGGTGCAAATATCACTATACAAGAATAGAACTTCCAATTTTATGGAAGTTCTATTCTTTGCGTAAAATAACTATAACCTTAACAGGATCTAACTATTCATAAAGCCTATTCCCGAAGGAGTGAGTTTTTCATCAACTTAATCGGTTTATAAAGAATAAGAGGTATAGAAGCTCTACTCTTTCTCTTTATCCGCTAATCGTACAAATCCTTCTTGTTGTAAGTAATCTGCAGCGCTTCTGTATGTCTCAAACGTTCCATCAAGCATATCACCAGCATACACATTCCACAAATCAAAGTCATGTACCAAGGAAAGAGTTTGTTCTTCTCTATTTACCCATGTTTCTGTAAACGGTTCGGCTTCCGAAAGTGAATCAATCGATTGTTGGATAATATGACGCAGTTCCTGTTCGCTGAAATTACGAATATTAACCATCCCTTTAGCGTCCATTGGATATTCTTCACTAATCATTCCTGCATAAACAAACCCATTTCCATTTGGATGTAGACGATAGACAACAATCTGCTTATCCATCACACTCCCTTCATAATGAAAATTCACTCGACCAAGCGACACATGATGACGTGTTAACGCAGGAAAAGATTCAATAATTTTTAGTTTTTCTTCAAATGTAAGCATGTTACCTCCAACGACTTGTTATTGTTCAATTTTTCATTATAGCATGTAGCAGGTCTGAAAGACGAGAGAAAGCTAATTCTCAAGTACAAAACGTTATGTTCGTATTAAGGTTCAAATGTGATTCTCACCTCACCTATATTGGTGAAAATGGCATTATAAGTTCCTATTTCTACAGGTACGGGTGAAATAAACGTCCCAGAGGAAATTACCATTCCTTTTTTTAAGTAAACATTACGTTGAGCAAGTTTGCTTGTTAACCAGGCAACAGAGGAAGCTGGATTGCTAAGCACTGTCGCAGAAAGACCTTCATTTATTTTTTTCCCATTATGGTATAGATCCATATGTATGGTTCCTAACCTGTCAAAGTTAGGCGTATCAATAGGGGATGATAGAACAACATGACCTGTAACACCATTATCGCAAAGCAGATCAGTAAGATTAAAGTTTGGAAACCAATTTTTATATCGAGAATCAGGAATTTCCAGGCCAGCAGCAATGGTGCTATTTGCTATAATTTCATCTTCTTGAGCACCAAGTGATAAGTCATTCGTAAGTACAAACATTAATTCAGGTTCCACAAGCGGCTCATTCATTTCCGCAAGTGAAAGCTTTGATGCATGATGGAGAAGATTAGTGCTTGTTAATGTACCATAAGCTGGTTCGTGCGTATCTGCCAAAGCTTGTGTTTCTGGACTAGTCATACTTATTTTATAACCTGCAATTTGCTCATTAAATAGTTTACATTTTTTTAGGATCAATTGATCTTGAACATCATAAGCTAAATTTTCATCCAAGGTATGATTGTTTCTAATAAAATCGATTGGAATCCTAGATTCATATGCTTGTAGTATCTTCTCGGCAACTAATTCTATATTTTTTGACAATCCAAACACTTCCTTTGTTATGAAATAGCAGTAGTAGTTTTTAAATATAACATACATATGATTTGAAATGTTTCTCTCTAAAAATATTTATTCATTTTCTAAATATAAGTCAACCAATATTGAAAAGTTAGAGCAGAAGGTTATATTCGTTATAAAAGAAAAGTAGAACCTTACCAATCGATGTATCTGTGCTTGATTACGTAATTTGGAAGTGAACAATTGTCACAAGTGGACGAGGCTGATTATGAGCGAGGTTTCAAGCTACTTGTAAATGATGAAGTGATTGCTCATCAGCAATTACAAGCGGAAAATTCGGGTATTTAATCTGTGTTATCCAATTCCTACAGCGTTAACAAAAGGGAAAAAAAAGTTGCTGGAGGTATATATGAAATTCGTGTATAAATCGATATGCCACTTTTAACATGGAATAGCTTAACATGCGTTAATAACTGCTACCTGATTGACTTTACTTCATATTCATTCAAGGAAAGGTGTACTAATAAAACGAGACCGCTGAAGAGCAGGTCTCGTTTTATTATAAAATAGCTTATAATCTTACTTGCTTCCCCCGTTTTATTCTTCTTTAAAACCATTTTTTATAAAGTTTCCAAGGTCGTTAAGTACCCCGATATCTTTAAAAATAACACCGATAATCAAGATCAGTGGACCTAGGAATATACCTACACCACCAAATATTTGCAGCCCTACAAATAGTGAAATTAGAATAGCCAGGGCATGGAGATTCAAGCTCGTCGATAATATTTTGGGTTCAATAATTTGTCGAACTGCTGCGGTGATTCCGTATAGTAAACCTAATCCAATGCCCATTCCTATATCTCCGGTAAACAACATATACACCGCCCAAGGAATCAAGATTGTACCAGAACCTAAATAGGGAATGATTTCTGCAATGCCAACGATAATTGCGATTGTCAAAGCGTGTTCAGCTTTTATTATTAACAGCCCAATGAAAACAATAAAAGAAGCGATAAACATTAAAATTATTTGTGCTCGAATAAATCCAAATACACGATGTTTAAGAATATTCCAGAATGAAGTTGCTTTTTCCATTATCGATGTAGGAATGCTTTGATGAGCGCGATAGAAAATACGTTCCCAATCCTTTCCGATAAAATAAAATGCAATAAATATAAATAAAATAGCAAGCAAAAAGGAAGGGACAATTATAAACAATTGTGTTAATCCATCAACTATGCTGCTGCCTATTTGGGTTAACGAAGCTGCTAAACGGTTCCCTAATGATGCGATGCTGTCCTGAAGTTGGGCTTGTTGTTTAGGTGTAAACACATCCATCGCATTTCCAATTTTTTGCCATAATGGAAAAATAGAATCATTAAAGAAATGCTGTGCCTGTGTAGATGTTGTTTGAATCCATTGTGGAAGCACTTCAGAAATTCTTCTTACTCCAAAGATGATTAAGAAAACAATTCCGGTAATTGCACCAAACAAAACTGCTAAACTGATTAGTAAAACAACAAATACGGCCAATCCATTAGGAACGCGTACTTTAGAACGGATCAACCGAACCAGCGGATAGAACATCCAAACGAGAAGAGCAGCTATCCAAAAAGGGTAGGATACTTTAAATATCCACGTAGCAACCCAAGAAAGTGAAAGTATAGAAAGAAGCACGATTGTAAATCGTAATATAATCATCGCATGGTCTCTTGTCATGATATGCCCGCCTTACATAGTAAATTCATTGATGTATACTATGATATCAGATAATTGGTTTGTAGAATATTTTCAAGTTCGTAAGGGAAATTATTTAAGAACAGGTGTATGATTGGTATACTACGATAATAAAATTTAATGGTCAATATCTAACGAAGTAAGGAATGATGAATCATTGGCACAAACACATATATTTACGAAAGGTGAGGAAATAGCAAATGCGATAACACATGGCATAGGCGCATTATTAAGTATAGCAGCTTTAATTGTGCTTATTGTATATTCATCCTTATATGGTACGGCATGGCATGTTGTTAGCTTTACAATATTTGGTACGACGATGGTGATTCTTTATTTCTCATCGACCCTCGTCCATGCCTTCCCACCAGGAAAAGCGAAAGATCTGTTTGAAATCTTTGATCATTCATCCATATATTTGTTTATTGCGGGTACGTATACACCATTTACTTTTCTAGTCATTCAAGGAACTTTAGGTTGGACAATGTTTGGCATTGTTTGGGGACTTGCAATTGCTGGAACCGTATTTAAAGCATACTTTGTAAAAAAGTATTTGTTTACTTCAACCATGCTTTACATTGCTATGGGGTGGATGGTGACATTGGGTTGGAATCAGATCATTGAGAATTTACATCCGGGTGGGGTAAAACTGCTAGTTGCTGGAGGTCTCTGTTATACGTTTGGGGCTGTCTTTTATGTTTGGAGAGGATTTAGTTATCACCATGCAGTTTGGCATCTATTCGTTATTGCTGGAACAACAGCTCATTTCTTTTGTGTATTACTCTATTTATTGCCAATAAATAGTTGAAGAAGAATGGAAGGG
The DNA here is from genome assembly GCF_000723585.1 of Virgibacillus salexigens. Lineage (NCBI taxonomy): Bacteria > Bacillati > Bacillota > Bacilli > Caryophanales > Bacillaceae > Virgibacillus > Virgibacillus salexigens. The sequence continues at coordinate 189,057 of NZ_CCDP010000002.1, read as the reverse complement.
GTATAATAAAGCAAGAAAATTTTTATATACGATGTACGATGTAAGTAACTTCTTCTAAATAGAAATCTATTGCCTTAAACCTGACTAAGGAATGGATCCATGCTGTAAGTGTTGCTTGACGTATAAATAGGTAATAGAATGAAAATAAAAACAGAAAGAAGTGAGATACATGCTTACAGAAGCAGAGATGAAAGCAAATATGCAACGTTACTTAGATGGTTTCAATAAAAATGATCCTGAGAAGGTAATCTCCCTTTTCGCAGCGGATGCTCAGGTAGAAGACCCCGTAGGAAGTGAGAAACTAATCGGAAAAGGTAGCCTCGCAGATTTTTTTCGCCAGTCAGTAGCTTCCGTTAAGCAATTAAAATTAGAAGCTCCGATTCGGGGTTCACATGGTAATTCTGCAGCGATGGCTTTTAGCATTCATGTAGAAAAGGAGGGAATAAAGACCATTATTCATTGTATTGATGTCATGACTTTTAATGATGCAGGAAAAATAATTGATATGAAAGCATATTGGGGACCAGAAGACGCTCAACAATTGTAATTGATGATTTTAAACAAACAGCAATATGATGCGTAACGAGAAAATCAATACTTTAATCTAGGATAGATATTGTAATATGGCTTTCCAACTAGCTTTGGGATACCTCTATTATCATTATAAATAATATGTCTAAAGGAAGGATATCAATAATAGTATAAAGTAGGAGGAAGGTAAGACGTGAAAAACGCCCTTCTACTGAATCGCACAAGTTATTTAAGGGGTAATCATCATGGCTATTATTAGGGTGCTACGTGAACTGTTGAGCCGTTATTTTTCTTTTAAGGTATATGATCTGTCTGCACAAATGGCCTATTATCTTCTGTTGTCTATTTTTCCATTTCTAATCGTAATCTATTCTTTACTTCCATATCTTCCATTAAGTGAAGATTATATTATTGAATTGATTCGGCCATTTGCACCACAAGGGACATATAGTCTTATTGAGGGGACAGTATCAAATATATTAGCAAATCAGCAAATGGCTTCACTTAGTCTCTTAATTAGTGTTTGGCTGTCTTCCATGGGCGTACAATGTATGAAACGAATCTTCAATGATATCTATGCTATTGAAGAAAAAGAACCTTTCCTTAAGCAAATTGTAGAAGGTCTTTTATTAACAATCGGATTAATGTTTGCTATTTTATTCACGGTTGTCATTCCTGTTGTTGAACGTATCATGCGTCAATATTTGCAGGATGTTCATTTTATGGAACGATTTCAAGGATATTGGTTTGTCATTCAATGGGGAGTAGGGAGTGTATTTATTCTCATTTTCTTCATTGGTTTATACTATTTTGCCCCAAACCTTATATTAAGAGTAAGGCAAGTGTTGCCAGGAGCAATATTTTCAACGATCGGCTGGCAAGTTGTCTCTATTATATTTTCTACTGTTGTCAGTCATAATAATTATTCGGCTTTTTATGGGCAGTTAGGGAGCATTGTTATTTTAATGCTTTGGTTTTATTTTTCTGCAATGATCATAATTACTGGTGGATTGCTGAATACGATTATTTATCCAGTAACCTCCAGCGATCGAATTTGATACTGAACTTCGGATAAGTAATCATAAGCTATGTATGCATTCAACTATAAAATGCGCGTACAAATTCTGAAACTTCCCCATTAGGTGTACGTAGTCTAATGGGGTTTTTTAGGTTAAAAATAACATCATGATATTTGAATCTTGAGCCATATTGTTGAGGAAATGGATGTGGCATTGAAAAATTTACAGTTGTTCATACTTACGGTTTACAAGAACGAAGCCAGTTAGTTATATTAAAAGTAAGATTTGGAATAGGGGGGAAAGAGAATTGAAAATGGATGTGAGATACCCAATTGGTAAATTACAGGTTCCTGAAAAGGTAACATTTGAAAACATTAAAGAATGGTTAAAGCAAATCGAAACATACACGATTCGATTAGGGGATACTGTCAACGCATTAAGTGATGAGGAATTAAGCAAAACGTATCGTGATGGTAGCTGGACAGTTCGACAACTTGTTCATCATATTGCTGATTCTCAGTTGAACATGTACCAGCGTTTGAAGCTGGCTTTAACAGATGAGAGTCCAACAGTACCAGCCTTTGATGAAGAAAAATGGGCTATTCAACCGGATACAAAGCTTCCCGTAGAATGTTCTATAAAAATGTTGGAAGGTATCAATGAGCGCATCGTATCTTTGGGTCATCGTTTAACTAAAGAGCAGTTAGATCGAGCTTTTGTTCATCAGATGAATGGTAAAATAACAGTTGCAACAAAGGTTGCAAAATTAGCTTGGCATGAAGAGCATCACTTGGCCCATATAAAAATCGCATTATCAAAATAGCATCTTAGTTAAAAATTGGTTTATCAAACTTGATAAGCCAATTTTTAAAATGGGGAAAGAAAACAGTAGTTCTATTCAATGTCCTTGAAGGGGTGTATGTATGCGAAAGTTGTTTGTTTTACTTTGTTATTCTGGTGCTCTTCTATTTTTAGTTAGTGCTTGTGGAAACACAGACGAGGATGCTTCAGATTCTACAAATACTGCAGTGGGGCTTGGTCAGCGTTTTATTGAAGAATTATATAGTGTTGACAACTCTAGTTTTGATTATAATGGTATGACTGCTGAATCACTTATTCATGCTCAAAACGAATTTTCATCTTATTTTACAGAAAAGGAATTTGAAGAACTAGCAAACAAACGATTTTTTTTAATGCCATTAGAGGCGGCAAGCAATCAAAATAATACCATTTCCGTTCAAAATATTGAATTCGAAAAAACTGGCGGTGATCCAGAAGAAAGTAATTCACTTGATTTTGATCATTCCTTCACGTTGATATTTAAGGATCAAGAAGGAAACGAACAAGATAAGGTGAAGATTGAGGGGCAGATGACTGTTATAGATACAGAGAATGGATTAAAAATAGATAGATACCATGATAGTGAAATTCCTATTGAGAAGCTAAACCATTAAAGTTGCCATTATTGTGATAAATATCGGTGAGTTATAATGACACCAGATAAACCAGATAAGGACATAAATAGAGGGATCTTAATGATATAAATAGAAATTAGTAATAAAATTTACTAATAAGTTCTGTGTACCTTTATTATGGAGGAGATGAAATATATTGCAGGTTCAAGATGTTCTATTGGATCAGTTTTTAGCAAATGCCAATGACCCAAGCTGGTACCTTCCATTTACAGGATCAGTTCAAAATTTATCAGAGGAAGAAGCATTTTGGAGGCCTACTGAAGATAGTCATAGTATCGCTGAAATTGTACAGCATTTAATCTACTGGAATGAAACATGGCAAATAAGATACCAAAAATCAGATTTTAAAGCTGTTCCGTCTATGGAAGATAACAGTAAAAGCTTTATTGTTCCAGATCACAAAATGTTTCATGAATTAAGTGGGGAATTATTAGAGGTACTGTTACAATGGCAAGGTCTGCTTACAGAAAAACAACTCGAGAGGGATGTAAAGGGATTCCCTGTATCCGCTAAATGGTATGAGTTACTTGGAAATGCGATTACTCATAATGCCTATCATATTGGTCAAATTGTTTATATACGGAAGTTGCAAAAAGGTTGGAAGCGTAGTGATAAGTAATTTTATTAATTCTTCTACTAGTGGGGGTAGCAATTAGGCCATTTCATCTATTTTAGCGTATCCATCTTGAGACGGAGTGATTACTACAACTTAAGTTTATTGTTCAAGCTTTTTATTTAGGATATATTCAACTTAAAAAGAATATATAGAGAAGGTAATCATATGAAGAAGAAAAATAAAATGAGTCTCTTGAAAATGATTGGATTTTTTTTGCTATTCATCATTTTAATCAGTCTATTATGGTTCATTTCCCATCAGGCAATGAACATATATGAAAAAAATTATTATCCTCCCATTGGTCAATTAGTCCGAGTGGACGGAGATCGAATGCATGTCTATACGAAGGGGGAAGGGGAAAACACAATTGTGTTGCTGCCCGGTCTGGGGACAACTGCTCCTGCATTAGATTTCGAGCCATTGGTAGATGAAATATCTAAACAGCATAGGGTTGTAATCGTAGAACCATTTGGATATGGGTGGAGTGATATAACGAACAAAGAACGAACTGTAGAAAATATAGTGGAAGAGATTAGGTTCGCTTTGCAAAAAGCGAATATAGAAGGTCCATATATATTAATGCCTCACTCTATTTCAGGGATTTATAGTGTGTATTATTCAAATAAATATCCGGACGAGATCGAAGCAGTAATTGGAATCGATGCTACTTTGCCGAAAGCAACAGCGTATTTTAATGAAGATCTACCTGCAATGCCTAGTATTATGAGATATGTTGCACCGACAGGAGTGGCAAGGTTATTATTATATATCGAAGCAGATGCTTATCTTCCTTTAGCGGAGACCGGAACATACACCGAAGAAAACCTACAGAAAACGAAAGTAATATCTGCTTGGAAGGCTTATAACAAGAACGTTGTTGATGAAGCAAATGAACTAAATAATAATATTGATAAAACAGATAATTTGTCATTCCCGATAGATATGCCAGTTTTATTTTTTACTACTAAAAAAGATAACGTAAATGATGAAGGCAAATCAAATGTAACCTTTTATCAATCCCAGTTAACAAAATGTCCTTTGAGTAAAATAGTCACTATAGAAGGGCATCATTATCTTCACTGGACTCACTATAAAGAGATGAGCGTTGAAGTAAACGAGTTCACAGAATCATTTAATGATAAGTAAGTATTATCTTAGGGGCTTTCCTTCAGAAATGTCTTCCAAATGATCTGCACCTGTTTAGAATTGTAAGATTGTTGAAGAACACAAGAATGATTTATTATTATATAAATGTTTGGTACTATAAAACCATGAAAATAACTATGTTGATGTTATTTCTATTAAAGAACCCCCATACTTTTGAGTTCCGTGAAGTTGATGATCTTATACGAATCTCATTACTGGAAGAGGATGAAGGATGCCAAATGGTCTTCACCCACATTTTCGATGATAAGGAAATGGCAATGTATATTGCTGCAGGATGGCATAGATGTCTGGATGCGCTTCAACAAATAGTTAACAGACAACCAGTTGAATGGAAAGATAATTCAGCTGAGTTAAGGAAATTATATCGAGAAGCATTTGATAGATTTTGATAAATAGTATAGAAAAATCGTTATAGGAAGTTTCATTCTATATAAGGGCGCAATTCCAGAATATGAATTGTGCTCTTTTATATTAATATGTTCTCATATAATAGAGGGGGATTTATTTCGTAGTGATAATCAAAATGAAACAAATATAACTAAAAGTCTAGTATGAAGAATATTTCAAAAGTCTGATGAAGAGCTGCTAAATATCCCAATTTTCTTATACAGTAAGCGAGGGTTTTTGAAAGTGAAACATTATATATTTGTAAGCTTAGTAACGTGGTTGTGTTTCGGTTTAATACTATCTGCCTGTAAAAATCAAGAAGATGCTAACAATGATTACTTGTTACTAATGGGTGAAAGTGAAAGCTGGAACTTAAATAGTTATGAAATTGAGATAACACAAAAGGAGTTTAAAGCAGGCCATGGAACACTAAAAATGAAAAATAACAAAGAATACAATACAGATTCTTTTCAATTCGAAACACATGCTATCATTAATGACGAAGATAAAACGGTTCATTCTGGTTCGGTATCAGGGTTAGGGATTGACATAGCAGAAAAAACCACGGGAACCATTGAAGGTGGTACATACCTAAAGGAAAATGGGGAACTTATTTCACTTGACGACGTCAATGATATATATATGATTATTGAGTGGTGGAATCCGATCAAAAACAGAAAGGTTAAAGAACGGATCGATTTATATCATTCAAAAAATAAATCTATTAGTTACAGCAAACATGTTGAAAACAACGAGGGGGAGTAAATGGATCCGAATGATTTAAGAAGAATGAGGACCCAACAAATGGCTATTACAAATGGTTTATTAATCATTTTTCTAATGCTTCTTTTTGTTATTACCTGTATTATGGATGTATCACTTTTTGTATTTGTTGGTGTTTTCCTACTGATTCAATCAATTATGGACTTGTTAAAGGGGGAGTCTACAAACAAATTCATTCCTGTTTTTGAACAGATAACAATTTATGAGAAACAAAAGATGGGAAAAGAATGGCTTAAACAACGGAAAATGAGCTATATATGGAATTTTATCCTCAGCAGTTTTATGTTTTTGCAATACTACTTTTACAGGAATTCGGAAGAGGTTCTATTTGAAGTAGATGTTACTTTTATGTTCATAATCACCTTTACTGTTATTATTCTAGTAAACATTAGTCTCCTTCTACATTTCAGAAAAGTTGATAGAGCTAACTCAGAGGCAGATTTGCAAGGTTATACATGGAAAACAATTCTTCTATCTATTGCTATAGGTGCTGTACTTGGGCTTTTATTATTTTTTATTATTCTATTTTATATCCATTCATCTATCTCATATTTTAGTATAAAAGGAACTAATTAAAGTAACTGCTTGCTAATCCATGCTTAGACTGTCTAAATTAAATGGGCTTGTTTCTCAAATGCATAAATGTGCCTTTGTATCATTAATGACAAAAAGTGACGAAGAAAAGGGAGGGGGAAAAATGAGTACACATAAACTTTTAAATGTAATTGGTTTAGTAACAATAGTGTCAGTAATCATTTATTTTATGGCTTATAACCACGAATATAGTAAAGATAAAATCATTTCAGGATTAATTTTTTACTTAGCAGCAACCGTGATTTATTTTTTATTTGTGTATCTTTATCACAAAAGTAAACAGGGACAAAAACTCGTATTATATGGGTTAGGAATCATTACTTTGATTCTAATTTTTCTTATCTTAGGATGATGAAATTCAAAGCTTTTAGGGGGAAAGACATTATGTTTAAGAAAAGCTTGAGATTTAGTTTAATATATTTTGCCATATTAACTCTTTGGCAGTTATTTGAAAATAAAAAGGTTAATTGGTTTGATAATATAGGGATAGGTTTTACGATGTTTTTAATTCTTCTATTTTATAATTGGTCAAAAGTTCCTTATAAATGGAAGAAACGCAAAGAGGAATAAGTGCATCTGAAAAGAGGGGAAGCAGGAATAAGAATGAAGCTATTTTTTAAATCAACTGGGCCTGTTACCGGAATAAAAGGAAAGATTCTGGATGTAAATAGAGAGGAAAGGCCTTGTAAAGCTAAGTAAACTGTATGAACAAAGCTGAAGTTCTTATTTTCCTTGGATATAAAAAATAAAAACCCCAATTACTAAGTATAAAAATGAAGAAATTGGGAGTCTAGTGGTGACATAAAAAAGGTTTTAATTGTTGTTCGAAGGCTCTTGAATTCGACAATTGTGGAATGCTGTTATCTTCCATTCTCCTCTATTTTTTACGACAACATTTGTGTTAATTGACTCTCTCTCGTCTGAATCGTGATTAGGGTCAGCAAGTTTCACTTCTCCCTCGCCATGAACAATGGCTACATCGGAGGTCACAAATCGAGGTTGTAACTCCATAGTAGAGCCTAGTTCCATCTTAGACCCTTTAAGTGGACCATCAAAAAGCCATTGATGAACATCGGAAATTTGTTTTCTCCCTTTTAAGTGCTGACCCATGAACGTAACGTAATCTGCGTCTTCAGTAAAACAATCTCCATATAGTGTACCATCCCCTTTGTTCCACGCCTCACCAAGATTTAAAAATAAGGTCTCGATATCCATGATATCTTTTTGCTTTGCCATATTTGGTGAACCCCTTTCTGTATTAAATTTGAATGCACATACGCGGTGTGATATAGTGAAAAGTATCTTGATGAATCAATTATCTCGATTAATCAAGATAATCTTATTATATGTAGGGAGGTACATTATGTCAAGTAATCATTTTTCTTCCGCGGAACTTACTTCAACACAAAGAGAGTTGATCCATGAATTACGTCTAAACAGCGGACGAGCTGTTATGTTTCACGAACTCCTCTCAGATAAATTAGGTTTGAATGCCACCGATCACAAATGCCTAGATTTTCTAAATCGCAGTGGACCAGTAACTGCAGGGCAGCTTGCTCAATTGACTGGTTTAACTACTGGGTCAATTACCAGTGTAATCGACAGATTGGAAGCTTCGGGATATGTTGGTAGAGATAAAGATCCTAAAGATCGTAGACGTGTTATAATTAAGGTGGTTCCCGAAGAAATGGAGAAAATTTCACCTATGTTCCAATCAATCTTTGAATCCACTGTTAAGATTTTATCTCAGTACAACGAAAGAGAAACAAAACTTATTCACGATTTTATCAAGCAATGTAATGAAATGACTTTAACTGTTATGAATCAATTTAACCAAGGGGAAAACGAGTCTCGTAAATGTTAAAGAGCCGCCGTTTCATTACATATCGAATGAAGTAATTTAAACTGTGTTAAATAAAGGTTTTTCATTTATACTAGAAATAAATCTAAGGGGAATGTGGAAGTGCATACTAATGTATGATTATTTAAAATCAGATTGTAATAATTGTTTTGGTTTATGTTGTGTAGCCTTACCTTATGCCAAATCGGCAGATTTTCCATTCAATAAAGACGGCGGAGAACCATGTCGAAATTTATGTTTAAATAATCGTTGTAGTATACATGATCAATTGAGAGAAAAAGGGTTTCGTGGTTGTGTTACTTATGAATGCTTTGGAGCAGGACAACATGTATCACAGAATATCTATGATGGTGGTGATTGGAGAAATAACTCAGAGCGTGCTAAAGAAATGTTTGCGGTATTTCCAATCGTTCAACAACTACATGAAATGCTTTGGTATCTCAATCAAGCTCTAAGCTTAAGGGAAACACAGTCATTTCATTCAAGTCTGCAAAACATTTATAAGGAAACGTTAAAATTAACGAAGAGAGCGCCTGAAGAAATTTTAACGTTAGACATTGCTGCACATAGAAGTAAAGTTAATGTTTTATTACTGAAAACAAGTGAATCGTATCGTATAGATCTAATTAATAAAGGTCAAAAGAAAAGAATAAAGAAAGGTTTAGATTACTTGGGAGCAAATCTAAAAGGGGAAGATTTACGAGGGATTAGTTTTCGAGGAACACTATTAATAGCAGCTGATTTAAGTCATGCTGATCTAAGAAAAGCTGATTTTATTGGTGCTGACCTCAGAGATGCAGACCTAAGTCATGCGAACCTAGCAGATGCTATTTTTCTGACACAATCTCAAATAAATTCAGCTAATGGAAATATCCATACGAAAATACCAAGCTTCTTAGAAAAACCAGAACATTGGTTGAAATAAAATTGCGTCACCGCATAACTATTATCGAACCATTTTTTAATTACAATCTTAAACAAAAAGGCGGAATAAGTTTTTAGTATAGAAAGGTCTATCTGAAATAAGGGGCAGCACCTCTATTGCTTATAGGGCCATGTTGTAGAGGAGACTTAATTTTATTTCTTGGGAGGAAGCACTGGTGAAACTAGTTCGAATAATTTTGGCGATAGTCGGGATCGCTTTATCCAGTTATGGTTTGATAACTGGTAAAACTGGAATAATATTACCTTATGTTTTATTGTCAATGGGAGTCATGCTTCTTGTGATGGGGATGACTGAATTTCAAAAACGAAAACCAATCGCTTTTACAACATTCCTTGCAGCTGGATTTAGTCTTTTCGTTGGAATCTATACTTTATAAAGCGATCGGTCACTTTTCCTGCATAAGGATCCGTGCTCTATTTTAGAGCCATATTGAATAATATAGGGAGTCACGTTTATGATAGAAAACGTAAAGAATTGGAAACATCCTTCCATATTGTTGTCTTCGATTGGAATTTCAAATATCGGCGACTTTATATACTTAGTAGCGATAAACATCATTGTTTTTCAGCTTACCAATTCAGCAGCGGCGGTTGCAGGGCTTTGGATTATCGGTCCAATAACGAATATCATAACAAAATTCTGGACAGGTAGTTTTATCGATTATCGAAGCAAGCGGAAAGTAATGGTGATAACTTACATCGTTAGAGCGGTGTTCATCGGTATGATTCCATTTACTTCAAACATGGTAATAATCTACGGGATTCTCGTTGTTTTAAGTGTGGCAAATGCTTTTTTTTATCCATCATCAATGACATATGTTACACTGCTCGTTTCGAAAGAAAAAAGAAAGCGCTTCAATTCAATTCGTTCATTTGCGAGTTCTGGAGCATTTATTATCGGACCTGCGATCGGTGGTTCGCTTATATTATTAACATCTGTGGAAACAACATTATGGCTCAATGCAACATTATTTGTTATCTCTGCGATTTTGTTATTTTTTCTCCCTGAAATTGAAAACATTGATAAAGGAACCATACCGACATTGACAGTTTCACAAGTAATTCATGACTTTAGGGTTGTTGGTAAGTTTATTTTTAACCATAAATATGTATCTTTTATTTATTTTGGTTTTATGATGATCATGATTTTTTCATTTGTCATGGATACACAAGAAGTTGTTTTTACTCAACAAGTAATTGGACTTTCTGAATTTGATTATAGCTTGTTAATTAGCATAACCGGGATTGGTTCTGTTGTTGGTGCCATTTTTCTGTCGATTTTTTCGAATACATTTTCACTCAGGTATATGATTTCAATTGGTCTAATCATGATGACTATTGGTTATGTCATCTATGCATTCTCGTGGTCTTTTTCATCAATTGTTGTCGGCTTCGTAATCTTGGGCTTTTTTAACGTGTTCTTAAATGCAGGAATGATGACTTTCTATCAAAACAACGTCCCTGTTGAAGTAATGGGAAGAGTCACAAGTATTTATCAGTTAGTCCAAAGTGCTATTCAGGTAATTTTTGTTCTTGCCATTGGAGTTGTAGCAGATTTTGTTCCCTTGCGGATTACGATTGTCACCTTGGCACTTGTTATGTTAATTTTATCTTTTATCTTTTCAATTTTAGTGCTAAAGCCAAATAAAAAATCGATTTACCGAGAAGACGATAGAGGAAAAGAGAAATTATATAAAGTAGTAAAATAGATTGTTAAATCAAAAGGCCACTTAACATAAAAACAAACAGGTTATGAATAGCGCTTTGTTAAGTATATGAACGTATGAAATCGCAGATGGATCCAACAACTATAACTAATTTAAATTCCTTGCCCCTGACGTTACGTTAGGGGTTATGCTATGTATAAAAGATATGATGGAGGGGAGGTAATGATGGAGAAAAAAGCGTATGATACACCGAAAGTGATTTAGTTAAGCTACAAGACACAAAACCTGCTTCCTGTAGATACATTTTCCATTGTTGCACCTAAACCTAAGGGTGTGGAAATGTCCATTACGACTCAGGAATTTAAATGTATCACTTGTGAACCACTCTATCGTTTAAGTTGACGGTTAATTGAAGGAAAGCAGCATTATCTGTCAAGAATGTTTAAAGGAGTAGACTAAACAAGTGCTACAAAAAATCAATAACGTTTTGAGTTAAAAGTTTAGGGAAGATATTTATTGATTAAGAAGTATTTGAATGCCGTTTGAAAAACAGTGTTTATAAAAGACTTAAGAATCAGTATAACTGTAATTGGAATTAAAATTAGGTTCCTGTTTTTAAAGGGAAGTTAGTTTTACCGTTTTCATTATAAATCTTTTGGAGTTAAGGATGGTATGGAAATGAATAATCAAGAAAAAAAGAAGCAAAATTACAATTCAGAAATTGATATTGATATTGGAGACCATGAAATTATTATTAAAAAACGTTATGAATTCTACTACACGTTGAATGACATTCTTATTGCCGTTTGGTTTATAATTGGAAGTACGTTCTTTTTTTGGGAAGGTACTAAAGAGGCAGGAACATGGTTATTCCTTATAGGAAGTCTTGAACTTCTTATTCGACCGTTCATTCGTATTAGTCGAAATATCCATTTGCAACGCATTAGTACCAATGGTTCCGATTCATCCGCAAATGACTGGAAGATTTCAGAGATGATGGAAGAGACACAACAAAAAGTTAACAGCCTTGAAAGAGAAATCAGAAATCTAAAAAACAATAACAAATGATGTGATATTAACATTAAGGGGATCAAGAAAGGGATAAGGACTTGCACCAGCTTTACATTAATGTGAGAACGAGTAGACTAAATGAAGTCTACTCGTTTTTCATTCGCCAATAGACTGGTATTAACAGAAAAAATTAAGTCGAAATAATTCATCCATTTAATTGAGAATCATTATCATTTATAGTATATTAGATAATAACAATACAAATTCAATAAGTAAGGAGAATATATCATGCAAATATACTGGACTAAAATAAATAAGATTATTGAAGAAACGCCTGAGGTTAAAACGTACATGCTAGACTGCCCGGAAGACTTTACATGGGAAGAAGGTTCACACACCCACTTTGCAATGGAAGGATTTAATGCCGGAGAGAAACCAAACCGGAGCCTGGTTCGCCACATGTCCATCTCCACTTTGCCCTACGAAAATTCCATCGGTATTACAACGCGTATCAGAGAGCAGTGCTCTGAGTTTAAAATAATTTTAAGAAATCTTGAGGTCGGCAGTGACGTTGCCCTATTTAAAACGCATTCGAATGTACCATTGAAAAGAGAAGATAAAAATGTGTACCTGCTGTCATCAGGTGTTGGCCTGGCAACTTTCAGACCGTTAGTACTTGATTATTTCGAGCGTGCTGACAACGTTAATCAAATGCATTCATTGAACATCGATTCATCAAGTAATTTCTTATTCACTGACATATTTAAATCTGCACCTGACAAGCAGTTCACATCACATTTCGTTGATAACCGTAAAGACTACTATAATGAAGTGAAAAATCTTGCTGCGGACAAGGACGGCCTCTTCTATGTTGTCGGCAGCGACGAATTCCTCGTGCAGAATATTGAAGTATTGCATGATCAAGGGATCAAGCCGAAACAAATTATGCTAGACAAGCATGAACAACAACTGCCTGAGTTTTTGTCATTTGATTTGTCAATTTAAGTGAGACAAAATAGTTTCTTCGTAATCACTAAAAAGATGTTCCATTAAAGCGTAGCAGATAATCAATGAAAGGGTGGCTACATGGGTGTTTTTTAAAGAAAAGGGTGCATATCCGGAGGAGGGATATGCACCTTTTTTGCATGAAAGAGTCAGATTGTTGAAGGAATTTTTTGATCGGACCAGATTTGTTTGGAAGATTAAGTTGAAAAATTGCTGATTTTACTGTTAAATAAACAAATATAAAATTTTAAAAGGAGGAATCCCATATGAATAAAAGACAGTGGAGAGTAGGAATTTTTTTATTTGATGATGTAGAGGTTTTAGATTTTGCAGGTCCATTTGAAGTTTTTTCTGTAACAACATTAGAACATGATGTAAAGCCTTTTATTGTTGAAACGGTATCCGAAAAAGGCAACTTAGTATACGCTCGAAATGGTTTAAAGATACAACCAGATTACAGCTTTGATTATATACCACAATTTGACATTCTCATCATTCCTGGCGGACTAGGGGCAAGAGAACGAGAAATACATAATGAGATTGTAATAAAGTGGATTGTAAATCAAATGCAAAAAGTTCAATTAATGACATCTGTATGTACAGGTGCCTTACTGCTAGCAAAAGCAGGTTTACTACAAGGAAAAAAATGTACAACGCATTGGGCAAGTCTTGATAGACTAGAAAAAGAATTTCCGGAAGTAGAAGTACAGCAAGGAGTTAAATTCGTAGATGAAGGAGATTTAATTACATCTGGAGGAATTTCAGCAGGGATCAATATGTCTTTTCATATAGTAAAACGATTACTAGGTTCCAAAATAGCTCAAAGCACGGCTAACAGAATGGAATACGATATGGTCATTTAAATCATTAATAACAATCGAATACGCTGATCGAATCGTGCATCCTTCTGAATAGGTCAATTAGGAAGGATTTTTACATTGAAGATTGAGCATTTCTTAGTGAGATTGTAATTAAAAAATTGGAGGTCTGATAATGAAAATAAGATTAGTCCATGAAGAAGAATATAGTTTTATTGAAGACTTTGTATATGAGATATTCCAAAATACCAATTATTCGGACGGATTAGCTGAAAAAGCGTTAGTAAGAGAGATCCGAGAAAAACACTATTATATTCCCCAGCTTGATTTAGTGGTTGAGAAAGAAGGTGTGATCATAGGTCACTTTATCCTATCAAAACTTCCAATTAGTAATAAGTATAAAAATAAGATATTGATGCTATCCCCGGTTTCAGTAGCAATTAATCATCAACGTCAAGGAGTTGGTAAGTATATGTTGCAGGAAGGTATTAAATTAGCTGCTAAACTGGGATATAAGGGAATAATTGTTGAAGGAGATAATCATTACTATCATCGCTTTGGATTTAGAACATCAACTGATTTCGGAATATATGCATCCGAGAAAAATCTTCCACCTTCTGAAGAGAATTTAATGGCTATGGAGTTATGTGAAAATGGTTTGGCCAATATTTCAGGTGAAGTGGATTATTCGATTTATGATGCATTGAGACATTGACAAGCAGTACGCAAGTTCCTTTTTTATTTTTTGTATTCATTTTTTGATCTAATTCATTTCCGTAAACGGAATTTTTGTGGATGATCATAGGAAGAGAATGATCAAACTAAAGTTAGTTGTTGGCTTCGCACAGTTGCCTATGCCCTAGAAAAAATACGTTTTAACGAACTTTCTGGATTTAAAAACGATATAAAGTTAGAAGAAGCTTTGTTGACAAACACAGAGCTTCTTCTTTGTTGTATTTTTCCTAATAATGTTTTTTCCTTTATTTATTTTCGGGTATAACTTCCACAGCGATTATCTGTGTGATTTGGCTTCGATTGAAGTTATTGTCTGAAACCAAAATTAAGGTTTCATTTCCGTTTGGAAGCTTTTTGCCCCAGCTCATTGCCTCTACATTGTCCACTTTATCAAGGCCAAGGGTATTTAAGTTAACGACCAGTTCCTTCTGCAATGGATTGATATTCTCTTTGTCTATTGTTTCCATGCTGCTGATGTCCGTTGCTCCGTTTACATTTATTTTATAAACCCTTATATCGTTGCTAAAGCTACCATCTTCTGCTTGAATACTGGCACGTTCTAGCACTAAAAGTTCCTGATCATTGATAGCTAAAATCTCAGTCACACCATTGTCTGCATGCTTGCCTTCGCCTGGTTGTTCAGGAATAGCATCAATCGGGTAGGCATATTCACCCAATGTATTCCCATTTCTGTCATACTGGGTGATACGTGATAATGATCCTGATCTAGTTGTTGGGATGGAATCATCTTGCAGGAGCGGCCCTTCCATTGCCGTCCAGTAAGTTTTCCCATCCGCAGAGAATGTGCTTCCCTCCAATGCTAAGTTATTCCGAAAGCCTCTTTCATTTTGTTCATCCATTTTTATAGTCCCTGTTAAAGGCAATTCGGAAAGAAAGCCGCCATTTGGTGTGGCTTGATGAACCAATGGATCCAAACCAAGGGAACGATCGCCTTCACTCGTATACCAGATACTGCAGTCCATTGGATCAAAGCGAATGGACTCTGGGTCTAAAACAATGCCATCTGCACCGTTAAGATACTGATTTTTATTCGGATAAACGGTCTCATCTGACTGTTTTAAGTAATTTACATCAACGAATCGAATTTTTTGAATATCTCTGGAATTGTAGTTCACTCTTGCTTCATAAAATCTTGCTGGATTATGGGCAGACCTATCATCGCTAATAATTAGCCATTTATTGTTGTAAGGGTTGTACGTGATACCGGAAAAACCGCCAACCACCGTCCCTTTGTAGGTCATTTCATGCGGGAGATTATAGGAGCCGATTAATCTTACATGGTTAATAGTTCGGGCCTGCTCTTCTTTTTTCTTGCTACCTAATTGCATGGCGGATTGAATTTCTTGGCTGCCGTTGGTTACTGAGTGAGATAGTGCAGAGGTCATCACTGCGTTTTGCCCTGAAAGGAACAAAGCTATCAAACCCATCAATACATACTTGCAAAACTTAATCATAACATCACTCCTCTATTAAACTATGATTGAAAACCATTATAGCGGAATGATATTAATAGTATTTAACTTTTTATTATAAATTGTGTAAAGCTAGAGTTAGGACTCCTTATACTTATGAACTTGAAGAAGGGGAAATAGAAATAACAAAACTGAGAAAAAAACGATTGAAGAAAAGTAAGTAATTCTAATGAAGGAGTAGTACAATAAAAAAATTAATACTTATATCGCCTCCGGTTATCCATACAGACAAAGAAAATTGCAACAATGATCTGAATTCTTGCGTTCGCTTAGCAGAAAATGGGTGATTTAATTGTTTGTTTGTGTAATGTGAAGGATTTTTATTTTGTTTCAAATTCTCCTCTCTCCATTAACTTGTACACATGATTCCTTCTACCCTTGAATAGCAATAGTATAGAGATGTGAAATACATGCTATAGGGAGGAAATCAAATGGTGCAAGCCATTCTTGAATTATTTACAAGTGAGCAAAAAGCAGAAACAATTCTTACTAATCCGATGATAGAGTTTATTTTTATCGTTTTGTTTGTAACGTTTCTTGCCGCTTTGTTCATTCATTTGTCGTTGTTTAATAAGTTGAAGAAATTAAGAAATTACTTAAAAGATACCGATCGGATGGATATCGAACCGTTAGCTTCTTTTAAAGATCAATATAATAAGAAACAAAAACAGGAATCCGTAAAGGCAGAAACGTTTGTACAAGAAAAATTCTCAAGCTGGCGCTTGTTTCATATGCCAGTGGTCAGCTTAATTAAAATGATTCAAATGACTGTGTCGGCATTTATTCTCATTGGGGTATTAGGAACATTTATTGGGTTAACATCATCATTAGGCAGCATTGATATCGAAGGGAATGATCTAGTTGAAGGGGTAGCTGGTGTTCTAGCTGGTATTGATGTTGCATTTTATACCAGCATTGCGGGGATGGGTTTTTCATTGGTTATGACAGTATTGATGAAAGTCCTTAATACAGAATTTATGCTGACAGATATTATGTTAATGACAGAATCTAAGCTAGAAGGACATAAACAACATGGCATGAATCGACTAATTGATGTATCGGAAATGATAAATGATTCCATACGTAGTTTGCAAGAAACCAATCAACAATCATTATCAAATATGGAAGCTGCATTTTCTGGGTTTCAGGAGTATACAACAGGACTTCAAAAATCTGCAGAAGACTTAGCGGCATTTAATGACGGACTTTCTGAAAACCTTCATCAATTCCAACAATTGTTTGACTATATGACAGATGTTACGGATGGTTTTGCAGAAGGAACGAAGCATTTGAACGAGAATTTTGATTCGTTATTTTCCTATTTCAAACGTATGGACGGTAGAAATGAACGAATGGCAAAAGCGTTTGAGAATACGTATGAGAAAGTAAGAGAAGTATCTAAAGCTCAACAAGAAACATTACAGCAATTTGATGATTCTGTTGGCGATATAAAACAATTTACTTCTTCGTTATTAGAAGATCAAAGCGGAATGCAGTCTAGATTTGAACAAATACAGGAAAAAAGCAAGCATCTTGTTGATCGCATGGTTGAACATAACCATACATTTAGAAAAGTATTTGGTGAGGATGTTTCAACAAAATTAACAGGGATAATGACACAGTTACGGGAACTTTCCACAGAATTTGATAAGATGGGACACTCTATGGTCAAATTACCAGAGGCACTTCAGGTAATTAATCAAACACAGTCCGAATACAAGCATCTACTATCTGATCGGTTTACTGAATTAAAAGAATTTAATCAGCAGTTTAACCAACATTTAAAAGCTCATTTGGCTGATTCTATGACATTTGAGAAGCATATGCAAGAAGCTGCAAGCACCTATGAACAGATGGGGATGAAGAATAATCAGTTTATTCAAGAAATAAACGCAACAATGAATCAAATGAGTCAAGCTTTTCAACAAAGAGAGAACCAACTAGAAACGAGTGTAGGAATGATGAAAGATACCTTAGCTAATTATGTTAGTAATTTAGAAGGTTCGCTTGGTAATAAGCTGGATAAAGTTGGTCAGGTAATCCGCGATTATATGCAAGGGGCCAATGATGGAATTCGTAATGAGTTTCAAGAATTACGTCGGGTATCCGATGCAAATGAGCAAAATCAGGCCCGGTTTATTCAACAGACATTACAAGATTTAAATCGCGAAATTCAAATCTTAAATCAGCAGTTGACGGCTTTTGCACAACGGACAGCAACATCGAATAATCCGATAAGGCTGAGTCAAAATGAATACTAAGTACCAACGTCTGTTTAAACAAGACCAGGAGGATGGGCATTTCTGGCCCTCTTTTACGGATTTACTGACGACGATTTTACTTTGTTTTATGCTCATTTTTATTTGTATGATGGTGATTAAATCCTTACAAATTGAAGAAATGAAGGAAACGTTAGATCAAATTATGGGTGTGCGTGCAAAACTGGTGAATGATTTGAAAGAAGAGTTTAGTGGATCTGAACTCGGCGTAGAGGTTGATGAGAAGACGGGGGCAATTATTTTTAATACAGAAATTCTCTTTGAATATAATGAAGATAAATTAAAACCGGAGTCTTTTACTTTTTTAGATGAATTTGTGCCGAAATATTTGGACATTTTATTGCAAAGCGGTTATGAAGAATATATAGCGGAGATTATTATCGAAGGCCATACCGATCGAGATGGGACGTATTTGTACAATTTAAAACTCTCACAGGATAGGGCGTATAGTGTGGCATCGTATATATTAGGAGGTGACTTTCCGTATAAAAATATACAACAACATCTAAAAGATAAGCTTACTGTAAATAGTAAATCATTCTCGGATATTCGTACGGATAATAATGGTGATTATAGTGCAAATGCATCTCGCAGAGTAGAATTTAAATTTCGCTTAAAGGATGAAGAAATTCTTGAAAAAACACGAGAGATTTTAGGGAAATAAGATTGATAGATGCATATAAGAATTGTAGACTATAAGAAAATAGTTTTGCAATTCAGAATAAACATTGGTGCGGGAGTGGTTGGATTGAAAGTGATTGTTGTAGGTACGGGAATTGTAGGAGCAAGTGCTGCTTATCAGCTAGAAAAAGCAGGCGTCGATGTAACAATGATTGACCGGGTTCAAGAAGGAAAGGCTACATCAGCTGGTGCGGGTATTGTCTGTCCTTGGATTTCGAGTGTAGAGAATCCAGATTGGTATCGTATTGCAAAACGAGGGGCAGCATTTTATCCGTCATTGATTGAGAGTCTTCAAGCTGACGGTGAAACAGAAACTGGGTATAAAAAAGTAGGTGCGCTAAGTGTTAGTACAAGTATGGACATATTGGATAGTATAGAGCAGCGAGTAAGAGAAAAACAAAAAACGGCTCCTGAATTAGGTGATATTCGACGATTAAACAAGACAGAAACACAAAACTATTTCCCTATGTTAGCTGATGAGCTCGAGGCAGTCTATGTATCTGGTGCAGCAAGAGTAGATGGACGTTTCTTGCGAGAAGCATTAAAGAATGCAGCACAAAAGCATGGAGCACAATTGATTCAAGGTACAGCAGGGTTAAAAGTTGAAAAAGGTCAAGTGACAGGAGTTGTAGTAGAGGGAGCGTTTTTCGAAGCAGATGCCGTACTTCTTACAGCAGGAGCATGGGCACCTGAATTACTAAAAGACCTGGGGTTGGAATTACATATAGAGCCTCAGCGTGGACAAATTGCCCATATTAAACTATCAAATCAAGATACCTCTAGTTGGCCAGTTGTGTTACCACAAACGAGTCATTATATGCTCGCTTTTGATGATTCGCGTGTAGTAGCCGGTGCGACAAGAGAAACTGGGTCAGGATTCGATCATCGTCTAACGGCCGGAGGTGTACATGAAATACTGCAGGAATGCTTGGAGATAGCACCTGGTCTACAGGAAGGCACATTACAAGAAATACGTATTGGTTTCCGGCCAATGGGACCCGATATTCTACCGTTAATTGGATCGATTAATAAGGTAAAGGGTTTATATATCGCAAATGGACTTGGGGCTTCTGGTTTAACTATGGGACCTTACGTTGGGGCTTTGGTGTCAAAATTAATCATGGGCGAAAGTTTAAGTATTGATTTAAGACCTTATGATCCAATGCGCGCCATCATTACAAAACCCGAGAGAGTTAATTGAAAAGTGCTGTTTACTGCCTCTTTGGCGCAGTAAACAGCACTTTTCTACTTCATCTAGTATAGGGATCGATTTAAAATTCTTCATATGTCGCAGGATCTTGGTCCTTATTTCTACCATCTGGACGAGTTAATTCTGATATAGCGTTCATATCACTCTCTGCTAATGAAAAATCGAAAATGGAAATATTCTCAAGCTGCCGATTATGGGATGCTGATTTAGGAATGGCAATTGCTCCGAGTTGATAGTGCCAACGTAGAATAACTTGAGATATGGTTTTCTGATGCTTGGCTGCAATTTTTCCGATTGTTTCATTTTGTAGTACTTCATTTGCCCGCGCTAACGGACTCCAAGATTCAGTCACAATATGATGCTGTTCATGCCATTTTCGCTGTTCTTCTTGATTAAAGAAGGGATGCAATTCGATTTGATTTATACTTGGCAGTACTCCAGTTTCTTTCTTCAGTCGTTGCAAATGATCGGGGAGAAAATTGCATACTCCAATGGAACGAATCAATCCCCATTTTCTGGCATCGATTAATGCTTGCCATGCTTCAACATACATGTTTTGTTTCGGATTAGGCCAGTGAATGAGGTACAAATCATAATAATCTAATTTCGCTCGATATAATGACTCTTGAATGGTAGTAAGTGCCTTATCATAGGCTTGATAACGACCGGGCAATTTTGATGTTATTTTTAACTCTTCTCTTGGAATAGCGCTTCGGCGTATCGCTTCACCTACTGTCCCTTCATTTTCATAGTTATACGCTGTGTCTATTAATCGATAGCCTGCTTGAATGGCATTACTGATTCCATTTGCACCTTCATTCCCATTTAATTTATATGTACCAAATCCAACCATAGGTACACGTAAACCATCATTTAGTGTGATTTCAGGAATTATTTGTTGAACCATGTAGAAACCTCCTTCTGCATTAAGCGTACACATTTAAGGATAAAAGTTCCAACTATTTAACTGCGACAATTCTACGAAAATAAACAATCGTAATGATTACTATTTACAAAATAGGGATCAGCAACTATAATGATAAAATCGTAATTATTACGATTCGCCTTTTAATAGAACAAAGAGTGGTAGGATATTTTAACAAAGAGAAGACGCATAGTGAAAAATCAAAGGTGGTTAAAGGTCAAAACACCAAGCCATTAAAACTTTGGAACTGCGAAAATTCAGGATGTTCCGATAGGCATTTAGAGAACATCTCATCAAAGGCAAGTTCCTGGGGGAAAAGTAACCTAGGTAAAGGTAAGGATATGTAAATGGTCAATATCATTCATTTTTGAGTTATTTCTTGCATATAAATCGTAATGATTACGAATTGATTTTTGATGATGGGGAAGTAAAAATGAAAAATTACGCTCGATTTAGTTTGTTTGTTGGTTTGGTTATTCTACTTTTGACTTGTCGTGGCAATGCAGTGAAAACAGCAACTGTAAATAAAGAAAATATGCATGATGTATTACAGATATAAACAACAATGTATCCGTTAGGATATTTCATGAATGAAATTGGAGGGGGAAATCTCCTCGATTATATCATTTGACGCTGATGCCCATACATATACACCAAATTCTCATATCACAGGTGCAGATGGCTTTATCTATAAAGGTCCGAGAGGAATCTAGAAGTATGACCTACAGCCTTAGAAGATTCGTATTTTAGTAAATGAAAAAAACATACATAAGAATGATTGTCCTAAAAATTGAATGAAGGAGGAAAGAAATGCTTGGTAAAATTAGATCAACAGTAATTGATGTAACAGGGGTTCTTATTATTGGGTTAGCAATCTATTTAATTTCAATCAGTGGAACGATTCAAGGGGGCATTACATTGCCGTCCTCGATTTATAATATGAATACAATCTTTCTAAGTATTTTGATCGAGGCACTTCCCTTTGTATTAGTAGGTGTTTTAATTGCTGGGGGGATACAGATATTCATAACCGAAGACCATATTAAGCGATGGATACCAAAAAATCGATTCGCAGCAATTTTAATGAGTTGTGTAGTAGGTGCATGTTTTCCCGCTTGTGAATGTGGAATTGTTCCGATTGTTCGCAGGCTAATTGCCAAAGGGGTGCCAATTTATGCTGGTATTGGTTTTCTTCTCACTGGACCACTTATTAATCCAATCGTTATCCTGTCTACGTATATGGCATTTGGAAATGATTTGAAAGTTGCCCTGTCACGTATGATTATCGGGTTTATTGTCGCTGTTATTGTTGCATTTTTAATTAGCCTATTGTTTCGTACCAATCAACTGAAACAAGAGCTTAAAAATGCAAACCATTGTGAACATGGAACCGCTGCGGTAGGACAACCTGTTACAATGAAAATTTTCCATGTACTGACACATGCTGTGGATGAGTTTTTCGATATGGGAAAATACTTAATAATTGGTGCTTTACTGGCTGCTTTTGTACAAACATATGTATCTTCAGAATCGCTTGTAGCTATTGGAAATGGCCAGATTGCTTCTTCGACAATCGTGATGATGGGGCTAGCATTTCTATTATCTCTTTGTTCTGAAGCAGACGCTTTTATTGCCGCGTCATTTAGTAATTTATTCGCACCTACTGCAATATTGGCCTTTCTTGTATATGGTCCGATGATTGATTTAAAGAACATGATGATGATGTTAAGTGTTTTTCGGGCAAAATTTGTTTTTACCTTTGTAAGCATTGTAACCATTGTTGTTTTTGTAGTATTCATACTTTTAAACCAATTTTATTAGGGGGCAACCATGCGTTTTTATTTCCAACAGGCTGTACGAGCCTTCATATTAATTTTATTTACGATATATATCGTTAAATTGCACTACACAGGAGATATTTTAAAACTAATTAATCCAAAATATGGAACGATCAGTATGATTGGAGTAGTCATCTTACTTATATTGTTCGTCACTCAGCTTCATCGTGTGTTTTCTAAACACGATGAACACAAGCATAACCATGACCATGAAGACCATCATCATGACCATGGTTATTCACCACTAAATGGGAGAAAACTCGTTTCCTATTTTATTATTGTATTGCCACTAATTACCGGATTTTTACTACCACCCAGTACTTTAGATGCTTCCATTGCTGCCAAAAAAGGAGCAATGTTGTCAATTACGAATAACGCGATGCAAGAGCAGAATTCAGGTCAACCACAGGAAAAAGAAGAATCAGCAGATGAGAATATGGAAAATGAACAACCGATCCACCAAAATGCACCCGATCCCAATCTCGATTCCAACACGATAAGTATGGAAAAATATGACCAAATCGTTAATCAATTAGGGGAACAAGATTCCATTTTAATGTCAGAACAGGTTTATTCAACGTATTATGAAATGATTAACAAGGAAATGGATTCGTTTGTAGGAAAAGAAATTTCATTAAAGGGATTTGTCTATAAAGAAGATGACTTTAAAAGTAACCAACTTGTTTTGGGCAGGTTCTTAATTACTCATTGTGTAGCAGATTCAAGTATTATTGGTTTTTTATCTTCGGTGGAAGATGCGACAGAATTAACCGAAGATACATGGGTGGAGGCAACAGGAACAATCTATATCGAAGAATATAATGGTACACGGATGCCGGCAATAAACATTTCCGATTATCAAGTAATTGATGAACCTGAACAGCCGTATTTATATCCCATCACGATCAAATATAAATAAATGGGAAGCCTCTATTCAGATTTACTGGAAGAGGCTTTTACCGTAAAATTAAATTAACAGCAATAAAAATATCCTTGAATTAGACTAGTCTGAAGTACATGTGGAATATGTTTAGAATGAGAATATATAGGGGGGAAAGACGCATATGAAACAGTATATTGATTTAAGTCATACAATTGAGGATGGGCTTGTAACATATAAAGGATTACCCGCACCAATTATCTGTGACTATTTAAGTAGAGAAGAATCTCGTAAGCACTATGCGCAAGGCACCGAATTCCAAATTGGCAAAATTGAAATGGTGTCAAATACGGGAACATATGTGGATGTACCATCTCATCGCTATTCCGATGGGAAAGACCTAAATGAGACAGCAATAGATAAGCTGGCAGGTTTGGATGGTGTTCTCTTCCAGATGAACCATAGTCAACAAGCAATTGATGAAACAGTATTTTATAATTTTGATTTAAAGGGAAAAGCTATATTAATTTCAACCGGCTGGGATAGATATTGGAATACAGAACAGTATTATGAGAGGCATCCCTATTTAACGGAAAACGCCGCAAAGTATTTAGTAGAACAACAAGCAGCAGTAGTGGGGATTGATTCTGTCAATATAGATGATACTTCAGGGAATACCAGACCTGTACATACGGAGTTATTAGGTAATGAAATATTAATTGTGGAGCATCTATGCAATTTAAATAAGTTGTTGGATAAGCAGTTCTTGTTCTATGCTGTCCCCCCTAAAATAAAAGGAATTGGTACATTTCCTGTTCGTGCATTTGCCGAAGTAGTATCTTAATGAAAAATTATACAATACAAGAATAATCGTGTAAGCCAACAATGATAAAGGTTGAAGATAATTGGATTTTTCACAGATGACTTCTGGATAACAAATGAAATAGGCATGACTCCAATGGAACAGCACGGTTTGTGATGATCCACTCGGGTAAACAATCGTAGTTAACCCGAGCTAGCTGAAGTCATGCCCAGAGGAGCATGCTCTATTTCAGATGTAACGAATAATTCAATGATTCGAAGTTAGAGCTACTTGTGCTAGTATCCATGATATTAATTGGATACTACTTTATTGCGAAAGAGTCTCACAGCACCTCGTTCTATTGGACCATCTTTTATGAGGAAATATGAAATAATGAATGCTACAATACCAAATCCTGCAACGATATGAACAAAAGCCAAATGATCAACTACAATAAATTGGATTACCTTACTGATGTCACCGAATGTAACATACGTAATTAGAAGTAAAAGTACAACGGTGCTGCCCATTAATAAGCGGAATGTTCCAAAGTATTGCCATACACTATTAATAAGAAAACCAATACCAAACAGAAAAATTCCCCACAAAATATCAACCCACAAATAGAGGAAAAAGCCTGACTCATTTACTAAATCTCCCATATGGAATAATGTGCCTGAGCTAATTCCCTGTTCAATTAAATAATTATTTAAAACGTAAAGCCCATTTAGGACAAGCGATCCAATAAGGATAAAGATCCCCGCGTTGATAAATGCGCTGAACAAGAATTGTTTTCTTGTACCGCCAAACGAGATGATATATTTAAATCCTTTTGTGAAAATAAAAAATGGATATATAAGAAACATGCCGTAATACGGTCCAAAGCTAGCTCCTGCGTTAAATGAACCGTCTGATGAGAATAACATACCTAAAATGATATAAAAAATAGATAATACGGCTGTAATTGTAGTTAAAATATAAAATTGGACACGTAAATCTTCAAACATGACGCGGAAAGGTCCTTTAAATGTGTTCATTTCTTTACCGGCTCCTTTTTAGAAGTTATATTTACGAGATAATCTTGCAGTGGTGCCTTTTCAATATTAACTTTTGCTAGTTTGGCGCGAGCGATCCAATCTTCGTTATAAGGTACATCTAGCATGACATGTACTTGATTGCCTAATTTTCGTTCTTCTAAAATGGTGCTACCAGTAGTTAATTCATCTATTGCGTTTTTTGGACCGTTCAGAATAATTCCTTGCATTTTAAAAGATTCGGTTTCTTCATAACGTGTGATTGTTTGATTGTCGACAATGGCAATCATCTCACATAATGGTTCGATTTCATCAATATGATGTGATGATAAAATAATTAATCGTGGCTGCTCTTCATACGTGTCTAACAGTACATCATAAAATAGTTTTCGCATATGTGCATCAAGTCCATTTGTAGGTTCATCCATAATTGTAATTGGAGATTTGCTAGCTAAACCAATTACAATGCTTATCATTGTTTGCATTCCTTTCGAAAAATGCTTAATCTTCTTTTTCCTTGGTAATTCAAATAAAGACACAAGCTCA
This sequence comes from Virgibacillus salexigens, assembly GCF_000723585.1. NCBI lineage: Bacteria > Bacillati > Bacillota > Bacilli > Caryophanales > Bacillaceae > Virgibacillus > Virgibacillus salexigens. The sequence continues at coordinate 162,755 of NZ_CCDP010000002.1, read as the reverse complement.
TCTGCTAAGGCTTGATCCCAGTTTGCACTAAAGTAAGAACCGAATCGCAGGGCATCATTTACATTCCATAGCTCTGAAAAAGGATGATTCTCTTGAATATACGTTACTTCTTTCATTGTATTATTATTGTTATAAGGTGAGATTCCATTAACACGTATTTGTCCGCCATTAGGATTTTCTTGACCTGAAAGGAGTTTCATTAATGTGGTTTTACCAGCTCCATTTCTTCCCCAAAGCCCCATTATAATTGGTTCTGTTTCATGTAAATTCACCTGCTTTAATGCTAGGGAATCCCCATATGAAAAAGTCATGTCATGAATATCAATCATTGGAAGTAGCCTCCTTGATAAATTGAATAATTTGTTCTTCTGACAAGTGAAGTCGTTTTGCTTCAGCCACTAAGGGTTTAACATATTGTTTAAAAAAGTCTTGCTGACGTTCTAAAAGTAATTGACGAACTGCACCTTCAGCCACAAACATGCCTACACCTCGTTGTTTGTAGACTAAACCGGCATCAACGAGCATCGTCAATCCTTTTTGTGCTGTAGCCCGATTTATCTGATAAAACTTGGATAATTCTGTTGTTGAAGGAATCTGATCTCCTTCTGCTATCTCGCCATCAATGATGTCATCTGCAATCATTTCTGCGATTTGCTGAAAAATTGGTTTTGTATCATCAAAATTAGATTGCACATCTGTCTCCTTTCTACAACAAGACATACATAAGGTTGATATGTTGATTGGTTGATCACTCGTGTAATCAACTATACATTGATAATCAAATTTTGTAAAGTTCTTTCGTATATTTCCATATCTTTCTTTAGATATAAAAATCCAGTAAGGTTTGGAATTCCCTTACTGGCAGCAAAGATAAATTTGATTACTGCAACGTATGGGCTCAACCGTCTTTCTGTATTCCGTAATCGAAGCACGTCATGAAATCATTATTATGTACTAAAGCAGGTGCTATCCTATAAAAAAGGAAGGGACCTGTTTGAATACCTGTCATTGCTATCTTTAGTCCCCCTTTCCCTAATGAGTACCTAAGAAAAGAAAATTCTTTACTCTAAAAATGCTATTCACCTAGGTTAAATAAGATTTTATATCTTCCATTTATCATCCAATTCAAAAAATACTAAAAAAACATATTGAATGTACGTACGTTTTGTATTATTATTAATTAAAACGGAAAATATATACGTACAAGTGTATATTTGGTTTAGGAAAGGTGTTGAATTTAGGATGCTTTACCAATTGAAGGAACAAGTACTTGAAGCAAACTTGGCTTTACCAAAACATAAATTGGTAACGTTTACTTGGGGTAATGTAAGCGGTTACTGCAAAGAGGAAGGAGTAATTGTAATCAAGCCAAGTGGCGTGCCATATAAAGATTTGACGGTAGAAGATCTTGTTGTTGTTGATTTAGAAGGAAACGTTGTGGAAGGGAACAAAAACCCATCTTCGGATACACCGACGCATTTGATGCTATACAAAAGTTTCCCCAATATTGGTGGAGTTGTTCATACACATTCGCCATGGGCAACGAGTTGGGCTCAGGCTGGAAGGGATATACCAGCTTTAGGGACGACACAAGCTGATTATTTTTATGGAAGTGTTCCTTGTACGAGAAAAATGACTGATGATGAAGTAAAAGGTTCGTACGAGTTGGAAACAGGGAAGGTTATTATAGAGACATTTGAAAATAGGGATCATCTTGCTGTTCCCAGTGTTTTGGTTCATAGCCATGCGCCGTTTAATTGGGGAAAAGATCCTCAAGATGCAGTACATCAAGCAGTTGTATTAGAGGAAGTGGCAAAGATGGCGTTGCATACGTACCAAATTAATCCAGAAACGCCAGTGATGCAACAAAGTCTATTAGATAAACATTATTTAAGAAAACACGGGAAGCATGCGTACTACGGGCAATAAACGATAAGGAGGGAGTTTCTAATGAAAGAAAAATATACAATTGGTATTGATTATGGAACCGAATCAGGGCGTGCTGTATTAGTCTCTTTAAAAGATGGTAAAGAAATCGCAGACCATGTAACTTCATATCGACATGGGGTAATAGATGATAGATTACCTGAAACAGGAGAAAAACTAGGGCATGAATGGGCGCTTCAACATGCTCATGATTATATAGAAGTCATACAGACCTCCGTTCCAGAGGTTTTACAACAATCTAATATCCACCCAGATGAAGTAGTTGGTATTGGTATTGATTTTACAGCATGCACGATTTTACCTGTTGATAAGGATGGACGCCCGCTTATGTTCGATCCAAAGTGGAAAACGGATCCCAATAGTTGGGTGAAATTATGGAAACATCACGCTGCACAAGCTAAAGCAAATAAAATAAACGAAATAGCGGAACAACGTGGTGAAGAATTCTTACCACGGTATGGTGGAAAAATCTCATCCGAATGGATGGTTGCAAAAATATGGCAAGTTCTAGATGAGTCTCCAGATATTTATTATGCAACCGACAAATTTGTTGAGGCAACCGATTGGGTTATTTCCCAATTATCTGGAAATCTTGTTCGAAATAGTTGCACAGTAGGATACAAAGCAATTTGGCATAAACAAGATGGTTTTCCAAGTAAAGAATACTTTAAGGCATTAGATCCACGCCTAGAAAATCTAGCAGAAACGAAATTACGTGGAGAAATCGTTCCATTAGGGACAAATGCAGGTGGTTTAACTGAAGAGATGGCTGATGTTACAGGGCTAAATCCAGGGATTGCCGTTGCTGTAGGAAATGTGGATGCTCATGCTTCTGTTCCAGCGATGGGGGTGACATCGCCTGGGAAAATGGTAATGGCAATGGGAACCTCTATTTGCCATATGGTATTAGGTGATAAAGAGAAAGAAATAGAAGGCATGTGTGGAGTTGTAGAAGACGGAATCATACCAAATTATTATGGATATGAAGCAGGCCAGTCAGCAGTAGGAGATATTTTTGCTTGGTTTGTTGATACATCGGTGCCAGCTTATATTAAAGAAGAAGCTGCACAAGCTGGATTAGATGTTTATCAATATTTAGAAAAAAAAGCAACAGGATATAAACCAGGAGAAACGGGGTTATTAGCACTAGATTGGTGGAATGGAAATCGTTCTGTTCTTGTTGATACGGAACTAAGTGGTCTTCTGCTAGGTATGACCTTACAAACAAAACCGGAAGAAGTATATCGTGCCTTATTAGAAGCCACTGCATTTGGTACAAGAATGATTGTCGATGCGTTTCATCAAAATGGTGTTTCGATTGATGAACTCTATGCATGTGGTGGGTTGCCCCGAAAAAGTAAATTGCTCATGCAAATTTACGCTGATGTTACCAACCGTGAAATTCGAATTGCTGATTCTAAACATACGCCAGCTTTAGGTGCTGCCATGTTTGGTGCTATTGCGGCAGGTTCTGAAAATGGGGGATATGATTCTGCCATTGAAGCTGCAAGAAATATGGCCCGGATAAAAGAAGAGGTTATTAAACCTATCCCTGAAAATGTATTCATTTATGACGAATTATTCCAAGAATATAAGCAGCTACATGATTACTTTGGACGCGGTACAAACAATGTAATGAAGCGGCTAAAAACGCTAAGAACATTTGAGGAAAAAGTTACTATATAGAAGATAAATGGAGGTACGAATATGATAACAAGGAAGCCCTATACTTTTTGGTTTGTAACTGGAAGTCAGCCTTTATATGGTGAAGAGACATTAAAGGAAGTAGAAGTTCATTCAAAGCGAATGGTTGAAGGTCTGAATAAAAGTGAGGAATTACCTTTTCCTATCACGTTTAAAGAGGTAGTGACGACAGCTAATAATATTCAAAATCTAGTAAGGCACGCAAATACAGATCCTACCTGTGCAGGCGTAATTACCTGGATGCATACATTTTCACCAGCCAAAAATTGGATTGCTGGTTTAAAAGAATTGCAAGCACCACTGTTGCATTTGCACACGCAATATAATCAAAATGTTCCATGGGATTCGATTGATATGGATTTTATGAATACGAATCAGTCGGCACATGGAGATCGCGAATATGGATTTATGGTATCACGCTTAAATCTTTCCAGAAAAGTGGTAGTTGGTCATTGGCAGAATAAACAAGTCATTAGAAAAATTGCAAGTTGGATGCATACGGCAGTGGCAGTATCAGAAGGTTCAACTATCCGTGTTGCGCGATTTGGAGATAATATGCGAAATGTAGCAGTTACCGATGGTGATAAAATTGAAGCACAAATTAAATTCGGTTGGACCGTTGATTATTATGGAATTGGCGATCTCGTAGAAGTTATGAATGAAATTGAAGAAACAGAAGTTAATAAATTGTTTAAAGAATATCAGCAACGGTATCAATTCCCGCAAGAAGCAGCATCCAATTCTGCTATTGGTGAGGCAATTAAGTATCAAGCGAGAATTGAGTTAGGATTAAAATCATTTCTCGAAGAAGGAAATTATAACGCATTTACAACAAATTTTGAAGATTTACATGGGATGAAACAGCTTCCTGGTCTAGCAGCACAACGATTAATGGCTGAAGGTTATGGCTTTGCGGGTGAAGGAGACTGGAGAACGGCGGCATTATTACGAATGATGAAAATCATTTCTCAAAATCAAGACACATCTTTTATGGAAGATTATACGTATCATTTAGAGCCAGAAAATGAAATGATTTTAGGTTCGCATATGCTTGAGGTCTGTCCAACAATATCTGCTACGAAGCCTAAAGTAGTTGTTCAACCATTGGGAATGGGGGGAAAGGAAGCCCCTGCGCGCCTGGTATTTGATGGGAAAGGTGGAGATGCAATTAACGTTTCATTAGTAGAAATGGGTGGTAGATTTCGGTTAATTATTAATGAAATTAAGGCAGAGCAGCCTGAAAAACAAACACCGCATCTTCCTGTGGCAAAAGTTTTATGGAGGCCGCAGCCAACCTTAAGTGAAGCTACAGAAGCATGGATTTACGCGGGTGGTGCTCATCATACGGTTTTATCTTTTCAGGTAACCACAGAGCAGTTATATGATTTTGCTGATATGACAAATATTGAATGTATTGTTATCGATAAGGATACCAAGCTACGAGAATTAAGAAATGAATTGAGATGGAATGAGGCTGCTTACCGCAAATAGAGTGAAAAGAAACATTGAATGTGAATAAATGATAATGAGAGGACGGGGTATTTTTATCCCACCTCTTCCTACTTACCAAACAAGTACAAGCTATCTCTAAGAATGATTAAGAAAAGATATTAGTTTATTAGTGAAATGAAAGCGGAATCACAATGTGAAGTTTGTTATTAAATGGTAGGTGACAAATTTCCTTCCTTTTACATGCTTACATTGATTCATATCATAACCGATATAAGAGGAGGAGCATCATGGTAAAAAAACATTCATTTTGGTATGTACTTTTACTTTCTGTATCTGCAGGTATGGGAGGGTTATTATATGGTTTTGACACGGCAGTTATTTCAGGCGCTATCGGATACTTACAAGATTTATATGATTTAAGTCCGGCTATGGAAGGTTGGGTAATTTCTTGTGTAATGATTGGTGGTGTAATCGGTGTCGCCATGTCAGGCTTTTTAAGTGATAAGTATGGAAGAAAGAATATATTGTTGGTTTCGGCGGTGTTCTTTATTATATCTGCCCTGGCTTCTGCATTTGCAACAAGTATAACCATGTTAGTTTTTGCAAGAATTTTGGGTGGATTTGGTATTGGGTTTGCTTCCGCATTATCTGTGACTTATATTAGTGAATGCGCGCCACCAGCAATTAGAGGCAGGCTTGGATCGTTATACCAGTTGTTCACTATTTTAGGGATAAGCATCACGTTCTACATTAACTATGGTGTTGCTAATAGTGGTACGTATCAATGGGGCTTAGAGGCAGGCTGGCGCTGGATGCTCGGCTATGGTACGATACCTGGGATCATCTTCTTAGTCTTGTTATTTTTTATTCCGGAAAGCCCTCGTTTCTTGATTAAGAAAGGGAAGGATGAGGAAGCGTATCGTATATTGACTCGTATTAATGGGGAACAAGTAGCTAAAAGAGAAGCGAAAGAAATAAAAATGTCCATTGAAGCAGAACAAAACTCCTCTGCAAAGCAATTATTAAAACCAGGTTTAAGAATGGCCTTAGGGGTCGGAATCTTTCTGGCTTTATTCAATCAAGTCATTGGTATGAATGCAGTAACCTATTATGGACCTGATATTTTTAGGAGTGTAGGATTTGAAAATAATACCGAGTTTTTAGCTACAAGTATTATTGGCAGTGTACAAGTTGTTTTCACAATTGTAGCTATTTTGTTAATTGATCGTTTAGGCAGAAAGAAATTAATGGCGATTGGTTCAAGTCTAATGGCAATTTTTATGCTGCTGATTGGAAGCGTATTCTTCTTTGAACCTGAAAATAGCGGCATATTACTTATTTTGTTTATTGCCGGATTTACCGCTGCTTTCTGCGTTTCCATGGGGCCAATCCCATGGGTTATGATTCCGGAAATCTTTCCGAATCACTTACGAGGGAAAGCGGTAGGAATAGCAACCATTTTCCTTTGGGGAGCAAATTGGGCAATTGGACAATTCACGCCAGTATTAATTAATAATATGGGCGGAGCGTTCACGTTTTGGATGTTCGCGGTCATTAATGTCATTTGCTTCCTTTTCGTAATGACGATCGTTCCCGAAACGAAAAATAAAACATTGGAAGAAATTGCAATGCTTTGGAAACCGAAGAAAAATAAAGAAAAATTTTCACAGAAATTAACCAATATGTAATTTAAAGTTTTGTTATCCTTTGTGATTACACTAGATATACAAAAGGAAATGATCAATACCGGGTTTAAAAAGCAATTAAAAACCGGCAGTGATCATTTCCTTCTGTTTTACAGCTTGTTCGAGTTACCTGATCGGTTTGAAGTACTTGTTGAAACATCGAAGTTTCACAGCGACAAGCGACTTTGTATTCATTCGCAATGGCCATAATTGGACAATTATACTCAATTAGCTCATACGTATTCTCATCCAATTGGGTAATGTCTGCCATATAACCTTTCTCATTTTGAATAGTTTTCATTTCTTGTATCCTTTGTTTTGGGACTTTCTTGTTCATGCGAATCGCGTATTCACTGGTTAATCGGCTTTCACGCTTTTGGAACAATTGTTGGATGGAATTTTCGCCGTATACTTCCTCTATATCTTTTAAAAACTCTAAACTTAGTCCTTCGTAACTTTTGGGAAATAACAATTCACCTTTTTGTGATAAAGAATATGTTTGTGTTGGTCTCCCCATTACTGGTTTAACCTCTTTTGAAGTAATAAGATCATCCTTTTCCATCATTGAAAGATGCTTTCGAACGGCCATATCGGTAATTTTTAAATGATTGGTCAATTCACTTACTGTTAAGCGGACTTCTTTTTTTAAGATAGTAAGAATTTTGTCCTTCGTTGTGGTTCTTTTCAAATTATCACCTCACAAGATTGGCGTCATTTATATGGAGATTTCTACGAGTGATTGATGTTATCCCTTTGGTTTCCTACGCTTATATTGTATAAAAACTACAAGTAAGTTGGAAGTAAAATGTTTATTTCTGTATTAAAAAGGAAAATTTTTCGAGCAAATAAGTTGATCTTCTTCATTTGATACGGTATTCTTTCTGTATACTTATTATACCAATAAGTATAATAAGTGCAAAATAAAAAGGGTGGAGGAATTTTTTATGGCAAAATTTGAATTACCTGAACTACCATATGCAACAGACGCATTAGAACCGTACATCGATCAAACAACGATGGAAATACATCATGGAAAACATCATCAAACATATGTAAACAAATTAAACGCTGCACTGGAAGGAAAAGCAGAACTAGCTGACCAATCATTAGCATCCATTATTAGTAACCTAGAGGCAGTTCCAGAAGATGTGCGTACAGCAGTACGTAATAATGGTGGTGGACATTTAAACCATACGCTTTTCTGGGAAGTAATTGCACCAGGTAAAGAAGCTGCAGCACCTGCTGGTAAACTTGCGGAAGCAATCAATGAGGCATTTGGCAGCATTAGCAGTTTTGAACAAAAATTCGCTGATGCAGCGACCACACGTTTTGGATCTGGTTGGGCATGGTTAGTTGTTAATCAAGAAGGTAAGCTAGAAGTAACAAGTACAGCAAACCAAGATAATCCGATTTCAGATGGCAAAACCCCAATCTTAGGAATCGATGTTTGGGAACATGCCTACTATCTTAAATATCAAAATAAACGCCCAGAATACATTGAGAACTTCTTTAATATTATTAATTGGGACGCTGTTGCTGAAAAATATGAAAAAGCAATTAGCTAATTGACAGAAAAGGAGAATAAGGTACTCGAGGGAGTACCTTATTCTAGAGAATGAAGAGGAGGTAGCACCAGTGAAGCTAGTTGGAATCGCAGGATCATTAGTAGGAGAAAAGACATCACAGGCCGTTCATGATGTGCTACTTGAGGCTAAACGAGTGGATGCAAGTTTGGAAACTGCATTAATTGACCTTCGCGATTATGAGGTTGAATTTGTTAATGGTGCTCCTTTAGCTTATTATAACGAGGATACATGGCATGTTGTAAATACGATTCTGTCAGCTGACATGTTAGTTGTCGGGTCACCTATATACCAAGCATCCATTTCGGGAGCATTAAAAAACCTTTTTGATCACCTACCTGTAGATGCTTTTAAATCAAAAGTCACTGGAATGATCACAACAGGAGGTTCTGAAAAGCATTTTCTAGTGTCAGAGTATCAATTAAAACCCATCCTTTCTTATTTGAAAGGAATTGTGCCTACTTGCAGTGTATTTATTCATAATGATGATTTTAATGATGATAAACAAATTGTAAATCGGAATGTGATGGAACGAATAACCACACTTGCCAAAGAAATGATTTCGATTCAGCGACGTGTACAAGTTGAAAATAAAAAATAGGGATTCACACATACATACTTTCATAATAAGTAGTAGGAAACGGAACGATGGAAAAGGAGAGTATTTCTTAAATAGGAATGCTCTCCTTTTTTATCATGGATATTATCTTGGGGTTTCTCAACCGATTTGTTTCCTGTAAAATCATAGGAAAGGTATAGATCGATTACTTTATTGTATGAATTTAGGAGAGACCAAAGATAAAAACGAGGATTTATCTATCCGTTACTTAGAAAGGAGTTGGTATTTCGAATTCCTCCTTATAAGCCTATGTTTATAATGACAGTGGGATTGACGAATTCAAGTTTTCCTTGTTTTTTAAAGAAAGGAAGTGAAGCGACATGTTTGACATCGCTTTAATCGTTATTATTGCTCTTATTGTAAGTGTTGTAGCCATGTTAAGTATCATTGGGATGCTAAGAAAACGAATCACCGAGCCTAAGAAAAAGCTCCGTAAGAGGATAGATAAGCTGGAAATGGAAATGGAAGCATTAAAAGATCGTAAGGAATTATGAACCGTTAGCAACGAAGCTGCTAACGGTTTTTTAATGTCTAGGAGGAATATATTATACAATGAAGTATTACCAACCAGCGCGTTTAATGAGGGACTTCCCTCAACCTCCGTTATGTTGATCTCTCTATCATGCTTTGCCATTCATTATAGTGTCCTGCTTGATGTCAACTTCTTAGTTTTCACTTTCTACGGGTAATAACCTTTCGATAAAACCACATAAAACAAAATGAAATAACAAAAAACAATATCTTAACAATGGCTTCATATTCACTTAATAAATTTGTTTTATAGTGTGGGTGTAGGAGAAAGGTGTTAACAGCAACTTAGTGAAACAACATAACTCAACACCATCGTTGAATTAGAAAGGTGGATAAAGGATGAAGAAGGTCATTGTACCAATTTTACTTATGCTTATAAGTATAGGGATACTTACTGCTTGTGGTAAGGAGACTTCTAGCAATGCAAATGAAGGGTTAAAGGGAGAGTTAACGGTATATACAGCAGTTGAAGAAGAATTGTTACCAAACTATCTAGAGTCCTTTGAGAAAAAATATCCGAATGTAGAATTGAATATAGTCCGTGATTCTACAGGGATTATTACCGCAAAACTTTTATCAGAGGGAAAGCATACGAAGGCAGATGTAGTTTGGGGAGTTCAAGCTTCTAATTTATTAAAATTAGATCAACAGAATTTACTTCAATCATACTCGCCTGAAGGGATAGAGGAAGTACCAGGAATATTTAAAGACAAAAACCAAGAATCGCCGAAATGGGTAGGGAATGTTGTTACAGCTTCTGGGATTACAGTAAATACAGTAGAACTAGAAAAAATGGGATTAGATGTACCTAGAACGTATGAAGATTTAACTGATCCGAAGTATAAGGGATTGATAGCAATGGCGCATCCTGCTTCCTCTGGGACAGGCTACTTGCAGGTTTCCACTTGGCTGCAAATGATGGGTGAAGAACAAGGTTGGAAGTACATGGAAGATTTGCATGAAAATGTTGGTATGTATACCCATTCTGGTTCAAAGCCAATCCAAATGGCTGCGACAGGAGAGTTTCCAATCTCATTAGGGCTTGTTTATAGTGGTGTGCAAGAAAAGCAAAAAGGTGCGCCAGTAGAAGTTCATTTGCCGAAGGAAGGTCTAGGTTGGGATGTAGAAGCCAATGCCATGATCAATAAAGAAGATACAGAGAGTGATAAATTAGCCAAAGCTTTTCTTGATTGGGCAATTTCTGATGAAGCTATGAAGGAATATCACCAAGCTTATGGTCTAGCAACAAAACATGAGAACCTTCCAACTGCCGAAGGATTCCCAGAGAATTTTGAAGATCTGTTGTATGAAAACCATGATTTGAATGTATCCGCGAAAAACCATACAGATATTATTAATACTTGGGAATCAAAATTCGCTGAAAAAGCAGAACCTAAAAAATAATCAAGGAGTGAATGGGATGAGTAATACAGACAGAAGTTATTTGTCGATAAGCCATGTACAAAAGAAGTTTGGACGTTTTACAGCTTTAAATGATATTTCTGTTGACATAAACAAAAGTGAATTTGTTTGCCTATTAGGTCCGAGCGGCTGTGGCAAAACAACGCTTCTACGAATTATTGCCGGGCTTGAGGAACCATCAAAAGGAACTATCATCATGGCTGATAAAGATATGACCAATGTTCCGCCCGCAAAGCGAAATTTTGGGATTGTCTTTCAGTCCTATGCACTCTTCCCAAATTTAACTGCGTTACAAAACGTAATATTTGGTCTAAAAACTAAGAAGTTAACACAAAAAGAAATAAAAGATCGTGCTAGGGAGGCATTAGCACTTGTTGATTTAGAACAGGTAGGTCACCGCTATCCTGCTCAATTGTCAGGAGGGCAACAACAGCGAGTTGCTCTTGCAAGGGCAGTAGCCTTATCTCCAGATTTCCTATTGCTTGATGAACCACTTTCTGCCCTCGATGCAAAGGTGAGGGAGCGACTTCGCTATGAAATTCGCTCGATTCAAGAAAAGCTGAAGATAACAACGATAATGGTAACACATGATCAAGATGAAGCATTAACAATGGCGGATAAAATTGTTGTAATGAATGAGGCAAAAATTATGCAAGTTGGTACACCGTTAGAAGTATATGAGCGCCCAATAAATGCGTTTGTAGCCGATTTTATTGGTTCAATTAATTTCTGGAAGAATCAGAATCAAGAGAAATTGGCGATTCGACCTGAACATATACGCCTTGCTAAGTCGGGAGGGATAAAGGCACAAGTAGAAACAATCGAATTTCGTGGTCCTGTTTTTCGAGTTCAGTTTATAGTTTATGATCGGAACTCTGATTTAAATGGATCAAGTATAAAAGCAGATCTTACCATGAAAGAAGTACATGAGTTTCATTTACAAAAAGGGTCAGAGATTCATTTGGATCTATCACTGGATCGCATTCTGGCTTATGACGCCTAAAAACAAGAGCATAAGTGTTCGTTAAGCAGTGTGTCTGCTAGAGCTGGCAGTGAGGAGATTCTATTAAGCTTCCATTTTGTCTCGGGTTAAGAAGCCATCATGCCCACATCTAAGACTTGATGTGGGCCAAGAGGTTTAGATAGGGAGTGCATTTTGCAGTACGAACAAATCCTCGTAGAATGAAGTTTCATATTATATGTTCCTAGACGATAGGAAAAGTCGTATATCAAATAATTAACGTCTCACAGACATCATCGTAGAAGGAGGCAGGAAGGGAATGAAGCAAGAATATGCTATACCTGCAAATACAGCAAGACAACCGTTCTTTTTCAACAGAGAAAATTGGCTGAAACGTAGTTTACTGCTTGTTATGCTAGTGACGTTTCTTGTAGTACTTGTGTTGCCATTAATGACGCTGTTTGTAAAAGCTTTTCAAAGTGATGACGGTGTGTTTGTAGGGATTGATAACTTTATAAATTATTTTCAAACACCTGCGCTGGTTCAATCTTTACAAAATACATTTTTCATTGCAGCCATGACTACAGCGATATCTGTTAGCCTAGCATTTGCTTATGCTTATTGCTTGGTTAGAACGGATATAAAAGGGAAAACCTTCTTTCGTTATGCTGCATTTTTGCCTTTGTTTGCACCAACGATGATGCATGGTATTGCCCTTGTCTATCTATTTGGTAATCAGGGGATCTTTACAAATGGTTTTTTTGGACTGTTGCCGGCAATGGATATTAACCTTTACGGACCAGTTGGCATTATTATTGCCGAAGTCATTTATACATTTCCACAGGCGTTTATGATCATGCTTGTTGCCCTTGGTAATTCGGATTACCGATTATATGAAGCTGCAGAAACGCTAGGTGTAAATAAGGCTAAACAGTTTTTTACCATTACACTTTCTAATGCAAAATATGGCCTGGTTAGTGCGATATTCCTTGTGTTTTCTCTTAGTTTCACTGATTATGGTGCACCTAAAGTAGTAGGTGGACAATACAATGTACTTGCAACGGATATCTACTCCCAAGTTGTTGGGCAGCAAAATATGAGTATGGGAGCAACTGTAGGTATTTTATTAATGATTCCAGCGTTACTAGCCTTCTTTTCAGATCAGCTGGTGAATCGTAAACAAAGTTCATCCTTATCAACAAAAGCAATCCCATTTCAAGTGAAGCAGAATAGGAAGCGTAATGCTCTGGCATTTTCTTTTGTTACAATCATTACCATTTGTGTGTTCCTTGTATTTGCAGCAGTAATTATAGCGGCGTTGGCACCTGGCTGGCCATATAATTTATCTTTTAATCTAGCTAACTTTCAATTAGAAAGTTATACAGGTGGTGGTTTCACAGCTTTTAAAAATAGTTTGCTAGTAGCAGCATTATCTGCTGTGTTTGGCACGATCTTTACATTTATCTATGCTTATGCAATTGAAAAAATTCGAAAGATGACGGGACTGCGAAAGGCAGGAAAGTTCTTCTCTATTTTGCCGGTTGCGGTACCAGGTTTAGTAATTGGGATAAGTTATGTTCTATTTTTTAGTCAACCAACAATTGAATTATTTGGGAGTCGTTTCACTAACCCATTTAACTTCTTATACGGGACAATTGGAATTATTGTTCTTGCTAACATATTGCATTTCTATTCTGTCGCATACGTTACGGCAACAAGTGCATTAAAGAAGTTGGATAAAGAATTCGAAACCGTATCTGAATCAATGGGTGTACCCATGTATAAGACATTTTTTAAAGTAACTGTGCCAATGTGTATGCCAGCAATATTGGAAATGGCGATGTATTTCTTCGTCAATTCAATGGTCACCATTTCAGCTGTTGTGTTTCTGTATACCGCAGAATTCAACTTAGCAGCAATTTCTATTGTCAATTTAGATGATGCCGGAAACTTAGGGCAGGCAGCAGCACTTAGTGTGCTTATCATTATCACGAACATTGCAGTTCGAATACTCTATGAGCTTGTCGTTTACTGGATTCAACAACGACGTAAGTACAAACAAAATCAACTAACGGAAGGAATGGTCATGAATGAATAAGGTAGAGGCAGTAATATTTGATTGGGCTGGTACAACAGTGGACTATGGATGTTTTGCACCACTTGAGGTGTTTTTGGAGATATTTCGTAAAGAGGGAGTTAGCGTTTCAGTGGAAGAAGCGCGTGGACCAATGGGAATGTTGAAAATTGAGCATATTCGCACGATGCTTGCAGAGCCACGGATTCGACAAGAGTGGATTCGTGTCAAGGGGGAGGAACCTTCAGAAACTGATGTCCATCGAATGAATGATGCCTTTGAGGACAATTTATTCCAGGTGCTTTCACATTTCACCGAACCGATTCCTGGAGTCGTCGATTTAGTCACGTTACTACGCAGCAGAGGAATAAAAATTGGGGCAACGACAGGTTATACAAAAGCGATGATGGAAATTGTAGCACCGGGTGCCAAAGCGCAGGGCTATGCACCTGATTGTTATTTTACTGCAGATGACGTAAAAGCTGGACGTCCTTATCCATGGATGTGCTATCGTAACGCAGAAGAGCTAGAAGTATTCCCTATGAATAAGCTGATAAAAGTAGGTGATACCCCAACAGATATGAAAGAAGGAAAGAATGCAGGAATGATAACCGTTGGTGTTGTACTTGGTAGCAGTGAGTTAGGACTTACGAAAGAAGAAGTTGAAGTCACGAAAACAAATGAATTGGAAGAACGTATTCGTTTTGTTTCAGAGCAACTAAAAGCAGCAGGTGCAGATTATGTTATTAAACAAATTCGTGATCTAGAAGCAGTAGTTAATGATATCGAAGGGACCCCTTTACCTAAGGAGGAGGGTAGTCTGTTATGAAAAATGATTACTTGTTATTAACCCCTGGACCTCTATCGACATCGGAGACGGTTCGAAAAGTGATGCTAAAAGACTGGTGCACTTGGGATGCTGAGTACAATCAACTTGTGCAAGATGTACGGAGCCGTCTTGTTCAATTAGCGACAACAACTGTAGATAAATATACAGCAGTATTGATGCAGGGGAGCGGCTCTTTTACAGTGGAAGCAGTCCTTGGTACGGTTATACCGAAGCAAAGAGGAAAATTGCTGATTTGTACGAACGGTGCATACGGAGATCGGATCGTGGAAATGACAGAAGTACTCGGAATAGCTACTACGGTTGTTTCAACAGAAGAAAGCGAAATACTGGATGAACAACGAATCGCAGCTGAATTAAAACGAGACCCGGCCATTACGCATGTTGTCGTTGTGCACTGTGAAACGACAACTGGTGTATTAAATCCTGCGAAAGCTATTTGTCAGCTTGCTAAAAGCTATGGCAAAATCACAATCGTAGATGCCATGTCAAGCTTTGGTGGAGTAGAGATGGATGTATTTGATTGGAATATTGATTTTTTAATTAGCAGTGCTAATAAATGTATTCAGGGAGTCCCTGGTTTCGGGTTTTGTATAGCGGACCGTGATAAATTAGAAGCGTGTAAAGGAAATGCGCGCTCTCTTTCTTTAGACCTTTATTCGCAATATAAAAAAATGGAAGAAGCAAATGGAAAATGGCGCTATACATCACCAACACATGTAGTTCGAGCTTTTCACCAAGCACTTATAGAATTAGAAGAAGAGGGGGGGATTACTGTTCGTAACCAACGCTATGCAACAAATCAAGAACAATTGGTAAAAGGTATGGAAGAACTTGGATTTCATGTGCTTATTCCAAGAGCGTATCAATCACCAATAATAACATCCTTTCTTTATCCTAAACAAACCAATTTTACGTTTGAGCAATTTTATCAATCATTGAAAAAGCAAGGTTTCGTAATTTATCCAGGAAAAATATCAAAGGTTGATACATTTCGAATCGGAAATATAGGTGAGGTTTATGTAGAAGATATTCATCTTCTTCTCGGTGTTATCAAGAGCTTTATTGTAGATAAACAAGAACTTTTTGCATAGATTCAGGACTTGTTCGAAGGGGAGATATATAAATGGAACTATTGTCAGACGAGCGAAAACACAAAATCTTGAACCTCATCGATCAACATGGAAAGGTCAGTGTACGTCAATTGGCATTGGATTTCAACGTGTCAACAGAAACCGTTCGCCGAGACCTTGATGAATTAGCAACGAAGAATCTTCTAAAAAAAGTGTATGGTGGTGCGCTAAGGATTGAAACAACTCGTAATGAACCAACCATTATGGAACGTAATATAACGAATCAAGTTGAAAAAAAACGGATTGGAGAGCAAGCAGCATCAATCACCGAAGATGGCGATGTTATTTTTATTGATGAGGGGAGCACTACCCTGCAAATGATTCCCGCCTTAGTGGGAAAAAGCGGACTAATGGTTATTACGAATTTTTTTCCAATTGTAAAAGCATTGATGGAATATGAACAAAAAAAACAGTTTGATGGTGATATTATATTTTTAGGTGGGCATGTTCATAGTGCACATGGTCGTACAGGTGGCTCATTTACAAAAACAATGGCCCAATCATTTTTTCCTGATAAGGCTTTTATATCCTTAGATGGAATAGAACCAAAGATTGGAATGACGGGGTACCACCCGGAAAAATGTTCACTTTCAGAATTATTCATTTATCAAGCTAAACAAGTTTACGCATTAGCGGACCATTCAAAGCTTGGTGTAACCGCAAATTATAAAATTGAATCACTTACAGCATTTGATCATGTCATCTGTAATGCTGACGCACCCGCTAACTGGGATATAAAGGGTCTCGATTGGATTACTTGTTAAAGCTACTTATAAAAAAGTGGAAAAGCTTCTAATATAGAGCTTTTCCACGTTTTTTTAAAAATCCTTGGACCAAATTGGCAGAAGAAGTTTAACCCCGCGTTTATTAAATGGTAACACCTTACTATCAGCAATCAAATGACTAATATAAGCGATAATGCATGTATAATAAACACCTTCTATTGCAAGAGAAGTTTCTAGTTTAGAAGCAATAAATCCAAAAAAAATAACTCCTAGAATCGAATGTGTATAGCTTCGATGAGCTACAAAGGAGGCAATAAGTATGTAAATTCCTAACAGCATTAACCATATTTCTTGCAAGGATATTCCGCCTGCTAATACACCAATTCCTGTAATTGTTAGCATATGGCGTTGTTTTATGGAAGAGGATAAGGCTAGTAAACCTAATCCAATCCCCATACCGATGAATCGCTCATTTTCCGTTCCTTCATAAAAGCTATAACAAATAAGTAATATACCAATGAACTGTGCAACGGTGCGAAACATCTTATGAGACAAGGTAATTTTTCCTCTTAATTTTCCATCAATATCAAGATCTGGTATTAATCCAGAAACGGTTCCTAATCCGACGAGTAAGAGTGTTTCAGAAGGAGTCCCTTGAACATTATTTGCTACAATAAATCCTGTTGCTGCTCCAATTGCTGCATGTGCTGTACCGTTCATGTTTTCACCCCTTCCAATCGTTATCTTGTGGAAAACAGCTTTTTATATTGTACAACAAAATGTATGTTCTGTTTAGGGGGTGAATAAAAAATAGAGATACAACCGATCTCCGTACATGGGTTATGTTGCTTTGAATGGAGTTTTAGCAATAATGATATATAACAATTCATTTGGGGAAAACTTTTCAGTTATATGGAAGCCTGCATTTATTAATGCTTGCTCCATATCCGATGATGAGATTCTTGGTGGTCCATTTGGAGAAAATTCTTTCTCCTCAAATTCCACACATACGAAATAACCATCTTCTCTAAGCACTTGTTTTATTTGCTGTAATGCGTTGGATAGTGGTTGAACCTCATGTAAAACAATGGATGCTAGGACGATGTCAATAGAGGCATCTGCTAATGGTATATTATCGATTGTTCCTCGGATGGTATGAACATTTTCAATAGTGTCCTTTTCGGTTTTGGTTTTTATCAATTCCAACATTTTAGGATTTATATCTAGTGCGTATACCTGGCCATCTACTAGGTTTGCTGCTGGAATTGTTAAATAGCCGGTACCTGCACCTACATCTAAAATAGTATCTGTCCTTTTGATGGGTAGCATGTCTAATAATCTTTCTGGAGGGAAAGATTCTCTTCTTTTAGGATTATCTAAATCGTATACTATATTTGAAAAGGGTTTGGAATGATTTTTATGGTTCATATTCAACCTCCTAGGCTTCATGATTTGCTTTTCAAATAATATTATCGGTGCATTTGTCTTCCATTGTATTAGCAATATCAATTAAAAACTTATTATTAAGCTCATTTTTCATATTATATTCGGCATCGATCATCACACGTTCAATGAGACAATCTGTATTATGATTCAACGAGCAACTAAATAAATTGGAGTCTCCCTCGATGGAAGTAATTACATCTAGAAATGAAATTTCATTCTTCGGTTTAGAAATTTGATAACCACCTTTAACTCCAGGTGTCGATTCAATCAGTCCACCTTTAGCAAGCTTTGTTAAGATTTTTGACAAATAAGTAGGTGATAGATTTTGTATTTCCGCCAAACGCTGGACACCTATTGTTTTTCCCTTAGGAAGAAGAAGTAGATACGCCATCGTGTGCAGGGCGTAGTTAGTAGCTTTCGAATATTTCATTATGTCCTCCTTGCAGTATTAAGGTTATTAAAGAGTGTCTTTATCTTTAATTAGATTTAGATTATCACTTTAAGAAAATCATGTCAACTTTCAGCGGCTATTACTCTCACTATCCTTCATTTACAGGACAATCTGTAAAGCTCTACATCTAAAATAAAAAAGAGGTATGAAATACAGAATCCATACCTCAAGCAATACTACTCAATCAAAACTAAACCTGTTGGTAGGGTTTCGATGTGAAGAACAATACGATTGTAATCATCAGTCCAATTACACCCAATCCAAACAAGATGAATTGGATAGGGATTTGGATAGCAGCTAGACCAGAAACAAGTGCATATGCTACTGGATCAAACCCATTCATTGCTAGGAAAATTAAGCTCATCACCCGCCCCATTACATGAATATCGGTTGTTTCTTGTGCGGCAGTAAAAAATGGCACAAATACAAAGGACATAGACAAACCAATAAAAAATACAACGACGGTTAATAGTATTAAGTTAGGAACCCAGCTAAAAATGATAAAGGCAATTAAAGCGCATACCAGTCCGGATAGAGAGGTTTTTCCTCTTCGTTTTATTGGTATCATGCTAAGAAATCCAGTACCAACAACTAACCCAATTCCAAGGCTTACTTCCATATAACTTAGATTTAAAGGTGTTCCACCATAAGCATCTACAAGTAACGGAATAGCGACATGAAGTGCTCCAAATACAAAGAAATTAAGGATAATTAAAACCAGTAACCCTGTTAATAAAAAGTTTGAATGACGAATATAAGAAAAACCAACCTTTAGATCTTGCAAAGGGGTCTGTTTTGTTCCCTTTTCAACAGGCGATTCTTTAATATACGGTGGAAAGATTAATACCGCTGATAAGAATACCAATCCTGTAGCAACCAAATAACTACCAGACACACTTACTTGTTCCATCAGGAAGCCTGCAAGAATAGGCCCAATTACAAATGATATTTGATCTACACCTTGAAAAACAGCATTTGCTGGTTGTAAAAGTGTACGATCAACAATTTTTGGAATCATGGAAGAACTAGCTGGCCCAAAGAAAGCGTCGAGCATTCCAAACAAGCCGGATAAGATTAGCAGTAACGCTAACGTCATGTTGTCTTGCGATACAAGTATAAAAATAATTAACAATAATATCGACTGAATAAGATTTGTACTAAACATAATTGTTGTTTTTTTATATTTATCTGCAAGTAATCCTCCGAAGGCCATCATAAGGATACGAGGCACGGTGGCAGCGATGAGCACAAGCCCAAGTGTTCCAGCAGATCCTAAATCGGTGATAACATACCAAGTCGTAGTGGTTAAAAACATACTAAACCCAACAACAGCGAATATACTAGATGCGAATAAAAGAACAAAGATTCGATTATTAAATAGAAATAATGGTGACATAACGCAAATCCTCCGAAGTAATAAAATCTGATTCTTCTACGTAGGGTAGCTTTACATGTTTTAGGTATCATGTTATAGTCATTTTACATTAACTACCGAACGGTCGTTTTAAAATTTTAACCTAGCAATTATTGTTTGTCAAAGGAGGAAAATAATGCAAACAAAAGAAAAGCTATTACTTGAAAGTATGGAACTGTTCGCCGCGTATGGCTATGAGGGAACATCAATGGCAAAAATAGCGGAAAAAGTTGGGCTGAAAAAGTCATCGTTATATGCCCATTACACGAGCAAAGAAACGTTGTTTTTAGATGTAACAGAAAAAATTACAAATGAGTATGTACATCTTATAGCACAATCTATCGATAATAACGAACAATCGAGTGAGAAACGTCTTTATCAATCTTTTATGATTCATGTAAAGGACCTAGTAAGCGACGATGCAAGTATTCAATTCTATAATCGCTTCGTTCAATACCCTCCGCAGAATTTAGAAAAGGAGTTATTTGCATATCTGGAACGTAGTGAAGAGGAAGCGTTACGTATCCTAGTTAAAGAGATTGAAAACGGCCAAACGGTAGGAGAAATTAGTAAAGATCTAGAAGCAAAGCAAATCGCTCATACTTATTTTTGTTTACTCGAGGGATTGTCAAATGAAATCATCTTTTATGATTATCCGACATTACAACATCATGCAGAGCGTATATGGGAAGTGTTCTGGCGTGGTATTCGTATGTAACAAAGTGGATGAGGAACGTGGCAGGATGCTGTCGTTCCGTTTTATACAATTGATTGAAGCAGTATGAGCGTATGCCAAAAGAATGAAAGAAGTCATTCTTCCGTTTTTATTTTTTAAATGAAGCTACAACTAATCTATTTATCTCATAAAAAATCTTGCCATTCATAAAATAGGAGTAGCCATGAAATTATGTAATTGATATGGTCAGTCGTCAACTGTTAAGTGTAGTAAAAGAATGGAATCGTCGTGTAGTCACTACAATACAGTTGTCAAATAGTAGTCGTAAAGGTAGGTAGAGGAAGGATATTTTTCTGGCATGATTTTCGCTTGTAAACTCAAGAGTATATAAAATTTATTAGGGGAGGAAGGAAGTTGGACATGCTTGCTGTTTTTCGAATGCCAAGAACCATTCATTATGGGAGATCTGCCTTAGAACGGATAGGTGAAGAGACTGCTCATTACGGAAGCAAAGCTTTAATTATTAGTGATGAAGTAATGAGTAGCCTTGGATACATCAGTAATGTACGTGATTATTTAGCAACAGCGAAAGTAGAGAGTGTTACATATCTTGGGGTGGCATCTGAACCTACTGATGTATTTGTTACAGAAGCCCTAGAGTTAATGGAGGAGAAATCATGTGATGTAATTATTTCAATAGGTGGCGGGAGTTGTATTGATACTGCGAAAGCCGTTTCTGTACTGGCTGCAAATGGTGGGTATATTGGGGACTATACGAACAGAAACAAAACAATAACGAAAGCACCTATTGCGCATATCGCGATACCGACTACTGCAGGAACGGGTTCTGAAGCTACGGATGCCACTGTTATAACCAATACAGCAAACGATGTGAAAATGATGATTAAACAGCCAGCATTTATGCCGGAAGTTGCTATTGTTGATCCGCTATTAACGATTTCATCTCCAAAGCATGTTACTGCAGCAACCGGTATTGATGCGCTCAGTCATGCGATAGAAGCATACATTTCAAGACAATCACAACCTATGACAGACACATTGGCCCTTTCAGCGATGAAATTAATTGTAGACCATATTGAAGCAGCTTATGAACATGGAGAGAATTTAGATGCAAGGGGAGCAATGGCATTAGGTGCACTACAAGCAGGGATTGCCTTTACGAATGCATCTGTATGCTTGGTTCATGGGATGTCAAGACCAATTGGAGCTTTGTTCCATGTACCTCATGGTTATTCCAATGCAATGTTGTTACCAGCAGTGCTAGAATTTAGCCAAGAACATTGTAGGGAACGTTTAGCTGATTTGGGGAGGTTTTTTGTTCCTACTAAAGAGAAGGTCGATAATCAAACTGCTGCGGATATTGCAGTAAATGAGGTTAAACGCTTATGTAAGGAGTTACAAATTCCGAATTTACGTGGTTGGGGAATTGATGAGAGATCTTATGAAAGCGTTATCAAAAAGATGGCATTAGATGCACTTGACAGTGGCAGTCCAGCAAATAACCCAAAGGTTCCAACCAGATTAGAAATTGAATCACTATATCGAATTTGTTTCGATTACAATTATTCAACAGATAATGTTATGAAATAGATCGTAAGGGAGCGTGTCGATTATGGATGTTCTTGGTATGGTTGGTTTAATTGGGGCGGTAGTATTACTCATTTATTTAACGATGAAAGGAATTAATATCATTATTGCTGCTATCCTTTGTTCGATTGTAATTGCAATCACTGGTGGACTTAATCTGGAAACAGCGTTAATGGATAATTATATGTCTGGGTTTACTAGTTATTTTGCATCTTGGTTCTTGGTATTTTTGCTTGGTGCAATCTTTGGGAAAATCATGCAAGAAACGAAATCAGCAGAAAGCATTGCACAATGGATCAAGAAAGTAATAGGAGAGAAACGTGCGGTACTAGCAGTTGTGGCAGCAGCTGCAATTATGACTTATGGTGGTGTGAGTTTATTTGTTGTAGGCTTTGCTATTTATCCAATTGCTGTTTCATTATTCCGTGCAGCAAATTTACCTCATCGATTTATCCCGGGGGCGCTTGTTTTTGGCTCGATCTCATTTACAATGACATCACCTGGATCACCAGAGATCCAAAATATTATTCCTACTGAATTCTTTGGAACAACTCCAACAGCTGGTGGTTGGATAGGTTTGTTAATGGGGATTTTTATCATGGTAGTAGGCGGTTTATGGCTTGGTTCCATGGTGCGAAAAGCATCGAGGAAAGGAGAAGATTTCGCGTTGCCAAGTGCTTCTCCAATCAAAGCAAATGAAGAGTTGGCAGCTGCTTTAGCACAAGAACAAACAGAAGAAAAGCAGGCAGACTTGCCAAATATCATTGTTTCAATTCTTCCATTAGTCTTGGTGATTGTTATTTTAAATATTTTAGGTCAATTCATGAATCCAACTACAGCGTTGTTAATAGCAATGACTGTAGGAATCATTGTTGCATGTTTAACCATGCATCGTTTCTTAAAGGAATTCTGGGACTCACTAGCTGTCGGAACACAAAATGCACTTGTGGCATTGTCAAATACATGTGGCGTCGTAGGTTTTGGTAGTGTTGCGGCTCAAGTGTCTGCATTTGATGGATTAGTAAATGGTCTTGTTAATTTACCAGGACCACCCTTGTTAGGATTAGCATTAGGTGTTTCAATTATTTGTGCCATTACTGGATCTGCTTCAGGAGGGCTCGGAATCGCTCTTCCGATTTTAGCTCCAATTTATATGAGTCAGGGATTAGACCCTGGTGCAATGCACCGTTTAGCTGCTCTTGGTTCAGGAGGTCTTGATTCCATGCCGCATAATGGTTATGTTGTTACAACAGTCCGTACTATTTGTGGAGAATCCCATAAACGAGCATATACACCAATACTTTATTTAAGTGTCATTTTGCCTATGGCGGCAATGTTCATTGCTGTTATATTATATTCTATATTATAAATAAGCATTTCTTCATTTAGCCTCAGTCAGTTTCAAGGGCTGGGGTATCTATTTTTCAAATATTTAGTACCTGGTTCTAATACTTTGTGTTAAAATGAAATATAAGTTATTCAAGGGGGTTATCGTATTGTATTATTTAGCAGCATATTTATTAAAAATAATTTTAAGTTTATTTGGAAGAATAAACGTTTATCAGAAGGAGAATGCAGCGATACCTGGTGGATTTGTTATTGCTTGTACCCACACAGGCTGGGTGGATATCTTGTGGCTGGGTGTTTCTATGCTTCCTAAGAAAATTCATTACATGGCAAAAAAAGAATTATTTCAATCAAAGTTATTAAAGTGGCTAATGGAACGGTTAAATGCATTTCCTGTTGATCGTGAAAACCCAGGACCAAGTACGATTAAAGTTCCGAGAAGGCTGCTTGCTGAGCAGAAAGTGGTAGGTATTTTTCCAAGTGGAACAAGAACAAGTGAAGAGGTTCCATTAAAAAGAGGTGCTGTAACTATTGCTGGACATGCAAAAGTACCGATTGTTCCTGTAGCATATAAAGGACCTAATAATTTTACAGACCTCTTTAAACGAATAAAGCCTTCTATTATTTACGGGAAGCCAATTTATATTTCGGAACATTTACCAAGAAAACAAGCAATGGAAGAGATGATGGTCCAATTGAATCAAGAACTTAGTAATTTACAAAACCGATTGGATGAGCTGAATTAATGGTTCGTGTTCCAACTTTAGTTAAGTTAAAATGCTTTTCCCAGACAATGTTTTCACCTATGATAGAAATATTCTTCGTTAAAATTTCTATCATAGGTGATTGGCATGTCAGGGGTGAAACATAAATGAGGCTTATTTAACATCACGATTGGATTGGGGATATTATTATATCCATTAAACTCCGCCATGATTGCGATTGCATTGACACGACTTCAACATGATTTTAACTTCACTTACTTAGATGCTCCTGGTTTATCTCTGTTTCTTTATTTGGTAAGTGCAGCTGGACAGCCCATAATGGGAAAACTAAGCAAGCGATATGTTCGGTCAAAACGATTATTTATGGCAGAGCTTACAATTGTTTCCTTGGCTTCAATACTAGCTCCTATCTCCCCAAACTATTTATTTCTACTAGTATGTCGAGCTTTACAGGCGATGGGAAGTTCTAGTGGTATGAGTATGATAAGAACCTTTATTTCGGAAGGCCAGGGCAGGGCCATAGCTATTTTGTAGCTATCTTCAGCTACTCAAGTTGTCCCCGCGGAGCAATGCCTAGTTATTTGCTATGAGTTAGGAACATATAATATTCCCCGTAAACGAATCTTAATGGTTGTCAAGATAACTCCATATTTTTGAGGCAATTTCTCTGGCTTCTGATTCATCAGAAGTACCTGCAAATGTTTCCATAAACGAGCGAGAAATTGATTCAATAAGAGAAAACCGTGGGGATGTTTTTGCTAATTCCTCTAATAAAAAGAGAATATACTCTTTGCCACGCTCCGTTTGTCCGCGGTTAAGATTGCTAAGAAAACCTTCCAATTGTTCCGCAATTTCTTGGCTAGTATAGACCGTATCATCCATATTATTTGTTAAGATAGTATATGATTCGTCACCTAAAAGTTGATCATTGGTTTCTATTAAATGTGGAATAATAGCATCTAATCGCCGAATGACATATTGAATGAGTTCCTGAATACTGCCTAAATGCTGAGAAGATGTTGAACCAATATGATTAATATGCTGCATCATACCTAGTAATAGTACGCCCGCATCTAATGCGAAGGGCGTCGCTAAATGTCCATATACATCAACAATTCGGTTTCGAAGCCAGAATAACTCCTTGAAATGATTTTTCTTTACAAAATCTCTTAACTCTTCATCACCTGAATGGAAAATTGCTTCAAAAAGCATGAATAGATTCTGTTCTTTATTTACTTGCATACGTACCGCTATTTGTTCAGCCAATACCTGCTTATCTGAAGGATCTTGTCCAATTAGAAGTTCTCTTCTTCGAATAAAGGTTTCGTCGTTTACATGTTCTAAGATAGCAATTAAACACTCATTCTTAGATGAAAAGTAATTATAGAAGGTTCCTTTAGAAATAGTAGATTCTTCTAAAATGTCTTGGACAGAAGTGGCTGAAAAGCCTTTTTCTATGAAAAGTCGTTGTGCTGTCAACAATACTTGTCGTTTTCGTTCATTCATTCGATCATTCACCTTTATTACATTAAGATAAACCTATCGTACCCTATAATACATGCATAAGCAAAGCGTAAGATATTGAAAATATTGTAAGGAAACTCCTTTTGATCATAAGAACCGTATCCCTGTTAAAAAAATCACCTCAAAAGCTAAAGAGTAAACTTTCTAACTTTTCTTACCTCCAGTCAAGTGTTTTACACAATTTATTTGAATTATTTACCTTGATTTATTCAGGGGGGATAAACCTCCTGAGTAAGTCAAAATTTCCGCATGACTAATAGACCTAACGTTTTTCCATTTTTTTCGCAAGGTCTTTATGGTATAGTGAGATTAGCCTAGGTGATTATGAATGAGTAGAAGCAATTTCATAATCGTATGGTATGTTGTGTGAAATAAGGTGAAATGCCACTTTCAAGAACTTATTTATACACGCTATCACCGCAACCTTATGAGGTTTCCTCTGAGGTTGTTTTTTTAATTTGTCATAGTAATCAACGATGTGATTCTGTCCTTTTTTTCGTAATGAAATCATGGAAAAAATCATGAAATATAATATTTTCCGTAGTTTCTTATTGCCACGTTTATTGATACGATCTCTATATTGTGTATTACCTGACTGATATCGCATAATATCAATTCCAACGTATGCATTCAGCTGTTTGGCATTTTTAAACCGTCGTATATCTCCTAGTTCACCAATAATTCTACATGCCGTCGCATCACCAATGCCAGGGAATGAACGAAGGATATGATATTCCTTTCTATCAAGAGATAAGGCAACCATTTTTGCGATAATTTCTTCTTTCTTATCTCTTAAGTCTGCAATTCTGCTTGCGTAATCCCTTACTTGTTCACAACGTACATCCGATGCATCGATAGCTGGGTATGAGTTTTTGGCAACTAGTAAAAGCTCTTGTGCCTTCTTATCTGCTAGTTTAAGAGAAAGATTTTTTTTGGTATTCTTTTTCAGGCTATTTCTAATTACTGTTTTTGAATGTACCAATAAAAATGATGGCTGCGGATACAATTGAACGATGTTCAAAAAGAGTGCTGAGCTTGGTGTAATCATTCGTTCTAGTTCCGGAAAAGATAATTGTAAAATCGCATGCATTTTGCCCCGTAGTTGGATTAATTCTTCATCAACTTCGTCGTAATAACGTGATAGGGCACGCATTTGATTATAATAGGTGTCTTGTTGAAATATTGGCTTACGGTTTATTTTAAAGTGTGTTTTAGCCAACTCATGCGCATCGCTTTTATCGGTCTTATTTCTTCGCATAGCTGCTGTCTGAAGTTTTGCCTCAAGTGGATTTAAGCGACAATATATGTATCCACGATCTTGAAGAAATTTTTCCAAAGCCATTGAATAAACCCCAGTCGCTTCAAAAACAATTTCCGGTCTTTGACCCTTTTGTTGTTCTAACAATATCATTCGCTTACGAAGTGATTCGAAGTCCGCTTGACAATGATTTATTTCCCCTTCAAATATACAGCGTTTTTGATCATAAATAACTATCGTACTTTTGCCTTTACTTACATCGAGCGCAACTACAGGTTTCATTTCGTCTCCTCCAATTAATTACTCATAGAAGTCTTCACATAACCTTATCGATTCCACTTTCTTATACACGATCTCTATGGACCCAACATACTAAATTGATTCAAATAAGGGTGTGAAGTGAGCCTGTTTGGGGTGCGGATTCAATATTGATCCCAAAGTTAGA
This sequence comes from Virgibacillus salexigens, assembly GCF_000723585.1. Classification (NCBI taxonomy): domain Bacteria; kingdom Bacillati; phylum Bacillota; class Bacilli; order Caryophanales; family Bacillaceae; genus Virgibacillus; species Virgibacillus salexigens. Next base: position 135,178 of record NZ_CCDP010000002.1, on the reverse strand, counting down.
TCGGCTTTTCTTCACTCCTACTATAAAAAAATAGTAGCACAAAACCATGGCCTTGGTTTTGTACTACTAATCTTAGTATGTTTGGGGTGATTATTTAGAAGTCTCACAATCCACTGCGACTAGGAAATACTTCTTTTTTATTTACGATGGATTATAAATTGTGCCCATAAAAAGTATGCTATTTGTTTCATGATCTGTAATAGTAAAGAAGAATGGTCGATTTACTTCCATATGAAATGGAGGATCTATTGGGGCCGAAGTCGTTTCCATTCCGATAGAAGTAGCACCAGCCGCCTCTGTACCCTGTTCAGTTACTTCTATATATGTTTTCTGTTTAATATCACTAATCCAGAGTTGGTTATTTTCTTGAATCATCTTCTGGAAGTTTGCGTTTTGCTTGTCGAAAGCCTCTGTCATTCCAAGTTGTTGTAGAGCATCATTTAATGTGGTTTCATATTCGATTTGAAATTTTGGCAACTGCACCGTTCCTTCTTCTTCTTGGAATTGTGACTGCCATTGCTGCCAAATGTCACTGGTTAGCTTTGTTTTTAGTTCAGACAGACTGGTATTCTTTTTAGGAAGGAAAATATTCATGCTCATCTTTTTTTCTTCACTATAAGGAAGGGATACAGCTTGCACATATTTATTCTCTAGATAGTTTAGTTTTTCTTTAAGCAGCATCATAGGCACTTGTTTGGTATCTCCATTTTCAAGATGAAAGTTCCTGTTTGTTGTTTGCGCTTCATTAAACGCATAGGTCCATTGTCCATTAAAATAAATAGCGTTGATGAGCATCGTTACTAAGTTAGGATCCAAAGGGCTGTCTGTAATTTCAGTAATCTTGTTATTCGTCGATTTCTTTATCCAGTCATTTATCTTTTGAGCTGCGTCTGGATTGTTGATGTCAATTTCCTCAATCTCCGCATTAAAGTAATCGGTATTTTTGTCCGTGAAGGCTTCCTGAAAATGAAATTGGTCATTCAGCCAAATTGAGTTTCCAATCTGCAATTGAATTCCCTCTGGTTGCTCCATAAGTGAAGATAGCAAGGAAGCATTCGCTCGATTTAAGTCCGTCGAACGTTTATTTTCTAGATGTAGAATTTGGGAAATTTCATCTTTGGTTGTTTCTTCCGCACCATTATAAACCATAGATAGTGCGATAAATAGACTAGTAGGAGAGAATAAGGTGTTTCCTTTGTCATTTGGCTTCACCCTATTCAATAATTGAAAGCCTAGTTGGTTATTAGCGGAAGTGATTTTTTTGTAATCTTGTTTGTCAAAACTAGCATTGATTACCGAATCGGTTCCTGTTTTACTCGTACCACATCCACTTATATAAAAAATTAGTGCTGCCAAAAATACAAGTATCACGTATTTTTTTGACATGTTTATCACCACCCTTACTCATTAGTCCGTATGCTATAGGAAAATGTTACATTGTGTTTCGTGTGTAATTAATAAACTTAGTCCATGATGTTGTTTGAAATATCCATTATTTAGAAAAGGATATATCTGTAAATTAGTCTTTCCCAGATGATGTAAAAGGTATACAAACGAATAAAAGGCGGGGTACATCGTAAAGTAATTTGGTCGCATACATCCGAATGATATAATCTTTTTTTAATAAAAATTAGCTTGGAACTTCTTCTTCCAACGCTGCAGTTTGAAATAATTCAATAAAGTTTCGTGTGCTTTTTGAAAGATACCTTTCTTTAAGCCAAATAAGGGATGATTTAGAGATAATTGTATTATCTTCAATCGTTAATGTTCTAACCCCGCGTAATGGATGGCCAGATAGAGTCGATTCAGGGACAATTGTTGCTCCAACCTCCTCACTGACTAACTGAAGAATCATATCTACGTCAGGGCATTCACAAACAATGGTGGGAGATAGCCCGAAGTTCTCGAATTGATCAAGTATTAGTTCATATTGTCCTATACCGCTTATACGATGTAATAATAACAATGGGAAGGCATTTAATTGTTCCATTGTAGTTGATGTTATAGATGGATTACACCATTCTTCAGGCAAAACTGCGACATATTTTTCTTCAGGAAGAGCAAGAGAATCGAATGCATGCATTTCTAGCGGTAATCGAATAATGGCAAGATCAATATCTCGATTATGAAGCTGTTCCGCAAGCAGATAGGAATCGCCTTCTTTTAAATGAAAACGTATGTGAGGAAATTTTTGTTGGAATCGTTTCATTTGTTTCGGTATTTGTGAAAAACAGGTTTTTACACAACCAATTGAGATCGTCCCCTTAGTTCCTTCCCCAGTTTCTTTTACTTCGGTAATCGTTTCCTCTAATGTATGAAATAATTTGTCTACATGATTATAAAGAACAGTTCCAGCATCGGTTAACTCCATTTTCCGTCCATGACGCTCCATTAATTTAACACCTAACTCTTCTTCTAATGATTTGAGGCTTTGACTCAATGGCGGCTGAGCCATATGTAACTTATTGGCAGCTTTCGTAATTTGGCCTTCATTTGCTATTGTCTGAAAGTAACGCAAATGTCTCATTTCCATAGAAGATAAACATCCTTTCTTTCATATAACCATTTATGAAAACGCTTCCTTATAAAGAATTATATATAATTTTATATATAAGGACAATGCGATTATCAAAATAGTATATTTTTTTTATATAGAATACGAATGTAATAGATATTATTAATATAGTTATAACCGTGCTATTATTCAAATAAGCACAAGTATTCAGATAATTGAAAAGGAGGAAAGGTCTGTTCTGATATGACATCGCTTACATTAATATGGTTATAGGAGGAATTAGAATGCCCGCCAAAACAGGACAACAATATATAGGTCGATTAAAGCAAGCAAACAATAATGTGTATATTCATGGAGAACGTGTTGATGATGTAACAAAGCACCCAGCATTTAAAAATGCAATTCAGTCAATGGCAAAATTATACGATATCCAATATGAAAAACCAGAAAAAATGCTTTATACTTCACCAACTACTGGAGATAAAGTAGGGAAGACATTTATGGTACCAACTACTATCGATGAATTAATTGAACGACGTGAAGCAATTATGGAGTGGCAAAGTTTTACAAAAGGGTTAATGGGGAGATCTCCTGATTATTTAAATGCTGATGTTATGGCCATGGGGCCAGCAAGTGAATTCTATGCTGAAGGAGACCCTGCGTTTGCCGAAAACGCTAGGAACTATGCTGCCTTTGCTAGGGAAAATGATATTAGCTTAACTCATACCCTAATACATCCACAAGTGAACAGGGCAAAAATTCAGGCAGATCAAAAAGATGCCAATGTTGCTCTTCATGTAGTTGAAAAAAATGATCAAGGAGTCATAGTTGATGGGATCCGTCTTTTAGCAACACAAGGTGGTATTACCGATGAAATATTAGTATTTCCATCTACGGTTAAGAAATCAGGGGAGCTGGATGATCCGTATTCATTAGCTTTTGCGATACCGAATAACACCCCAGGGTTAAAGTATTTAAGTCGCGAGTCATTTGAATATGGGGAGAATCGCTATGATCATCCCCTAAGTTCAAGATTTGAAGAAGGAGATACCATTGTTGCATTTGATCATGTACTTGTTCCTTGGGATCGTATTTTTGTTTTAGAAAATTCATCGATATGTAACCGAGCTTTTGCTGAGACAAACGCAGTTGTGCATATGACACATCAGGTGATAACAAAAGATATTGCTAAAACAGAATTCTTGTTAGGGGTGGTTTTGACATTAATGGATACAATTGGAATTGATGGGTTCCAGCATGTGAAAGATAAAGGAACTGAAATCATGCTTACCTTAGAAACAATGAAATCCCATCTATTTCGAGCAGAGCACAATGCGAAATTGGATAAATGGGGAATGATGACACCAGATTTTCAAGCATTGGATGCTGCGAGAAATTGGTTTCCGCGTATTTATCCGAGAATGGCTGAAATTCTAAGAATTTTAGGAGCATCTGGAATGATGGGAATACCTACGCATGCTGATTTTAATAATAAGGAAATTGGTCCGATTTTACATCGTGCCATGCAGGGGAAAAACGTAGAAGGCTACGAACGTGTCCAAATTTTCCGATTAGCTTGGGATCTAACCATGAGTGCCTTTGGCAGCCGACAAACACATTATGAATATTATTTCTTTGGGGACCCAATTAAGATGGGGATGGCTTACTTTGATAAATATGAGAAAGAAGTTTATAAATCTCAAGTTCGTGATTTCTTAAGTAGTCAACAAATCCAACAAGTGAACATATAAACTGGAGGAACAATGTAATAATTTCTGTCTGAATTCTAGTTCGCACGAAACAATTTTTGTTGTAGACGCTATATTTCTCATTTAGTAAGATAAGCTTAAGATTTAGAATATGGTGTGGAGGAGGTAAGTAGATTGAAAGTCATTCGTATAGATCCATTTATCAAGGTAACGAATTTTCAGGATCATGTGATGGCGATAGGGTTTTTTGATGGTATTCATTTAGGGCATCAGCAATTATTACGCCATGCAAAAAACATAGCTGAACAGCAAAATCTGTTGTTTACCGCAATGACATTCGATCCGCATCCAGATGAGGTAATCAACAATGAGAAAGCACGGAACTATTTGACGCCGCTTTCAGAAAAAATTGACAAGATGGAAAAGATGGGTGTAGATGCTCTATTTGTTATACATTTTGATCGTACATTTGCTTCTCTTTCTCCAGCTGATTATATTCAAAACTATATTCTTGAGCTAAATACGAGGCATGTTGTGGTTGGTTTTGATTTTAGGTTTGGTCATAAAGCACAAGGGAATACACAGGTTTTGGCACAGGCTGCAAAACAGAGTGATTTTGGTTTGAGTGTGATACCTAAGAAAATGTACGACAATAAGAAAATTAGTTCAACATTAATTAGGGAATGCATTCAAGCAGGAAGAGTAGAAGTCATTCCATTTTATCTCGGCGCTAATTATCAAATAAAGGCTGTTATTTCCAATACACATACAATTGGTATCTTTCAACTCGATCCAATAGAAAATTTCATCTTTCCTAAAGAAGGAAGCTATAACATTTTACTAATGGTAGATGCCAGGTCTATTCCAGCAGTATTACAATGTGATCGGGGTAAATGGATGTTGATGGTTAGAGAAAGGATAACGAACCACCAGCAAACAGTCACCATCGAATTTCTAAGCCAGGCGATGGTTAAAAAAACGATGACGATGTAAACCTATAAAGGAGGATGATCATGATGGAAAGTAGAACTTTTCGTAATGCAATGGGTCGATTTGCCACGGGAGTTACAGTGATCACTACAAAATCAGGAGAAGATCATCATGGTATGACAGCAAATGCATTTATGTCCGTTTCGTTGGACCCAAAATTGATTACAGTTTCCATTGATAACCGAGCAAATATGCTTCATAAAATTAATCAATCTGGCAAATTTGCTGTTAGTTTCCTTTCTGATAAGCAGCAGGATATCTCGATGCATTTTGCAGGTCAGGCAAATTCAGGTGAAGAAATTCAATTTGATTATATCCAGCAAATTCCAGTCATTCAAAACGCTCTTGCTTCAGTCGTATGTGATTTAGATCGCAGCGTTGAAGTTGGAGATCATACCTTGTTTATTGGTAAGGTGGTTGATATCAATTTAACAGATGGCAATCCGTTAACATTCTTTGGTGGGAAATATGGAAAACATGAACCTGTAGAGTATGTGTAGCTACTTATCATAAATATTATATATGATTTAATATATTATTCATAAAAGGAGTGAATTCATATGGCTAACCAATTAGCGGATGAACATATAGAAATGAAACAGCAAACAAAAGATATCAAGCTGTATATTAATGGAGAATTCGTTGATGCAGCAAGCAAGCATACATTTGAAAATATCAGTCCTTATACCAATGAGACCATTAATCACGTTGCCTCAGGAGATAATGAGGATATTAAAAAAGCTGTCCAGGCAGCAAGAGCAGCGTTTAAAGGAGAATGGGGGAAACTAAAAGTAAAAGATCGACTTGCATATGTTTATAAAATTGCTGACCTCATTGATGATCATATCGATGAAATTGCCCCTTTAGAATCATTTGATACCGGTTTGCCAATAGCACAAACGAAGAAGATGGTGAGTAGAGCAGCCTATAATTTCCGTTTTTATGCTGAAATGGTCTCTACACGTATGGTGGGAGAAGCATATCAAGTAGATGATGAATTTTTAAATTATACCATTCATAAACCAGTTGGTATTGCTGGATTAATTACTCCATGGAATGCACCATTTATGTTAGAAACTTGGAAAATAGCACCTGCGCTGGCTACTGGAAATACGGTTGTCTTAAAACCAGCAGAGTGGTCTCCGCTAACCGCAAATCGATTAGCAGAGATTATTGACAAAGCAGGACTTCCAGACGGTGTATTCAATGTCGTTCATGGCTACGGAGAAACCGCAGGTGCTTCACTTGTGGCGCATCCTGATGTTGAGTTGATTTCATTTACTGGTGAGACCACCACTGGCTCAGAAATTCTTAAAAATGGTGCGGATGCTTTGAAGCGTTTTTCCATGGAATTAGGTGGAAAATCACCGATTATTGTTTTTGATGATGCTGATTTTGAACGTGCACTTGATGCATGTACATGGGGAATATTCTCGTTTAATGGAGAGCGCTGTACGGCGAATTCGCGTTTGTATGTGCATGAACATATTGCAGAGAAATTTATTGATAGATTAAAACAACGTATTAACAAAATTAAAGTAGGTGACCCATTGAAAGCTGATACACAAGTGGGTCCACTTATTCATAAAAATCATTACGATAATGTCAAAGATTATCTTGAAATTGCAAAAGCCGAAGGATGCGAAGTAATTAGCGGAAATATTCCAGATGGTAAAGGGAATTACATTGCACCAACCCTTATCCTAAATGCAACAAATCAAATGCGTGTGGTACAAGAAGAAATATTTGGACCAGTTATTGCTGCAATGACTTTTACAGATGAACAAGAAGTAATTGAATTAGCTAACGACGTTCGCTATGGCTTAGCCGGGTATGTTTGGACGCAGGATATACAACGGGGACATCGTGTCGCTCAAGCAATTGATTCTGGCATGTTATGGGTGAATGCACAGAATGTTCGTGATTTAAGAACTCCATTTGGAGGGTCTAAGCATAGTGGAATTGGCCGTGAAGGGGGACATTATGCCTTTGAATTCTATACAGAAACGCAAATTATCCATGTTGCCTTAAAGGATCATCATATTCCGCAGTTCGGAAAGTAATTATTGTAATTCATTGATACCATTTTATATGGAGAGGAGAATACCAGCATGATGTTTGATATTATTCGTTCCGGACGTGCTATCTTGCATGTAACAGACCTAGAACAGTCTAAAAGTTTTTATGAAGCACTCGGGTTTATTGAGTCAGAAGCAGATGAGGAGAATATTTTTTTCCGAGGGCTGGAAGAACATAACCACCATAGTCTTTGGTTAAAAAAGAAACCAGAACCTGCTGTAGAGGCAATAAGTTACAAAGTTATTTCTGAGCAGGACCTTGATGAACTTGAGAAGTTTTTTATTAGCCAAGGAAATGATATCAAATGGTTGGAAAAGGGGACTCAACGATCAGTTGGGCGAGCTTTACGAGTTCAAGATATTTCGGGGTTGCCGTTAGAATTTTACGCTGAAATGGAAACTGTTGATCGCCTATTGCAGCGTTATGATTTATACAAGGGTGCAAAAGTTCAACGAATTGATCACTTCAATTGTATGGTTCCAAATGTAGAGCGAGCTTATGATTATTATATTAAACACTTAGGATTTGCATGTTCAGAATATACGGTTGGTGAAGAAGAGAAAGTGTGGGCTGCCTGGCTCCACCGTAAGCCATCTGTTCATGATGTAGCATTTATGAATGGGATCGGCCCGAGACTTCATCATGTCGGTTTTTGGCTAAAAGATCCAATGAGTCTAATCGATGGCTGTGATGTGCTTGCTGCTTTAGGTTACGGACCGAACATTGAACGCGGTCCAGGACGTCATGGTTTATCAAATGCTTTTTTCTTATACTTACGAGATCCAGATGGTCACCGGATTGAATTGTACAATGGGGACTATTTAACGAGTGATCCTGACTTCAAACCAATCAAATGGGATTTAGATGATCCAATGCGCCAAACGTTCTGGGGACATGAAGCACCAGATAGTTGGTTCGATGAAGCATCTGAAGTATTAGATATACAAACAGGAAGAAAATTGCCGCAGCATGAACCAAAATTAAAGAAAAGAAAACCGCAATTTGTGATATAAATTTAATACAATTCAGTTATTGAAAAGAAAGGATGGTCCAAATGAATAAGCAATATGATGAAATTAAACAACGATTAAGAGGTTCTGTGACACCAGTTATTACACCGTTCCAAGCTGATTTTTCTATCGATTATGAGAAACAATCCGAACTGATAGAATACCAGTTAGAGAATGGCACTCACGCGATTTCAGTTACGGGAACATCTGGTGAACCAAGTTCATTGACTGTTGAAGAACGTGTCAAAGTTATGGAAAATGCGAAAAAAACAATAAATGGTAGAGTACCCTTTGCACCGGGTACAGGTTCGACAAATCATGATGAAACAATGTATTTAACAAGGAAGGCACAAGAAATCGGTGCAGATGCAGCGATGGTGATCGTTCCGTATTACAATAAACCAAATCAGCAAGCGTTGTATAAACATTTCAAGAAGGTTGCAGATTCTGTAGATATACCAATCATTGTATATAATATTCCAGGGCGTACAGCATTAAATATGGAAGTTGAGACATTGGCTAGATTAAACGAAGATTGTCCAAATGTTGTAGGAGTAAAAGAATCAAATAAGGATTTTGAACATGTGAATCGAGTGATGCTTCACTGTGGAAGAGACTTTTTATTGTATTCTGGTATTGAATTACTCTGTTATCCCATGTTGACAATAGGTGGGGCTGGGTCCATTAGTGCAACAGCGAATGTAGAACCTGCGAAGGTGGCTGAAATGCATGATGCATGGAAAAATGGGGATGTGAAGCGTGCTCAGGATCTGCATTTTGAATTAATGAAACTAAATGATGTCTTGTTTAAAGACACGAACCCCGCACCAGTAAAGGCAGCGTTGGGAATGATGGGCAAAATTGAGCCAGTATTACGTCTGCCAATGGATTTACCATCGGATTCATTACAAGAAGAAATACGTAAAACTTTGTTAGAATACGGTAAATTAGTGCAACATGCTTAAAATAAGGGGGAGATGCCGCATAATAACTACGTTGACTTGGCTAACATCCAATAACGAAACAATGGTGGCTCATTTTGGGTGTCTCCCCAAGCCTATTGCTTCCTTTAAATCCGCGTTGATAGGAGAATGTAAACTTTCTTTTTCCGTACAATCGCAGTCCTTAAGCAATATCCCTTTGTGGCAAGGTTGTCATCTCGGGTATTGCTTAAGTTGTTTCCTAGATCTGATCTAATTAAGAAGGGATGATGTTTGTGCAAACCGTTTATTTAAAGCAGTCCGGCGTACATCCGTTTAAAGAAGCGAGGGTAGACTTAGAAAATGACACCATTGTAATTGCGGGAAAAACATATGTCAAAAAGGATATCTCCTACGACATTCCTGTCAATGGAACGGTTTATGGTACGCTATTAAACTATCGCGGCGCTTATCAGAAATTAGAAAAATCCATGTATGAGCCGCCGTACCAAGCACCTCCAAAGGCACCAATTTTATATATCAAGCCTGTAAATACGTTTGCTTCAGCTGGTTCAACCATTGTACTTCCAGAGGGTGTATTCGAATTAGAAATAGGTGCTGCATTAGGGGTTGTTATTGGTAGAACCGCAACAAAAGTAACTACATCAGAAGCTCTATCTTATGTTGAAGGATATACGATTGTGAATGATGTTAGTATTCCTCATGATAGCGTCTATCGTCCAGCAATTAAAGAAAAAGCTCGTGACGGGTTTTGTCCAATTGGTCCCTGGATAGTAGCATGTGATTCTATTAATAATCCTAATGACTTGCAACTTCGCGTAAAAATTAATGGGGAATTGAAACAAGAAAACACGACAAAGAACCTTATTCGATCTGTCGAAGAACTTATTGCTGATGTGACAGCATTTATGACGTTAACAAAAGGGGATGTATTATTAGTAGGCGTACCTGAAAATGCACCATTAGCTAGAGAAGATGATATGGTACAAATTGAAATCGACAAAATAGGGACTTTAGAAAATCAGGTAATTTCTGAAAAAGCATTTATAGGAGGGAGAATATGAAGCATGCTCGAATTGCTTACCAAGGTCTAGCTCAAGAAGCAATTGTGACAGAAGCTGGTATTCAACTCAATGATGGCAGGTTTGTGAACAAAGATGAGGTTGTATGGCTGCCGCCTGTTGAACCAAAGACAATTTTTACACTGGGTTTGAATTATGCTGATCATGCGAAAGAGTTATCTTTTTCAGCAACTCAAAAAGAACCACTTATTTTCTTCAAAGGACCAAATACGCTTATTGGTCACAATGCTCAAACGATGCGCCCAAGTGATGTAACTTTTATGCATTATGAATGTGAATTAGCAGTCATTATTGCGCGCGAAGCAAATCAAGTAAGCAAAGAAGCCGCGTACGATTATGTTAAAGGCTACACGATTGCAAATGACTATGCATTACGTGATTACTTAGAGAATTACTATCGACCAAACTTAAGAGTGAAAAATCGTGATGGTTGTACGCCAATCGGCCCGTGGTTTGTTGATAAAGAGGATGTGAAGGATCCCATGAATCTGACCTTACGTACATATGTCAATGGAAAGAAAACACAGGAAGGGACGACTGCTGATATGCTTTTGGGAATTCCAGAGCTAATCGAATTCTTAAGTGGATTTATGACCTTACATCCTGGGGATATTATTCTTACTGGAACACCGAAAGGTTCTGTGGATACGAAAATAGGCGACGAAGTGGTAACAGAGATAGAGGGGATTGGGCGTCTTGTTAATACGATCGTAGGAGAGAATACATTCCAAACGAATTGACGAAAGGAGGAGCATACGTGCCGCATTTAATCATTGAATATACGAATAATCTTAAAGAAGAAGCAGATATCCCTAAATTACTACGAACAGTAAATAACACATTATTGGAACATCAAGATATTATTCCAATTGGTGGATTACGCTCTAGAGCCATTGAATTGTCAGATTATCTTGTAGCGGATGGCACCGAAGATGATGCTTTTGTTCATGTGACATTAAAACTAGGTAAAGGAAGGTCGGAGGAAGAAAAACAAGATTTATGTGATAACTTATTTAAGGCGATCGAACAGCATTTTTCAATAATCTATCAAAATCGTTATCTTGCATTGTCTATGGAACTCTATGAATTTACATCACCTACGTATAAACGGAATAATATTCATCCGCGTTATAAAGAATAGTATAAAATGATATAGTCGCTGTTACTATGGTTTAGCATCCAGAGACGGAAAGATAACGTAATAGAATAAGGAAATAACATGCTTTGACATCATATATGATATAGTATATGATTAATCCACTATGGAAAATAAAACGATTACTAAAAAACAAAAAGCTTATGATTACATGAAATCGCGAATTATTGAAGGGCACTATGCACCTGGACAACGAATTGTAATTAATCAATTAGTTAAAGAATTATCAACGAGTGCAATACCAATACGTGAAGCCGTACGCCAGTTAGAAGCAGAAGGTTTAATTGATTATCAAAATAATATTGGTCCGGTAGTTACTCCGATTGATAAAAGTGAGTATTTAGATACGATTTCTGTATTAGCAGTTATGGAAGGGTATGCAACAGCATTAAGCAGCCAACATGAATTTTCACAAGTGAAAATCATAGAGCTGACAACTAAAAATCAACAAATGAAGGAGGCAATTGAAGCATTTGATCTACAATCTTTTGGTCAACTGAATCGGGAGTTCCATGAATTAATCTATTCCCAATGTGAAAACACTTTTTTGGTTGAGGAGATTCGGAAATCTTGGAGAAAATTAGATTCGATTCGAAGAACGGGTTCTGCATTCCATCCTAAACGAGCATTTGCTTCGATTCAAGAGCATCAACAACTCATTGACTTACTTAGTAAAAATGCTGATTTTGAATTGATTGAGAAGGCAGCACGTACACATAAATTAAATACAAAGGAAGCATTTAACAATCAAAATACCCAAATTCGTAGCGAAGGATTTAAATAGCTAGGAAACGACTGTTGTATCCTTATATCAAGGATTGGATAATCCAGCTTTTCTAGAGCTGCCATTGAGGACAGCTCTTTTCTTTTTATGAAAGCGTTATCGATAAGGGGTGAGGGAGCATATTGATAAGATAAATACTGAGAGAAAGCTTGATTTTGCAAATTTACCGAGTTTTCAAGATTTGACGGATAAGGAGGGAAGGATCTATTTAAACGGGGAACGAATTATTTTAACTTCTTCCTCTGTGTTTGGCATTTTACGGAAAGATTTAAAAGAAAATATCTCTGAGCAGCGTATGAAAGGTTTTCTGATTCGGTATGGATGGAACCTAGGGAAATTAGATGCACAAAGGGTATTAAAACAAAGGTTATCTTCTATAGAACAAATTTTGAGGCAAGGTCCGGTACTACATATGATACGTGGATATACAAAAGTGCAGCGAACCAATTTAAATATTGATTACGATCCATCAGGAAAGATAAATGCTGTCCATGTTGAAGGAATATGGACGGGTTCATATGAAGCAGAAGAGCATCTAAGACAATTTGGTGTCACAAATGAATTTATTTGTCATACCCTTGTTGGTTACGCTAGTGGTTATTATTCAGAGATTTGCAGGAGAAAGGTCATTTTTAAAGAAACGAGTTGTAAAGCTGCAGGGTCAAGTTATTGCTATTATGTAGGAAAAACAATTCCGGAGTGGAAAGATGACATTGTAGAGGAATTAAAATACTACGAAGACAATCCAATTGTCGAGGAACTGGCGATCACCTATGAGAAACTATTAGAAGAACGCAATAATCTGGCGAAGACGTTTATTGTTCATCAACAATTAACGGAAAAATTAGTAGAGGGCGAAGATATACCGTCCATTGCAGAATTAGTCCATCAGAAAACCCAATTACCAATTATGATTGATAATACGAAGCACAATCTGATTGCGCATGCTGGATTTGGTTTGATAAATTCGCTTCAACATTATCAAACTTTTTTGGAGGCTTTACAACAAGAAGAAGCGCAAGATTGGTTTAAAATAAGGCGTGTTTCTTATAATGGTTGTCAGTTTTTAACAAGCCCAATAATGCTTAAGAAAAAATATATTGGTTCTTGTACTTTTGTATATGGAGAAAATGAACAGCCTACAAAAGTGGATCAAATGATATTAGAGCGTACAGCAACGGTTTGCTCTTTATATATGTTAAATGAAAAGACTACATTTGAAGCAATGGAACGAATGAAGGGTCATTTTTTAGATCAAATTATTGACGGGAGCATCGCATCCAAAAAAGAAATGATTAAACGAGGCAGTTATCTGCAAGTTGATTTGGACCAAAACTATTTTATAGTGGCAATTAATTACGAACACACGAAGAATCATTCAAGGAATGAGTTAGTATTTCATGAGCAAGTGATGGAACATGTTTTGAATTACTTTAAGACTCGGTCAAACATGTTAATTGGACAGCGTTCTTCCACAATTATTTTATTAATACAAATACAGTCGTCTGCTAGTGAAGTATGCACCCTATGTTCACATCTGAAGGATAATTTACATGAACATTTTTCTAATCGCATGTTTACATTCGGAATAAGTACAATAGGTCTGGATGTAAAGTTAGCAAACGATCATTATCATGAAGCATTAACAGCCTTATCAATGGCTACTCGATCGAAATCGGTTATGTTATTTGAAGATCTAAGTGTTGTTGGAATGCTAATCCATTCAAAAAACAAGGATGCGATTAAACAAAAAGCGAAACATTTACTTGGTCCATTATATCAAGATAAAGATAGGTATAAGGAACTATTAAAAACGTTATATGTATTTTTATCGAATGGCGGCAATTTAGAGAAATCAATGAAAGAACTGGCTTTATCTATGAGCGGATTAAGATATCGTGTTAAACAATTAGAGGAAATACTTGGTGAACAATTAAGAGATCCTGCAGTAAGTCATCAATTATTACTTACATTAGAAGTGTTGCTTGCTAAAAGCGAATTATCATTTGAATAAAACAATGATTGTCAGTTAGCAGATTATTCACCAACAACCATTGTCGTAGCTGGAACAAATACGATTTGCTATCCTAAATCTACAAGAAAATTACTTGAAAATTCGATAAACGAGCATTTCAAAAATTGGAGGTAGTATCATATGATGGATGGCAAGCAATATTTAGATAGTTTGAAAGATGGTCGTGCTATTTATTTAAATGGAGAGAAGGTAGACGATGTAACTACACACCCGGCCTATCGAAATGCAGCTCGATCAATTGCAAAACTGTATGACGCATTACATGATCCGGCAAAGGAAGCTATTCTGACGACAAAATCTGAATTTGGGTTCCGTACACATAAATTTTTTAAAGCTTCTACTAGTTCTGAAGAATTGCTAGGGGCAAGGGATGCAATGGCGGAATGGACAAAATTAAGTTATGGCTTCATGGGGAGAACCCCAGATTATAAGGCAGCGTTTACCGCATCATTGGGTCCATATGCTTATTTTTATAAAGGTTTTGAGGATAATGCAAGAAGATGGTATAAAAAAGCTCAGCAAGAAATTCCATTTTGTAATCATACTATAGTTAATCCACAACTGGATCGGGATCAACCACTTCACAAGAATAAGGAGGTATTTGTTCGTGCAGTAGAAGAGCGGGATGATGGTGTTATTGTTAGCGGCGCCAAAATGGTTGGAACGTCAGCAGCATTAACGCATTATAATTTTGTGGCTAATTATTCTCCTCAAGATTTAGGGGAAGGGGATAAGAGTCACGCATTAATCTTTTTTGTACCAATGAATGCACCGGGGTTAAAAGTGATCAGTCGCCAATCCTATGAGGAAACGGCAGCAATAATGGGGACACCTTTTGACTATCCTTTATCTAGCAGGTTTGATGAAAATGATGCAGTAATTGTGCTGGATAATGTATTTATACCATGGGAAGACGTACTAACATATAACAATGTTGACATTGCGAATGGATTCCGACCTAAAACTGGATGGCTCAATCGTTATACTTTTCAAGGATGTACACGCTTCGCGGTAAAATTGGATTTCATGGTAGGGTTACTTTTGAAGGCGACTGAAATGGCAGGTACAAATAAGTTTAGAGGCGTTCAAGCGAATATAGGTGAAGTTATCTCTTATCGTAATATGTTCTGGGCGATTTCGGAAGCTATGGCAGCAAATCCCGAAACTGGTCCAAATGGGGTGGTCTTACCTAATGCTACTTATGCAACAGCTTACCGGACATTCGCTCCTAGTGTTTGGCCAAAGATTAAGCAAATATTTGAGCAAGTAGTAGCTGGAGGGCTGATCCAGCTTCCTTCCAGTGCAAAAGATTTCCAAAACCTGGAATTACGTCCGTATCTCGACCATTATTATAAAGGTTCTGGTGGAGTAAGTGCTGAGGAACGTGTTAAGGTCTTGAAATTAATATGGGATGCAATTGGTACTGAATTTGGAGGCAGGAATGAACTATATGAAATTAATTATGCTGGTAATCATGAAGGTATTCGCTTAGATGCGTTGAAAATGGCTGATAATTCAGGACAGACAGCTAAATATAAAGCATTTGTAGAACAAGCATTAAGTGATTATGATCTTACAGGCTGGACATCGGATACATGGATTAATCCGGACAAACATCAAGAAAAAGTGTTTAACTAGATGCAGCAAAAAAAAAGCACTTATATCCTGTTTATAGGTGCTTTTTTCTTTAAATAACAACATTAAGCTATGATTAATTGACATCATATATGAAATCATATATAATTTTATAATAAATGTAAGCGTTAACATATGGTGGATTACTACACTCCATTCCTTAGGGGGAGAAAATATGTATCGAAAGATGATGAGTTGTTTAATTAGTGTACTTCTCTTAGTTGTCCTTTCTGCTTGTTCTAGAGGTATAGCCTCTACTGGTTCTTCACATAATTTAATTATTTCTCACTTCTTACCGGGGAATCATCCGATTCAAACACAAGTATTCCAACAGATTGGGAATGATTGGAAGCAGAAGTCAAATGGGGAGATTACGTTTGAACTGTATCCATCCAATGCTCTAGGTAATGCCGGTTCACAGTATGATATGGCTGTTACAGGGGAGGCAGATATTGCATTAAGTGTACATGGGTATTCTCCTGGGAGATTTCCATTAGTCTCTGTTATGGAGTTACCATTTCTTGCAGAATCAGCTGCGCATGGTTCAGAAGTCATAGCCAATCTATATGAAGAATTTCCAAGTATACAGGCAGAACATGATGATACGATACCGTTATATTTATTTACTGCTGAACCTGCCCAGTTAATTATGAAAGACCATCAAATTGAATCACCAGACGATTTAAAAGGATTACGTGTTCGCTCTCCATCACCATTGGCTAATGATATATTGGAGGCTTTAGGAGCCGTACCCATTTCTATGCCGATGGGAGACGTATATGAATCACTGGAAAGAGGGGTTATTGATGGAGCAATGGTGCCTTTGGAAGCGCTTTACAATTATAATTTGCATGAAATAGCATCCTATATTACAATTGGAAACTTTTCAGCTACGCCATTTTTTACTGTTATGAACAAAGATACATATCAGCGTTTCACAGATTCAGAAAAGGAGCTTATTAATGAATCGACAGATATAAATACTGCTATTAAGAGTGGACGTGTTTTTGACGTAGATGGTCAAAAAGGAAGGAAATTAGCAGTTGAAAATGGCGCAAAAGTAATTGAACTTAGTGAACAACAATTAGTGCCATGGAGGCAGGCGCTAAATTCACTTGTACAATCATGGATAGAAGAGATGGAATCGAAAGGGTTACCAGGTGAAAAAATCTATCAGCGGGCGAAAGCATTAAAGGATGAAGTGAAGTAGCGGGAGAGGTGAATGGTGTGGAAAGAATAATACAGCGATTAAGTAAGATGTTGCATGTTTTTGCTCAGATTATCTTATTATTCATGGCAGTGATGATTACGTTAGATGTGCTTGGGAGATGGCTCTTTAAAACTCCAGTAACGGGCACTGTAGATTTTACAGAGTTAGGTCTATCTGTAGTTATCTTTCTAAGCTTAGCATATACACATGTCAAAGAAGAACATATTACTATTGACTTTGTTGTTGAGCGGTTTTCTCAGCGTATCCAGTGGATAGTTGAATCGATTATTCATTTATTAATCGCTGTTTTAATGGTACTTGTTTCTTGGAGTACTTGTCATTATGCGATACGACTTTTTCATGCTAATACAGTAACGGGGGATTTAAGTATCCCACTTTATCCAATTGCTATATTAGCAGTTATTGGTTCCATTCTCTTTGCATTCATTGCAATCCTGCATTCCATTTACTACTTGCAAAAGGTGGTTCATCAAAATGAGTCCTGAAATGATTGGTTTTATTGGGATTGTACTATTATTGATCTTATTTTTACTAAAAGTTCCAGTTGGTATTTCTTTGTTATTCGTAGGCTTAGTAGGTACAACCTTAATCAGGGGATGGGATGTAGCGTTTGCTCAACTAGGTAGAACTCCTTTTGATACAGCAAGTTCGTATTCATTAAGTGTTATTCCATTATTTATACTAATGGGGATGATTCTGTCGTACACAGGGTTAGGTAAGGACTTATATCGAGCGGTAGATAGCTGGATTGGTCATTTTCGAGGAGGATTGGCGATGGCTACAATTGGTACTGCAGCTATATTTTCTTCTATTTCCGGTTCCCTTAATGCAACAACTGCAACAGTTTCTAAAATAACCTTACCAGAAATGGATAAATATAAATATAAACCAAGCCTTTCCACTGCTTGTGTTGCAGCTGGGGGTACATTAGGTATTTTAATTCCCCCAAGTGTTATCTTAATATTATATGGAATACAAACAAGAGAACCCATTGGGGCATTATTAATTGCGGGTATTATTCCAGGAATTTTTCAAGTTATTATATTTATGATCATTATTGCCATTCTTGTTCGACGGAATCCTAATTTGGCACCAGCTAGAACAGAGCAGGCGACTATTAGTGAGAAGCTACATACATTAAAAAATGTTTGGCCATTTATGGGGTTATTTTTTATAAGTATTGGCGGGATATATTTAGGGGTATTCACTCCAACTGAAGCAGCCGGGGTTGGAGCAGTTGGTGCAATTATTTTTGCACTATTGTCTAGGCGTTTAGACTGGGATAAGTTAAAGCAATCGTTTAATGAATCAGTAAGGTTGACTGCTTATATTTTTCTAATTCTAATCGGTGCTACTCTATTTAGTCAATTTTTAACAATTAGTAGGTTGCCAGTCATGCTTACCAGTTTTGTAGGTGGGCTAGATCTCCATGCATATATCATACTTGTATTTATATTGATTGCTTTATTTTTACTAGGTTGCTTCATTGAAGGTCTTTCCTTAATTGTTTTAACGCTTCCAATAATTTATCCAATCATTATGGAACTTGGTTTTAATGGTGTTTGGTTTGGAATTATTATGGTGATGGCAATTAATATTGGT
The DNA here is from genome assembly GCF_000723585.1 of Virgibacillus salexigens. Taxonomy (NCBI): domain Bacteria; kingdom Bacillati; phylum Bacillota; class Bacilli; order Caryophanales; family Bacillaceae; genus Virgibacillus; species Virgibacillus salexigens. Next base: position 116,409 of record NZ_CCDP010000002.1, on the reverse strand, counting down.
TCTTTAACACCACCGCTTGGGATTAGCATTTTTGTAATCAAAGGCGTTGCAACAAATATTCCAGTACAAACCATATTCCGGGGAACAGTACCGATGATTATTGGAATGATTATCTGCATTTGTTTATTAATCCTATTTCCACCGTTGGTAACGATCTTACCAAGTTTGATGAAATAATTCCTTATATATAATAGGAGCCTTTTTACAGGCTCTTTTTTATATAGCAGAAGATCAATTATTTTAATTGGAAATAACTGTAACCAATTGATAATAGGGAACATTATATTCTAGCAGAATTTTTATGGTAGAGTATATAAATAAAGGAGTCGAGTAGGTAATTGCAGAATTAAAAACGTATCGAGATCGATAAAATAGACGGATCGAACAGAATAGATTAGCAAGTTAAGGGATATAATTAAGCCTTATCATATGATTTATCAAACAGGGATTGTATAATGATAGAAATGAGCAATTGAATGTTATATGTAACATAAGAAAAAGGATGGAATGACTGTGAAAAATAATAAGGAAAGATTATATTTATTGGAGAAGGCATTGAATTATACAGAGGTCGGTTTAATAATTACAGATCCTTCTATTGAAGATAATCCGATTATTATCGCTAATAAAGGTTTTTTAGAGCTAACAGGCTATAATGAAGAAGAAGTGATTGGAAAGAATTGCAGGTTTTTGCAGGGGGAAGAGACCAATAAAAAGCGTGTGAATCAAATTTGCGAAGCTGTCGATGCTAACGAATCGATTTCTGTGCAATTATACAATTATAAAAAAGATGGTACGGGTTTCTGGAACGAATTATCCATTGATCCGATGTGGATAGAAGAAGATCAAAAACTCTATTTTGTTGGAGTGCAAAAAGATGTTACAGATGAAAAACAAAAGGAACGCCTGCTTCAAGAAAGCTTGGTAGAAATTGAAAAGATTTCTACTCCAATTGTTCCAATAAGGGATGATGTTTCTATTTTGCCGCTTATTGGCAATATGAGCGACCATCGATTAGAAGCTTTGATGACTTCATTATCTGCTTATTTGGAGCAATCGAATGAAGAATATTTGATTATGGATTTATCTGGATTGTATGAAGTGGATACGTATACCGTTTCACGCTTTTTAAAAATTCATCAATTTATATCACTTATGGGGAAGCAGCTATTAGTAGCAGGCATTCGCCCAGATATGGCGATAAAAACGGTATCCATTCAAGATACGTTTAAAGATATGAAAACATTCAAAAACGTTAAAATGGCAATTGAACATATTGATCGTGTAAAAGAAAAAGAGGTATAGGTTTTAGCCAATTTATGGTAAACTAATGATAACAAGTAAAAATAAGAATTCTGTAAAATAGCAGGAGAGGTTCGAAATTCCATCCCTCTATAAAAAACTAAGGAGATCAAAACAACACACCTTCTTAGTGTTGTTTTTTTGATGGAAATTTTAGTAACGAACGCTCTTCTTTGTTGTAAAAAGGGAGGAGAAGAGTCGATGAACAACCAAAAAGCAGTCGTTGTATTCAGTGGTGGTCAGGATAGTACTACCTGTTTGTTCTGGGCATTGCGTGAGTTTGAACATGTGGAGGCTGTAACATTTCAATATGGACAACGGCATCTAGAAGAATTACATGTTGCGAAAAACATTTGCGATCAATTAAAAGTAACGCATCATGAACTGGATATGAATCTATTAAATCAGTTAGCTCCAAATGCATTAACTCGTAAAGACATAGCGATTACTGAAGGAGATGATGGCTTGCCATCTACATTTGTCCCCGGAAGAAACCTGCTGTTTCTATCTTTTGCAGCAATATTAGCTAAGCAAATTAATGCAAAGCATGTGGTAACAGGGGTGTGTGAAACAGATTTTAGTGGTTATCCTGACTGCCGAGATATATTTACCAAGTCCTTAAATGTGACATTAAATTTAGCAATGGATGATCAATTCGTTATCCATACTCCGCTTATGTGGCTGGATAAAGCAGGAGTATGGGAATTAAGTGATCAATTAGGAGCTTTTTCGTTTGTGAAAAATAATACATTGACTTGTTATAACGGATTAAAAGGTAGTGGATGTGGGGAGTGTCCTGCTTGTCAATTACGTCAAACTGGTTTAGAAAAGTATGAAGCAAATCGAAAAAAGGTGAGAACGTAATGATCCAACAAATCTATCCTTTCATAAACCATAACTATACATATGAAATCAATAAAGACTTTCATTTTGCTGCGGCCCATTATATTCCCCATCAAGACACTGGAAAATGTCAATCGATGCATGGGCATACGTATTTTACAAATATTACTATTGTTGGTGAAGAACTCAATCATACAGGGTTTTTAGTAGATTTTAAACAAATAAAAAATCTTATTCATAAACGTTTTGATCATGTTGTCATGAATCAGGATGTTGCTTTTTCCGATCATAATCCCAATGCTTTTCCAACTACTGAGATTGTGGCACGGACGATTTATGAACTTGTGCAGGAATACTTAGATACATTATCCCATTCCCCCCGCTGTATGCAAGTATATTTACGAGAAACACCGTCCAGTTATTGTGTATATCGTCCAAAGAAAGGGGATAGGTAAGTGAAAATACCAGTAATTGAAGTTTTTGGGCCGACGATTCAGGGGGAAGGAATGGTTATTGGTAGAAAAACCATGTTTGTCCGAACTGCTGGTTGTGATTATTCCTGCTCATGGTGTGATTCAAAATTTACTTGGGATGGTACAGAAAAACATCACATTCAAATGATGGAAGCAGAAGAGATTATGCAAGATTTAAGGGAAAAAGGTGCTGATCAATTTGGTCATGTGACGATCTCAGGTGGGAATCCTGGATTACTCCCCCAAATCGATCAACTGATTGATATCCTGCATGATCACGATCTGGAGGTAGCGCTCGAAACACAAGGGAGTAGATGGCAGACATGGTTTACAAAGATTGATGATCTAACACTTTCTCCAAAACCTCCAAGTTCAGGGATGAAAACAAATTATCAAACCCTTGATTTTATTATTGATTCATTGAAACAAAAGCAACGTGGAAAATGCAGTTTGAAAGTAGTCATCTTTAATGAAGATGATTTAGGATACGCAGAAAATATCCATCAACGCTATCCAGATGTAAGCTTATATCTTCAGGTGGGAAATGATGAAATTACGATGGATAATGATCAAGCATTGTCGTTATATTTACTGCAAAAATACGAGGAGCTGATTGACCAAGTAATGGTTAGCACTATTCTAAAGGATGTCCGAGTGCTTCCACAGTTACATACATTTCTTTGGGGAAATAAGCGTGGAGTATAGGGATAAATTAATACAAGAAGAGCCCAGACTGTTTCTTTACAGAACTGGGTTTTTTTATGTCGTTAACACACGATGATTGTGTTTAGAAGTAGATTATATTATCATTTAATATATTGGTATGTAAAAAGAATTAATTGTGAATAAAATCACTAATGGTAGGAAAGCGATACTTTTAGGAATTCTAACTATGGTAGTAAAGGAGCAGAACATTGAAGATTGGTATAGACAAAATAGGATTTTATGCACCACATTTATTTTTAGATATGAATAAGTTAGCAGTCGCTAGAGATGTTGATCCAGCAAAGTATACGATTGGTATTGGACAAGAGAAAATGGCAATCGCTCCGATTACACAGGATGCAGTCTCACTCGCAGCGAATGCCGCTTTAAATATATTAGACGATAAAGATAAGGAAGACATTGACTTTGTCATTTTTGGTACAGAATCTGGTATTGATCATTCAAAATCAGCTGGGGTATATATCCATGATCTATTAGGGCTGAACCCAAAAGCGAGAACAATTGAGGTGAAGCAAGCATGTTATGGTGCTACTGCTGGAATTCAAATGGCGAAGGGTCATATTGCTTTACATCCAAAAAGCAAAGTGCTTGTTTTAGGTGCGGATATTGCAAGGTATGGATTGAACTCTGGTGGAGAAGCAACGCAAGGAGCAGGTGCAGTTGCAATGGTTATTAGTGCAGACCCACGTATTCTAGCTTTAGAAGATAAAAGTGCTTATTTAACAGCCGATATTATGGACTTCTGGCGCCCTGTCTACTCAGATACAGCAATGGTCGATGGCAAGCTTTCAAATGAAAAGTATATTTCTTTCTTTGAGAGTGTATGGGAAGATTATAAAGTACAATCAGGGTTCGGTTTAGAAGATTTTACAGCTATTTGTTTCCATCTTCCTTATACGAAAATGGGTCAAAAAGCGTTACGTGCGATCTATGAACAAGGAACGGAAGAAGATAAGGAAAGATTAGTGGCCAATTTAGAAGCTAGTAAAACGTACAATAAGCAAGTTGGTAATATTTATACAGGTTCTTTATACTTAAGCCTTCTATCATTACTAGAACAGCAGGAAGAGTTACAGGACGGTGCAAGAATCGGCTTATTTAGTTATGGGTCTGGTGCTGTTGGAGAATTCTTTACAGGAGTACTACAGCCTGGTTATCGTAAGTATTTAAATACTTACGATCATGAAGAATTGCTTGCTTCTCGAACAGAATTATCGGTGGATGCTTATGAAACAGTTTTTGAAGACACCTTGCCAGCAGATGGCTCAACTGTCGAGCTTGAAATTGAATCAGATCCTGCCAAAATAGCGTTATCAGGAATTAGTGGTCATATGCGACACTATGTTCACAAAGACAAAAAATAAGTATATAAAAACGGATTTCGAAACCGCAAACGAAATCCGTTTTTATTTTACAATTAATTAGTTGCTTCGATTTTAGTGATCTCTTCAGCGATGGCTTCTGTTAATTCCTTGGCTGTTTTAGGAACAAAGGATTTAAGGACAGGATTAATCATTTTAGCCATCAGCCCACCTGCAGTAATGGAAAGATTTCCTGTAATTTTTGTTGTTGATTCAGCTAGTGCCTCTGCTTTAAAATACCCTTCTCCGTCAAAGTTTTCACTCAATCCTTTTAAGTCAAAGGTTACTTTTGTTGGTTTCTGCCATTCCGTAATAATTATTTTCAAGTTCACCGTTTTTTGTATGATTCCAAGGTCGCCTTTGAATTTCCATGTGGATTCTCTGTCATTAAGAATGTCATGTTCAATATATCCTGGAACTAAAGGTGCCCAATGATTCATATCGCTCACGAATTCCCACACGTTTTCAATTGGTACGTCAATTTCTACTTCGTGTATTCCACTTGGCATACCATTCATCTCCTTTTCATCAAATACGTTATCTTCGAAAATAGAATAACATGTTTATTCTTTTCCACAAAGCTATTTCAACTAATCATTTTTTAAATAACAATAGAAGAAGGATTGACAGTATAAGAAGAACATTTTATAATTATATTTAATTAAAAACAAATGAATTAAATATATATAAATTAAATATGAGGTGAGCGGTTAAATGAAAAAGACAGCTGGAATACACCATATAACCGCTATCGTTGGTCATCCACAGGAAAATGTCGATTTTTATGCAAGTGTGCTTGGTTTACGATTAGTTAAGAAAACCATTAACTTCGATGATCCTAGTACTTACCATCTCTATTTTGGAAATGAAGGAGGAGAACCAGGTACGATTATTACCTTCTTCCCATGGTCACATGCATTTAAAGGTCGAATTGGCGATGGCCAATTCGGAACCATTTCCTTTGCTATACCAGTTGGGTCTTTATCATTTTGGAAAGAGCGCTTTTATTAATTGGCTATTGACTTCACTGAAGCGGAACGTTTTGGGGAGACGTATCTTTCGTTCAAAGACCCTCTCATGGACTTCAATTAGAATTAGTAGAGAAAGAAGCGGGAGAGGCCAATCATTGGATGATTGGAGATGTTACATCAGAAGTAGCGATTAAAGGGTTTGCGGGAGCTGTTTTATTATCCGCTAAACCTGCAAGCACAGCTGAGCTGATGGAAGATATTTTGGGTTTTGAAAGAGTAGGAGAAGAAGGTGATTTCGTTCGTTTTACTTCCTATGCTGATATAGGGAATACGATTGATATTAAATTAACCACAAACGGAGGATCGCAAATGGGTGTTGGCACAATACATCATATTGCATTTCGTGCCAAAGATGATAAAGATCAATTAGATTGGCAAGGCTATATTGCTAACCATGGGTATGCAGTTACCCTGTAAAAGATTGAAATTACTCTCAAGCGATCTACTTCAAAGAGCATGGCAATTTACTGTTTGAAATTGCAACAGATCCTCCAGGTTTTGCTCATGATGAGTCGTTTCAGGAGATGGGAAGTAAATTGAAACTACCACAACAATTTGAGATTTATCGTAATCGATTGGAGAATACCTTAATTCCAATCGAAGTAAAAATGAAAAATGAAGATGATGAGGGTTAAGTAGTATTCCATTATGTGATAAACATTTGTTCAAGTTTAATAAGAGAATCCGTTAATTGGTAGAAAGATCCAACGATCAATCGCCTTTACAGCAATACACCTGTAGAAGAAGTGACAGGGTGAATGGATGCTGAATAACCCATGGAATATCAATGGGTTATTCAATAAATATTTTTCCTGGATTAAGGATGTTACTTGGGTCAAGCAATTGTTTTATTTGGTGCATAACTTCTAATGCAGTTCCATGCTCCTTTTGCTGATATTTTCGCTTGCCTATTCCGACGCCATGCTCACCAGTGCATGTTCCACCAACATCAATAGCTAGTGTTGCCAATGCTTCATTTGTTGCCTCGGCTTTTTCGCGTTCTCCAATTACAGCAGGGTCAAATAATACAAGTGTATGGAAATTCCCGTCGCCTACATGCCCCCAAACGCCGCCAGTTAGTCCGCTGTTATCTATTAATTGCCTCGCATAAGTAACTAATTTAGGCAGTTGTGATAGCGGTACACAAACATCAGCGCCAACTTCATCTATTCCATCCGTATGCTGAAAAGCGTAAGATAAGTTATAACGTGCCTTCCATAATTCTTCTTGTTCTACTGGATCGGTAGCTACTGTCCAGTGTTTAGCCCCGAGCGTTTTAACTATCTTTGCAGTCAGTTGAACATCAGCTTCTACCCCGTGTACAGATCCAGCAAATTCAAAGAATAAAGAGTGTGCAACAGGAAAGGAGTATACATTTTGTCGGTTAACTTCAGCAATACTAGCCGCATCCATCAGTTCCATTCGCTTAATAGGGATTGTTTGTAATAAGATTTCTTTCGCTGCTATGGCACATGTTTCCATGGACGCAAATGTACAACGTGCCATTACTGTATACTCTGGGATTCCGTGTAGTTTAAGTGTAATTTCAGTAATAATTCCTAATGTCCCCTCTGAACCAGCAAAGAGGTTTGTCATTAGGTAGCCAGAAGAGGATTTCTTTGCTTTGGTTCCTGTATGAATAATTCTGCCATCGGCCAGCACGACTTCTAGATCTAATAATTGATCTTTCATAGCACCGTATCTAACAGCGGTTGTACCACTTGCATTAGTTGCAACCATACCACCGATGGTTGCGTTTACCCCAGGATCAACGGGGAATTGTAATCCTTGTTCACGAATGACATCATTTAACTGAAAACGAGTGACACCAGGTTGAACAGTGATCGTCATATCATCTGGCGAGAATTCAATAACCTGATTCATTCGGCTGAAGTTCATGGAGATTCCATTCTCAACAGGTATGGCTTGCCCTTCTAAACCGGAGCCTGTCCCAAATGGAGTGATTGGGATATGATAGTCTCGTGCTACTTCTACGATCAGTTGAACATCTTCAGATGAATTTGGATAACAGACGACTTCAGGCAGTACGGCTGAATGAGGTGATTCATCATAACTGTGACGAATAAGATCATCTGTTTGTTGACTTACCTTCTCTTTTCCTAATTTCTCAATTAATACATTGATATACACATTTATCACCTCAGGCAGTTTTTATATTTTCAAGAAGGCAAGGGAAGAGGAATACATTGTTATCTCCTTAGCATTCTAGGGTTTATATATTAATAAATTAGATGTGCAATGATTACGATAATGGGTAGTGAGATAATAGTACGCTCAAGAAAGATGATAAATAAATGCCAAGCTTTCACTGGAATTTTTGAGATTAATAGCAATGTGCCCATCTCGGTTAAGTAAATAATTTGCACTAACGACAATGCCCCGATAACAAATCGAGTAATTTCCGCTTCAATTCCTGAAGCTAATACAGCTGGTAAAAACATATCAATAAAGCCGATAATAGTCGCTGGTGCTGCATCTGCTGCATTAGGAAGCTGCATTACTTCAAGAAGTGGAATAATTGGCTGCGAAATAATTTCAAAAAATGAAGTAAACTCAGCAATCACTAAAGCAATTGTACCAATTGCCATTACTTGTGGAAGTAACACAAATGCAATCCCTAAGAAAATAGAATTCCCCTGTTTTACCTGTTCTTTAAACGAACCAGCACTTTCTGCACGTTTGACTGCTTGGTGAATTCCCCATTTGAATTTGCTTATGTTGGCTGGCACATCTTCTTGATAGTCATTATTTGTATAATATTGATCTGGTATGTTAGCGATAGGTGGAATTCTTGGAACAATTACAGCACTTACAATTCCAGCCACTACGATGGCTAGATAAAAGAGTGGGAACATATGATCAACCTCTAGCATACCAGCGATCACTAAACAAAAAGGCAAGGACACGGTAGAGAAGCAGGTTGCGATTGCTGCAGCTTCTCTACCAGTGTAGAACCCATTCTGATACTGTTCTCTTGTAATCACTACACCAACATTTACATTTCCAATCCATGAAGATAGGAGATCAATTGCTGAACGCCCTGGTAACGTAAAAAGGGGTTTTATGATGCCGCGTAGTATCGAGCCAAAGAATTCCATAACTCCAAAGTTGATAAGATATGGCATTAAGAACGATGCGACAAAGAACCATACAATTAAACTAGTTAATAATCCAAACATTACTTCACCAGTAAGCTCAGAATAAATGATTTCCATACCAGCTCCAAAGTATGTCATTATTGCAAATATCGTCCCAAGAATTCGTAAAATGGTCCAGAATATGGTTACGTTGAATAAAGACATGAATAGTGCAGACTTTTGAATAAATCTTGGTTTAAAAATGGCTTGTACCACAGTAAATACAGTAGAAATCACCATAATCAAAGTGACAATTGCAGGTAACCAATTGGATAGAATATCAATGATATACTCCGTAATAATACCTAATGGTATATTAAATGTACCCCCATCAAAAATGGGAAATAAAAAGATGAATACTCCAAATAATGAAGGGAGGAGGAACTTTAACAATCCACGTGTATGGACATTTTCTTCTTCCTGGCTTTGTTCATGTTCCTGTAAATGTTCTGGATAGTCACTCATTTTATTTTCCTCCTAAAGGCGGGCAAGGACGTTGTCTAGTACATTTAGTCCTTGGTCTATTTGTTCTTTGGTTATCGTTAATGGTGGAATCATACGAATGACTTCACCTTCGTTTCCGCAAAGGTAGAATAATACGCCTGCTTCTAAACAGCTATTTAATACGTTCATAACAGCTTCACCGTCAGGTTTCCCATTTACTGGATCCCTTAGTTCTATACCGAGCATTAAGCCAATTCCACGCACTTCATGAATCACATCATATCTCTGCTTCATCTCTGTTAATCTGGTTAATGCATAAGAACCCATTTCCGATGCGTTTTCAAGCAAGTTTTCTTCCTTTATTACGCTTAAAGATGCTCTAGCAGCTGCACATGCAATAGGATTTCCGCCAAATGTTGTACCATGAGATCCAAGTGGCCATTGTTCCATAAGTTCTTTAGACGCAACAGTTGCACTAAGTGGTAAACCAGCAGCAATACCTTTTGCGATTGCCATAATATCTGGCGTTACACCAAATGATTGTGCAGCAAACCAATTACCTGTACGTCCAAAGCCTGTTTGTACTTCATCAAAGATGAGTAGGATACCATGCCGATCACATATTTCACGTACTTTCTTTAGCCACGACTTTGGAGGAATGATATAACCGCCTTCCCCCATTACAGGTTCCAAAATCATACATGCAACCTCTTCTGGATCTACTTGATGTTTAAATAGAGACGTAACATCCTTCTCCAGTTTAGCAGCAAAGAAGGTATCAGGATCTTCATCACTCGGACAATCTTCTGGTAAAGCATACGGGAGTTGGTAAGTTAGCCAAGATGGTTGCTGAAATTTCCGATACTTACTCTTCGATGTGGATACACTTAACGACCCGATTGACCTTCCATGAAAGTTTCCAGTAAATGAAATAATGTATGGACGCTTCGTAACATGTTTTGCTAATTTCAATCCACCTTCAATTGCTTCCGTTCCACTATTTGAAAAGAAGAAATTATCTAGATTACCTGGCATTATTTCTTGCAATTCTTCAGCTAGTTTTAATATAGACTCATAGATAATTACCCCTGAAGGTCCATGTACAAGATGGTCAGTACTATCTTTAATGGCTTGTACGACTTTTGGATGACGATGTCCCACATTTTCTACCGCAATACCAGAAGTGAAATCTAAATATTGCTTTCCATCTGTTCCATAATAATAACAGCCCTCCGCCTTGGTAACTGGTAAGTTCGGATGATCTTTAGCCATGCTAGGTGCTAAAAAGTTCCCAATAGAATTTGTAAGTTGTTCCCAATTATTTGTAGGTGTTGTCATTTCCATGCTCCTTTGGTTTATCTTTTTATTATTAATGTATATTTATAAAATTATTTGCATAAAAATTATATACTAAATTTCGTGAATTTAGAAGAGGTAATCGAAATTTCTTATCATCTATGAATAAAGCATTTTTTTCCAAATAAAACAAAGGATTGGTGTACATATAAAAAGGCCGATGAACTTAACAAATTGTTGCTAAGTCATCGAGCGCTCCGTACAAATGGAATAGGTGGTGCAGCTATAACTGTTTTTTTCTCCATAAGAATGTATATAAATCAACAAAAAATGAAAAAAGCAACACTACAGGGCGAAAGAATAAACCCTATTACGATAAAAGCTTGATTCGTTTGGATCGGCGGTTTTGGTATCGTGTTGCCCATGAGCATACCCCCTTCACTATTCTAATTAGAAAGTTGACTGTTTTATTTTGCAAATTTATAGCCTTACAATTTATACCTAGTGAACCCCCTTACTATTGTTGAAATAACAGATTATAATAAGGTTGCAAGTTAGATGAAATCATTTAACAGTTAGTTATTGCAATATTTCTTTTCTGGAAAGGAATCTAATGATGGTATTAGATAAAAGACGTGCGCACTTATTATCTTTGTTAATTCAAGAGGAAAATCCTATTCATGCAAACGCATTGTCAGAAATAATAGGGGTTTCATCACGTACAATTTATTATGATCTGCAACAAGTTAATGATTGGTTAGAGAATCAAGAACTGCAACCAATACAATCGATTTATGGAAAGGGTTATTTATTAGTAAGTGATGTGAAGGAGGAACTACAGGGTCAAGGTATTCATATTACGGATGAATACGAATATCAACTGGCGGAGAGTGAACGTCAGTATCTTCTAATGATTAAATTATTGATTGAAAATCAACCATCTACGATGAACCAATTTATCAAGTTGACACAGATGAGTAGAAGTTCCCTGGTTAAAGATTTAAAAACGGTAAGAACGTATATAGATGACTATGAACTTACACTTACTTTTACACGTCCAATAGGCTATCAAGTCAATGGTTTAGAAGAAAATAAACGAAAACTATTATTAAGTATTCTTTCACGTACGATCTTACAATCTAACTCAGTTATACTTCATAAAAAAATCTATCAATTATTATTTGCGAACAGTCAAGATAAAATACGTGACATGCTTTTAACCATTATCCATAAGGCAGAAAGCAAGTTACATCTCACTTTAACGGATGAAATGGAGGAAATGTTAATTGTTCAACTGCTTATTATGATCAAGCGTATAAAGGTTGGTCAAGTCGTCGAAGTAGATAGCCAAGAAAAGGAGGTATTGAAACAATCCACCTATTTTAAAGCATCGCAGTTTATAACCAATACGTTAGCTGAGCAATTCGAAATGCCGGTCCCATTCAATGAAGTTTGTTTTCTAACCATGAATTTATTAGGTTTAAAAGTTCATCATGATGATTTTAGGAACTATACAGAAAGAGAGCTATTCGGTTTACAGCATGTTGTGCATCGAATGGTTTCAGATTTTCAAAAAAATGCTTGTGTTATTTTCAACGACCGAGAAGGTTTAGAAAAAAATCTTATTTCCCATATGAAACCATCCTATTATCGTCTGAAGTATGGGGTGCCATATTCGAATCATTTAACTGAAAATATTCAAAAGAATTATACAGACATCTTTCATTTTACCAAACAAGTCGTCATTCATTTACAATACTATGTTGGTAAACCTATTCCAGATGATGAAGTTGCTTATATTTCTCTACACTTTGGTGGTTGGTTAAAGAAAGAAAAGAAACAAGTAAACATGAATTATAAGGCAATTATTGTATGTGAGAATGGGATTGGGACGTCGAACATGTTAAAGACTCAATTAGAAAGTTTGGTTGCAGGATTAGATGTAGTAGCAATTCAATCCATTCGTGAATTTCATATTAATCACTATAACGTGGATGTCATTTTCTCTACAAATTATTTAAAGGAGAAGGAAATTCCTGTTATTCATGTAGCTGCTATCCTAACCAACTATGAGAAAGAAAGAATTTTGAAGCAAATAAATGACATGTTCCATATCTCTTCTGTGAATAAAAATAATACAGAACATTTAATGGAAGTAATTGAAGAATTTGCTGTCATACAGGATCCGATAGGTTTGAAAACAGCATTAGCAAACCTTATTGAAAATCGAAAGCAATTAGTAAAGGAGATAAGGAAACCAATGCTAAATGAGTTGTTAACAGCAAATACCATACAATTCCGAGATCGAGTGTCTAATTGGCGAGAAGCTATTACAGTTGCGGCAGAGCCTTTATTACACCAAAAGTCGATTCGCTCTGAATATATACAAGCGATGATCGATAATGTGAACGAACTGGGACCCTATATTGTAATGGCACCTAATATTGCATTGCCACATGCAAGGCCAGAAGCTGGGGTAGAACGCTTAGGGATGAGTTTTCTTAGATTAAAAGAACCTGTTTACTTTTCAGATGAAGAAAAACATCGTGCCCAACTTATTATTGTATTAGCTGCAATTGATAATGAAACCCATTTAACAGCTTTATCACAATTAACGGAACTGTTATCGGAGGAAGAAAAAGTAACGCATTTAATAAAAGCTGAAAGTATAGAAGATGTACAACATATGATGAAACAAGTTATTAAGGAATAGGGGGATAAAAAATGAAAAAAGTATTAGTTGTCTGTGGAAATGGGTTAGGAAGCAGTATGATCGTCGAAATGAATGTAAATGCTATTTTAAAAGATATGGGAAAGGATGCAAATGTTTCTCATACTGACTTAGCTACAGCAAAAACAGAGCAAGCAGATATATTTTTAGGTTCTGAAGATATTGTTGATAGTTTAGATGACGGTCATAAAAACGTAATAAAGTTAAAAAATCTTATGGATAAAGGCGAGCTTCGTGAGGCATTGGAAAAACATTTTTAAAATATAACGTGAATGAGAAGGGGAGTAATTCAATGGTAGACTTACTTATGAATGATGTGCTAGGTACTCCTGCGATTCTTGTTGGACTGTTCGCTTTAATTGGCTTACTTGCACAAAGAAAGAATATTGCTGACGTTGTTTCTGGAACATTAAAAACAATAATGGGATTCGTTATTTTAGATGCAGGTGCAAACGTGATTGTGTTGTCCTTGGGACAGTTTTCAAATATGTTTAATGAAGCTTTTTCCGTAGATGGCGTTATTCCGAATAATGAAGCTATTGTAGCAGTGGCCCAGCAAAGCTTTGGTACAGAAACCGCGATGATTATGCTTTTTGGTATGGTTGTAAATATCATACTTGCAAGAGTAACACCCTATAAATATATTTTCTTAACAGGTCACCATACGATGTTTATGGCTTGTATGATTGGTGTCATCCTAACAACAGGCGGGATTACGGGTATAACATTAATTGTTGTTGGTTCCATAATCTTAGGGTCTTTAATGGTACTTTCACCAGCAATGCTGCAACCATTTACTAGAAAAATTACTGGTTCAGATGACTTCGCAATAGGACACTTCGGATCCTTTGGGTATTTTATTTCTGCGTTAATTGGAAGGTTCGTCGGAAAAAATTCAGCGTCTACAGAAGAATTAAAGGTTCCGAAGTCACTAGGGTTTTTACGTGATACATCTGTATCTGTCTCATTAACCATGGTTATCTTATTCTTTGTTGTGGCACTGTTTGCAGGTCCAGCTTTTATTGAATCCGAATTAAGCGAAGGTCAACATTTCTTAGTATTTGCATTTTTGCAAGGCTTAACGTTCGCTGCAGGTGTTTATATTATTCTAGCTGGTGTACGTATGCTCTTAGGAGAAATTGTACCAGCTTTTAAAGGTGTTGCTGATAAATTTGTTCCCCATGCAAAACCTGCACTAGATGCACCAGCAATATTTCCATTCGCTGGTAATGCTGTAATTATAGGTTTCTTGTTTAGCTTTATGGCTGGATTAATAAGTATGTTCTTGTTACCTGTATTTGGTTTAAAAGTAATTGTACCTGGATTAGTCCCGCACTTTTTTACGGGAGCTGCAGCAGGTGTATTCGGTAACGCAACGGGCGGACGAAGAGGGGCAATTATTGGTTCCATGTCAAATGGTCTTATTATAAGCTTCTTGCCAGCATTGCTTTTACCTGTATTAGGAACAATTGGTTTTGAAGGTACGACTTTCGGAGATGCTGATTTTGGAGTGGTAGGAATTGTTTTAGGAAACTTGATTAATGTTATTCCATCAACTGTATTATTTATTATCATTACCTTTGTAATTCTAATCATCCTTTATATGATTGGATGGAAAGCAATGAAGAAAGTGGAGAAGGAAGACGCAGCATAGTTTATTGTAAACAGGTATTCTACAAAAGAGTACCTGTTTTATAATAGAGCAGGTGCTTAAGATAAATTAATTTGACAATGAAGTGAAACAGACATAGACTTAAGACCTATACGTACAAAATAATCAGAAAAGTAACAAGGGGTTTCGTTATGCTTCGTAAAGTAAAAGAATTATTACCAGTGTTATTTGATTCAAAACCAATGAAAATAATTGGTGATATCTCCCTAATTTTACTGGTTTTCGTTTTGTTTATTGGACTAATTATATTTGTCTATTTACTGGTATCAAGCCTATTATATAATGGGGCCGTGTAGCCTGGATTATTGAAATGGAATTCCTGTTATTATTTTAGTCTAATAAATGCTAGTGAAAATATAAATAAAAATACTAAACCAGCACCTATTAAAATACTGATAATATCCATAAGAAAAAACTCCCAGTTTTAGTATTGAATAGCGAAGAGGAAAGTTGCTATAAATGCATCGTATAAGAATAGTGCGATAATTGCAATACGTATTATAATTTCTAGTGTATAGCTTGGGGATAAACCAAGCTTTTTTTACTTTAGGAAATGATTACTTTTATGCTGGAGGTTACCTAACCAATTAATCTAACTGTCTGCAATGATCCGTCCATGACACGCGAACACAGACATGGTTATATGGCACTGATGCCTTTGTTCTGTAATGGTATGCTATTTGTTTATAAAAGGTCTGTTACTACTTCCCTTATCATAATGTATTAATAAAGCGGAAAAAAGATGCTTTAGAAAATCTGGTCAAAAAATGATTCATTTCATTTAGGTACCAGTCTCGTTGGAGGTAGTAAACATGGAATTTATTGAGGCCATTCTAAAAATTTTGTTAGTTAACCTTATATTAAGTGGAGATAACGCTGTTGTAATAGCTATGGCAAGTAGGAAACTACCCAATTATTTGAAAAGACAAGCAGTTGTTTGGGGGACGATCGGAGCTATTACGTTTCGGATTATTTTCGTATTTCTAGTGATCTACCTCCTGAAATTGCCTTTCATCCACTTCATCGGAGGCATCCTCTTGCTTATAGTTGCTTATAAATTATTGGTGGACAAGCAAGAAGAACAGCAGATAAAAGGTGGCAGTTCACTTAAAGAAGCAATCGTTATTATCATTTTTGCTGACTTAATTATGAGCTTAGACAATGTATTAGCAATTGTTGCAGTTTCGAATGGAGATATATTATTGATTATGATCGGAATTATAGTAAGTATCCCCATTATTATTCTGGCAAGTCAATATATAATGGAATTAATGGAGGATTATGCTTCCATTGTCTATGTTGGAGCTTCAATTCTAGCGTGGACAGCAACAGAAATGCTGCTCAAAGAACAATTGATGGTTGATCTTCTTGCTTTTATGCATATCACAGATACCGTTTTATATACCGTAATTATCTTATTTATACTAGTATTCGGCGGATATAAACGAAAAAAATATAACGCCTAATCAGAACGAATTCTCTTTTAACCACGATTAGAAATATATGATAATATGAACGTATTGTATTTTCAGTATTCGTGATAAAAGGGGAGAAGATGAATGTTTGACTTGGCGGTTATGGAATGGCTGATTGTGATCTTATGTGCATTATTTATTGGTTTTTCTAAATCTGGTTTGCCAAACCTCGTCATATTGGTTATAACCATGATTATGTTTGTCTTCCCAGCAAGAGATTCGGTAGGCATCTTATTGCCGATGTTGTTAATTGGAGACTTGTTTGCAGTTACATACTATCGAAGAAATGTTGTTTGGAAGCATCTGAAGGATTTGATACCTTGGGTTCTAATTGGTATTGTAGCAGGGTATTTTGTTTTAGAATATGTGAACGATCAACAATTAAAACCAATTATCGGTATTATTGTGTTAATAATGATCGCATTAAATTTCATTCGCGAACGATTAGGTACGAAATTTAATCAAATGCTTCCTGCTTCCAAAAGTTTTACATTGTTAATGGGAATCCTTGGGGGATTTACGACAATGGTGGGGAATGCTGCCGGGGCAATTATGACGATTTACTTATTGGTTAAAGGCTTACCGAAGAAAGAATTCGTTGGAACAAGTGCATGGTTTTTCTTATTGGTAAACGTGATAAAAGTGCCTTTTTATATTCATTTGGGATTAATTACAACGGATTCTGTCATCGTTAATATAACAATGGCACCGGTCATTATACTCGGAGCATGGATCGGTGTTAAAGTATTACCGTTAATTCCGCAAAGAGTGTTTACTATTCTTATTCTATTATTAGCTGCTTTAGGTGGAATTAATTTACTCTTGAATTAACGAGGAGGGAAGAAAATGACATCCTTTCCGGCAATAAAGGCAGCTAAGCAATTTATTAGAAACGAATTTTCAACTTGTGATGCAGCTCTCTTAGCTGGGAGTACAGCAAGAGGTGAGGGAACAGAGACTTCTGTTTTAGATCTTGTGGTTTTTGATAGAACTGTTCGGTTAGCGTATAGAGAATCGGTGAAAGCTATCAATTGGCCAATTGAAGTATTTGTACATAATTTATGTTCTTATAAAAACTTTTTTAAAAAAGATTGTGATCGTGCGAAGCCATCACTACTTCGAATGGTGGTTGAAGGCATCGCGCTTCAAGATAATGGGATCATTCATTCAATAAGAAGGAAGCGGCTATCCTTTTAAATCATGGTCCACTAATCTGGTTAACAAGTAAGATCAACCACCAACGTTATCTCATAACGGATATAGGAGAGCAGGTGAAATCATAATTGCTAATCGATTACTAGATTTAGAATTTGCTTTACGAACGAATAAGCATTGGCTGGTTACATCTAAATAGCTGATGCGATCTTTAGAGTCTTATAATGAGATATTTGCTAAGAATTTTATCAATGGATTTGACGATTTACATATGGTAACAAAGAGTAGTAATGCAATTAGTGGAGCAAGTATTAGCACCATATGGTGGTAGGTTATTTGAAGGGGATTCAATTGGAAAGTAAGGTAACTGTGAATTACACATAATAAATGATCATAGCTACAAGACAAATAGTTAATTTGGCAAGAAACTTCATATTGGCTTCACCTCCAATACAGTCCATTTATTAAGGTTTGGTTTAAGTATAAAATACAAATATTAAACCGGTATGAATACATCGTAAACGATATGTAAATGTAATACGGATAGCCCCAGCAATAGCATCAATTATTTGTACATAAATCATTCTAGATACGTATAAAATGTATCGACGGAGGAGGTTGTACAATTGGATGCTATCTTAGAGATTAGCTTATTCATTTTTATTGGGCTAATAATGGGCGGGGTATTCGCATGGTTAATGCTTAAAATAGGGAAGCAGCAAATAATAAATCTTTATTTGTTTGCTACAGGAATTCTAATAGGTGTCGTCGGTTTCATGTTAATACCAGATGCCTTATCGCATTATAGTATTCCCGGATTAATGATTGGGACATTAGCTGGACTTTGTTTCATGATGTGTTTAGATGAATATGTAGTTAAAATTATAAAAAGAAAACAGATTCATCCCCGATTTGTTAGTGGTTCATTATTTTTAGTACTTGGTATCATATTCCATACGTTGCCGGCAGGGATTACAATAGGTACGGAACTCACCGGAAGTTCATGGGAGATGAATTCGTTAGTCGGCACATTTTTGCTTCATCAGATTCCTGAAGGTATGGCGTTATTTGTTTCTTTTTTAGCTTGGACTGATTCCCTGACTCCATTTTTCTTTGCTGCACTTCTAGTAGCATTAAGTTTGTTTTTATCCATTCTTATAGGAAACTATGCGCTTGCATTTACTTATAAAACAAAATCAATAACTATGGGGCTAGCAATTGGAACCCTTAGCTTTGCAAGTGTACATAGCATATATCTCCAACAAGTAAAAAAACAGAGGAAGTTTGTACATATCCTTTTAGGGGTTATGTTTGTACTTCTCTATATGATGGTATTTCTTGAACATGGAATAAGATGAGGGCTAGTGTAATTATCAGATTTTTGATATTATATTGAAATATCATTGGATAGGGGGAGTAGAAATGCGCGTATTAGAAAAAATTAGTTCAATAGCTGGAAATACATTTGCAATATGGGTTGTTTTATTTGGAATTATCAGTTTTATCTTACCTGATGGATTCACTTGGATTGCTCCACATATATCGGTCTTATTAGGAGTGATTATGTTTGGTATGGGTTTAACGCTTTCTCCTGCTGACTTTAAGGGGGTCATGCAAGCACCAAGAAGTGTATTAATAGCGGTTCTAGCGCAGTACACGATTATGCCATGCATAGCTTATGGATTGGCGGTTGCATTTCAGCTCCCTCCCGAAATAGCAGTTGGGGTTATCTTAGTAGGTTGTTGTCCAGGAGGGACTGCTTCCAATGTGATTACCTTTTTAGCAAAAGGAAACACTGCTCTATCTGTATCAGTAACTACGGTATCTACGTTACTAGCACCAATATTAACACCGGCATTAACCCTTCTATTTGCGAGTGAATGGATGTCCGTATCATTTGCAGAAATGGTCATGTCCATAGTTAAAATGGTATTATTACCAATTATATTAGGTGTTATTATTCGAATGCTTTTCCGTAAGCAGGTTGAAAAAAGTGTAGCCGTATTGCCGCTCGTTTCAGTCATTGGCATTGTAGCTGTTGCAGCAGCAGTTGTATCAGTTAATACAGATGCGATTGCATCCTCCGGTTTACTTATTTTTGGTGTAGTCGTGTTACATAATGTATTAGGATTAATGTTAGGGTTTATGTTAGCAAGGATCTGCAGGCTAAATTTCCATGATCAGAAAGCAGTTTCGATTGAAGTAGGAATGCAAAATTCAGGACTTGGTTCTACACTAGCTCTTACTTATTTTGCGCCAATTGCAGCTGTACCAAGTGCTATTTTCAGTGTATGGCATAATATTTCTGGACCGGTTTTAGCAACCATTTGGGCGAAGAGAAGTCAAACTATTGATCCGCCACAAGATAAGGGAGAAAAATTAGCATAAGTGGATAAAAGGAGAATGTCTCAAAGGCATTCTCCTTTTATTATAAAGAGCTTGAAATAAATTAGATTTGATTAGATCTAATTTATTGATGAATTAGAAAATAAAGAAATTAATAAATAAATGTGTTAAAATAATAAAATAAATACCTTCGGAGGGAATGTATATTGAAAAAGAGTTATTTTAATAATGACAATGTATATTCTGAGAATTTGAAATACCTATCTAGTATTTGGTCTGAGAAAATAGATAACTTCTATGTATTGTGCATTTATGATGAGGGGAATTTTAATAACCCGAGCTATCGGTTATTCAATAACAACATCTCAATTGTGGAAGGTAGTAAGTCATCTAATACGTTCATTATTTGGGAGCAATCCTATCAAAAAAATAAAGATTTATTTTTTAAATTACGTGTTGCCTCAAGAAATGAATTGATGAAACAAATAGCAAAATATATTGTAAATTATTTATTGAAGGAATATGAATCGTATTCCAGCGCTCCGATTGAAAGTCACCAAATTCTTAATAAAAAAAGTTATATTAGCAAATTAATTGAGAAATTCGAAATTATATTGAAAAGAGATACATTCCTCGTAAACCATAGAGTTTGGGAGGATTTTTGCAAATGGTTTAAAGCATACTTAATAAATTGGGTACTTGAGGATATCCAAGAATCAATTGGTATTCCGACAATGAATACGTTAAATGAAAAACAACTAAATGAATTATTTTATCATTATATAACTAAAAACTTTACGGAAAATAACGATTTCACTGTAAAGTTTACAAATATTATCGACGATTATGTTCAAAAATGGGTAGAAAAAATTATTGCTTCACTGAAACTTAAGAATATATCGATTGATAAAATCATTCAATTGCTTGAACTAACTGAAGATCCAATAACAATCAAAGGCAATAATTATCAAAAAGATATCTATTATACGTTAATTAAGGATGGATGTATACGTGTAATGAGTAATGCTCCATATCAAACTGTAAGAGAAGCATTATCACTAAATAGGTTCCAGCATAATCCATCTTTACCTTGGCCCAGTGCGGTTCTACATAATGGTGTGATTGATGGAGTGGTGCAAATAAAGCCAATTCGTTTTCAGAAAAAAGCGAAGAATAGTGATGTACCCAAGGTGGTATCGTTGAAACAAATCGAACGGTTATTTGAATTAGCAGTTGATGTATATGATGCATTATGCAGTTTTTATTTATCAAGAGCCCAGCATCACAGCGATATTGTAGAAATTCGAATCGATGATCTATTAGCTTTAAGAGGTCTAAAACCAAAACTTGGAGGAAGTGGTCGAAGAGGAGGATATGAAAGTGAACAGCGCAAAAATATTTTGGAAGCGCTTTCTGTTATACAGAAATTATGGATTAGCTTAGAGAAGGCTACCGTGTATGAGAAAGGGAAGCCTGTTCAATTGAAATTAGAGGGAAGCGCATTTAAATTTTTAGATGACCGTAATAAAGAGCAATTCATTGATAGAAAATTACGAGTTCAAACTATAAGGTTTACGGTAGGTGAGGTATTTGAAAAGTATTTATATGGTACCGGCAGGCAAATCGCATTGTTACCAATTCAAACTTTACAGTATAACGTTTATCGTAAAAAATGGGAAAAGAAATTAATAAGATATTTGAGTTGGAGATGGAGAACGCAAGCCAGAAAGGGAGAATACTTACAACCTCACAAAATAAGCACATTATTAAGTGCTATAGGGGAGAAGGTAAATGAACGAATACCATCTAGGTCAAGAGATAGATTGGAACAAGCATTTGATGCATTATTGGAAGGTGAAGTAATCGCATCGTGGCAATATGAGCAGTGGAATGAATCGATTGCATCAAATAAAGGATGGTCACGAATATGGTTGAATTCGACGGTTATTATCGAACCTCCGGATGCCATTAAAAAGCATTATATTTCAATAACGAAGCAGCGAGGGAAAAGTAACAAATTTACAATTAATCCAAAATATTCAAAATCAATAGATGATGAACGTAATATTGGAAAAGAATTAAAGGTTATTCGGAAAGATCAAAAGCTTACGATATCACAATTGGCAGAAGAATTGGAGATATCTGCTGCGTATTTGAGTACGATCGAAAGAGGTATCAATATACCATCGAAACGAGTAGAAACTAGAATAATACGCTGGATGTATAGTTATGAAATTAAAAAATAAAATAGCACTTCACCCTCATACATGTTTGGTGTATGAGGTTTTTTTGATTAACTATGCGTTTAAACAATTCACATGTCGGGGTTATCATGAACTGTTGTCGGGTTTGAATAGGTTAGAAATTTTTTTATGAGCTTTTTGCTTCTTGTATGAAGGCAACTTTTGAAATTAGTTAAAACCTAATAATTAAATAAATTTGATATTTAGTTTAATAATAATATTTTTACCTCTCGATTTATCATGACGAATAACATAAATAAATCGAGGTGATGGATATTGGTTTATCAAGAGGAATCCTATTTAGAGCTTGAAAATCTGTTTAATCCACAATCATTAGCTATACTGGGTGCTTCTGGAAACAAAAACAAGTTAGGAAATATGCTAATTAAATCCTTAATAGAAGGAGGTTTTAAAGGAGAGATCTATCCAATAAACCCAAAAACTGAAAGCATAGAAGGTTTGGATTGCTTTGCTTCTGTATTAGATGTACCAACTGAGATTGATTTAGCAATCTTTTGTGTAGGTGCAGACAAAGTAATAAATGGCCTACAAGAATGTGCAAGAAAAAATGTGAAATCCGCAATTATATATGCTTCGGGGTTTTCGGAAATAGGAGAAGCAGGTGAAAAAGAACAGCAGCGAGTCAATCAAATCGCAAAACAGGCAGGAATTCGACTAATAGGCCCTAATTGTGTAGGAATTGTTAATACTTCTAATGGATTAATGGCAACGTTTTCGCCTGGTCTTACAGGAGTTCCAGAAAATAAACAGAGAGAAGTAGGGTTTGTTACACAAAGTGGAGCATTTGGTGTATTGACTTATATTGCAGCAGCACAAAACAGGCTAAGTTTTAACTACTTTGTAAGCGTTGGGAATGAAGTTGATACCGAGTTCTCCGATGTAATTGAGTACATGCTTCATGACTCAAACACTAGTGTGATTAGTGGATACTTAGAAGGGGAGAAAAGCCCTCATAAGTTACGTCAATTAGCAAAACAAGCATTAGATAAAAATAAGCCAATCGTCATAATGAAGGCAGGGAGAAGTAATGCAGGTAGTAAGGCAGCTGCTTCACATACTGGATCATTAGCTGGTTCGGACAAAATTTATGATGGTTTATTTAAACAGACAGGTATTATTCGGGTAGATGATTATGAGGATATAATTGCTTTTACAAAGCTCTTTTTATCCAAAAAACTACCTACAGGTAAAAATACAGCTATTGTTACTAGTTCCGGTGGACGAGGAATTAATGAAGCAGATCGATGCGAAGCATTTGGTCTTAAAATAAATCCATTAAATGAAAAAGTTAAGAAGGATATCGAACAAAATATTCCATCTTATGGAAGCGCTTTAAACCCAATAGACCTAACTGCAGCTGCAGCAGTATCTAATCCAGAATTATATATTGAACCACTTAAGGTTCTTGCTAACGACCCTGAGACAGATATAATCATCTTCACCGAATTTCCAATGGGCTGGACGGAGGATAATCCATCCTTAAAAGAGTTTGTGGATATATGTAGAAATACGGATAAATTTATTCTTATTGCTACGTTTCCGTTAGAAGGTATGTCGATTCCAAAGTCAGCTGATTATCTTGAACAAAATGGGATACCTGTAATACCTGGTGATTTAAACCCTATTAGAGCACTGAAAAAGTTAGTTCAATATAGCGAGAAATATGAAAAAAATAAACGAGCAAATGAACAAACATCACCTAAAATTAGCAGAAAAAACGAATTGCAGTTACAACCAGGAGCAACTCTAAGTGAGTCTCAAGCAGCTGATATTTTAGATCTTTACGGAATTCAAACAACGAAAAGAGCGATCGCTTTATCATTAGATGAAGCTGTCAATCAGGCAAATACAATTGGTTATCCAGTTGTCTTAAAAGTTGACTCGCCTGAAATTCCTCATAAAACGGATGCTCATGCAATTGCGTTAAATATAAGCAATGAACAACAGTTAAGGAAAACATTTAATCAGATTTTAAAAAATGCTAAGGAATATAACCCTGATGCCCAAATTAACGGAATATCTGTACAAGAAATGTTACCTGAAGGAATTGAGGTAATTGTTGGAGTCACGAATGATTCCGTATTTGGTCCAGTTATTATGTTAGGACTAGGTGGGGTATTTGTAGAAGTTTTCCAAGACACTTCATTTAGAATTGCACCTTTAACTAGGAATGACGCCATCGAAATGATAGAAGAGTTACAAAGCTTTCCAATTCTTAAAGGATTTCGAGGAAGGGATTCAGTTGCTTTAGAGCCTATTATAGATACGTTGTTAAAGGTATCAGCATTTGCTTCTGATTATGGAGATGCTATCAAAGAATTGGATATTAATCCTCTTATTGTATATGAAAACAAAGTTGTTGCGGCTGATGCAATGTTGGTGGTACAAGATTCCAAAAAAGTATTGAAGATTGGTGGTTAATAAAAGTATGGAATTAGATAAAAGTGTAATTGGCTTACAAGGGAAAGTTTATAACTTTGAAGTGGAAAAAAGACATATTCGCCAATTTGCAGAGGCGATAGGTGATCCGAATCCTTTGTATAAGGATGAACAATATGCCAAGGATACACCCCACAAGGGAATTATCGCTCCTCTAACTTTTCCAATTACGATTGGTGCAGATGGAGGAGATCTGCCACTTCAGCTAGATACAAAACGAATGCTACATGGGGAGCAAGAATTTATCTATTATCAATCGATTCGTCCTGGTGATCGGCTCCAATGTCAAATGAAAGTGACTGATTTGTATGAACGAGAAGGAAAAAGTGGACGTATGCAGTTTTTAGTAATAGATACGGAAATTAAAGATGATGAAGAACAGATGGTTGCTATCAGTAGGATGAATATTATTTACAGAAGCTTAACTACGTAATGCCAGGAGGAGAAATGGTGATGTTAAAAACAGAATTAAATTTTGACTCACTAATTGAAGGACAAGAGCTTGAGTCTTTAAATAAGCCACCTATTTCAAAGGTCCAATTAGTGAAATATGCAGGTGCATCTGGTGATTTTAATCCGTTACATACGGATGATGCATCTGCACAAAAGGTAGGTATGGATGGCGTAATTGCCCATGGAATGCTAATTATGGGATTTCTTGGCCAATATGTAACGGAACTTGCAGGTGATCGTGCAGAGACAAGGAATTTCCGTATGAGATTTGGAGCAATTACTAAACCAGGAGACGAGATTACTTGCTCCTCTACTGTAGAAAAACGATATGAAGAAGCTGGGGAAAAGTTTGTATCTTTAGCATTAGAAGCCAAGAAGCCTACAGGGGAAGTAGTTGGAACTGGCACAGTACTACTACGCTTTCAATAATACCAAGTGAAAAAATAAGGAGGTTTATAGATGAGTAGAATAACTGACAGATATGCAATTGTAGGTGTAGGTGAAAGTGAGCGTTCGAGAAATTCTGGTACTACACCGCTGCACCTTGCGTTAGATGCTTCAAAAGCTGCGCTTCAAGATGCTGGTCTGCAAGCAAAGGATATTGATGGATTTATGAGTTATAACGAGAATGATTCTTGTACATCACATCAATTAGCAACTCATTTAGGTGCTCGGCCAAAATATGTAAAAGATATTCATGGTGGTGGAAGCAGCACGGAAATGTTAATTAGTGACGCTGTAGCTTTAATTGAGGCAGGCTTACTAAACACAGTATTAATTTTTCGTTCGATGAATGGTAGTTCAGGACAACGTGTAGGACGTGGCTATGATCCAGATATGTTACAAACAGCTTTGCCTGAGGGGAGTTTCATTATTCCATATGGTTCTGCTAGCCCTTCACAATGGTTTGGTATGTTTGCTACGCGTCATATGTATGAAACAGGAATTACAAAGGAACATTTAGGTCATGTCTGTACGAGCTTTTATGAGCATGCGCAAAAGAATTCAAGGGCATTTTTAAATGGAAAGCCATTGACCATGGAAAAATACCTGGAAACACCGGATATTAGTTATCCATTCAATATTCATGATTCCTGTGTGGAGCTTGATGAAGCAAATGCAGTAATCGTAACATCTGCAGACAGAGCAAACGATGGTAATTCAAAACCTATCTATATCATGGGATTATCTGCAAGACAAACGCATTCACACGCCCATTATTGGTCCGACTTAACTCAAGTAGCTTCTGACTTTGCTGCTCCTGAAGTATATCAATCAGCTGGTGTAAAACCTGGGGACATTGATGTTGCAGCCATTTATGATTGTTTTAGTTGGGTAGTCCTTCGTCAATTAGAGGCATTTGGATTCGCGCCACGTGGAGAAGTTGGAGATTTTGTAGCAGATGGAAATTTAAGAATTGATGGAAAATTACCGACGAACACTGCTGGTGGCATGCTGTCAGAAGGATATACACATGGAATGAATAATACGATTGAGCTTGTTAGACAGTTGCGGCATCAGTATAAAAATACAGATCGTCAAGTTAATGATTGTGAGATTGGAATTTGTACAGGTTGGAGTGGTCCAGACCTTGCTGGAGCGATGGTACTTAGGGGATAACAGTATATTATTAAATGGATTACTAGATTCATAGTCAGGCTTAACTATTAATGAGGAGGGATAGAATGGAATTTCAAAAACCAATTCCACTTAAAAATCAAGATAACAGCCCTTATTGGGATGCAGCAGATCGTCACCAATTAAAAATTCAAAAATGCAATGACTGCCAAGCGTATGCACACCCACCTGGACCTACTTGTGCAAAGTGTGGAGGAGGTCGACTTAGTTGGATAGACTTCGGTGATCATGTGAAAGCAACCATCTATTCATATATTGTGTCGTATCGTCCTTTTTTACCGGGTTTTCAAGATGATCTACCACTGGTTATCGCTCAAGCTTCCTTGGAGGATGTCCCAAGTGTAAGGATTATGTGTAATGTTCTAGATTGTAAACCAGATGATATGCATATTGGAATGCCTGTAAAAATGGTTTGGGATGATATCACAGAGGATAGAGCTCTTCCACAATGGAAGCCAATCGATTAATAGAATACGTTGCCACTAAATCCAATACAATCGATGAGGATGTGAATGAATGGAATTTACAATATCTAAAAAAGAAGAAGCTTTTCGAGAAGAGCTAAAAACATGGCTTAGTGAAAATCTTCCATATGGATGGATGGAAGGAAAAAGAGAAATCCCTACAACTAAGGAAGAGTATTCAAAATTTCTAAGAGATTGGCAAAGAACGCTATATGAAGGGGGATGGGCAGGTATTGCCTGGCCAAAAGAGTATGGCGGACGGAATGCAACCATTATGGAAGAAATTATCTATCACCAGGAAATGGTTCGTGTGAAGGCACCTCCTCTTATCAACTATATTGGCATTCATATGGTTGGACCAACATTAATTCGGTCAGGAAGTGAGCAACAGAAGCAGAAATATATACAAAACATACTCACAGGTGAAGAAGTATGGTGTCAAGGGTATTCAGAACCAAATGCTGGTTCAGACCTTTCCGCTATTCAAACAAATGCTACGAAAGACGGTGATTGCTGGATCATTAATGGTCAAAAAGTTTGGACCAGTTATGGGCATTTAGCGGACCGCTGTTTTCTATTAGCACGTACAAATAATCATCCAGAGAAAAAACATAAAGGAATTACTGCCTTTTTATTAGATATGAAACAATCTGGGGTAGAAACGAAACCAATTTTACAAATGGATGGTAATCAAGAATTCAATGAATTATATTTAACCGATGCTATCGCTCATGATGCTGACATCATTGGTGAGGTTGATGAAGGTTGGAAAGTAATGATCGAGCTAATGCTGCATGAACGTGTCGGAATTGGAGCAGAGTTATTTAGTTTAGAAATGCGCTTCAATGAGATGGTAGAAATAGCAAAGGAACATCATGTTAATGAGAAGCCATTACTTGAAGATAGATTCGTGAGACAAAAAATGGCTGAATTCTATGCACGATATCGAGGATCACTATTAAATTACTATCGCAATCTTACGAACACACTTAAGAAAGGTCATCCAGGTCCAGAAAGTTCCATTGATAAATTGCTTGTCAGTGAATTAAATAAAGAAATGGCAAGCTTTATGATAACGATACAAGGGCATCATGGCGTTTTATGGAAGGAAAATGCGCCTGTCGATACGGTTTGGCAAGATGAATTTTTAGCTTCGTTTGGACAGACAATTGGTGGTGGGACGAGCGAAGTCCAACGAAATACGATAGGAGAAAGAGTCTTAGGTTTACCAAAAGATAGAGGTCGTTAATTGAAAGGGTGGTAAGTAGAATGGATTTTGCTTTGAATGAAGAACAAGAAATGTTTCGTGAGTACTTAAGAAAATATCTAAATGATGTTGGTCAGACCAAAGTTGCTCGTAATTTTATCAAAGGTGATCTACAAGGATTTCTTGACATTCATTCAGGATTAACGGATCTTGGGTGCACTTCTATTAATATATCAGAAGAATATGGAGGACTTGGACTTAGTTCTCTTGATTTAGTTCCTTTTTTTGAAGAAATTGGTCGCTCTCTATTACCGGGGGTTTATTTGGAAACAATGGCTTTTGCTGTACCTTTATTAGAATTATATGGAACGACGGAACAAAAAGAAAACTATTTGCCGCAAATAGCATCTGGGTCAAAAAAAATTACACTTGCATGGCTCGAACCAAACAAGAGTTTTAACCCAGACGAGGTAGAATGTTCAGCTGAAATTAACGGGGATTCACTTATTATTAATGGGGTGAAGACATTAGTATCTGATGGAGATATTGCTGATATCTATATTCTTTTAGTACGTACAGGTGAGGAAGTAGAAGAAGGATTATCGTTAGTCCTAGTTGATCATTCAGAAGAAATTAAACGAAACAATCTGAAGTGTGTAGACGAAAGCAAGCACTTAGCAGAACTTAAATTCAATAGTTTGGCGGTACCTATAAACCAGGTGGTTGGGCCTATAAACCAAGGATGGTCTTTATTACAAGAAGGGTTGCTCTACTTAAATGCTGCACTTAGCTCTCAAATGGTAGGAGGAATGGATCGGGTAGTAGAAATGTCAACGGAGTACGCGAAAATTCGAGAACAGTTTGGTCAGCCAATAGGTCGTTTCCAAGCAATTAAACACAGAATCGTAGACATGAAATTGGAATTAGAAACAGCTCGTTCATTAAGTTATTATGCCAACTGGACACTGGAAAACAGTTCTGATGATCGAGCAGCTGCAATCTACAGTGCAAGGTCATTTGCAGCAGAAGCTTACATTCGTTCAGCTTCACAAAATATACAGATTCATGGAGGAATTGGTTTTACAGAAGAGATAGATTGTCATTTATATCTAAAACGAGCTCGCTATTTTGAAAATTATTTAGGTTCATCCCAAGATTATAATGAGCAGGTTGCATTAGCTTTGGCATGGTAATTAAAGAAGGGGATTAAATTACGTGAACCTTCAATCAGTGGAGGGGTTTCTTTTCACCCACTGATTGTTAGTGCCGCGAGGTTATGACCTAAAGGCCTCTGAACAGAATCGGACTTTTGACTTTCAGTTGGATCCCCCGCTTATCCTTCTGGGCCTCACATCGTAGGGTTGAAGAGGGGGTCTTACTGCCAGTTATATCCGGGATAAATGAAAGGACAGGTGGTACGAATGGTAGAAGTTCAAAATGAAATTAAACAGTATCATAATATTATTAATGGAGAGCAGGTATCTTCTTCAACTAGAGCAACAATGGATAGTATCGATCCTTCTACAGGAAATGTATGGGTAGAGATTCCATTAAGTACGAAAGATGATGTTGAGCAAGCTGTTAGTGCAGCTAATGATGCTTTCACAAATTGGTCAAGTCTTTCATCTAGAGAAAGAGGAGATTATTTAAGGAGTATTGGCGATTTAATTCCTCAATATGGTGAAGAACTACTAACATTGGAAACTAAGAATAACGGTTGGGTGCTAGATGAATTCCAATACTTAACTATCGTTTTAAAACAAATTTGGTATGACGCAGCTGGATCTGCTTCTTTAATTGGCGGTAAAGGAGAAACTGTACAGTTAGGAACCAGTAGTTTTGGTTATACGTTACGGGAACCGTTCGGAGTCGTATTAGGGATTCTTCCTTGGAATGCACCTCTTTTTACATTTACGATTAAAGCTGCATATGCACTTGCTGCAGGAAATACAGTGGTTATCAAGCCTTCTGAACATGCAGCTGTTGCTTCTCTAAGGTATGGTGAAATTCTTGCTGAAGTACTTCCACTGGGAGTTATTAATGTTATATCAGGTTTAGGATCTGAAATAGGGGAGTCTCTTGTTAGTCATAAGCAAGTGAAGAAAGTAAGTCTCACAGGTTCAAAAGGGACAGCACAAGCTATTACAAAAGCATCCGTTTCTACACTAAAGCCACTAATCTTTGAATTGGGCGGAAAGTCACCCAATATCATTTTTGAAGATGCGAATTTTGAGCAAGCGATTAACGGTGTAATTCATGCAATTTATACTCCGAATGCTGGACAAATTTGCGCAGCTGGGTCACGAATTTTAATTCAACGAACGATTTATGATGAATTAATAGCACAAATTAAAGAGAAAATGCAGACTCCAGGAGCAGTAAAATATGGAGATACATTGAATACTGTAAATACGATGGGACCGATTGCTAATTTACCTCAATATCACAAAGTGTGTTCATATATTGAGTTAGGTCAACAAGAAGGAGAAATTGTTTTTGGGGGTCGGACTGGTGGTCATACGTTGCTGCCTGACAAACCTGAATTTGTTAATGGTTATTGGGTAGAACCAACTTTGTTCAAAGTCGATAGTAATTCTTACCGAATTTGCCAGGAAGAGATATTTGGTCCAATTGCGGTAGCTATACCTTTTGATACAGAAGAAGAGGCAGTAAAGATTGCAAATGATACGAACTTTGGCTTAGCTGCAGGTGTTTGGACTAGCAATTTAGGCCGAGCCCATCGGATGATTAAAAACATTGAGTCAGGTAACGTGTGGGTTAACACTTATAGTAGAGTGGGGGCAGATTTGCCGTTTGGTGGTTTTAAAGAAAGTGGCTATGGTACAGACACTATTTTAGAGTACACAAGGGAAAAATCATGTGTCATAGAAATTGAAGATAAATGAATAGGGACAGTCTCATAAGATTAGCTTCTATTCGACAAAATGTGAGACTTCTATGTGCTCGGTCAGGGTAAAGTCAACGTAATGAGTGGTTTTCACTCACGAGTAGGGCTGAACCGTTACCCGTGGAAAGTAGCATATTCCAGTTGTGTAGGTAGGGAGCTGTCTTAGGACAACAGCTCCTTTTACACGTTAAAAATGTTAAGAGATTTAATGGAAAATGGGGAGGGTTTTTATTGAATAGGAAAGAGTCTGAAACGGAGTCGTTAAGAGGTCTATATGTTATCTGTATTGGAGCATTTTTTATTATGCTCAGTTTAGCAACGCATCTCCCAGCATACCCACATATGTTAGAGGAATTTCAATTGACTGCTGGATCAGCCGTATGGATGCAGCTAGGCCTTGCTCTCGGTCTTACGGGATTTCAGCCACTTCTCGGCTGGTGTGGAGACGCTTTTGGTATTAAAGGAGTTATTCTAATGGGCGCCTTATTTATGGTCGTTGGTTCTGTCTTGGTAGCGTTATCCCCTGCATTTTGGTTACTGGTTGTTGGACTGTTTTTTAAAGGATTAGCTGGAGCGGCCATTGCTCCTGCTGGTGTAGCATATGCAGGAACGCTTTTTACAGGAAAGCAAAGAGGGAGATCTATTGGCTTATTTACTTCTATTATGACCATTGGTGCATTG
This sequence comes from Virgibacillus salexigens, assembly GCF_000723585.1. Taxonomy (NCBI): domain Bacteria; kingdom Bacillati; phylum Bacillota; class Bacilli; order Caryophanales; family Bacillaceae; genus Virgibacillus; species Virgibacillus salexigens. Next base: position 84,342 of record NZ_CCDP010000002.1, on the reverse strand, counting down.
TTTGGTCCGCTTTTAAGTGGATCGTTTGTTGACCTTTTTGGTTGGGATTCAACCTTTTGGGTAACTGCGCTATTTGGAATGATAGCATTCTTCTTATTTTGGCTTGGGGTACCTAATGTAGAAACTCCAGGTACGAGGAAATTAGATGTAATGGGTTTATTATTTGTATTGATTGTCTTAGTTGGGATATTGACCATTCCAACATTTATTAATCGGTACGGATTTTCTTCAGGATCCTGGCTGCCGTCATTAGCAATTTTTGCAATTGGCTTGTTTAGTTTAATAATCATTGAAAGAAAGCAAAGATATCCCCTCTTAGATATTAAATATGCTGCAAATAAAAATTTTTGGGTGCCTACATTAATCGCTGGTCTAATTTTTGTAGGCTATTCTGGGGTTATGTATTTATTAACGTTTTTTGTTCAAGACATTCAAGGTAAGTCTGCTACTACGGTTGGGTTCTTACAAATGGCAATATTTCTTGGTTCGGCAGGAGCAGCAATAATCAGTGGGAAAATAATGGGTAGATTTACAGTTCGGAAGATGCTCGGCGGAGGGATTACATTATTTGCACTAGGATTAATAATGCTCATTGCGGTGAACATATTAACGTCAAATTTACATTTGTTTATTTCGATGATTCTAATAGGTGTTGGTTCTGGTTCTTTAGCACCTGTCTTAAAATCGATTGTTGTTTCAAAGGCTGATACTGCACGTATTAATGTCGTAACATTTACAAATACCGTTATAGAAAACGTCGCACAACGACTAGGCGCTTCTTTTGCATTAGTTGTTTTTACTATGTTTGCAGCTAAAGGAGATGGTGTAAGCGCGATATCCAATACAACATGGATTTATATAGCCTTAGTGGCCGTATCGCTAATCTTGCTATTACTAATTCCTAAAAGAATCGAAGGGATTCATAAGGATCATACTACTTCATCTAGAGTAGAGGAAATAAAAGGAACAGAAAAAGCTCGGTAATAACCAATAGTTTTACATTTTGTATCATAGATTGAGCACCCTTGTTTGTAATTACAGCGAATAACATAATCAATCCACCTAGATAATGTGAAAATTTATTTATTCATTTTTGCGAAATGGGTACAAGAGGATCTGAAATTATGTAATTACTGTTCATTATATCAATAAAAAACACCATTTTAACGATAAAATGGTGTTTCTTATGACTTAATCATTAATATCAATGAATCGTCTACTTGAATTCTTTTTAGGAATAGTTATGCGTAATATTCCATTGTTTAAGTCAGCCTTTGTTTCTTTTTCCGATATTGTGAATGGAATCGTAATTGTTCGTTCTGCACGTTGTCCACGGTAGTTTTTTTCCTGCTCATTAGATGAAAAATCTTCAACTGCAATACGTAATTGGTTTCCTATAATCTCTAATTGAATTTGGTCACGTTTATATCCAGGTAATTCTGCTTCAACAATTAGATTTGATTGTGTTTCATAGGTGCGAACGTTAATGGGGCGTCTGACTAGCGTATTAAAATTCTTTGCTGACTCGTTAAAAAACGCATCCATTTGCTCCATCAAACCATGAAATGGATTACGCTCCGGACGTACTGACCGATTATCTTTATTATCCACGAACGATCACCTCTTTTTGCTACTATCTACACTAATAACCTATGCAATTATTGCTATTGAGTAGTGGGCTCCTTGCTATACTTTAGAAAGGAGATAAAAAATTTTTGGTCATCTATTGTCATTTTTTAAACTTTTTTGTTGTTTTTGTCCTATTTTTAAGTAACCGCTTACGAAGGTGGTATGTAAGAATTTGTGCAGATAAATTAAAAAAATAAATTTACTTTTAATATTAAAATTGTAATAAATTGTCTAAAAAAACAGTATAGACAAAAAAATATCGCAGTGATATATTAAATAATATTATTTTCAAGGAGGGGTTCTCTTGTTAAGTAATCCACTTATTGCTACTGCATTTATCTTTGCATTAATTGCCCTAGGAGAATGGCTCTCCATTATTTCAAGAGCAAGAATTCCGATGCTGCTAACAGCAATGGTAGGTTTTTTAATTTGTGTATGGACAGGCATTTTTCCAAGCGATATATTGGATAAATCACAATTTGCAGCACTTGGGGCAATTCTAATAGGACCAGCTATTTTGCATATGGGGACGATGATTCCGCTATCTTTGTTAAAAAGCCAAGTAAAAGCGATATTGATTGCACTTGGTGGAGTTATTGTATCAGGAATTATTATTCTTGTTATTGTTTCGCTCGTATTTGATTATGGCACGGCGATTGCTGGGGTGGGTCCATTAAGCGGTGGAATTATTGCGCTGCTCATTACTTCTGAAGAACTTGCATCTATTGGGAGATCAAGTTTAGTTGTTATTCCGGCTTTAATCGTAGCTTTTCAAGGATTGTTGGGGATGCCTCTTGCACTAAATTTCATGCGCAAATATGCAGTGAAAATACAGAGCCAATTGGATAATGGAACTTTTGTTCCAATGGCAAATGAGGTTGCTGCAACCAAAGAGAAAGCAAAAGTTAGCCCCTTAAGAGAAAGCGCGGTACTTAAGTTATTTTATATATTCGTAGGTGCAGCTATTGGTACTGCTTTAGGAGAAGTAACTCCTATTCATGCTACACTATGGTGTTTAGCGATTGGTATAGCAGGACTAAAAATTGGTATTTTCGAAACAAAGACATTAGAAAGAGCAAATTCATTTACAATTACGATGATTGCGATTATTTTTGTAGTAATTGGTACAATGGCAGATGTAACACCACAAGAAGTGCTCACCAATTTACCAAGTATTCTTTTAATGCTAATTTTGGGAACATTCGGTATTGCGTTGGGCGGATTTATTGTTTCTAAGATGGTCAAATGGGATCCATTAAAAGGAATGCCAGTTGCATTGACTGCATTGTTCGGCTTTCCAGGTGACTATCTTCTATGTGAAGAAGTTAGTCGAAGTGCTGCACGAAATGAAGAAGAAGAGAAAATTATATTTAATGAATTACTAGCTCCTATGCTCATTGGTGGCTTTACAACTGTTACAGTTGCATCTGTAGTTATTGCAGGGTTTTTGGTTCAAACACTATAAGGGGGAAGTTAAATGAGTAAAATAATTATTGAAAATGGTCTTGTAATTGATGGTACTGGAAAAGAACCATTAAAAGATTCAATCGTTGTTATTGATGGTCAGCAAATTATCTATGTAGGTAAAAGAGAAGGCTATGCGAAATCTGGAGATGAGGCAGTAGTAGATGCTCAAGGTGGCAGTATATTACCTGGTTTTATTGATACACACGTGCATATGATGATGGAATATTCGCCGATTGCTGACCGATTAGCAACTCCTTTTTCTTTTATGTATTACCAAGCAGCCAACTATTTAAAAACTACATTGCATGCTGGTATTACTTCTGTAAGAGATGCATTAGGTACTGACCTCGGTGTAAAAAAAGCGGTCGAAGATGGGCTGATTGAAGGTCCAAGGTTGCAATTAAGTATCAACGCATTAACGATTACAGGTGGACACGGAGATGGTTATACGGTATCTGGTAATGAATTTGATTTACTGCCTTCTGGTTACCCTGGCATGCCTGGTGGAAAATGTGACGGTGTGGAAGAAGTTCGTAAAAAGACACGGGAAATGTTACGAGCTGGTGCAGAGGTAATTAAGGTTCATGCCACTGGCGGAGTTTTAAGTGCCACAGATCACCCTGAATTCACTCAATTTTCCTTAGAAGAATTAAAAGTGATTGTAGAAGAAGCACGCTTCCGTAAAGGTGTCAAAGTAATGGCTCATGCGCAGGGAGCTGAAGGAATAAAGAATGCGATTAGAGCAGGAGTCCATTCAATTGAACATGGCATTTTCCTTGATGATGAAGCAATTGAATTAATGATTAAAAATGATACGTATCTTGTTCCGACATTGCTTGCACCACTAGCAGTATTGGAAACAGCTGAAGAAGCAGGTATGCCAGAGGCCTCCGTACAACAATCAAGAGAAGTAATTGAACAGCATAATGCGAGTATTGCTAAAGCTCATCAAGCAGGAGTGAAGATTGCAATGGGGACAGACGCTGGAGTAATGAAACATGGTACCAATCTACGTGAGCTTGGGTTAATGAAAAATATTGGAATGCGTCCGATGGATACCATCGTAGCTTCAACTAAAACAGCGGCAGCTTGTTTAGGTTGGCAGGATAAACTTGGCACATTGGAAGAAGGAAAGCTTGCAGATATTATTGTTGTACAAGGAAATCCTTTAGAGGATATTCACTCATTAGCAAATAATGATACGGTACAAGTAGTTATAAAGAATGGGAAGGTAGAGAAAAATACATTAACAAAAGAACCTCTTCCTACAATCTCATAATAGAAAGGAGTAACCATTTCTTGTTAAAAAATGGTTACTCCTTTTCATTTATATACATTCTATTAACTTAGGTTAATAACCTTGAAATGTATGCTCATCTGGAAGGATTCTTAATTATATACCGTATAAATCCGTATATTACGGTATTTTAAGAGGTTTTTAGCGAATTTAAAGTTTTTTTGGAATTGCTACTAATTGAATATAGCTAACCATCGTATTTTTTAGAATTTTTGGTAGCTATTCTTAAAAGATTGGGTTTTATTTAACTGTCAGTAAAGCTGACTACGTTTAATCAAGCTATATAAGGATTAACGCGTTTTGACGCTAGCTCTGATTCTTTATAAGCTAATAAAGTAGATTATTTACCAAACTTTGGGAGGTGAAAGCATCCAAAACACTGTAAGTACGATGACAAAAACAAGTGTAATTGAACAAGATCTTAAGTTTCGTATGCCTACAAAAGATGATGGGGCAGCTGTGTGGGAACTAATCAATGAAATTGGTAACCTAGACCTTAACTCTTCTTATAGTTATATTCTTTGGTGTGATATGTTTTCTGAATCATCCATTGTTGTGGAAAGTGAAGGGGAAACGGTCGGATTCATTTCCGGGTTTGTACATCCGAATAAACCGGATACATTATTCATCTGGCAGGTTGCTGTTCGAGAAACTCAGCGAGGTAAGGGGTTAGGAACGAGGATGTTGATGCAGCTACTAGAGCGTGAACAATTAACAAATATACGATATGTAGAGGCAACTGTATCACCATCTAATTTACCATCTCAGTACTTATTTTTAGGTCTTGCAGAAAAGCTTGACACGGAATGTGTGGTTGGAAATTATTATCTATCGATTGACTTTCCAAGAACAGGACATGAAGATGAACAATTGTATAAAATCGGCCCTTTTCAAAAGGGAAATAATGAATAAAAGGATGATTTGGTGACTACAGCAGTATTAAATAATGATCTAATGAAAACATTTGAAGAATTAGAATCAACCGTTCGAAGCTATAGTAGAGGTTGGCCGACTATATTTGAAAAGGCCAAAGGATATAAGCTATGGGACGTAGATGGAAACGAGTACATTGACTTTTTTGCTGGTGCCGGTGCTTTGAATTATGGCCATAACAATGATGTTATGCAGCAGAAGTTAATTGAATATATCCAGAATGACGGAATCATTCATAGTCTAGATATGGGTACAAACCCTCGGAAAGACTTCTTAGAACGCTTTAATGAAGTGATTCTAAACCCTCGTCACTTAGACTACAAAGTTATGTTTCCGGGACCTACAGGGACAAATACGGTAGAAAGTGCATTGAAGATTGCTAGAAAAGTGACTGGTCGTGATACGGTGATCAGCTTTACGAATGCGTTTCATGGTATGACAATTGGATCTTTATCTGTTACTGGTAACTCATTTAAACGTCATGGCGCAGGCATTCCACTTCATCATAGTGTTTCTATGCCATTTGATGATTATGTTGAGGATCAAGATTCCATTGCATATTTAGAGCGCTTTCTAGAGGATAGTGGAAGTGGTGTGGCATTGCCAGCTGCTATTATCCTTGAAACGGTTCAAGGAGAAGGCGGTATAAATGCTGCAAGTATGGAATGGTTGAAAAAAGTAGAAGCAATTTGTAAACGCTGGGATATTCTGTTAATTATAGACGATGTCCAGGCGGGATGTGGACGAACAGGTACTTTCTTTAGCTTTGAACCAGCTGGTATTAAGCCTGATATTGTCTGTCTCTCTAAATCCATAGGCGGTATTGGATTACCGATGGCGATTACTTTAATTAAACCTGAATATGATCAATGGGGACCAGGTGAACATAACGGTACATTTCGCGGTAACAATTTAGCCTTTATTGCAGCTACCGAGGCTCTATCTAATTGGGAAGATAGTACATTTAGTGAAGCTATTCAACAAAAAGCCAGTCTTATTCAAGAACGAATTGAATCAATTATTACTAAATTCCCATCCTTAGCAGGCGAAGCAAGGGGAAGAGGATTAATGCAAGGAATTGCTATTCAAGAAGATGATCTTTCCAATCAAATATGTGCAGAAGCTTTTAGCCGCGGACTAATTGTTGAAACTTCTGGGCCAAATGATGAAGTTGTTAAATTCCTTCCACCATTAGTCATTGATGAAGAAGGGATAAATAACGGTTTTGATATCCTTGAAGATGCAATTAAACAAGCAATAAAATAAGCACAATATAAACAGACAGAAAAGAGGAGAATATGCATGATTGTAAAATCACTTGAAGATATTATTGGAACAGAAGACGAAACATCTGGCGAAAATTGGTCAAGCCGTCGTTTTATCTACAAAAAAGACGGAGTAGGTTTTAGTATGAATGATACCGTTATAAAAGCTGGCACGAATAATTTCTTTTGGTACAAAAACCATATTGAACTCGTCTATTGTATCGAAGGAGAAGGCGAAATTGAAAAATTAGAAACTGGAGATGTTTATCAACTAAAACCAGGAACGATGTACCTTCTAGATGAACATGATAAACATGAGCTTCGTGCTCGTACGCAGATGCGTATGGTATGTGTATTCAACCCACCATTGGTTGGTAGTGAAACACATACAAAAGAAGGATATTATCCTTTATTAACAGAATAGAAGTAAAAAGGAACGGCCATTTTAATATGGCCGTTCCTTTTTAAATGATTGATTGGATAGGGGCAAAAATCATATGCTTATTATGCGCAATAGTAAAAATTCATCATACATTAGCTTGATGGATGAATCACTTTTTCTCTTTTATTAGAGGTATTAAGGAGAATAACTCCACCGATAATAAGGAGTAACCCAATTGCTGTTAAGGAGCTGAATGGTTCACCCCAAAAGAGTATTCCAATAAGGGCAGTGATTGCGGTACCAGTACCTGCCCATACAGCATAGGCTAAACTCAATGGAACGGTTCTTAAACATAGGGAAAGAAAGTAAAATGCCATAGCAAATCCAACTACAACCCCGATCGTTGGTAGAGGATTAGAGAAACCGTCAGACAATTTAAGCATCGTTGTACCAAATACTTCACTAATAATCGAAATTGCTAATAATAGATATCCTTTCATAGGAAAATCCTCCAATCATCCATTAGGCTCCACTGGATAGTTTTAATGAAACAACTCCTGCAATAATGCAAACCAATCCAATGAATTTTTTAAGATTAAATGTTTCTTTGTAAATCAAAATGCCGATAATCGCAGTCAATGCAGTCCCAGTTCCAGACCATAGAGCATATGTTGTACTTAATGGAAGGGCAGTTAGCGTAAGCGATAGACCATAAAAAGCTATCCCCATCCCAAAGATAACGCCTAAAGAAGGGAATAGCTTTCTGAAGCCATTGGATTGCTTCAACATCGAACTACCAAAAACTTCACCTAGCACAGCAATAATTAAGATAACAAATGGATTAATCAAAGGGATCGCCTCCTATTCAGTCATACGAAATAACTTTTCAATGACCTGTTCACGTAAATTTATATTTAAAGGCGCCATATCTAAAAGTTCCGAATAATAAAGTCCATCGATAGCAAGGCGTATAATACTTGCATCTACTGGATCTATCTTATCTTGTTCCACCTGATTTTGCATATATTGATAACCTTTAGATACACCTTCAGAAATATCAGGGTTAAGCATGGAAGTGGCCATAATCCCAACATTTAGCTTTGCATTATTATCTAAATCCCATTTGGAAACTTTGATCAATGCACGAGTCCATTTTCCCTTTTCAATTGGGTCCTCAGCTGCATACTGATTAAATAATATTGTAAATTGCTTAAAGATATAATCGGAAAGACCCTTTAATAAAGCGTCTTTATTTGGAAAATGATACAGTAATCCACCTTTACTAATCCCGGCATGATTGGCCACTGCATCTAGTGTCAGAGAATTAAAGTCGTTCTCAAGAATAAAGTCTGTTCCAGATTGTAAAATATGCTCTCGTTTTTTATCTGCTTTTGATTCCATTAGCACCTCTCCATTAACAGTGATATCTTTAAAAAGACCAACCAGACGGCTTGATTTAATTATACCGTCCAGACGGTTTTTTGTCAATAGTGATTTAAACATGTATGACTTCATCCATATATTACAAGTTACTATTCGTCATCTAGCCTTTATAATAGAACTAGGAGGGATAAGTAAATGTATATAAGTTTAGGAATCATCACATTACTAAGCTATTTCTGTTATAAAGGCTATCGTAATACAAAATCAGTGGTTGTCAATCAGATTCAAGTAACGGAAGATAGACAGACGAAGAAAACAAATCCTCTAAGCATATTACAAATTTCTGATATGCATATTGAAAATATTTCTATAACCCCAGAACATTTGCAACAGCAACTCACCTCGCACGCTATTGATATCATTGCATTAACTGGCGATTTTCTAGATCGTAAGCGCAGTATACCCAAGCTTATTCCGTATTTAAAAACGCTAAGTGAGCTAAATCCTAAATATGGTGTATATGCTGTTTTTGGTAATCATGATTATGTATTAGATGAACACAATTTTGTCCAATTAAAGAAGTTATTAAATCAATATGGCATAAAAACACTTCAAAATGAGAATGAACGAATTGATATAGAAGGACAAACAATCAATATTATTGGCATTGATAATTTTAGTACGAATCATAGTAATATTAAGAAGGCTTATGAAGGTGTGAAGGAAGGTTGCAATTTAGTATTAACGCATGATCCAAATGTGGTACTGAAAATGGATGCCTACCCTTTCGATTATTTGCTTTCTGGACATTTCCATGGCGGACAAATTCATTGGCCGAAACCGTATCATCTTCGTAAAATGGGTGAATTAGTAAAAATGAATATGGTTAAAGGGCTTCACAAACTACATGGGCGCCCATTTTATATAAGTGAGGGGTTAGGCCAGACTGGTGTCAATCTCCGTGTCGGCAGTCGACCAGAGATTACGATACATCATATGTGTGTAGATAATCAAATAAAAGAAGTCATCTAAATAAAATGCCATCAGCAACATGTAAGCTGATGGCATTTTACCCTTTCATTACTTGACACTTCCACCGTAGCAATGATCTTTCAGCAAAAATTTAAATAGAAATATTGATAGATTAGTTATACAATTACACATAGAATTCATGCGATGTTTTGCGATAAATTCAATTCATGTTGTAATTTGGGGGAGGAGTTGAAATGGGATTTATTACTGGAAATCTAATGCTTATCTTCTTGTTTATATTTATTATACATAGTATTGAAACATTAGCATATGCTGTAAGACTTTCCGGAGCGAGGGTGCGGATGATTGCCTCGGCATTAGCATTGTTTAATGTGATGGTGATCGTTTCTAGACTAGCAAATATGATGCAGCAGCCGTTTACAGGTAGCTTAATAGATACGGCGCCACATCAACATACATTGCAATTTGTTGAATACCAATATCGGATGCTGATTGGTGCATCAACCGCTGGAACAGTCGCAGGTATTCTTCTATTTCCTACGTTTATAGCCTTGTTTTCTCGGGCTATCATACATTTATCAAACGAAAAAGGGTCAATACCAGCATTAATTCGAAAAGGCATATCGGTTGAATTTTTCTTTCGCGGGATAAGGCATATGCGTTTTCCTAGAATTTCTGATATGAAAAATGTTCATCTGAAGAACATTCCCATAAAATTATTTTTTATAAATATGCTCATCACGGCCATTTATACAATCGGAGTTTTGTCAGCGTTGTATGCATCCTTGATTATTCCAGAACGAGCTACTACCGCAGTGATGGCATCTGGACTTATCAATGGCGTGGCAACCATTCTGCTTGTTATATTTGTCGATCCGAAAATATCTGTTTTAGCAGATGATGTAGTTAATCAAAAAGGCAGTTACCATACATTAAAAGGAGTATCATTAATGATGATTACTTCTAGACTATTGGGAACCTTATTTGCGCAATTCCTATTTATACCAGGAGCAAAATACGTTGCTTGGTTTACGCAGTTTATTGTGTAAATCAAGCATTAAGAAAAAGCCATTTCTAATATTATTTGAATTTTAGTACAATTAATACAGAAAAGGGGGAAAATAAATGATTACTTCTATTATTAGTTCAGAGGATACATGGTTATTATGGGCATTTATGGCAGGATGGGCTGCCGTAAGTATTTACTTAGAGCAAACCTATCAATGGGCGTCTAAGATAACAGGAGCTATTATTGCTCTTGTTGGTGCGATGATTTTAGTTAATCTTAACGTAATCCCTAGCCAAGCTCCAGCATATGATACGGTTTGGAATTATGTCATTCCGCTCGCAATTCCGTTATTACTTTTTCAAGCAAATTTAAAAAAGATTTGGAACGAAAGTGGGAAGTTACTCATGCTATTCTTAATTAGTTCCATTGGCACAGTGATAGGTGGTTTTATAGCTTATTTTTCGATGCATCAATGGATACCTGAGGCAGCAAAAGTTACTGGTATGGAAACAGGCTCCTATACAGGTGGTGGTGTTAATTTTGCAGCGCTATCGGCAAAATTGAATGTTCCGGGAGAATTGGCTTCATCTGCAATTGTGGCGGATAATATATTAATGGCACTTTATTTTTTTGTTTTGATTTTAATGCCTACGTTAGCTTTTTTTCGGAGAAACTATCCAACACCATATATTGATGAGATGGAACAGAAAACAAAACAAACAAAGGGGAATGTTGGGGAGTATTGGAAAAGAAAGGATATATCACTTAAAGATATTGCCTTTGCAATTGGCTCGGCTTTTGCTCTCGTTGCAATTTCATTTAAACTTGCAGAAGTAATAGATGGATTGATTCCTGCTGGAGAAGAAGTTCATTTCTTGTTTAATTTGTTAAACGGCTTATTTGGAGATGGCTATTTGTTGTTAACGACAATTACTGTAATTGTTGTAACCGTTTTTAATCGTTTCTTCGAGCGAATACATGGAGCACAAGAACTTGGTACCTACTTCATTTATATTTTCTTTGTTGTCATTGGGGTACCAGCATCTCTGCCATTGTTAATCAGCAATGCACCATTGTTACTATTGTTTTTAGCTATTATGGTTTTGTTTAACATGTTGGTTACATTTACGATAGGTAAGCTTTTCAAATTTAGCTTAGAAGAAATGATCGTTGCAAGCAATGCAAACATAGGTGGACCAACCACAGCAGCTGCTTTTGCTATCGCTAAAGGCTGGACGAAGTTAATTGTACCAATTATGTTAGTTGGAACATTAGGGTATGTAATTGGAAATTATTTAGGAAGTATGGTGTATTACTTCTTACAATAGTTGGAATGACAAACTGGTCTAGTTAAGCATTGATGGTATGTTTCTTATTTTAAGTTATAAAGTAGTCATACTTGAGCATAATGAGGGTAAACAATCAGGAAGTAAGGTGATTTTATGGATATCAATGATACGTTTCAACCAGGTGAGGTTGTTTACGTTATTATTCGAAACCCACATGCACAAGGTGTAGCGCAGGTCCAACAAGCAGCTGTAGTCGAAAATCCTGAACAACCACAAGATTTAGCGTTATTTTTATATGAAACATATTACCCGCTAACGGATGAAGTGGCTGTCTATAAAACTGCTGATGAAGCTGAAGAGGCATATCAAGCCGCATTTGGATTGCCGGAGCAAGAGGATTATCATGGTTAAGCCTTTTGTGCCGCAACTCGTATATGTAGAACCAAAAGCTTTAGATTATCCGCTCGGAAAAAAATTAATTACTAAATTTGAAGACATGGGGATCGAAATTAGAGAAACGACTTCGCATAATCAAGTTCGGAATTTGCCTGGAGATAATCATTTTCAAAAATACCGGGTTGCTAAGTCAACATTGGTTCTTGGGCTTCGAAAAACATTAAAGTTCGATACTTCAAAGCCATCTGCTGAATATGCTATTCCATTTGCTACTGGTTGTATGGGCCATTGCCACTACTGTTATCTGCAAACAACAATGGGAAGCAAACCATATATTCGTTCTTATGTTAATGTGGATGAGATATTTGATGCTGCAGAACAATATATGAGTGAACGAGCTCCGGAAATTACACGTTTTGAGGCTTCGTGTACATCAGATATTGTTGGTGTAGATCATTTAACGCATACATTAAAACATGTTATTGAATATTTTGGAAAATCAGAACACGGACGCTTACGATTTGTAACGAAGTTTGCTCATGTTGATCATTTATTAGATGCAGAGCATAATGGTCGAACACGTTTCCGTTTTAGTATTAATGATGACTATATTATTAAATATTTTGAGCCTGGTACATCAAGGTTGAATGAGCGAATTGAGGCAGCTGTTAAGGTGGCTGAGGCAGGTTACCCGCTAGGGTTTATTGTAGCACCAATTTATTTACATGAAGGTTGGAAACAAGGATATCATGAGATGTTTGAAAAGCTAGAAGCTGCTTTGTCAGAAAAGACAAAGAAAGATCTTACGTTTGAAATGATTCAACATCGCTTTACGAAGCCAGCTAAGCGAGTTATTCAAGAGAATTACCCAATGACCAAATTGGAATTAGATGAATCAAAGCGGAAGTGGAAATGGGGCAGGTACGGAATTGGGAAATACATATATAAAGATAATGAACAGGAAGATATAAAAGATACACTTGGTGGATATATTAATCGGTATTTTCCCAATTCCAAAATTGAATATTTTACGTAATAAAATTGCCCGATACATCTTAGAGTATCGGGCAATTTCACTCGTTACTATCAACTACAATTCCCTTCTCATGCAAGTTTTCCAAACAGGTTTGTAAATAAGCTTCATTATGTTCTGGATAAAAAGGAAATTCATGAATTGAATACCTATGATCATGCATATAAAGTGTTTCGCTTGAATGCGGTTCACTAATTTTTCCGCGATAATAGGGATCTTCCCAAAGTGAATCTACATGATAACCTCGTTCTTTCATTTCATCCATAATATGCTGATGATAGAGGTAAAGTCGATACGGAGAATAATTGAATACATAATTTACAATAGAATGTTTCTTTCCCCAGCCATTTCCTCGTAGTGCACAACACTCACGATGCTGGCCTAATAATTGTTGTCTTGGTAATACAGGTATTAATTTTTCGTGCCAAAGTCGCATGGTCATCCTTCCTTTTTTGCGATTTATTTCTTTACATTGTAATATAGGTGAATATAGAAATGCTACGATTAGTAAGGAGTATTTATATGAATGAACGAACGAAAGCGCGTATAAGTTTCTTTATATATATTGGTTTATTAATAGTGTTTGATACATCTTACTCGTTTATGATCTTGAATTTGTTCTTAGCTTTTGCTGCACTTGAGTTATCCTTTTTATTGAGGCTATTTCACGTACAAAACAAACGGGAAATTCCAATGAGTGTTTTGTTTTTTATTGTGTTTCTTTTGCTCTCACCAAATGCCATTTATGTCGTAACCGATTTGATTCATTTAAATGTGTTTGCATTCGATTTTAAGGAGGGACTACAATTAAATGAGTGGTGGAACTTCACGATTTTGGTTTCGGGGGTAATTTTAGCGATATATTATTATGTAAATATGATAAAACAAGTTTACTTTTACAGTAATGATATCACAAGTGCAAAATGGTTATTCTTCGTATTTATACTTTTATCAAGCATAGGTGTCTTTATTGGCAGATTCTTACGCTTCCATTCTATTCATCTCTTTACCGAACCAGTAACTCTAATCGTACGTTTCATAGAAGCGATTGATTTTTCAGCTGTACTTTTTATTAGTTGGATGAGTATATTGCAATTCCTAATTTGTTGGCTTTTTTTGGATGGAACAGGTGAAGCACATGATAAATGATCTACAATTATATCTTACTACAGGATTTATTCTTTTATTTGTATCACAATGTTATATTACCTATATACTTTACCAACAACAACATTCGAAGTTATGGTTTTTCATTGGAATGATGCTTCCCCTTGGCATGAATCTTTATATCTACCAGATTTGTTACATTGAAAAACAGGTAGATAATGATTTTGGTCAATTAACAGGAAAAGAAAGGAAGCAATTACGAAAAGCCTATCTCTTCGTTTTGGCTCAATATTTAGTGCTTTTTGCTTTATTTGGTGGATATGTTACTCCATAATAGAAAAAGTGAGTTATTAACAGTTGACAATATACCTATAGGGGTATAATATATGGTTGTAGTTACTATTCAAGGAGGGCAATATGTACGTAGCTCTAATTATTATTGTTAGTCTGTTCATTTTCTTTTTGTATAGAAGATATATACCTGTATTTGGCATTCAGAAAATAAACCTTCATCCGTTATCGAATAGCGTTTCATATACAATTGTTGATACAAGGGATTATCAAATTTCATCACAAGATAAGATCGATGATGCTTGCTGTCTCCCAATTCCATACTTGCATCGACATTATAATGATTTGCCCAATTGCAATTTAATTATTGTTGCCAAAGATCATGTAGATAAAAATTTGAGTTCTCGGATTCTACGGAAGAAAGGCAAGCATATTATTGGTTATCATTTAAAAAAATAGACAAGGAGAGTGGCTTATGAAATATGATGATCATCTTAAAAACAGATTGAAACGAATGCAAGGGCAAGTTAATGGTTTGATTAAAATGATGGAAGATGAGAAAGACTGTCGGGAGATTGTAACGCAGATGTCAGCGGTCAGAAGTGCGATTGATCGAACAGCTGCGCTGGTTGTCAGTAAAAATCTCGAACAATGTATAAGAGATGAAAAAGAGAGTGGAGAAAGTTCGGAGGCGCTTATTCAAGAAGCAGTTGAACTTCTTGTCAAAAGCAGATAATAAATGAACTACAATAGGATGAAAATGGGTTGTATAACCCTATTTTTAAAACAAATTATAATACCCATAGGGGTAACTGTATAATGGAGGAGGATTCAAAATGACAGAAACCAAGAAAACGACAATTGTATTATTTAGCGGCGATTATGACAAAGCTATGGCAGCTTATATTATTGCAAATGGTGCTGCTGCTTACGATCACGAGGTGACAATTTTTCATACTTTTTGGGGGCTTAATGCGCTGCGGAAAGAAAATCAAGCACCAGTTAAAAAAGGTTTTTTAGAAAGCATGTTTGGAAAAATGATGCCCAAAGGAACTGATAAAATGGGATTGTCAAAAATGAACTATTTGGGAATGGGACCAAAAATGATTAAAAGCGTCATGAAGAAGCACCATGCCATGCCACTCCCTCAGCTTGTTGAAATGGCTCAGGAGCAAAACGTAAAATTAATAGCTTGTACAATGACGATGGATTTACTTGGACTCCAAAAGGAAGAATTACTTGACGACATAACGTATGGAGGGGTTGCTGCCTATATTGGGGATGCAGAAGATGGTAATGTAAATCTTTTTATATAATTTTTTGTTTTATATTATACCTATACGGGTATATGTTGATGGAAGTTAGGAGGAAATATGATGAATGAAATTACAACCGATGAATTAGCTAAAAAGCTAAATAGTGGAGAAAAGCTAAGCATTATTGATGTTCGTGAAAATGAAGAGGTAGCCGAAGGGAAGATTCCTGGTGCAACACACATTAAATTAGGGGAAATACCTGATCGGCTAAATGAACTAGATTTAGCAGAGCATCAGTATATGGTCTGTCGCTCCGGTGGTAGAAGTGCGAAAGCTGCTGCATTTTTAGCAGAAAAGGGTTATAAGGTGACAAATGTTGCTGGTGGCATGTTGGATTGGAAAGAAGAAGTAGAAAAATAGGAGGCCCAAAATGAGTATACAAGCAAATAAAGTACTAGATGCTAAAGGACTGGCTTGCCCCATGCCAATTGTGAAAACAAAAAAAGCAATTAAGGATTTGGAACCCGGTCATGTAATTGAAGTTCAAGCAACAGACAAAGGCTCGACAGCTGATATTGAAGCTTGGGCAGAAAGTACAGGTCATCACTATTTAGGTACGGTCGAAGAAGAAGATGGTTTAAAACATTACTTGCGTAAAGCGAGCGACGTTGAGTCTCGAGGAGAAAATAACCATCAGAAGGTAGTCAATCTTGATCATTTACAGCAAAAATTAGATGGGCATGCATCCGTGGTTATTCTTGATGTTCGAGAACCCGCTGAATTTGCATTCGGTCATATCCCAGATGCTATTAATATTCCTTTGGGTGAACTATCTGATCGGATGGATGAATTAAATAAGAATGAACAGATATATGTCATATGTCGTACAGGGAATCGAAGTGATTTAGCTGCTAAAAAATTAAGCGAAGAGGGATATGACCATGTAACGAATGTCGTACCTGGGATGAACGCTTGGGAGGGTACTGTTGAAGAACAAAAATAGGAAGCGTAAATGATGTCAATCACAGCAATAATAGCAGCAAATGGAAGTCCTGTTTGATGCTTATAAAGTATTTAAATGGCACTGCAGCATCAATTATTGATTATGCCAAAGCTGCCAATATCTCATTATCATTTGAAGTAGGAGGGAGATAAACATGGCACAAACCATGTCAACAACAGAGTTAGCTGAAAAAATCATTAATTATGAAGAAACGACGATTTTAGATGTTCGGAATACAGAGGAGTTTGATGATTGGAAAATTGAAGGTGGCAATGTTGAAATCATTAACGAACCTTATTTTAATTTATTAGATGGTGTTGAATCCATCGGTGATAAATTAGATAAAGACAAGGAAATTATTGTTGTCTGTGCGAAGGGGGGTTCATCAGAAATGATTGCTGATCTTTTAGAAGAAGCAGGATTTACGAATGTGTATAGTTTAGAAGGTGGTATGAAAGCCTGGAGTGAACACTTAGAGCCAGTTAAAATTGCCGATCTAAAGGATGGCGGAGAATTATATCAATTTGTACGTCTTGGTAAAGGCTGCCTTTCTTATTTTGTAGAATCGAATGGAGAAGCAGCAGTAATTGACCCTGCTAGAATGATCGATGTATATATAAGATTTGCTGAAGAAAAAGGGGTACAAATTAAACACGTACTTGATACCCATTTGCATGCGGATCATATATCAGGAGGAAGAAAGTTAGCTGAAGAGACAGCAGGATCTTATTATCTACCTCCAAAAGACGCAACGGAGGTTACATTTAATTATCAACCTCTTCAAGAAGGCAATGATATTATGGTTGGCAATACCCAAGTAAGTGTTCAGCCTGTATATTCACCGGGTCATACAATAGGAAGTACCTCATTTATTATCGATGATGCTTACCTATTAACTGGAGATATTTTATTCGTGAAATCAATTGGTCGGCCGGATCTCGCAGGATTCGCAGAAGACTGGGTTGGGGATTTACGTGAAACACTTTACTCAAGATATAAAGACCTATCAAAAGAATTAATTGCATTACCCGCCCATTATACTTTTGCAGAAGAATTAGGGAAAGGTGGACAAGTAAGTGCCCGTCTAGGAGATCTTTATGAAAAGAATACCGGTTTACAAGTGGAGAATGAAAATGACTTCCGTAAAATGGTTACAGAAAATCTACCGCCACAGCCGAATGATTATCAGGCTATTCGAGAAACAAACATGGGGAAAATCAATCCCGAGCATGAAAAACAGAAAGAAATGGAGACAGGTCCTAACCGTTGTGCGGTAGAAGGCTAAAATGAAAATTTTTACCACTGTCGAGGTATATACAAACTAAGCGAAGCTCCTTCATATACTCAAATAATTGAAGTGAAGGTCTTACAATAGTGCTATGATAGATAATTTAAAGGAGGAAATAAAGATGGAGTCAACTAAAATATTAGATGCAAAAGGTTTGGCATGCCCAATGCCAATTGTTCGAACAAAGAAAGCAATGCAAGAATTGAATGTTGGTGATGTATTAGAGGTTCATGCAACAGATCAAGGTGCAAAAAGTGATTTAACTGCTTGGGCAAAAGCAGGTGGTCATGAATTATTACAAGACACAGAAGAAGATGCGGTATTAAAATTTTGGATAAAAAAAGGATAAGGGCGGCTCACTTAGGTGAGCCCCTTATATGTTAAGGGGGGAGAAAAGAATGGAATATAGTCTATTATTTATGATAACTATTTTTCTCATTGGCTTTATCGGTTCATTTATTTCGGGAATGGTTGGTATTGGAGGCTCAATCATTAAATATCCGATGCTTTTATATATCCCTGGATTCGTAGGACTAACGGCATTTACGGCACATGAAGTAGCCGGAATCAGTGCGGTACAAGTATTATTTGCTACGATAGGTGGTGTATGGGCATATCGTAAAGGTGGGTATTTAAATGTATCACTGATTCTTTATATGGGGATAAGCATTTTAATTGGCAGCTTTATAGGTGGATACGGATCACAATTTTTGCCTGATAGTGGGGTTAATTTAATTTATGGTGTGCTTGCGACACTTGCAGCTATCATGATGTTTGTACCGAAGAAAGGGATCGATGACATTCCGATGGACCAAGTTATATTTAACAAATGGCTGGCAGCATTGCTTGCTTTGTTTGTTGGAATAGGAGCGGGGATTGTTGGTGCTGCTGGCGCCTTTATTTTGGTTCCAATTATGCTCCTTGTGCTTAAAATACCAACTCGGATGACAATAGCAACTTCACTAGCTGTCACATTCATTTCATCGATAGGAGCAACAACAGGAAAACTATTAACCGGTCAGGTTTTATTTATACCAGCGATTATTATGATTGTTGCAAGTTTAATTGCTTCCCCATTAGGAGCTAATCTTGGGAAAAAAGTAAATACAAAATTATTGCAATGGTTCCTTGCATTGCTGATTTTAGGAACAGCAATTAAGATTTGGTTGGATATTTTACTGTGAAACTATCAACCTATTTATTATTGGAAAGACCCTTTATTCTTCAAAGGGCCTTTTTGATTGCATGTGTATTTGTCTATTCACTCGATTTTCTAATTCAGGAGAAGCTTTAGATAGATAGTTCAAAACAATTCTTCTAGTAGAAAAAGATATACCAGCAAGATCAGCAGCCAAATTGTTTACTAAATGCTCTTGCTGTATTGCAGAAAGCGATTGATAATAATCACCAGCTTGAGAAAAATCATCTTGCTTCAGAATATCCGACCTTACGAGTTTCCCCTCTACATATCTTCCCTTGCCACTTGTAATAAGATTGCCTGGCCACCAATCCTTCTGATGATTGACCGGTACATCTCGGAAGTTAGGTCCAATTCGTCTACGTTGCGAGTCCCAATAGATATTAGCGCGTCCTTGTAACATTTTATCATCCGATAATTCTGCTCCTTCTAGGAGATTGGAAGGAGAAAAAGAAATTTTTTCCACTTGTTCCATATAATTATCTGGATTACGATTTAAGACCATTTTTCCAATAGGTAGTAATGGGTATTCTTGTTCATTCCAAACCTTGGTATCATCTAGTGGATCAAAGCTGAGGTTAGCAGTGTCATCAGGATCCATAAGTTGAACGTATAATCCATATTGAACGGTCTTCCCGGCAGCGAGCGTATTGTACAAATCTTCTCCAGCAATATCTGGTTTTTCTCCAGCTAATTTTGTTGCTTCCTGGCTATTTATATACTCTACTCCCTCAAAAGGAATCCAATGGTATTTCAAGAAACGACGAACTCCCTGGGCATTTCTCCATACGTACGTATTTACGCTATGACCAGGTATATGACGAAAGCTTTTCACTGTTCCTGCATCAGAATAGATTCGTACAACAAAATGTATGGATTCAGGAGCTCTCGCGACGAAACTCCAGAATCTTTCAGGATCGATGAGATTATTTTTAGGGGAGGGTAAGAAAGCCTTGATGGATTCTGGGAAACGGATAGCATCTCGTACAGAGAATACAGGAATGTGATTACAGATTAAATCAAATATACCTTCATCTGTATAAAACTTTGTGGAAAATCCGCGTACATTACGGGATGTATCTGGTGTACCTTTTGTGCTTACAGCAAGCGAAAATCGAACAGCAACTGGAACTTTTATCCCTGATTTTTGTAAGAATGGCAGCTTGGTATACGCAGACATAGGATGCATCGTTTCAAAATAACCAAATGCTCCAAATCCTTTAACATGTACTGGTCTTTCGATAATTTTTTCGTGCACAAATGATTCCAATGTTTCATGTAAAATATTATCTTGTTCTAAGACAGGTCCCTGTTTACCGACGGTTTGTGAATGTAATTCGGCAGGTATATCTTCTGCCCACTTTAAGTGATCCCGATTATCTGCTGATTCATTTTTCTTGGTTTGCTTCAGTAGTGGTTGTTGAGGAGTTGTTTTACGGTTTTCTGTTTTTTTATTGCCAGGTATTTTTTGTCCGCTTGATTTTTCTTCAGCGTGAGCTGAAGCTGTTTCATTGATCCAGATTTTTGCGTTAGGCGATGTATGATTCGAGTTATTTCTCTCAGCTTGTGTTTGAGGTGTTTCTTCATGATGTTCATGCATACCGTTACCTCCATGTATCTGTTTGAACTTCGTGCCATACGGTATTATTTATGTAGATCTCAATTTAATTATGTATGGACAAACAATAGGAAGGTAACAGTTAGCATATCATGAATCAAGTTTCTAGAAATTGCGTTCATCCACTTGAAAATTACTTGTTACTAGGAGTAAGCTATGTTTGTAACCGAAAAAGGTTAAATGGTAATAATTAATAGCATATAATGGGTATTGAAAAAGGAGCGTAGATGATAGTGGAATATTTCTTATCTTTGCATCCAGTGGCACAGGCAGCTGTTGCAACGCTATTCACTTGGGGAATGACTGCACTTGGTGCTGCTTTGGTTTTTACAACAAAAAATTTTAATCAACGATTATTAGATAGTATGCTTGGATTCGCTGGCGGTGTCATGATAGCAGCAAGTTTTTGGTCACTGCTTTCTCCAGCATTGGATATGGCAGAAGAGAGCGGGACAGTACCGTGGATCCCAGCTGCTGTTGGGTTTATGCTTGGTGGCATATTTCTGTGGGGAATTGATAAGATACTGCCGCATCTGCATCCGACATCTCCAATGAAAGAAGCGGAAGGAATACATGCAACAAGGAAGAAACGTAGTACTTTGTTAGTTTTAGCAATAACATTACATAATATCCCAGAAGGATTAGCGGTAGGTGTTGCCTTTGGTGCAATTGCACAAGATTTGTCTACTTCTACCATGGCGGGAGCAATCGCATTAGCTATTGGTATTGGGATACAAAACTTTCCTGAAGGGCTTGCGGTATCAATGCCACTGCGGAGAGAAGGAATGTCTCGACGAAAAAGTTTTATGTATGGGCAGTTTTCCGGTATGGTAGAACCAATAGCCGGTATTATTGGAGCTGTTGCAGTTACATTTATTCAGCCATTATTACCATATGCATTAAGTTTTGCTGCGGGTGCGATGATATTTGTTGTTGCGGAAGAAGTTATTCCAGGATCACAAGAAGAAGGTAATAAAGATCTTGCATCTATGAGTTTAATGGTCGGGTTTACCATCATGATGATACTAGATGTCGCACTTGGATAGGGACATAAAAGAGAGACAACACAGTAATTTAGCTAAATAATAATCCAAACGATTATCTGCATATACATAGTTATATTCGGATAGTAGTTTGGATTATTATTGTTTTTTTATGGTGGTGATTACCTCAAGGAAAGGGAAGCATTGGCCATGAAGCATAGTACATGAACTGCTGCTGCGGAAACAAAAAGCGTTAATTACTACTACTACCTAGCCCATAGAAAGCATGCCGTATTATTTAACAGGTTAGAGCTATTCTTTCCAGACATTTTTATATCATCTGAACTGGAACCCATTGCCTGACACTATTAATCATCCATATGTTGCTTATTTGTGACAGTTCCTCCAAGTGAAGCACTTTCTCTTTTATTACTCCTTCATCCAATAGCTTCTGTCGAAACGTCCCCGCTAATAATCCACACTCAATAGGAGGGGTATAAAACATACCTTTCATTTCAACTACTAAATTTCCAATTGTAAATTCAGTTAATTCTCTCTGATCATTCCATAATAAAACGTCAGATACCTGAGGTTGTTTGGATAAAAAGTCATGGTACATCGAACGATTCGTCGTTTTATGATAATAGAAAATATCCTGATTATTAATAGGAGAATCTGCTAAAGTTGCATATGTTATTAGATTCGAATGGTCTTGTGAAAATATTTGGTTTTCAATTAGGATGGCTCCGTTTTTTGATACGCGCACGCGTATTTTATAGCTTCCATTTAGATGTGTCTGAGCAATATTTTGTAATTGTTGGGTTAATTCATTGATATCAAGTGTAAAGTTAAAATAGGCAGCGGAGGATTGAATCCGAGCTAAATGATAATCTAATAAAAAGAACGTTCCATTCGATAATTTTATCGTCTCAAGTAATTCAAACGTAGATTCTTGTATTTGCAAGAAAAGAGCTTTTGTAAGTGTTTCTTCATATTCATCTTCTGAATTAGAATCCCAAGTAATTCCACCACCGACACCATATGTAGCATCCCCAGTTGAATTATCTATTAGCACAGTACGAATTGGTACATTAAATACAGCTTCTTTCTCCGGGGTAATATAACCAATCGTGCCACAATAAACATCTCGTGAAGAGGATTCTACGTCATGAATTATTTTAGTTGTATTAATCTTTGGAGCTCCGGTAATGGATCCACATGGAAATAACGCTTGGAAAATAGGAACAATATCAATATCATCTTCTACCATAGCAGTAACAGTTGAGGTCATTTGCAGAACAGTTGGGTACCGTTCAATGGTAAATAACTGTGGTACCTGTACACTTCCAGGTTTAGCAATGGCACCTAGATCATTACGCAGTAAGTCTACGATCATTACATTTTCTGCACGATTTTTCTCAGAATGATGAAGCCAATTTGCTAGTTCAGCATCTTCTTTCTGCGATCTCCCTCTTCTGATCGTTCCCTTCATTGGTTTTGTTGTGATTTTTCCATCCTTTAAATGAAAGAATAGTTCTGGTGAAGAAGATAAAATGGAATGCGAACCAATGTTTAAATATGCGGAGTAATTGGCAGATTGTGCTTGTTTCAACTGCTGATAGTAGCCAAGTGAATCACCATAGAAGTTACTCTTTAAGCGGATGGTATAGTTTACTTGATATGTTCCCCCATCTTCAATATGGTTTTTAATTTTGGTTATGTTAGTTTGGTATTCCTCAACGGATGTAGTCGGTTGCCATTCGTCGATAAAGTAATTTCCTGTCTCTATTACAGGTTGCTCTACAGGTTTATTAAATATTCCAAACCATAACAATGGCATGTTATACGTTTGATGCACATGAAATGCTGATTCAAATGCAGGTGCTGCTTCATAGGAAAGATAACCAGCTGCATAATATCCAGCGTCTACATATGCTTGGACAGATTGTAAAGCAGACATAACCTCTGTATCTGTAGAAGTTTCAATAATGGCTATTGGGTCTTTGAATAGTAAAGGATGTTTCTTACTGGAATCGGTTAAAAAATCAAATAATAGGAACGGTTGGGTTTTATTTGGTTGCATGTAGTATCTTCCTTTTTATACAATCTATGTTTATATCAGGGTTGCAAGGTATTAGCAACAATTTTTTCTGACAGATATGTGGATGTTTGCGAATGCGTTACGAAAAAATTTTGCAATAATAATAAGCCTTGATCAGACAGAATAGATTCTGGATGAGCTTGTATGCCTTCAATCGAATATTGTTTATGCCGAATAGCCATGATTTCACCATCCATTGTTGTAGCACTGATATCAAAACAATTAGGGAGGGAGATATCATTGACAATTAATGAATGGTATCTAGTAACCCGAAGCGGATTATTTAAATTTGTAAATATCCCTTGATTATCATGATAAAGCTCTGATACCTTTCCGTGCATCGGTTGCTGCGCTTTTTGAATCGCTGCTCCAAAAGCTTGCGCAATAATTTGATGACCTAAGCAAATCCCGATAATCGGGATCTCTTGATGTAAAAAATGTACAAGGTCTAAACAAATCCCTGCATTATCTGGTGTTCCTGGTCCAGGTGAAAGGAGAATTGCTGAAGGCTGTAATTGTCTAATCTCTTCTATTGTAATGGCATCATTTCGTATAACTTTTACTTGATGATCAAGTTGTTTTACATATTGAACAAGGTTAAATGTAAATGAGTCATAATTATCGATGACGAGAATCATAGTTGTTCCTACTCTCTTATTTACTACTTTAAAGGTATTATAGCAGATTTAGCTAATTACGCATAAGCTTGTACAGCATAAAGTGCTTGCTGCAAATCTTCAATAAGTTCGTCTGCTTGTTCAATACCAACAGAAAAACGCAATAGGCGATCGTCAACACCTCGTTTTATCCGTTCTTCTTTTGGAATATCTGCATGGGTTTGGGTCGCAGGGTATGTAATAAAGCTTTCTACTCCTCCTAAACTTTCCGCGAATATAATTAATTGAAGCTGTTGCAAGAAGTGATCAACCCACGCACTATTGTGAAGCCGGAAGGATAACATACCACCTTTTCCAGGGTATAAGACATCATTAATCATTGGATGTTCTTCTAAAAAGGAAACCATTGCTTTGGCATTTGATTCCTGTTTTTCAATACGTAAAGCTAATGTTTTTAACCCCCTTATCAGTAACCAAGAATCGAAAGGGGATAGTACTGCCCCTGAGGCATTATGGAAATTAGCGAGTTTTTCACATAGGTCTTTCCCTTTTGCAATCACTAAACCAGCTAACACATCGTTATGCCCTCCAATATACTTGGTTGCACTATGAATAACAATATCCGCTCCTAGTTCAAGAGGACGTTGTAATAATGGCGTATAAAAAGTATTATCAACAATGAATAATAAGTTGAATTGTTGTGCAACTTTTGCAATATGCGCGATGTCCATTTCTTGCATTAGAGGGTTAGTGGGTGTTTCGATAAAAATTGCTTTCGTCTTTTGTGAAATCCGTTGTTTAGTTTCCGTATCATCTTTTAAATTTGTATACGTTGTTTTAATATCGTAAGCTTCTGCATAATGCTGTAACAACCGATAAGTTCCGCCGTAAACATCATCCAATACTAGTAATTCATCACCAGCACGAAACAATGAAAATACTAATTGAATTGCAGCCATACCAGAACTACAGGCGTAACCATGATCACCTGATTCTAAGTTTGCTATGCCTTCTTCCAGTAAGGATCGAGTAGGGTTTTTGGTTCTTGTATAATCATAACCTGTTGATTGACCTAGACCTTGATGCTGGAATGCTGTAGATAGGTAAAGCGGAGGATTTACTGCTCCTGTTTTTTCGTCGCTTTTGTTCCCCAATTGTACTAACTCCGTTTCTATACTTCTTTTTTTCATGTATAATCATCCCTTCATTTCAACAAATAAAAACCCTCTTCTCACGGATTAAGAAGAGGGTTTTTGCAGTACAATAGATTTAACTCTTCTTATCTTTATGCTATGCTGCATCTGGAATTGGCACAGTACTAAAAGTCTGCTGCCGAGGCTTCAAAGGGCCAGTCCCTCCACCTCTCTGGATAAGAATACAGTATATAATTGTTGAAAATAGATTACATGGGTTTAATGCAATTGTCAAGGTTGCTTGTAGCATTTATTAGGAATAAGAATCATGATAAGATAACAGAGGAAAAGGGATTGCTATTTTTCAAATATACTTAGAAAAGGTTGGAGAGATTGATGTTAGAAGTGATTGTTCAAAACGGTGAGGAAGCAATACATGCTGAAAATTTTGGTGCTAATCGATTAGAACTCGTAACAGCTATAAGTGAAGGTGGTTTGACACCCAGTTATGGTACAATCAAACACGTACTAAAGAACGTATCTATTCCAGTTCAAATTATGATCCGCCCGCATAGCTATCATTTTAATTATACCTCTTCTGATTTAGAGATTATCATCGAAGATATAAGACAGCTTGCTAAACTAGGGGGATTAAGAATCGTGTTTGGGGCTGTAACAGCTGATTATAAAATCAATACTGCAATTCTAGATCAAATAATACAAGCAGCACCGAATATAGATATTACCTTTCATCGTGCATTTGATGAAGTCGAAGATCAAGTGAACGCCTATTACACATTAACCCAATATAAACAACATGTAAAAAGAATTTTAACATCTGGTGGAAAGGAAAATTGCCAAGCCGGTCAAAATAATTTGGAATCATTAGTTAACCTTGCAAACCAATTACAAGGTCCTGAAATCATGCCAGGGGGAGGCTTGACACCTTCTAATCTGGAACCTATTCATAAGCAAGTACAAGCAGGTCAATATCATTTTGGCAGGTCTTTAAGAATAAAGGGAGATTTCAAGCATTCATTTGATCCGTTAAACTTTAAAAAAGTTGTTAATGTATTAAATAGTTCATATAAACAAGAGAGGAACTAAAATTAATTATTAAAGCGGAATAAACATTCTATTCTATATATCGGAAATAGGCCATGTACTTCGTGGAACATCTGCTGCTAAGGTGAAGGATCCTCGGGTTCTTGGTGTTCATAGGAGTCATGCCTATTTTATTTGCTTTGATTTTACGAACAAGGTACAGTCGATTTTTTAGCTAGATGCTTTTTCTCTCCCGTTTACTTCTAAAATAATTGTAGGAAGTAGTTATAGGATTTGAGCTGTTCTTCAAACGAAGCTACTGGGAAGAACGACCACCCCATCTGTATCATGTATTCTTCATAGTTATCCTGAATGGTAAGTTGCTGTAGCGCCATCTGGACATGTATATGTCGTACATTATCATTTTTCATCATTAATGCAGACAAATAATTTGTATTTGACATGTTTTTAGCAGAAGTATGTGATTCCATAGCGATCCATTGATTCGTTTCATTCAAAGCTGTGGGCGACATAGCATGTAATTTTTGAGAAATAACATCGGCTTCACTTGGTAAAGGGGGCAGTTCCACTAGTTGCGTTTGGTAAGGGTTAATTAAAGCTAACATAACTAGCACATGATTGTATAACACAGAGGATTGCATTACAAGTATATCTTTTAATATTTGATCTGTTGCCAAGTTATTATAGTCTTGTAACTTATGTAACGCACCTTTATGAGCAGTCAAGTGTTCAGTCATTAATCCAAGGTCGATTACGGGTAACTGATTCATATAGAATCACCTCTCCTTATTAGATAGGTATCTTTATACATTATGTTGTTTAGAACAATATATTCGACCTTGATAGGAGGATTTATAAGTAATCCATATTGACAAATGCGTGTGTAGTTTCTAATTGACCTTTCAATTGCTTCGCATGTATATCAGCTCCTTGCACCCAATTTTCTAAATTAAAAATGAGTGGTTTGCGATCTCCACCTAAAGCAAACCATGCTTTTCTTACCTCTGGAAAGTACATAGCGGTATGCAATGTTCCCGCCCAAGCACCATACTTTTTGGAAAAAACTCCTTTATCGGTATCGTTTAACATTCGGAAAGCATGATAAGGTTTTATTGCATCAGCTTGAAGCGTTTGTATTGCTTGATACCTTTGGAAAGAATCATCCATACGATATCGGTTTTCATCCGTTAGTTGTTCAAAATGGTTGGTACATATATTGGATTTTTGCAGAGCGATTGACCGAGGTGATGCTTCAATAATAATTGATTGCCTGTTGCGGTCAATGACACAATAACTAAATGAATGGCGATGGGGAATTTCTTTTAGTAATGAGATCGCATCTCCGATCGTTGCGCAATTTTCTAATACGATTCTACCAATCATATTACATAGGAAACCATCTTGTGATTTTTTACGGTTTATAAAGTTATACCCCATTGCAAGTCCTTTCTCATTCATTCCATCTGTTCTTCCTGTAATTTGCATTGTCGGCCCAATTGTAGCAAAGCCATGATCTGTAGGCTGGTAGATAGCGTATCGTCCTTCATAAGAAGAAGGGTCGTTATCATAATTTCGAACCAGATAATGAGAACCCGTGTATATGGAGCAGCCACTCCTGCCGTATTCTAAATAATAGCCTCCAAAATCTTGGATCGCATCTTCCATTTTCATTGATAAAGCATCTGCTAGACCTTTTAATTCCTCCCAAATACCAGGGGCGAAATGATGTAACATTTGTTTAACCGTATTTATATCAACAATAAAATGCCGAAATTTTTGGGATTCCCATTGGATTTTACGATTGTGCAAAATGGGAGATTGCTTAAGCAATTTCCCTTGGTAAACACCGTAATCATAGTGTGATCCGCGAAATTGAATAACATCACTATATACTTGTTTCATTACAGTCTCCTTTAAAAAGATAGTATGGTTAATTGAATGAAACACCTTGAGTTTACTTTATTATAAAGAATAAGGATATGAATATGCTTATTGAATGACAAAAGGTGAGCTTTGCTTATCATGCAGTTGCTTGTTTGTCAATAGAATACAAAAAAGTTGCCGAGCCTATTAAACTGTACTCGACAACTTGTTCAACTTACATAGAAAACAGGTGATAAATATTAATCTTTATGCTTTTGTTCATTCGTCTTATTATTAAATTCATTCTCACTTGCAAATTCAACATCACCACGTTGTTTATTATGCTTATTTCGATTATTTTGTTTACCTTTATCTTTGTTTCGATTCTTATTTTCCTCAGACATACCAAAACCTCCTAAAGTTAAGAATAGGTATAGCATGTCCGAATAAAAAAAAGCTATGCAAATACGGCTTGAATTCTTTTGTTGACACAAAACGTAACACCAGTTATGATAGAAAAATAAATCTGACTAATTTTATCAGAAAAGGATGTTTTGGATGACAACAAAGGTTCAACCGATCAATGAAGTAAAAGATCCAATCCCTAAAGACAATACGGGGTTAAATAAATCACAGACGCCATTAATTATTGGCGGATTAGTTGTAGCAGCACTTCTGTTAATCTATTTACTAGCTACACAGCAAGTTGCTCAACCTTTGCTCTTAGTAATTGGGCTCTTGCTTGGATATACACTGTTCCATGCGCGTTTTGGTTTTACTTCTGCTTTTAGGAGATTTATGTCGGTAGGAAATGGGCAAGCACTTCGTTCCCATATGCTTATGTTGGCAGTAGCGGTAACATTATTTGCGCCTATATTAGCGTTTGGATATTCCTTCTTCGGAGGAGAAGTAGCTGGATACGTATCACCAGTTGGTGTAAGTCTCTTAGTAGGAGCATTTATGTTTGGAATTGGTATGCAGCTTGGAGGAGGCTGTGCCTCAGGTACGCTGTATGCTGTAGGTGGTGGACGTTCCGTTATGTTTGTAACCTTATTGTTCTTTATTGTTGGCTCGACAATTGGGGCAAAGCATTTAACATTTTGGACAGAAGACTTACCATCATTCGAACCAATTTCTCTAGCAACCTCAACTGGACTTGGATATGGGGGAGCATGGATTGTATCCATTGCATTATTTGGTTTAATCGCGTGGATTACATTAGTTGTAGAACGAAAACGAAAAGCCCCTAAAATGGCACCAGTACCTTCAACGAAAGGGTGGAAACGCATCTTCCGCGGATCTTGGCCACTCTTTGCTGCGGCAATTGTATTAGCAGTTTTAAATGCATTAACATTAATGACTCGTGGTGCCCCGTGGGGGATTACCTCAGCATTTGCACTTTGGGGTTCAAAAGTAGCTCAATTCTTTGGAGTTGACGTTACCAGTTGGGGGTATTGGCAAGGTGCCAATGCTCAAGTACTAGAATCATCTATCTTTGCAGATTCGACAACAGTGCTTAATTTAGGTGTTATCCTCGGTGCTTTTCTAGCTTCTGCAGCGGGTGGATTATTTAAATTTACGAAATTAAATCTAAAAAATATAGCTGCATCGATTATTGGTGGTCTTTTAATGGGATATGGTGCAAGATTAGCATTTGGATGTAATATTGGTGCATATTTTGGTGGCATAGCATCCTTTAGCTTACATGGGTATGTATGGGGAATACTCGCCTTAGCTGGGACATTTATTGCGCTATATCTTCGACCATTATTTGGACTATCCGTTCCAAAATCTAAGGACTCCTTTTGTTAAAAGTAGAATTGAACTATCGCAAAATTATTTTGCGGTAGTTTTTTTCTTTCATACCACTATGTTAGCGCTTTCTTCGAGATGGATAATTTGATCCAGGAAGAAATTCCCTTTAATTTTTACGTTATTTTTATATACTTTTAATCATAGATTAATAGATTCTCAGTAAGATATGGGTGGACAAAATTAGTAAAGGAGGAAGTATCTTGATTAGTAAAGGGTCTAGAAAAAAAATACTATCTGTTGCTGTTATGACAACTTTAGTATTCGGAAGCTTTGCTACAAGTAGTTTAGAAGTTGAAGCTAAGTCGTATAAGTCGAATCAAGGCAAGGTGAAAAATGTTATTTTTTTGATCGGTGATGGAATGGGTCCTGCCTACACGACAGCATATCGATCGTTCAAAGACAATAAAGACCCATATGTTGAAGAGACAGCATTTGATAAACATTTAGTAGGGATGCAGCAAACGTATTCTTGGGATCCAGAAGAAAGTATTACTGATTCTTCAGCAGCAGCCACTTCCCTATCTTCTGGAATCAAAACCTATAATGGTGCAGTTGCTGTTGATATGGAAAAGAATGAAGTGAAAACCGTATTAGAAGAAGCTAAAGATCGAGGAAAAAGTACTGGTCTTGTATCTACATCTCAGGTAAATCACGCAACCCCTGCATCTTTTGGTGCACATGATGAATCACGTAATAATTATAATGATATCGCAGATGATTATTTCGATGAGAAAATTGATGGCCAGCATAAAGTTGATGTTATTTTAGGCGGTGGAACATCTTACTTTGAAAGGGAAGATCGAAATCTAGCAGAGGAATTTGAAGATGCTGGATTTAGTTATGTTCATACCAAAGAAGAGATGCTAGAAGATGATAATGAGCAAATTCTTGGACTTTTCGCCCCTGTTGGCCTTGATAAAGCGATCGATCGTCCAGAAGAACAGCCAACATTGGAAGAAATGACGGATACGGCATTAAGCAAATTGAGTGAAAATAAAGATGGCTTTTTTCTGATGGTAGAGGGAAGCCAAATTGACTGGGCAGGACATGATAATGATATTGTTGGTGCAATGAGTGAAATGGAAGAATTTGAGAAAGCTTATCAACGGGCAATTGAATTTGCTAAAAAGGACAAGCATACATTAGTTATTACAACTGCAGATCATTCTACAGGTGGATTGACTATGGGAATCGATGGGGAATATAAATGGGATCCAACGCCATTGAAAGCAGCGAAGCGTACTCCGGATTACATGGCAGCTGAAATTAGTGAAGGTGAAGATGTTGAAGATGTCTTAGAAGAATATATTGATTTAGATTTAACCGAAGAAGAAATTGATTCAGTAGAAGATGCGGCTGAAGAGGAGGATACAACAGAAATTGACAATGCAATTGAACGCATTTTTGATCTTCGCTCTGGTACAGGTTGGACTACTGGTGGACATGATGGTGTAGACGTCAATGTTTATGCTTATGGCCCTCAATCAGATCAATTTATCGGTTTACATGATAACCACCAGGTCGGTTTAAAAGTTATTGATATACTGAAAAACGTTCGGAGCGTAAAACCGCATAAATAAAGGTAGTTCTAGACCCCATTATGCACAATATGGGGTCTTTTCTATCTAACGGATGAGGAGGTTTAACTATCTATGTTAAAAGGGTTATATGCTGTTCTTGCATTTATTTTGATCCTATCCGGATGTGCCAAGCAGGAGGAAAATGCAGAGGCTGAAAATAAGCAAAATCAAACGGAATCAATCGACATGGAAGAGGAAGAAAGAACAATTCAAGAGGTCAATGATGATCGTGATTATGTTGATAATCCACAAGCTCCTGATACACGCTCACTCAATGAGATTGGTGACCAATTTGAAGACGAAGATGGGAATATTACGCTTGAAGCAATCACAGATTATCAAAAGATGCATAGCATAGGGCCTATTCAAATGAGTATTCGTGATGTAAAGGTCGTGAATTTTTCTCCAGCAATGCATTTAGTTGATTACTTTCATGGTTTTACACATAACGAGGAAAATTTTAACTATATTAAAATGTACGTAACAATTGAAAATACGTCTGATCAAATGGTTAATTTTGCACCTGTATCGATATTGGAAACAGAAGCAGGAGAGAAAAAAGATTTTGAAGATGATTTTTACTTACAAAATCTTTATGGAGATCTCTCCGCTGGTCAGAAAAAAACAGGAGAACTCGCTTTTATTTTAGAAGAGACAAATATAGAACAAATTGGAACTATATCCTTAATCACCAGCGATGTCTTTGATAAGGAAAATCAATCCATTGAACAAGGAAAAGAAATTACAATTGAATTTTAGTAACGCGGTCACCTACTAGTTAGTCTCGCTTTTGTATTAAAAAAGGACGCATCATATCGTAATCTTCATGTTCCAAGATATGACAATGCCAAACGAACTTTCCAGCATAGGGGGAAAAAGTTGCGATTAGTCTTGTAATCTGTGCCGAAGGGGCAGCTATTGTGTCTTTCCAACCTCTTTCATTAGGTTTTGGTTTGACGGCTGATCCGGTATACACGATGCTTCCATCTTGATTGAATTTCTCCAGGTTAAAGGGGGTACGATCTAGAACCTGGAATTGAACAAGATGTAAGTGAATCGGGTGTGTAAAGCCTGTCACATTAATGATAGACCAAATTTCAGTAGAGCCAAGTTTCGGTGTTTCTGAGATCGGATCATCCCAGTATTTATTGTCCAATAATAATAAAGGCCTACCAAAATCATCACTCGCACCTACCAGTTTTAAATTTCGTATGGCTGATATAGGCTTATCTTTAAGGGAGGGGATAGATGATAAGTGCTTTGGAATGATTGTCGAATCTTTTCCCTTTAGAGGCAAGCGAACATTAAACTGCATAATATCCCCTGTCTCATCTTCGGGAGTGTTGATAGAACCGAGGTCATTTCTTAAAATTAATGATTTTCCTTGGTATTTCCTAAAATCAATAATTACGTCAATTCGTTCTGCTGGTTCCATTGTGATGCTTCTTGCTACAACGGTTTTTGAGAGGAGCCCGCCATCTGAACCAATTTGATACATTGGGTCTCCAGATTCAAGAGATAACGTATAGGTGCGTGTGTTGGAGGCATTAAGGATTCGGAACCGATATTTTCTTGGTTCTACATTCAGATATGGCCAAATTTTTCCATTCACTAGAATCTTGTCACCAGTAAATGCTGGTAAGATGGAAGGAATCGGTAAGTTAGCAGGTGGATTTTCCGGTCCCACCGGATAAAATAGCGATCCATCATTATTAATGGTCTTATCCATTAAAATAAGCGGGATTTCATATTCATCTTTAGGGATATTTAATCTTTTTTCTTGCTTGCCTCGGATAATATACATGCCGGCAAGACCAGCATAGACATTCAGCCTCGTTATCCCCATGGCGTGGTCATGATACCAAAGAGTGGCAGCACGTTGTTTGTTGGGATAGGAATATACTTGATGGAGAAATTCTGGACCAACCTCCTTGAAATTTCTGGAAAACCAAGCTTCTGGATATCCATCATTCTCCGGTTTTGTCACACTCCCATGTACATGCGTAACTGTTCGAACTTCAGGATGGTTAGCGATATGGTGAATTGATTTGTCCACTGGAAGTAAATGATTATCGGGCAAATGGTTTTCCCATTTTATATGGAGTTCTTCTCCTTCATTTACTTCAATAGTAGGACCAGGAAATTGGTTATTGTATCCCCAAAGCCGTGTTGGTTTTAAGTCCCTGTGTAGCTTTTGTCTAAACTCCTCCATACGCATTTCTAAATAGGAACCTTGTTTTTTTATCGTTTGCATTATTGGTAGCTCATCTATAAATTTTTTCAATTTCATTTCATTACCTCCTCAAAACTAGGTAGTAATACAGTAGATGAAACTTATCTCTATAAGGGTTGGGCGATTATCCTAAAATAATGAAAGGGCGAGAAGAAGTTACATTTCCCTCTTGATTTATCAGATTAATTGGAATACAATATAGTAACAAATGAATCATCTTATCAAGAGAAGCTGAGGGAACTGGCCCGAAGAAGCTTCAGCAACCTCTGTTTACTCAGAAAGGTGCTAAATCCAGCGAGTGTATCTTGGTAGATAAGAGCGGAACGAATATAATTGTAAGAGCCCTCTTTTTCCTATCAGAATGAGAGGGCTATTTCATTATCATAAAGGAGAGATCAACATGAATGAAATTGCTATCTTGTCGGGAAGTCCTTCCAGTCCTTCTCGTTCAGATCAAGTATTAAATTATCTTGGGAGTATATTGAATCAGAATGGTTTTTCGATTACTTCTATCTCTGTAAAAGATGTTCCTTATGAAGATTTATTTACTGGGAATTTTAATAGTCAAGCCATTACCTCCATAGCTCAAACCCTTGAATCCGCAAAAGGAGTCATTGTAGGTTCTCCGGTTTATAAAGGAGCATATTCAGGAGTGTTGAAAGCTTTACTGGATGTTCTTCCGCAAGATGTTCTTAAACATACGCCTGTTTTACCTGTCATGACTGGAGGAAGTATGTCGCATTTGCTAGCTATTGAATATGCTTTAAAACCAGTATTAGCGACATTAAAAGGTCATAATTTAAAAGGGCTGTATTTTTTAGATAGCCAAATCGATAAATTTGCGGACGTTCCTATTATCGAAGAAGCTTCATTGGAAAGAGCTTCAAAACAAGTGCACTATTTTATAGAACTTATTCAAAACCATCAAGGTGTAGTTCATTCATCTTCATAAGTGGTGAAATGATGATTTGATTTATTTATCCCTTTCCATTATTAATCGCTATTATATTTATTTTAATTAATAAGCTATACTTTATGGAAAAGGGAGGTAGTCGAAATGTCGATGAATTTTCATGATGATAACATGAAAATGACATACGCCAGCAGAGAAGCAGATCCGTCTTGGCTTCAAATTGTGAAGGACATTATAACTCCAACAAGTGTCATTTATGCTGCAGATATTGGATGTGGTGGTGGTATTTATACGAAGGCTTTATATGAATTAGGAATTAACAACG
Source organism: Virgibacillus salexigens (assembly GCF_000723585.1). NCBI lineage: Bacteria > Bacillati > Bacillota > Bacilli > Caryophanales > Bacillaceae > Virgibacillus > Virgibacillus salexigens. The sequence continues at coordinate 48,877 of NZ_CCDP010000002.1, read as the reverse complement.
TTATTGGGATTGATTATTCAGAAGCGATGCTGGCAGGTGCTAAAGAGAATTGCAAGCAGTATCCGATGATTCATTTAAGAAAAGGGCATGCATATCAAACGCATTTACCAGATAAAAGTGTCGATTTCGTACTCGAACGGGCACTTATCCATCATTTAGATGATCTATTTGCTTGCTTTACAGAAGCTTCTCGTATCTTAATGGATGATGGCGTCTTGCTTGTACAAGATCGTACATTAGATGATTGCCTGAAAAAGGGAACGCATCAGCATATAAGAGGCTGGATTTTTGAGATGTTTCCTCAGCTAAAGAAAGTGGAAGAGAGACGTCGTATTTCTAGCGTGGATGTGAAAAAGGCATTATTTGATGCAGGCTTTAACCATATTACTGAAACAAAATTGATGGAAACACGGAAGATGTATTCATCAAAACAGGAACTGTTAACAGACATTCAGCAAAAGAATGGTCGTTCAATTTTACATTATTTAAATAATCATGAAATGGATCGCTTGCTTCTGTCTTTAGACAAAAAAATTGTAAGTATGAGGCCAATAATCGAAAAAGATTATTGGACCATTTGGAAAGCACAAAAGTAATCGGCTATGTTTGTTTTATTTTCCCTTTAGCAAAGTCTGGTGAAAGCGTAATAGTTCATCGTTTGGCCGATATTCCATAGCCTTATTATTATGATGGGCAGCAAGGTCGAATGCTTGTAGATTATAATAACAAATACACAGTTGTTGATGTGGGTACCAAGTGGAATATGCCGGGTAAGAAAAACCCCAAGAACTTTTAGGTTGTACCACACGTAATGCTAGTTCATACCAAAAGATAGCTAACAGAAATTCTCGTTTCTTCTGAAATAAAAGGCCAATTCGACTGCAGGCTTCTGATCGAGCTGTTTTTGAAAAACGAAAAGATTGAAATAAAGATTCTAGTGCAAGCTCAGCTTCATTTAAATAATAAAAACAGTCCGCACGAAAAATACAGGCAAATATTTTTTCTTCAATCCAGCCATATTTCATATTTATTCCATTTGTATACGCTTCTATCGCTTGTTGATAAAAACCATTTTCACGTAATTCATTGCCATAATAAAAGTAGTCTCGTTCCGTAAAGCTTCTGCTCTTACAAATCATTGCTTCATAGATATGGAGGTTCCGACCATAGGCATGTGCATTCTTTTTATGTGAAACTGCAATATCCGAATGAAAAATTTTTCCTCGTACTTGAAGATAATTATGGCAATCGCCAAACCATTGGTATTGCTTCCTCCGTTTTACTAACCGATTTCTTCGATATTGTAACGTAACGTTTTCGTATTCATCTATTCCAGCTAGATATATCATCGATACGGCATCAAATTCCGGATTTAAATGCTTCTTTAAATGAAATAATTTTTCTTGTTCCATTTTGTCTATAACGTCATCTGCATCTAGATAAAAGATATAATCTTTCGTAGCATACGAAAATGATTGATTCCTTGCTTCACTGAAATTATCGGTCCACTCAAAATGGAAGACGCGATCCGTGTATTTTTTCGCAATTGCAACCGTATGATCATTAGATCCTGTATCTACAATATTAATTTCATCAACAAGATGGGAGATCGAATCAAGACAGCGTTCAAGCACGTGCTCTTCATTCTTTACAATCATACAAAGACTGATGGTAACCATTATCTTCTTCCTTTCATATGGTGTAGCAAGAAGTTTATTATAAAAAAGAAGATACTCTGTAGGGGGAGCATCTTCTTTGATTGTAACGATGGAATTAATATCCGGTTGTACCTTCTGGGCCAGTTGGACCTGGGATATCCGGGTTGCTATCAAAATCTAATAATGCCACATCATCAACCAATATGCTAGAAGATAAAAAGTTACCTGATTGTTTGCTTATTTGAACAATTGCTTGTGTTGCTGTTTCGGGTACGATATCTGTTGTGTGATAAATTTCTGTCCAATTACTAGATACAGCATTTGGCAAATCGCCTTGGCTGATTTCTACGAATAATCCATTCGTAATAACAGCATTATTTTCATCTAGAAAATCAACAACTAACGTGACGCGAGGATTACTTAAAAAACGGGTACTAGACAACGATGCAAGCAGTTGGAAGTTTTGTCCCGGAGCAACTGGAACGGTTTGGCTAATGCTTGCTGGAGAAGTACCTCCACCCAATTTAGCAGATGCATTTCCGGTGTGAGAATAGAACTGAGTAATTGTACTATTCATTATATCCCAGGACTGAAAATCACCGGTTTCAAATCCCCCATTAAGCAATAAATTATTAACAGTCAATCGTGTTCCTCCTCTGATAGATTAAATTTTTATTCCCTATACGTTATGCAAATAATTAAACCTTGTTCAGGCACTAGCGCCAGATAACAAGTACATTTTATAGAATTTTAATAGGTTATAATCTCTTGTATCGCTTTTAAAAATTGCTTTGCACGCTCTTCGTTTGTGTGATGTGAATGAATAAACGTATAGCCATTCTCAGTAATTCGCTGTCTCTCTTGGTCATTTTCTAGATAGTACGCTGTTTTTTCTTCGATATTTTCAACGGTACATGCTACAAAGTTTTCACCATCTTTAAATCCTAAATCAATAATATCTTTGTTGGACTCAGCTAGTAATAGACTTTTACATGCTGGTGCTTCAAAGAACTTCAGGACGGCAACACCACCAGTCTCGTTCCTACTACCGCATGTGAAAAAGATTTTCGAACGGTTCAGTTCTTTGGCGTATTTTTCATTGACAATCAGTTGATCAGATTGTTTTACGCGATGCCCTGGATGGGGGTGGAGCACAAAACTAGGTTTATCACGCATTTTTTGAAATACAGCATCTCGAAAGGCATAGCGTCCTTCTGGAGGGATTTTCTTAGGGAGCGTATAGTTGCCTTTGTTGGACTCATCCATGTAAACTAATCCCATTAATAATGCGTCAATATCCTTTTTTAGTCCCCAATCTTTCATAATTTCTGGATTTATCGCCCATGGCAGCCATCTGAATTTACCTCGGTAGTGTGGGAATACGTTGAGAAAGGGATGCTTCGTGGCAGAGAATATGAGATCGATTTCGACCGCTTCGAAGTATTTCATCCGTTCCTCAGGTTTCCAATGTAAGTCAATGACAAAACAGCCTTTCGGAATCGTGGTCTGGTCTAAACCTTCAATATTTGGGGCTAAACCATAGTTCCATGCAATATCATAATGAAAAATAAAGTCAGGCGTAACGTCTAACTTTGACATAATATCATTGATATGGCCATCCGTATGCCAATAGTATACATCTGCAAACTGTTCCAGTGCCTTCACTGTGTCGATCTTTGGCTTATGCTTTGCATAAACCCAAAACGGTTTAATTAACACAAGTATTTTTAATTTTTGATTCATTTGAAAGACTCCTTTCCTGTTATTTTGATTAAAGCTTCCAATAGATCCCTTGATTAGCAACCGATGCAGGGAGGACACCTTTGATATCCATCATAATACTTCCCTTATTTGTAAGTTTGCTAAAGTCTAGTGTGTGAAATAAGGCGTGGGGTACACTGAAGATAATTACATCGGCTGGAGTTAATTGGTTTAATGGAAGGAGGTCCATATCATAATTATTTTTGAATACAACTGGATCAGCTAATGGGTCACATACTTGTATATGAAATTCAAGTGCTAGTAATTGATCAAGGATAGCTAGTGATTTGGAATTTCTCGTATCAGTAATGTTTTCTTTAAAAGTGATACCTAATAGAATGACGTTCAAATCCTTCAAATTAAATTTATGTTTCACTACTATCTGAAGCAGCGATTGAACGATATAATCAGGCATTCCCTCATTCACTGTACGGGCATTTGATAGAAACGTGGGATGATAGCCATGTTGCTTTGATTGATAAATAAGATAGTATGGATCAATACCAATACAGTGACCACCAACTAAACCAGGAGTATAAGGATTAAAATTCCATTTTGTTTTAGCTGCTTTAATTACTTCACTTGTTTCAATTCCAAGTTTTCCAAAGATAATAGATAATTCATTCATATAGGCAATATTGATATCACGTTGCGTGTTTTCAACAATTTTAGCTGCTTCAGCAACTTTGATACTAGAAGCTTTATAAACAGAAGCATCTAAAATACTGGCATACAAATCATATATTCGATTACACACGTGTTTCGTCTGACCAGCGACTACTTTATTGTTTGTTTCAAACGTGTGCTTATCATCACCTGGATTTATTCGTTCGGGGGAATAGCCTACAAAAAAATCTATTCCTGACCGCAGACCAGATTCTTTCTCTAGTATAGGAACACAGATATCTTCAGTTGTGCCTGGATAGACGGTAGATTCATAGATAATTGTTGTATCCTTCGCTAAATGTTTACCGATTAACCTCGAGGCACTCTCAATAAAAGTCAGATCTGGTTCATCGTTCCATGTGATGGGTGTTGGTACAGCAACAATGATATAACGACATGTTTGAAGTGCTGTTCCTTTATCTGTATAAGAGATATGAGCAGCAGCTAATTGATCACTGGAAAATTGTCCACTGGGATCATGATTACACTGTAAAAGCGCAAGTTTTTCCAGATCTACATCAATACCGGTAACGTTGTATTTCTTTGCAAAACCGAGTGCTACCGGAAGTCCAACATACCCAAGACCTACGACAGCTATTTGATCTGAACACTGCAAGTAAGGTGTAATGTTTTCTTTGACATAGACTTCTTTAGGAGGATGCTCGACATAATGGTCGATCATTCGTTTTAAAGCTTGAAGAATTTCAGCTTGAGATTCATCGATTTCCTTATTCCTATTTAATAGATCAAACCAATGATCAGCTAGATAGATGTCGATCATTGACTGATCAGCGTAGTTTGTATTCGGTTGAATATCGTAGCTGGACAGAGAAGAACGAATAATAAATAGCTGGTTCGATACTGGATGAGTGATAATCACTAATTGCTGCTTCCTATTTCGATCATTAGTAGGAAGAAGTGTGGAGACAGCTCTTTCTACTTCCGTATCACATTCAATTAATTCAAGGTTTTTCTGACGAAAGAAATAGATGATTTTTCTCTTCATCGGACTATTAGTGCCGATGATATAGTGTTTGTTTTTTTTGTCGAACATAATCCTTATCCTTTCAGTTGGAATGTATTAATGGTATATGCGTTGCTCTAAAGGGTTGTTCTAGGTTAATAGAAAAAAGGCTTCCTTCTATCATGAAGTTGTCTCATCGACAAAAGCATATTTCATCTTGGTTATGGTAGAAGCCGTGTTTGTGGTAAAGAAGGAGCATAATCTACTAGGAGCAAAATAAAGAAAAGGAAGATGAAGATGATTCCGATTAGCAACCCTAGAGGACAGTTAGAGCAAATACAAACCGAAATTGAACAGACAATAAGAACAGTGATCGAGAGTGGATCCTATGTTATGGGGCCACACGTGGAACGCTTAGAACAAGAATTCGCAAAGAAGATAGGTGTTACAGAGGCAATTGCTGTTGCCAACGGTACCGATGCGCTTGTACTTACTTTGCAATCTTACGGAATTGGCAGTGGTGACGAAGTTATCACAACACCGTTTAGCTTCTTCGCCACGGCAGAAAGTATATCTAGAGTTGGTGCAACTCCAGTTTTTGTAGATGTTGATCCAAAAACCTATACTATTAATCCACAGAAGATAGAAGATAAACTAACTCCTGCAACGAAAGCAATTATGCCAGTTCACTTATTTGGTCAGCCAACAGCAATGGATACGATTAATCAAATTGCTAATTACTATGGTTTAATCGTTGTTGAAGATGCCTGTCAAGCATTTGGAGCAACTAGAGGTGGTCAAATGGTAGGGAGCTTAGGAGATGCTGCCTGTTTTTCGTTTTTCCCTACAAAAAACCTTTCTACCATAGGGGACGGAGGCATCATTACAACTTCGGATAACAAGATCGCTAAGCGAATTCGTTCCTTACGAATGCATGGAAGTAGCCAGAAATATTTTCATGATGAAATTGGTTTTAATAGCAGACTAGATGAGATTCATGCAGCTGTTATTCTAGTATGTTTGAAATATATTAATGGATGGAATAACCGTCGCATCGAATTGGCGAAGAAGTATTATCAAACATTAGCACCTCTTACTTGTATGAAACTTCCATATGCAGATAAGAAAGGGGAACATACCTATCATCTATTTTGTATAGCTTCTTATCAACGAGATAAGTTGAAAGGTTTTCTAGATAAGCAAGGCATCCAGACCGGGGTCTATTATCCATGCTGTATTCACTTACAACGAGCTTACCGAGAGCATGGGTATCAAGATGGGGATTACCCAATCGCTGAGGCTTTAGCAAACACCTTGCTAGCAATTCCATTGTTTCCTTCCATGACAGAACTTGAGCAAGATAGCGTAGTCCATGCCTTAGAAGAATTTGAGGTGGCGCAGTCATGGTAGGTGTGGGTATCATCGGCTGTGGTTATATTGCCAAAAAACATGTTGCATCCATTGCAAACTGCAAAGAGTTAACATTAGCAGCTGTAAGTGATTTGCAAGTCGATCGGATGGAGGAAGTTGCTAAAAGTTATCGACAAAAGCAGTCGAATGAAGTGGTTCCTATAACAATCTATGAAGATTATCATAACCTTCTTCAAGATTCACGGGTAGAAGTAGTTATTGTTTCGACTATTTCAAGCCTGCATGCCCAGATTGCTATACAAGCACTGCAGCATAAGAAGCATGTAATTATCGAAAAACCGATAGCACTGTCATTGCAAGAAGTAGAGGAAATGATTAGGTTAGCTGAACAAAAAGACCGAAGAATCTTCGTTTGTCATCAACTACGTTATCGTCCTTTCATGCGTAAGTTGAAATCCTTCATCGAGAAGGGATACTTTGGTGATATCTATTTAGGAGTAGCTACATTACGACTTCATCGTTCCCAAGCATATTATGCGTCATCACCTTGGAAGGGCACATGGGATAAAGATGGTGGAATGTTACTAAATCAAGGAATTCATATGGTAGATTTATTACTTTGGCTTTTAGGTGATGCTACATCTGTTTATGGGGAGATGATGAATACCAATAAGAATAAAGAAACAGAAGATATTGCAACAGGAATTCTATCTTTTGAAGGACAATCCAAAGGATTAATTGAAGCGAATACCATTACTAAACCAAGTAACCAAGGTTACTATTTGTCATTATTTGGAGAAGAAGGATCTATTATTGTTGGTGGGGAGCATTTCAATGAAATTATTCACTGTTATAGCCAAACCCATCCAGAAGCTATACAAGCGTTAGGGAATACAACGAATGATAGGAACGAGCATATGTATATGTATCAAGACTTTATTCGAGCGATAAAAAAACAGGAAGATCATTTAATGACTGCCTCTGAAGGAAAGAAAGCATTGGAAGTTATTTTTGGAATGTACCAGTCAGCGAAAGAAGGTAAACCAGTTCGCTTCCCTTTAAATGATTTTCGCACAGAATGGATGCATGATTGGTAACATAAGTGATATGGATAGATTAGTAGAGAAGCGAGTTGCTAGTGTATGATTAATAGATTGGAAACGAATTTGATCAAACAAGAATTTCTACCACTTCAACAAGCATCGTATGAATAGGAATCATCGATGCTTGTCCTGTTTCTCGTAAGAGGAAATGAACTAAATCGTCCTTTGTAAATCTGCTTTTACTAATCCAAAAACATCATGGTCTACATAACGGTTATAAAGCCATTCCGCTTTTCGTAATCGGCCTTCTTTCTGAAAACCAAGCCGCTCCGGAATAGCAGCACTTTTTTTATTCTCTGTTGCTACACGAATTTCTATACGATTCAATTGTAGATGTTGAAAGCAGTAGCTAATAATAGCTTGACAGGATTGGGTAATCAAGCCATTTCCCTGATATTGCTCTCCTAACCAATAACCGATGGATGTGGAGCGATTTTCCCAATTAATGGTGTGTAAGCCGATGATTCCAGCCAATTCCCCTTTGTACCAGATACCAGCTTGAAATCCATTATTTGCACTAAATTGTTTAAGGGCAGCATCGATAAAAGATAATGTATGTTGTACTGTTTGGGTATAATCAATCCAGGGTAACCATTTCCGTAAGTGATATCTGGATCTATCTGTCAATATAAATAACGCTTCTGCGTGACGGTGCTCCAATATTCGTAATTCCGTATCTGGATTCAGTCGGTGATAAAACAATAGATACCCTCCTTTTTGGCTATGATATACTTTATAAAATAACAATCTTTATAATATTATTATAATTGAATGATTAATCGTTTCAATGCCAAGATAAATGAGGTGTCCAAACTGAATCATGCTATCGAAGCTTTGCAGCAATTCAAGTGCTTATGTAAAAACAAGCTCGGGAATAATCTGATTGGTGTATATTTACACGGATCATTAGCAATGGATTGCTATAATCGAACGTATAGTGATATTGACTTATTAGTTATCATCCATCATAACTTGACATCACATGATAAAAGGCAATTCATCAGCGAAATAATTAACATAGAGAACAATCTAGATGTGCGTATCGAAATGAGTATTCTTCTACAGGAATCTTTATTTCCTTTGCAATACCCGATCGCATTTGAATTGCATTATTCCAAAGATCATAGAGCTCGTTATCACAGAGACGCTAGCTATTTATGTGAGAATGGCAAAGATGATGATTTAGCTGCACATATTGTCGTAACACATGAGCGTGGTAAGGTGCTATATGGCGAAGCGATTACCTCAGTTTTCCCCGATATAGATAGAAAAATGTATCTTGTGTCGATTAGGAATGATGTGGCCGATGCTTCCAATAATATTATTTATTTCCCTGTCTATTATTGCTTAAATTTATGCAGAGTGGATTATTTTATGAAAGAAAATAAAGTAACATCTAAAAAAGAAGCAGGTGAATGGGCATTAAAACATCTTCCTGCTCGGTTTCACCATTGTATTGAATTAGCTCTAGATGTATATATTAGTGAAATAGAATTGGAAACCAAATGGGATCAAAAGCAATTAACCGCATTTGCTAATACTATGTTAGAAGCAATTAATCGTAATATACGTGAAAAAAAATAAGCGGCTGTTTATTGGATTCAGCAGCTTACTCATATACCCCTTCTGTCTCTAAATGAAAATCAACCGTTATCCTGTTTAACTTCTCTTTAGTTAATGAGTAATTTTGTAATTGGTCAGGTTTTACCCGATCATGAAATAATTTATTTTTTATGTTGTAGAGGTCGACTCCTTTTTCAACGCCTATTTCATACGTCTCTCGAATTTCTTTCTTCATTTGTTGTCGTACTAAGTTCTCAATTTCTTTCATCGGCAGTTGTTCTTCCAAATCGGTAACGGAGCCAGAAGCTTTAAGCTGAATATTAAATTGAAAATTTTTGTTACCCCGTTTGATTATAAATTTTGCAGTAGGTTCTAATATACGTACCGACCCTTTCTTGACATTATCCTCTGTTAGAATATCGATTGTCGTGTTATTTGTATCTTCTTGTGTCCATCGCAGTCCAGGAACTTCCTTAAAGGATAACCATTCTTTACTTTTACCGTCGTTTACAGGAAATACACCATTTATTTCTAAGGTTTGCTTAGGTTTTATGTCTTCTTTTGATTCTTTCCAACTCTTATCGTTAATTGAAATTGAAGGAAGAATCGCTGTTCCGCCAGGTTCCTTGTAAATGGAAACAAATTTATGCATTCGAAGCGGCGCGATATATGAGTATTCGTTAAACATATCTAATGGCTTATATAAAATCGTGTATACGGGTGGTAATTGATAAAATCCAGATAACGACATTATTTCTTCAACTGATTCTTTCGTACCGAACATCCAAGGAGTGTAGCGAAATTGACCATTTTTTCGCAATGATTGTTCTGCATCCGTCACTCCTTTTTCTAATATGGCGTCAGAGTAGATAATGGCACCTATATGTGCCCAATTAACAACCTGTTGTGAGGTTCGATATAAATTATTGACAGCATCATTAATTGTTTTACCCGTAGCTTTTCCAATATACAAAGGGGTACGCTCAGATGTTTTCCCTGACTCTTGTTTTGCTACATTAGAAAAGTCTAACATTTGTACATAAATAATATAGTTATCTTCTTGGTAATCAATTCCTAATGTCGTAATATAGTTAACTTCGCTAATTTGTCTTTCATCCCAACACCCCGTTAAGATAATAAGCAGAACAATAAGCAATATACATGTTTTCACAAGTCTCATTTACTTTTCACCTTGCCTATCGTTATCGATTGGATGTAGAATGGCTGCACGTTCATTTTGGTCGACAACTGGTTTTTTAAGGATAGATTTTAAAACATCTCTTCTAATGAATGGGGAAATCGGACTCAAATAGGGAACCCCGAACGATTCTAATTTGGCTAAATAGCCGAGTGTCAAAAATACACTGATAAAGAAACCAAACATACCAAAAATAGATGCAAACAGGATAGAGGCAATTCTAAAAATCGAGACTGTTCCAAATAACGCCTGATTTCCTAAAGTGAAAGTAGCGACAGCAGTAATTGCTGAGATAACCAACATCGTAGGAGAGGTAAGGCCTGCACGTATGGCAGCGTCTCCAACAATTAATCCTCCTACAACAGCAACAGTTTGTCCTACTGCTTTAGGTAAACGAACACCAGCTTCTCTGAATAACTCAAATAGTGCGAGCATTAGTAATAATTCGATTGTTGGACTAAAAGGTATACCTAATCGTGAAGCGGCTATCGTTGCTAGCAAGGGGAAAGGGATTTGATCCATATTATAAGCGGATAAGGCAACCCAAAATGCGGGTAAAAAGATAGCAAGCATAAACCCTACAAAGCGCAGTGCCAGTTCAAATGTGGCATAATAATAGGGGGTATATGCATCCTCTGAAGAATTAAAGAAATAACCTAGATTTGCAGGCCCAACAACTACATTCGGTACGTTATCAATAAAAATAGCAAATCTTCCTCTTGCCAAGCTTCCTGCTACACCATCAGGCCTTGAAACAGATTCCATTAATGGAAAGAGAGAATAGTGTGAACCGCCAATGATCGGTAATAATTGATTATCACTAGATAAAAAATCAATATCTATCTGATTCAATCTCTCTCTCGCTTTACGAATCATTGGTTTATCTTGGATATCTGTGAAGTATACGAGCTGTACTTTTGTCTTACTTCGTTTTCCGATGGTAAACTCTTCAGCAACAAGTGAATTGGATTTTACGCGTTTTCTTACCAACGCAAGATTCAACGAAATATCTTCAACAAACGCATCCCTTGGACCACGAAGCGACACTTCCGAATTGGATTCTTCAGGAGTACGTTTGGGTACATCTATCGTATTGAAGAAGTAAATCACTTCTGCAATTATAATTGCAGTATATCCATTAAATATTTTTTCCAAAAGAATAGATTCAAGTGCATCTATGTTGGATGTCCATGGCTTTTTTACTGTACAGTTGATATTTTCTAATCCTTTTAAGCCAGTATGATAAAAGGTAGACTGAATATCCGGAAAGATGCTATTAATTAATATATGATGATCGATAAGTCCATTACAATAAACAACGAGCATTGCCTCTTTCTTTTTTGTATTAAATAAGTGATGTTCTTCTACACTGACATCGGAAGTATGGCGAAATAATTCCTTGATAATCGATTGTTTTGCTGGTTGGTTATTTTTTTGCATGAGCTTTGTTCCTCCTTCCATTTGCAATTGCGATTAAGACAGTAAGAATAAAGATAATACATATTCCTAAGATACCGCCACCAATATAATAATAATTAGCTAAGAAAGAAAAAAATGCCTCGTCCGTTATAGGAGCAATTGTAAATAAGATATAGAAAAAACAAATAAATAATTGAACAAATATCCGTTTTGCTCTCGAGTGTATTTGAAGAATTTGAGTAAGGATATATAAAGTTGCTGCTAATCGAATGAAGTTACCCGACAGCCATTGATAAATCGATAAAAAATCCAAGTGATTAAAGTAATTACCTAAACCTAGAATTCGCCATTGGAAAAATGCTGGAAACCGCATTCTTTCAGCTTCTTCTACACCAAATGCGGCAATACTGCCCAACAATGGCCCTGCAGTCAAAATACAAAGGAATAAAATTAGAATAAGCATATGTTTAAATTGAATTCGCTTGATCACTTGATGCTGTAGTAATAGTAATAAAAGAGCAACTTCAATGATCGAACCAAGTGAAAATAGTGCACCTCTAAATACGTCTTTCCAGGTATTTTCAACCAAAACAGGGGTGACTAGCATGTAATCTTTGTCGGGAATTGTGCCAATTGCTACAAAAATGCCAAATATAATTACCAGTGGAAGCAGTACACCTGCACAGATAGCAATGACGTTTAATCGACCATAGGAAATATAAAAGGATGTACCTAATAAAAATAGCGCAATCACAAGATTCGGTGTTTCAAAGAGATAGGTTTCGTCAGTCCACATGGTTGTTTCTTTCAATGTTATCCAGCCAGCAACTACGAAAAATAATAAGAATAGGAGTCCAATAACCCTGCTTAGGAAACGAGAATAATTTGTGGTTAGCCAGTCAAATACAGATGTAGCATTAATCCCTTTGAGGACATATAGAACAACTGGGGAAAAAATAGTAAATACCATGTAACCAATGATTACACTAAGCCACGCATCACGCCCGGCGGCATTTATTAAAATCGGTATAACCAAGACATGATTACTTAATCCTGTAGCTAATAATAAAATAGCAAAAAACTGCGAAATGGAAATCTTACTCATTCAGGATCCCCCAAGAAATGTAGATAATGGTAGTGTGAGGGAAGTATGAATAAATTATTCATTGCACGAAAAGAAGTGAATAGCCAAGTTACACAAAATATTATAAAAAGAGCTTGTTGAGAATGGTTCTCTACAAGCTTTGATAAAACAATCTTATGTTAGATGTTCGTTATAATAATTTCCCCAATGAGGTCGTCTTCCGTCCGCATCATTAAAATTGTAGATATCGGATAGCTCCCAGGTACTTAATACTTTTCCGGAAAAACGCTGAAAATTAGGATCTAAGCTAAGATGTTTAATTGCTTCACCAAGATAAAAAGGAGTTTCCGATGCGATAAAATGTGGATCTTGCTTTACTCCATCTTGCCAATTATCTTCGGTAACACCGAATAAATCCAGCATCGCTTCTGATCGAAGAAATCCTGGAGTAACGGCACAGGCAGTAATTCTATCTTTTCGCAGGTCGTGAGCTGCTGCACTCGCCATATGAATATTAGATATTTTAGCCAAACTATAATAAAAATTCCCCCGATAGGAATAATCGGTTCCATCGGTAATTTCGATAAGTAATGCTTGATTAGATTTGCGGAGCAATGGTACTGCATAATGAGTTGTTATGATATGAGAAGTAACGGCCTGTTGTAAGAGCTGTAATCCATTTCGTAGATTGTGATCTCCAACAGCAGCCATCCAATCTGTTAATGGATCCCCTCCCCAGACATCGTTAACGGCAATATCTAATCTGCCTTCATTTTGTTGTATTTCTTCAACTAATGCTTGCACTTGTCCTTCGTACGTATGATCAATTTGTAGAGGGACCCCTTTTCCTCCTGCTTTTGTAACCAATTCTGCTGTTTCTTCAATGGTTTCTTTGCGCTTCATCGGTGACGTATGCTTTCTGGTTGTTCTGCCAGTTACATATACAGTAGCCCCTGTTTCTCCTAGTTTTATCGCAATGGCTCGGCCCGCACCACGAGTAGCACCAGCTACAAGTGCGATTTTTCCGTCTGCCTGCTGCAATTTCATCATTCCTTTCCATAAGATCTATCATTAATGTAGCATGTTTAACTTGACACCCTATGTCATATTCATAAAATAAAATCCACAGCGTTATTGTTAGCCACTGTATTTTTTTGTAAACTTGTAGCAAAGGTGATCCTTTTAGATAAGAAAAATACATCAAAGAAAGGGGCATATAGCAATGCATAAGATTATACGTTTGAAATGGCCGGCGTGGGCAATACTTTTTATTGTCGTCATCGGGTCGATTATTACTTTTACATATTGGACAAAACATTCACAAGCAGTAACCGAAGTACAACAGAAAGCATTAAGTAATTATCCTGGTCTTCATTTAGAAACATTAACAAAAGAAACGGATACGTACACCCTAGCAATTAGCAAACCGATTGCTGAAAGTGAAGCAATCAATAAGCCGATCGAAACATGGATCAATCAGCAAGAGAAAAAGTTTCTTACAAATGTGGAGGAGAATAAACAACTGCTGGACAAGGATCGTCGTGCTCATTTAAATATACATGTGGAAACAGAAAAGCTAGCAGATTCCCTTTATAGCCTTGTTTTTACAGCTTATCAAATAACTGGAGGAGCAAATGGTCAGGAAACCATTAAGACATTTAATGTGGACGTGAAAGGGAATAAGATGCTGGACTTAAAGGATATTTTGAAGGGAAAAGACGAAGCTTATGATACCATTCGCACAAGTGTAAGGGAACAAATTGATCAAAACGAAGACTTGAAACCTTATGTCTTCCAAGATGCTATGGAAGATGCGCTTCGTAACCCAGTGAATTGGAAATGGTCATTAAATGAAAAAGCTTTACATCTCTATTTTGATGAATACGAGATAGCTGCGGGCGCTGCAGGAACGATTGAAATAAACATACCAATTGCACAATTACGTGCTTATTTGCAAGATGATGTAGCTGAACAATTACAAGTTACTGTGGTAGAACCTAATACAGAAGGGCAGTCCTCTGTTAAAGAGAAGGCATTAGATCCGAATGGTAAGTATATTGCCTTAACGTTTGATGATGGACCTCATCCAAAAGTAACTCCACGGGTTTTACAGACACTCCATGACTATCAAGCAAAAGCGACCTTTTATATGCTTGGGTCACAAGTGGAATATTACCCATCCATTGTTAGAGATGTGTTTGCTCAGGGTCATGAGGTAGGAAATCATACGGAAAAACATACGGACTTAACCCAATTGGACCAAGCAATGATTGAACAAGAAATAAAAGAAACCAAACAGAAAATCTATCAAGCTAGTGGCTACTATCCAACAAGTATACGGCCGCCATATGGTGCCTATAATGAATCTGTAAAACAAGTAACTAATAAGCTAGATACACCTATGGTACTATGGTCTGTAGATTCATTAGATTGGAAGACTCGTGACCCTGACGCAATTAATCAAGTGGTTTCTGAACAAGTAGCATCTGGCTCGATTGTGCTCATGCATGATATCCATCCAACGACAGCAGACGCATTGCCACAATTATTATCAACATTAAAAGAGGAAGGGTACGAATTTGTCACCGTTTCTGAATTACTTTCCTTACAAAAGGCAAAGGGTAACGGACCTTTCTATGGAAAATCATAAGAACAAGCGCATGATAAAAGCTCCCAATTCAGCTACAGACTGATACTTCTAGGGGAGCTTTTTGATTTGTTTACTTTCTCATCCATTCTCGAACTAACATGAAGACTCATCTTATGTATTCCTAACATAGACAGCCCAGCGAGCCACTGATCTAACTTTGTGTTGATTGAAAATGGAAGTAAACTATTCTGTTGAGTTGTTGATGCTGGTATACACCATTGAGTTGCTGCTTGACTTGCTAGTGGATTACTAGCTCCATCGAAAAGTGCATATATAATAAACAATAAACAAGCAGGCATGATGATCATACTACTAATGAAAGTATAACGCTGTTTTTGTTGTTTGTTAAAATATTCTCTCGCTTCTGAAGCGATGATTGGCCACCACATTACGACTGCAAGTAAAAATAAAAGGAATTGATAAGAACGTCTCACTGTAGGAGTGACTGCTAAATATTGGAGGGTAATCGGAAGATGATAAAGAAAGAACATAACAGCAAATAAAATGAGTGCAAGCATTGTCATAATTCTTATAGGTTTGGCAGTGAATTGCTTCGTTGAGGAAGAGCGTTTAGGGAAGCTTCGGACCAAAAGAGGTGGGATGATAAAGTATACGATGCTCATTTGAATCATATGTGTACTAAAACTAATATGTCCCAATGCAGACAATGGACTGCCTATGGTAATGTATAGGATAAGCATGGAACTAAAGAATAGTACCGATTTAAAGAAATTCCCCTTTTTCCAACTAAGTATGACATATACGATGGAGCAACAAATAAGGATGAGCAGTAATTGCATGTTCCACTCTTGAAGAAATAGAAAAGTTTCTACATTCATTTTATCTCCCCTTTGCTAGTTAACGTAAAATATGCGATAAAATGAAAAGGTTCTGGTTATTTATGTACACTAATAAATGATTATATGAATCGTAGACAAAGAATATTCACAAATAATTCATAGAAATAATATTGATGAATTCGATTACACATGATATATTTCGTTATAGATTGTTAAGAATTGTTATAAGTTAGAAGGAGAGACAATGATGCTGCCATTGGAGCGACAAAATCGGATAAAAGAACTTATTTATCAAAAAAAGAATCTTAAGATCGCTGACTTAAGTAAGACATTCGGTGTATCGGAAATGACGATTCATCGGGATGTTAAAACACTTGAAAAAGAAGGAATTATTACAAAAACCTTTGGTGGAATTTCTTTGATACATCATCAACCTTCTACAAATGAGGATTGTGTACTATGTAATCGTAAAATGAATGAACGATTAGCATATCGGCTGATCCTAGAGAATAATACAATTGAAATGACTTGCTGTGCCCATTGTGGCTTACTACGTCATCGTCAATTAGGGGACCAGGTGATGCAAGCGATTTGTCATGATTTCTTCAAACAAACTACAATCGGTGCACAGATTGCATGGTACGTTATGGACACTTCGCTGCATATGGGATGTTGTCAACCTCAATTGTTAACGTTTGAGTGGAAAGAGCATGCGGATAAGTTTGTGAAAGGTTTTGGCGGTCGGGTCTACACATTTCAAGATGCAAGTGATGCATTGTTTCGAAAGATGGATGGCGCACATCATTGTAAGAAGGAAAAGGGGTAGGAGGGGTATAATGGTTAAGAAGGTCTCGATGTTTTTACTTTTCTGCTTGTTACTTGTTCTTGCAGCATGTGGGGAAACCAATGAAGATGAGCCCCAAGCTGCTGAGGACGAAGAGGTAAAATCACTGGATGTTGCATTTGACGTTCCCGAAACTGCTGATGTCGGAGAAAGTGTGACATTGGAGGCGACAGTGTTGTATGGGGACGAACCAGTTAAAGATGCAGAAGAGGTTATCTTTGAAGTATGGGAGAAAGGGAATAAAGAAGATAGTAGTAAAGATTTAAAATCTACAAACAATCAAGATGGTACATATACAGTGGAGACTACATTTGACCAAGATGGAGTGTATGAAATGTATGCTCATACAACAGCAAAAGATCTTCATACCATGCCAAAAAAATCGATAACCATTGGCGAAGTTAACAAGCAGGAAGCAGCAGATGAACATCATTCAGCAGAGCATGAACACGGCGCACATACGGAAGGTTTTCACATGCACTTTAATCAGCCAAAAGATGTGATGGTTGACCAAGAAACAGCAATGACAGTACATTTGCAGATGAATGATAAGCCTTTAGAACAAGCTACTGTCCGCTATGAAGTTTGGAAAGAAGGGGAAGAAAAGCATCATTGGGTAGATACGGAAGAAACTAATGCTGGTGAATATACCGGAAAACATTCGTTTAGTGAAAAAGGAACCAATTATGTCATTGTACATGTTGAAAACGATGATGGGTTACATGAACATGAAGAACATGTGGTTGAAGTGACCGAATAATCGCGTAAAAAAAGATTGTTTCCATGGAAACAATCTTTTTTTGAATGCTATGTCAAGCTTATAAGCAATTCATTTATAGATCATTTGCTAGAAAACCACGAAAACTCGGTATTTTATTTACATCCTTTTACAAAATTTTCAGAGCTTAAAAAAGAAAGCGAAGACAGGGTAAAGAGCAAAATCGATTTGGATAAATCGATTTTTTTAAGATGTTATAGGATATTCTGCTCACAAATTTGATTAAATGATAAACGAACGTATTCTATTCATCTATAATAACATTCTTTATCGAATGTTATTTCCTGGGCAATGAGACGTTTACTCGTGGTGGATAATTAAATTTTTATCAATTGAATTATTGTCATTGATGATCGGATTTGTCGAATTATACAAACGTTTGATTAAAACTTGTGTTTTTTAGTGGAATTTGTAAAATAGCAGCGTTTATTATGACTGCATCTAAATTTCTCATTAGAGTATCGAAGAGGTGCGAACTTATCTTGGATTTTTAACTGCTATGTAATCGGACATCATTTGGTGGGTTACTTGCTCTTCATTATTCATATTGTCATCCAGAGCAAACGAAAGGATTCATTTTTTTCTAATGCTACATTTGATATGGTGGACTCCTTTACATATCCGATTAATAAGGTTCAAGGAAGCCATGTTGGCTCCCTTCAAAAATTATTGATTCGTATCTACTTTTTCGGCATTAAAATGGTAGTCAGCGATGACTTCTGCCAAAGCCTCTGAAGTATTATTGAGCTCTTCCTTATTATTATCCACTCCTCCGATTTCAATAAGAATTGAGTTGGCTGATAAATCCTGATTATATACGCCATTTCCTTCTGATTTGTCTTTCAGAAAGATGCCACGACTGACTCCTGGGTATTTCTGTTCTAGACTATTATTCAGCTTCTCAACAAATTCTAGATTTTGCTTGTAATTTTCATGCTCAATTCCAACAATAAAATAAAGCTTTGCGTAAGGTTTATCGTTTATCGTTGTAGTTGTAATATCTTTACGTTGTGCATCACGGTGAATATCAATAAAGTACTGTGCCTTATCGTTTGTAGCCATCGCCTCTTGAACGGTCTCCCTTGAGAATTTATAGGAATCATAATAATCCCATCCTTGCTCATGTAGTCCAGCTGTAACATTCGTGGTATCATGGAATGTAGTCATTCCTTGCTTTTCTAACTGCTCGGTTAATAAAGACCCTACCATAACAATATTCTTGTCATTATCAGTACTTGAAGCATCGCTTGGTTTGGTCTTCTCTTCTCCTAAGAGTGGCAAGAATGCTTCCCAACTATGACTATGATAGACAAATACATCTGCTTCTTGTTGATCGGTTTCGTTCTCCTTTTTTGGGGGTTCTTTTTCTTCTTCATTCGTATCTTCTTTCAGTAAATCTTCAAAATCTGGAGGAGGAGATTCAATTGGTGTATTTGTACTATCAGCATTGTTGCCAGCAAACTGTATCTGATTCGAACTCGTGTTGAGTCCTGGCAATTCTAAATCAAGTAAGCTGCTAAAATTATTTAGAGTTATACCAGAAGCTGCTTCAAATAAAACGGTTGATAATTTAGGTGTCTCTATTCCATTTTCTTCTAATGTACCTTCGAGTTGAGGGACTTCTGAACTCATCATAAATAATAAAGCATCTGAAAAGATAGTTGATTCGGTCAGTTTACTAATTAGCGGTACATGAAAGAAATCCGTTTGTAGTTTGGGTAAGGTAATGAATGAAATAGCTGCGAAAATAACAACAATACTAATGATTGCTGAAAATAGAGTTTGTTTAAGGTTCATATAAGACAACCTTTCCTAGTCTTTCTATAGTTTATGCTTATATGTTTTTTTCATAGAACTATTTCATATTACAAACTAATTAAAATATTTACCCTGTAAGTTAAATATATGGATGAACATGATGGAACAAAGAGCGCTTTTCGCCCGAGAAAGTATTTCATGCTTGGGTGATCCTAATACCCAAAATATTAAATTTGTAACACGAAGACATTCTGGCTCGTGCTCTTTTTTGCTGAAAATTAATGAAACTATTTTAATGTGTCATTCGTATTCTATATGGAGGAAGATGAAGGTTTGGTACAATGAAAGAAATTGTTTTTAGGAGGGTGAGGTTTGGAGGGAAACGGAGAGAAGAATAACGTTCATTCACGGAAATGGAAGCGACTTGGCAATGGATTTGCCGTTATTCTGGGTATTATTATTCTATTATTAATGGTTGGATTAATGAGCTTTCAATGGATAACGGATTACATATGGATGGAATCATTACAATTTGAAAGTGTTTTTACAACGATTATCGGAAGTAAAATTATTCTAGGCATCATTGGGTTTATCTTGTTTTCCATCTTAACTTATATTAACTTAAGATGGATAAGAAATACGTATCTTAGCCATTTTCATAATAATCAAGTGCCAACGTGGATAGCTAATAAAAAACAAAGTCGATGGCTAATCATATCTATCTCCATTTTATTAGGTGCAATTGGTAGTTTAATTGTACAAGGAATAGGCTGGGAACCATTTCTCAAGGTAGTAAACCGGTCATCATTTGGAATAAATGATCCTTATTTTAATTTAGATGTATCGTTTTATATGTTTGTTTTGCCATTTATAAAAATGGTTTTATATATCCTACTAGGGCTTAGTATCTTTTACTTCGTTGTGGAAATTAGTTTTTATTCCTTCTTTCATATATATCGAATGAGTCAATCTGCTCAACTACACATGGGTTTAACATTAGGAATTATTGGACTCTTACTAGCGAGTTTTCATGTGTTACAGCCATATCATTCCTTATTAACAAATCAAGTGAATTTGTTCCAAAAAAGTGTAGTACACGGTATGAGTTATACGGATAAGCTGATAAATATTCCTGCCGCTTATGTCTTAGCTGGCGCAGCCGTAGTTGGTACAATATGGATGATTATTGCATTATATCGCCAAAAGTATTACCGAATGATCATTCCAATTGCTGGTTATCTTGTGTTAGTAATCGTAGCACAATTGGCTTCTGTCGGTGTTCAGCAATTTATTGTATCACCAAACGAATTCTCAAAAGAATCACCTTATTTGCAGGAAAATTTGGATTATACAAGAGCTGCTTATCAGTTAGAAGAAATTGATGAACGCGAACACCCAGCCAACGAATCCTTAGATGAAGCAATGATTGAACGTAATGCATTGACATTAGATAATGTACGAATGAATGATTCTAGACCATTGCTCGAGATTTATAATCAACTACAGACATTTAGAACATACTATCAATTTAATAATATCGATATTGATCGCTATGAAATTGATGGGGAGTATCAGCAGGTGTTTATCGGTGCGAGAGAACTGAGTACAGTAGATTTGCCTTCCCAGGCCAAAACATGGGTCAATCAAAAACTCCGCTATACGCATGGATATGGTGTGGCCATGAGTCAAGTAAATCAAGTCACAGAGCAAGGACAACCGGAATATATGGTGAAAAATCTTCCTCCAGAAGGAGATTTAGATATTACCAGACCGCAGATTTATTTTGGTGAACAAAATTATGACAATGTAATCGTCAATAGTAAGAAGGATGAATTCGATTATCCTTCTGGAGATGAAAATATTTCGACGAGATTTGACGCAGATAGCGGTATTCAGCTTAATGGAATTAATCGGCTGTTATTCGCTTTAAATGAAGGGTCTTTCCGAATGTTTGTATCTGATCAAATTACAGGAGAGAGTCAGTTTTTAGAAACACGAAATATTATGGATCGAGTGCAACGGATTGCTCCGTTTTTCGAATATGATGAAGATCCGTATATTTTTGTACGGGAAGATGGAAGCCTTGCCTGGATGATGGATGCTTATTTAACTGCGGAAAACTATCCTTATGCAGAAGCACATCAGGGAGACGAAAATTATATTCGAAATTCGGTCAAGGTGGTTATTGATGCGTATACTGGTGACGTTAATTTCTACATTGTAGATAAGGACGATCCATTGCTTCAAACATATGCAAAGATGTTTCCAGAGTTATTTACAGAAGAAGTACCAACAGATATTCGTTCCCATTTTAGGTATCCTGAGAAGTTATTTAAGGTCCAGGCTAAAATGTATGGAACCTATCATATGACTAATTTAGAAGTTTTCTATAATCGAGAAGACTTTTGGCAGTTTCCTACAGAGAAATACTATAATGAAGATATCGAAATGGAACCTTATTATATGACAATGAAGCTACCAGAATACGATGAAGAGGAATTTATGCTAATGATGCCTTACACCCCAAGGAATCGGCAAAATATGATTGCTTGGATGGGCGTTCGAAATGACGGCGAAAATTATGGGGAAATGATTGTATATCGATTCCCGAAACAGAAAAATGTTTATGGGCCACAACAGATTGAAAATCGAATAAACCAAGATAGCACAATCTCTCAACAATTGAATTTATGGTCACAAGGTGGATCCGAAGTCATCCGCGGTAACTTACTTGCGATTCCAATTGAAGACACGATGATGTATGTCGAACCAATATACATTGAATCTTCAAACGCTACATCCTTACCAGAGGTCAAGCAAATTGTAATGGCATACGGTAATCATATTGTAATGGAAGCTACTCTTGATGAAGCATTAGATAAAATGCTTCAACACCTTGATCCGAATCGTGAAGTAGAAGAGGAACCAATAGAAAATCCAGAACAAGATCAAGAAACAGAAGAATCCATTTCAAATTCAGAACAAACGTTGCGAGAAATATCGGATATGTTTGATGCGTATCAGGCTGCATTATCTTCTGGCAATTGGGAAGAAGCAGCAAAGATCATGACAGATATAGAAACACGTTTGCAAGAAATTAAATAAGCATAAAATCATGAAAGAAGCAGGCCATTTCAATAAATGACCTGCTTCTTCTAGTTTTCGAAAAATCTCATTTTCGTTCAACTTATGCTTCCCGTCGTATAGCGACAAGCTAAGTTTTTCTATAAGTTAAAGAAAGGAATACTTACAGCCAAGCAGCACCGACAATGATTAGAAGTATGAATAGAACTACAATTAAAGCAAATCCTCCTACACCATAACCGTATCCGCCGCTTGGTGCTCCATATCCATATCCTCCACAACCACAATTATATCCGTAACCCATATGAAACCCCTCCTAACAAATTGATTTGTAATGGATTAGCAAACGTAAGAAGTACCTACAATTATCAAAAGAATGAATAACACGACGATTAAAGCGAAGCCACCGCCGTATCCGTAACTTTCACCCATGTTGCTAACACCTCCAGTCTGTTTACATTAATAATGTATGAGTCTTTCTAAGTTTTGATCTAGGTGTTCACCCATATCGCCCTCATTTGGGCACATAATTTCCGCACTTACCCTGATGTATCTGTCTTTTACACCCTCATTACCTAAACATATAATATTCTATCTGTACTACATTTAGGGGGTGAAGATATGTCAGGGTCACATTACTATTCCCTTTGCCAGCGACATAGAGGTAAAGCAGTAGAGATTAAAACGCATGATGGGAGAGTTCATCGAGGAATCATTGATAGAGTAAGTTCTAATCGGGTTTATATGCGTCCATTAGGCCGACAAGGCGGTCTAGGTGGATTTGGTATAGGTTGGTATGGTTATGGTTCAGGATTTGGATGGGGTGTTGCTTTCGGAGCAATTGCTACCTTAGCAGTACTGCCATTTTTCTTCTGGTAAATGAGGCTAAAGGCAGACGTTTATAATCGTCTGTCTTTTTGATTTAGTTAACACATGTTTGTTAACCAACAAAGAAAAAAGTCATAAAAAAACACATAAGCATTTATTACTATACAGGTTGAAAAAATGTCCGTGTGCAAAATAATAATAGGACTTTTTATTCAATTAATGGAAAATTTTGCATCATTAGTTGACATTTAAAATATGGTTCATTAGGCTTAAGTCAGAAGGAAAACAATTTAAATTGTTTTCCTAATGAGACTATATAATCAAAGGGAGATGAAGTAATATGGCAGGTCAAATTCGCATGACACCAGATCAATTACAGGCAAAGGCAAAAAGGTATGGTCAAAGCTCGCAGCAAATTGACCAAATTCTCAGAGATTTATCTAACTTACAAGAAGAGCTTCGTGGGGAGTGGGAAGGACGTGCGTTTGAACGCTTTGATGATCAATTTCGTGAGTTAAAGCCAAGAGTACAAGACTTTTCTCAATTGATGCAAGAAATTGAAATGCAATTAACGAAAACTGCTGAAGCAGTTGCGCAACAGGACGAAGCTTTATCACAAAATTTTGGACTTAGATAAATTTAAATCATTCGTTTGAAGCACAAGAAGTTTTCGTGTCCATTAGTACTTATGAGCTACACGACGAATTGTTGTGTAGCTCAAAGTATGTTATGCACGGTTTGTAATTACATATGAAGTATTTTGTATGCTGTTGTATGCCATGACGACGTTATTGCCCCATATATACTTACACTAACTTTGTTAACCTCATTGTGTGAAAAATGGATAGTCT
Source organism: Virgibacillus salexigens (assembly GCF_000723585.1). NCBI lineage: Bacteria > Bacillati > Bacillota > Bacilli > Caryophanales > Bacillaceae > Virgibacillus > Virgibacillus salexigens. Next base: position 24,497 of record NZ_CCDP010000002.1, on the reverse strand, counting down.
AGCTACAAAACAGGAGACGTGAGTACCTATAATTATAAGATGTGGCAGGAGTTGAATGATCTTGAAATCGATAGATAAGCGTTGGATATTATTCTTAACTTTAATCATCCTTTTAGCTTCTGGATTAACATTTCTTGCTTTGAACCAAGAAGCAAGCTCTAAGAAAGAAGAAAATAGAGATCCCAAAATGGCAGTTGCCTTAGTTAATGAAGATGAGGGGGCTGTTTTTAATGGAGAAGATTTAGCATTCGGAGATGCGTTTGTAAAAAGCATGGATAAAAATAACAACCATGATTGGTACATCGTTAGTCGTGGAGTAGCAGAAAGCGGCTTAACGAATAATACATATGACATGATGATCGTCATTCCGAATAATTTTTCTCAAAAAGCTTTGTCTATTGAGTCAGAAAATCCAGAACAAGTTGTTCTAGATTATAAGATAAATGCGACGGACAATGAAAAAATCAAAGCAGAAGCTGAAAAAACAGCAAGCAATATTTTAAATGAATTTAATCAACGGATTATTGATGTATTCTTTGCTAGTATCCTTAATAATTTACAAGGTGCACAAACGAATATTGGTGACATTATTGACAAGCAATCACAATTAACCAATACATATAATAATCAAATCTATGGTCGGCTTAACAATTATACCGACCAATTTGGCATGATAAAAGACAACACAGAAATTTCCAAGGATAGTTTTAGTGGATTTGAAGATAAATTGGAAAACTATGAAAATGAATTAGCCGAAGATGCAGAACGAAATCAAAACTATTTATCTAGTCTTGAAGAAGTTTTCCAAATGCAAGAGACGAATACAACAACTTGGCAGAATTTCTATGAAGCTTTTAATCAATTCGATACTACGCTAAACGCAAGTGAGGTTGAAGGTCAGCTACAGGAGTTACAGGCTGCAAATCTAGCAATTAATAAACAGTTCCAAACCAGAGAAGAACAACCTGAAACCCCTTCTGTGAATACAGTCATGTTCCGTCAATCGAGTAATAATGTAGCGAATATTGCTTCAGGAACAGCAGCGTTGAAGAAGCATTTGGATGAGTCTTTAACGAAAGTAGAACAAACAAATGCAGATATTGATGAAACATTAAATTCACTTGATGCAGATGTGGAAAGTAAGTTGAGAGCTTTTCTTGAAGAAGCATTTAGTTCAGAGAAACAACCGTTGAAAGAATTACTTCGTCAACATAATGAAAGATATATAGCAATAATAGAAGATCAAATTTCTAATTTACCAACTCTTAATATAAATAAGATAGAAGATTTAGGATTAACTGAAGACCAATTAATTGAAATTCGAAATGTAATTAAAGCAACTAGTAAATATAGTAATATAGATAATGTTCAGAAAAGCAATGATGCTATTCAATTGGAAGAGGATATAGATAGCTTAAATCAGCACCTTAATACAAAAGGTATAACCATGAGTGACTCTGTGAATATTCCAAATGATACCAAATCTAATGAATCAACATTTATATTAAATTACTCTAATGAAGTTTATGAGATTAAAAACTTGAGGGTTGTTGCAACTAATTTTGTAAAAGAAGTGGAAGATTATAAGGGTGGAGAAATTGCTTTACCAGCATCACCGGGTAAAGGGAAATTTAAAGTTGAGTTTACCCTTTTAACAAAAAATGATAATAAATACATTAATATGTTTGATCTAGCTACATGGGATTGGACACTGAAATATGATGATAAGAATGAAACAGAAGAAGAAATAGCACTTCTTAAGATGCACTCTAACCCTCTGGTTTCGACAATGGGGGTTGGGGTTAAAGACATAAAAAGTGAGAATCCAAATTATAATCCTGGAACGAAGAATAATACTGATGAGCAACCTTTGGAAGATACGGAAACATCATCTACTGATGAAAAAGATTCAACTGAAACAGATGAAGAAACAGAGGGTAATTTAAACGATAAAAATTCAGATAGTGATTCGAAAGATAAACAAGGGAATGAAAATCAAGAAAAACCTAGTGATAATAGTGATACGGATCAAACAGAACAGTCTGAAAAACCTACAGAAACTAAGAAAGTAGAGATTATAAATAACACCATTCATCATAAAGTAACTTCTCCTTCCGTTGATGAAGAAACAAAGGGTCTAGTAGAATCTGTTAGCAAAACAATAAGTCAGTATCAGCAAATGGCACGATTATATGAGTCTTATTATGGTATTGATATGGAAGCCTTGAATGAGAAGTTTGATGAAATAGGTAAGATTGAAGATTTAGCAATGAATAATAAAGGTTCATTATATTACCTATTCAATCACGAAGATATGGAAGGACTACTTTCTAGTTATGTTGTAAAAGAAATTGCTGATGGTATCACCCAAGAAATTCAAAAACCATTACAAACATTAAAGTCTCAAATTGACGATCATCAACAGCGGGTGCAACAAGCGTATCAAAATGCTGATCAGCTGGTAAAGAAAGTAGAAGCAACGTCAAAAAAAGCGAAAGATCTTAACACCAATCTTGCCAGTACCTTAGAAGATGTTAGTAAGTGGCGTGAGAGAAGTCAGACATTAATTGAACAGCAAACAGAAATTCAGGCAAATGAAGATGGGGAAAATACTGCAATTATGTCCTTGGGGAATGAGTTTGAACCCCTTCTAACAGCTAGTCAATCACTTGCTGAGCAGTCGCAGGGTAACCTGAATGCAGCTGAGAATGTTTATGACACATTTGATACGATTGACAATCATGCAGAAACGATACAGGAAAGTGGCGTAAATCTAGTTGATCAAGCAGAAGAGCTGTCAGTTAATATGACAAATAAACTGGTGGAGGATCAGGAATTCGCCAATAACTTCACAAATGTCCTTGCTAATAGTCAAATTGGTGAACGGGAGAATGAGAATTTATATGAGTTTTTATCTAATCCGGTGCAGGTCAGTAATAATGGAACGATTACATCACCTACCGGAAACACATTTAACCCTTATTATCTTGTGTTAATTTGCTTTATAGTTGTATTGTTTACCGCTTATGTAATTTCAACCATTAACCAAAAACGGGTGGAGCAAGATCAATTTACAGAAGAGAAATCGTTAATGGCAGCAAACACACCAATCACGATGATCACTGCTGGAATTGGAGTTTTAGAGGGGATAATTATCGGGGTACTTTCTAGTTATTTCTTAGAAATTAGTAATGTAAATATGCTGCTCTGGATAACAGTGGTAACAACGGTAACAGTAGCAATGCTGTTAATTGCAACCTATTTGCTTCGCCAGTTAAAAATGATTGGGATGTTCCTATTACTAGCGATTTTTAGTATTTATCTATTCCTAACCAATACATTAGGAAGTGGTTCAGAAGCGATCCAAATGATTCGGGAATTCTCGCCGTTAAAATTAGTAGAATCGGTATTAAGAAATACGGTACAAGGTGACATGAATTACTCGGTAACATTAGCCATAATTATTGGGCTCATTGTATTAGGGGCAGTAGGAAATTTATTCGTCACTTATCAATTAAGAAATAAAGGGGATATAGATGATGAAAGTTCAGAAGAAGCTAGCTAAACTAATACTTTTATTTTCTATAAGTCTACTGATGCTTCAAACATCAGTAGACGCCAGCCCTGCGAATAATGGACAATTACAATTAGAAATTGATCGTATTATCGAAAGTGAGAAAGAACAAACACAAACAGATAAAACCGAACTTGAAAAGCGATTTCCTACATTATTTTCAGAGCAGACGCAATCTACGATAAATACAGAAGAAAAGCAGAATAAGGCATCTATGGAGAGGTTGCAACAAACACTGTTTCGTACAGAAACAGAGACGAACAAGACGATTCGTAATGTAAGGGAAGGATTATTTGAGGAAGATTATAGCGCTGCATCTGTTCAGTCCCAGATGGATAAAACAGACGATAAAGAATCGACCAACGCAATGAATAGCATCATGCTGATCGTGTTTACGGGATTAGCATGCTTGCTTTGTGTTGGTTTATATTTCATGATGAGAAGAATGTTGAGTTAGGAGAGAAAAAATGGCTCAAAACACGCATATAAATGTAACATTTGATTTTAGTAAACGTTTTGAAGAGGGAAAAAGGTATGATCTACGAATTCCTATCCAATTGTCAGTGAAACAATTACTTATCAATGTGATTGCCACATTAGGATTAGCTGACGATGGCGATTCGCGTTTTGCCATTAAAGTCATAACCAAGCATTTATTGATTGCAGATGATGATTATTTAATAGATTATCCAGTGACAGATGGAGATATCTTTGTGGTGTTATAGAAACGATTAATAGTGTTATACGAAGGAGTCAATGGACATGAAGGAAAAAACAATCGAATTTGAAAATGTCTCGCTTCGATTTGTGATTACGAAAAATCAGTGGGAATTAACATTACCAAAATCACAAACAAGTGTAACTAGCAGTAGACAATTGGATTTATTACTAAATCCTTCTGAATTGTTCGCGCCAGTTGAGTTGAGTGAAGAAAAGGATGTATTTCATTTTTCTTATCAACTGGAAGCTCATTGGAAACAATGGGATTTTATTAAGAAGCTGCCGCGAAATGAAAAGTTACGACTGCTTTGTAATATGGGTAAACTAAGAAAGTTTTTATCTTCGAGAATCACATTCTTCCTGCATCCAAATAATTTGGCATTTGATGATAATCTCATGCCAATTGTTATTTATAGAGGGATTCGCAAATTGGTTCCTCCATTTGAAATGGAAGAAGAGGCATTCTTAAAACAGTATAAATGCTTTATTATCGCACTTTTTTCAAAGAAATATAATTATGAGCAGCTCTATAATGGGGCATTACAAAATGCCAACGACACGGAATTTGAACGACAAATCAATGAAATGCAGAATCTTGAAGCATTGCAAGCTTTTTTGTACGAAAGTTATAGAGAAGAGCAGAAAAAAACAGACAAATTAATGGAAGTTGTTCCTATCAAGCGATTCCGTTTATTTAAGCAACTGACCATAATATTAAGTGTGATTGTTGTATTATTAGCTGTGCCACTGATCTATTATGGGTTTATAAAAGTGCCTTTCCAACACCATGCACTGGATGCGCATGGTGAATACCTTGCCACAGATTATGGAAATGTGATTGCTACATTAGAAGATGAAGATCCAGAGAAGTTGTCCAATCAGACGAAGTACATATTAGCACATGCATATATAAACGTTGAGAACTTATCGGACACCGAAAAAGAAACAATCATGAAAAATGTTAGTTTAAAAAGTGATGAAAATTATTTGCTTTATTGGATATATAATGGGCGTGGAGAGTTCAGTCATTCACTTGAAAAAGCGAAATACATTGATGATCCACAGCTGATTATGTACGGATTGATTAAACAGATAGAACAGGCTAAGAACAACCCTGACTTAACTGGAACCGAACGTGACGAAAAAGTAAGTAGCCTGCAGGATGAATTAGATAAATACATCGAAGAATATAATTTAGATCCGAATGAAGCAGGACAAATGCAAGAAGATGGAAAACAAGAGGATCGTACAGAAACAAATACAGACACAACGAATTCAACGGATGATGAACCAAATCAAAACAAAAATAACAACTAATTAGATGGTTTAAACTTCTGTTGCAGATCCAGAAAGGGAGAACACAGATGGCTAATAAAATACTGATGGTAACCTGTAATAATCAACTTCATAAATGCCATTTAATTGAAAATACTCCAAAACAAATTACAATTGGCAGTGATATGTCACACAGCGTTTCCTTTCCTAATTTAAAACAGACCTTACAAATTGATTGGGATGGAAGGAGTTGCACATTGGATGGTCAACAACTAAATGAAGATATTCAATTAAACCCAGCATTACCTATCGATGTGTATGTAATGGATGAGGGAAGTGAATATCTATTTGATATTGCTGGTAAGGAGTCAATTACATTTGGTCCTAATTACTATGATGATGTAACCATTAATCAAACAGAGGTAGATTTTATCCTTATTCGGCAAGCACCTAACCAGTTATTTACGTTGGAGGGTCAGAAGGGGAATATTTATCATAACTTTCAGCTTATAGAAGATCCTGTTCAAGTAGAACCAGGAGACCAACTGTTCACAGATGGTGTATGTATAGTAGTTGGTGCAAATTATCTACAAATAAACACATCGCATCATGAGTTAGATACAAAATTAGTGAGCTTGGTTGATAAGGAATCTCCTTATCATGGAGAGTATCCTGATTACCATCGTTCTCCTCGAATCATACATCGAGAACCAGAAGAAAAAAGAACCATAGCAAAACCGTCTAATAAACCATCGAAACCGAGTGAACAATTAGCACGAACCATTGTACCACCGCTTGTAATGATTGTAGCTCTCGTATTGATTTCCCTTATACAGCCAAGAGGAATTTATATATTAGTAATGCTAACCGTAACGATGGTAACAGTAGTATTTTCCATTACTTCCTATATTAAAAACGTAAAAAAATATAAAGCAGATATGAAAGAAAGAGAAGAAAGCTATAAAGCCTATTTGCAGCGAAAAACCAAGGAGTTATTTTTGACTAGTGAGGAACAACGTCATGCTTTAAATTATCACTATCCAGATGTTAAGGAAATACGTGATATGGCTGCAACAGTTGAGCCGCGCATATACGAAAAAACCATTTATCAACATGATTTTCTTAACTTTCGTGTTGGTATAGGTACGGTTAAATCAAGCTTTCATATTGAATTTAACGAAGAGGAATTCACACAAGAAAAAGATGAATTAATTGATGAAGCAAGGGAATTATTGAACCAATATAACGAGATTAATCAAGTTCCTGTAGTTACGTCACTTAGGAAAGGACCGGTAGGTTATATTGGTCATCGACCGTTGGTTATTGAACAATTGCAGCTGTTAGTTATGCAGCTTTCTTTATTTCATAGTTACGAAGATTTACAATTTATTACGATTTTTCCTGAAGAAGAAAAGCAGGATTGGCATTGGATGCGATGGCTTCCTCATGCAAGTTTAAGAGATGTAAATGTACGAGGCTTTGTTTACCACGAACGTTCTCGAGATCAAGTATTATATTCTCTTTATCAGTTATTAAAAGAACGCAAGCAGGCAGTAGAAGAAAAAAGCAAGCAAAAAGAGAAGATTTATTTCTCCCCCCATTATATTGTCTTGATTACGGATGAAAAAATGATACTCGACCATACGGTCATGGAATTCTTCAATGAAGACCCTAGTGAGCTGGGTGTTTCACTGGTTTTCGTACAGGATGTTCTACATGCACTACCAGAGCATGTCAAGACAGTTATTGATATAAGGGATGCCAAAAATGGTAACATTCTGCTGGAAGAGGGAGAATTAGTTAATAAGAAATTTCGATTAGATCATTTCCCATCTGACTTTAATCAAGAAGAAATTGCTCGCTCACTAGCACCTATTAATCACTTACAGAATTTGAAAAATTCGATACCTGAAAGTGTAACTTTCTTAGAGATGTATGGAGTGGAAAAGGTTAATGAATTATTGATTGCAGATCGCTGGAGGATGAATGAAACGTATAAAAGTCTAGCAGTACCTTTGGGGTTGCGTGGGAAAGAGGATATCGTACAGCTAAATTTACATGAGAAAGCTCACGGCCCTCATGGATTAGTTGCAGGTACCACTGGTTCGGGGAAATCGGAAATAATCCAATCTTATATTTTATCGTTAGCAGTGAATTTCCATCCGCATGAAGTGGCATTTTTATTAATTGATTATAAAGGCGGCGGAATGGCTAATTTATTTCGAAACTTACCGCATTTGTTAGGAACCATTACGAATCTCGATCGTGCGCAATCGATGCGGGCACTGGCTTCGATAAAGGCGGAATTACAAAAAAGGCAGCGACTGTTTGGGGAACACAATGTCAATCATATTAATCAATATCAGAAACTATATAAACAAGGTAACGCAAGTGAACCGATGCCACATTTATTTTTAATCTCTGATGAATTTGCTGAATTAAAGTCAGAACAACCTGATTTTATGAAGGAGTTAGTTTCAACTGCAAGAATTGGTCGTTCACTTGGAATTCATTTAATATTAGCCACGCAAAAGCCAAGCGGCGTGGTAGATGATCAAATTTGGTCCAATTCGAAGTTCAAGCTAGCTTTAAAAGTACAGAACACAAGTGATTCCAATGAAATTCTAAAAACGCCGGATGCGGCTGAAATCACATTGCCCGGTCGCGCATATTTACAAGTTGGTAATAATGAAATTTATGAACTATTCCAAAGTGCGTGGAGTGGTGCAGAATATGTGCCAGATAGGGATAATGATGAATTCGTTGATACAACCATTTATGCTATTAATGATTTAGGGCAGTATGACATACTTACGGAAGACCTAAGCGGCTTAGAAAACAAACAGGAAATTGAAAAGAATCCAACCGAATTGGATGCGGTGATCGACTGCATAGCAGCTTATACAGATGAGCATCAAATTGCGCCGCTCGCACGTCCTTGGTTGCCACCACTGCCAGAAAAGATTTTTGTGGAAGATATAAAGGAGATAACTGTTGATGAAGCATGGCAAGAATCTAACAAACGATTAATCGTAACATTAGGGCTTTTAGATCAACCAGAGCTACAATCACAACGCCCGCTAACCTTAGATTTAACCAAACATGGTCATCTTGCTGTATTTTCTAGTCCTGGATATGGAAAATCCACGTTTTTACAAACGCTTGTTATGGATTTAGTTAGACAACATCGTCCAGATCAACTACATGTCTATCTATTAGATTTTGGTACCAATGGATTATTGCCATTAAAAAATATTCCGCATGTCGCAGATACGTTTCTTATTGATGAGGTAGAGAAAGTAGGCAAATTAATTCGTTTAGTGTCTGCCATTTTGAAGGAGCGAAAACAGAAGCTAAGCAGCTATGGTGTAGCTAATATTGAAATGTATGAACAAGCAAGTGGGGAGCATGAACCAAAGCTATTCATCATTATTGATAACTATGATTCAGTTCGCGATTCTGACTTTTCCGATGAATTTGAGAAGTTAATCACGCAAATTGCAAGGGAAGGAGCAAGCGTAGGTGTACATTTAGCCATAAGTGCTGGAAGACAGAGTGCCATGAGAATGCCATTATTATCGAATATCAAAACACAAATAGCGCTCTACTTAATCGAACACACCGAAGCTCGAGCGATTATTGGCAAAACGGATATAGAAATTGAAGAAATCGCGGGTCGTGGTTTAATCAAATTAGAAGAGCCAGCTTTATTTCAAACGATGCTGCCAGCGAAAGGTAAGGAATCACTAGAAATTATTGATTCCATTCAAAACACAGCTAAAACAATGGATGAAAAATGGAATGGGAAGCGGCCGAAAAAAATACCGATGGTTCCAGACAAATTATTGTTCCGTGATTTTGTGAAAGATGAACAGACCAAAGCATTCCTTGAAGAAGGCAGAATTCCATTTGGTGTTGATTTTGAACGCGTGGAGCCTGTCGAAATTAATCTAGCCAAAGATCAAAATACATTGGTAATAGCAGATGTGATGGGGTCTGTTGAAGAAATGTTCTTAACTTTGATAATGAGCATTTCTCGAAACACATATTTTGATGTCGCACTGATAGATAATGCTTCTGTAAGGTTTGGCATGTATAAAGAAAATACTGATATGTATGCGCACGACGCTACTTCTATGGAAGATGTTACGGAACGATTACAAAAACTGTTTGAGGCTAGGGAAGATGCCTTCCGTGAAGTTCAAGATAATCATGAAGGCTATGCAACAGTCAATGACTTCCTTAAAGACGTCCGCCCAATGGTGGTGTTAATCACCGATGTGTCTGTTGTAATAGACTCCTTGTCCATTACAACCCAAACGACCTTTGCCAAACTAATAGAGAATGGTTCGAGGATGGGGATACACTTTATTATTGGTGCTGTACACAGTTCCATTGATCGCTTATATGACGATATTACCCAAATGGTTAAGAAACAAAAGCATGGGGTGTTGATGGCTAGAATCATGGATCAAAACATTTTAGAAGTAGCTAATCGACCTTATCGTGAAAAAGCATTACAGGCATATGAGGCTTATTATATTCAGCAAGGAAAGGCAGAAAAAATCAAAATCGCAGTACCTCATTAAAGGAAGGGAGTGAAAGATGATGTTTGGCTGGTTCAAGTCAGAAACAGAGAAGAAGCGGGATGATTACTATGAGTTATATCAACGACTACAAGATGCAAAGTCGGAACATGACAAATTAGTAAATGAAGCAGAAGCGTCTTATTCAAGTTATATCAGCACTGTTCCTAATCTATCGAACTTTGAGATCCCATCTAACGATTTTGATTGGAAACGAGAAGAATTAAACAGCGAGCTACTTCGCTATTTTGATTACGAAAAGAATAAAAGAAGCGCTATTACCCAAGCAGCATCCAGAGCCTATCAACGATACGAATACTACAAGAATCTTGCTATCAAAGAAGAACAGGAGTAGAAAATAGTTATAATTAGATGGGAGGAATAGTCATGGGCGATGTTCGAGTCGATGGAAATAAGTTAAATGAAGCCAAAACGGCGGCTAAAGCTCTAGAAGATTCAATTAACTCTACCTACGAACAATGTGAAGAGCTATTATCGTTTGCTCAATCGGCGAAGTGGAGTGGGAAATCAAGAGATAGCTTTATAAGCTACCTTGATATCATTCATCAATATCATCATGATTTAAAATCGGCAGTAGCTTTACAAACAAAGGCATTGAATAATTTAGAGGGCTATATGGATGATTTCAATAAAGATAGTTCGGTGAAAGAAGTGAGGCATTTATGAATGATTCATCCACCGATACGTTTCATGTATCTGAACTATTTTTACTAGCTGCTTCCTTTGGAGGTCACGTACTTTTTGGTCTTCCTGAAAAAAAGATTTTCCAGCTAAAAGGAGAAGAAGTATTTGCTGATGCTCAAAAGCGCTTAATAAATAAGGAGATCTTATCTGCAGATGGAAAAGTGACAAATCGAGGGGCAATGATTATCCAAGCATTGGAACATTATTATTTGAGTGAAAAATATGTAAGGATTAATAATCTCATGTTTGCTTTTCATAATGAGTATAAGGATGAATTACTTATTCTTGTAGAAGTAGAAGAAAAAAACTTGTATAAGTTAGTTGTTGCTTCGAAAGCGATTGTCTTAAAGATGTTAACTGAAAAATTCGAGCTACTAACAAGAGAACCAGATGAAACCGAACAAAGCTTTTTAAAGAAAGAATTATCCCATCAGGAAAGAAGAGAAACGGAGGAATTAGAACCAGGGTATGAATTAATAAACATGGAATTCTTCCATTTAGACGAAAGGCGACAAGAAGTAAATAACGCTAAATATTATCAACAATGGTTAATTTTTACTAAGGATGAAAAGCAAAAACTAATTATGGTAGATACCGTTCGTCGAAAATATTATCATGCAAGCCAATATTGGTTTTTAAAATTACTCTTTGATGAAATGGAATTTCCATACAAGGAGGCGAAGTAAATGCTGATTGCAACTTCTGGAAGTGGTGGTGGAGGAGCACAAATCAATGTTCATCCAGATGAAATTACGACGATCTATAATCAGTTACAGGCAATAATAGCAGAATTAGAATCCAGTGTTACCCCTAATATACAGAAATTGGGAGAGATAGATTATTATCAAGCAGGTAAGGCAAAACCAGCAATGGAAGTGTATGCAGAAGCTAATGAAAAATTAATGGATCTCTATGATAATTATGTTCGAGCTTCTACCTTAGTTATTGATGTTCTGAATACCATGATCGAAACAGATCAAGCAATTGCCGAACAGATCATTGCAAAATTGGAGGTCTGATAGATGGATGTGAAATACATCCCTTCAGATTGGGAGAAGATACGAAGTGGTTTAGGCGATCTCGTGGGGTTAGGTCGTTGGGGCAAAGGCATGATTGATGAACTGAAGGATATCACGGAGAACATGGAAGACGCAGCCTCTGATATTGCCGAATATGACAGTGATGGGGTTATCTCTTTTTCGCATATCGACCGCGAATCAACCTATCAAAAGCTCTACGAAGATTTTCAGGTAATGCATGACTTTACCGGCAAGGTTGGCGATATCGTCGATCGCACGATGGATCAACCGTTTTATGAAGATATTGATGCGTTTGTGTCAGCGATGAAGGAAGCAACGATTTCCAACTATACAACAAAGAACCGAATTGGGGCAACGGAAGAACAAATTACCTATCATGGCTATGGAGCGATGCACACGACCCGTGAGGTACCAAAAACAGAGGTAAGTCTTGATGATTTATTCAGTGGAGATACCTTTTATGGGGAACAAATGCAGATCGAATATGAGATGTGGAAGGCAGAGCACCCGGACCAGGATTTCACACAAGAAGAATATCAGATGGCTGCCGTCAACATGAATGCGTTCGAATATGAATCAATAAAAGATCAGCAATTAAATAAGGAATTTTGGGTTAATATAGGAGCTTTGGTGGTAGTTGTAGGCGTGGCAGTTGTATGCCCTCCAGCAGGGTTGGCGTTAGGAGCTGCTTATGGTAGTTTAGAATTAGGATCTGCGATATCAGGAAAAGATTGGTCCTCCGGGAGAGAATTGGATACGGGGGAGCGATGGATGCGAGGTGCATTAGCACCGCTAGACATTATCCCTGGAGTAGCTGGGATCAAGAAATTCAGCAGCGGGGTACGGATTGCCAATCAAGCAGCCGATATAGGCCAATTTGGATTGACGTCTGGCATAAAAAGTAGTATGCAACAGGAGCTAAAGCATGTAGGAGACATGGTAACTACTGCTGGGAAACATTCTGCTAGTAGATTAAAGCATGCTGGAGCAGTTGTGATAGCTAAGGTCGCTAAGGATGCAACGGCTATAGCAAAAGCAGCAGATGCCGGAATCATTTCTGCCAAGAACCTAACTTCTACACGCAAAACGATCGCCCTAGATCAAGTAGGAAAAGTAACGATGCCAGCAGAGAACACCCACCACTTCGCCAAAAAAATGGAAGAACCAGTGAGTAAGACGGACGTGGGTAAAGTTGGAGGAGATACTTTAAATAAAAATGCAATACGTTTTACTAACTTAGATGAAGCTAATGAATGGGGTAATTTGTATTATAATGATTGGATAACTTCTTTAAGTGAAAGCGAAAAGGAAGCAATTAAAAGATATACAGGTAATGACTACAGAAAAATTAATAATTACTTAAGAGGAGTCAGTGATAGTTTAGAAGGTTTAGATATTCAAGTGATTGATAATATAACCAGTGGTTTGGATAAAGCTTATGTACCGCGTAATTTAAAAGTATATCGTGGAACGGATTTAAAGCCATTTATTGATTTATATAAGTTAAATGATGAAGGGGAAGTTATTGTTGATTCTTTGATCGGGAAAACAATAAAAGATGACGGTTTTACTAGTACTGCTATGGTTAGAGAATCATCTTTTGGTCATATGAATGTTTCTTGGGAGATTAATGTGCCAGAAGGCTCTAATGCTGCATATATTGGAGGAATTAGTCATTATCCAAATGAGGCAGAATTATTATTAAATGCCGGACAAGAAATGGTTATAAAGCAAGCTACTGTTAATAGTGATGGAAAGATACATTTAGTTTTAGACTTATTAAAGTAGGTGTATAAAAGTGGATAAAAGAAGAATGATTGATAGATGGGAAGATGATAATAAATCTTTTCTTAAATTAAGTGTTAAGCAAAGAATTATGCCTACAATTTATGGTGGTATAATAGGAGATTTATTAGGCGTACCAGTTGAATTTAGAAAAAGAGATTCATACTGCATAAAGGACGTAACTGGATTTGGAACATACAATCAACCACCTGGAACTTGGTCAGACGACACATCTCTAACAATGTGTTTAATAGAAAACCTAATAGAAGAAGGACCTAAAACGGATTTAATGGATAAGTTTGTTCAATATAAAAGAGATGGGTATTGGACGCCATACGGGAAAATGTTTGATATTGGAAGAACAACAGATGAAGCTATTACTCGTTATGAGCATGGGATGACAGTTGAAGAGTGTGGCGGAAGAGATGAGTATGAAAATGGTAATGGTGCAATCATGAGAATCGCCCCTTTAGTATTTGTTCTTTATAATGAATTTAATTTTATGAAGAAGGTAGAGTTTATAAAAAGTTTTACTAAATTAACTCATGCACATCCTCGTTCAATCGTTGGTTCAATTATCTTTATTGAATTTTTATTTAGACTATACCATAATAATACTCCTCAAGAGGCGTTAAATGTAATCAAGCGCCTATTCGATAAAAATTTTGATGAATCGCATAACTATCAACAAGAACTAAATTGTTATGCAAGGCTGTTCGATAATGAATTCTTTGAATTGGATAAAGTGGAAATTAATTCAGATGGGTATGTGGTACATACTTTAGAAGCTGCAATATGGTGTCTTGGAAATTCAACAAACTTTGTAGAAGCAGTGCTAAAAGCAGTTAATTTAGGTGATGACACGGATACTATTGCTGCAATAACCGGGAATATGGCAGGTATGTATTATAAAATGAAAGAAATCCCAAGCGAATGGCTAGATAAAATAGCTAGAAAAAGAGATATTGATAAATTAGTAAATAATTTTTATCATTACTGTGCTGATAAAGCAGTTTTAGAAGAATACGGCAGTAATTAACATTTGAAGATTTAAAGTAAGGGAGCAATATTGTGCAGAAGGGACTTTTTGCAAAATATAATAATGAAATCTATGAAGTTAGTAGAATTGATGAGGCGAGTATAAGGCTTATAAGCAAAAATAATAGTGATGTAAAAAAATGGTTTTACTGAAAAAAATACCCTAATTATTATAAAAACATCGATTCTCTTCCTAAACTGTATATAAAAGAAGTAAACAAGAAACAAGTTCAAGAGCTTTATGAAATTGATTATAAAGCAAAATATAAGGGATTTGAATACAATCTAAGTTTTAACGATAAAACGAAGGATTTGTTTCTTGGAACTACGAATGCTGAGGTTGCTAAAATTAATAACTTTGAAAGAACGGATAAATACTATTATGAAAAAAAGTCAAGAAATCTGAGATAGAAATCAGAGAAATTCGAAAAGAAATTAGCTTATAAAATACTTTATATATTTAAATCTATAGTAACATAGTGATTTTTAATAGTTAATCTTATTAATTTACTAACAGACATAATTGGATATTTAACTCAAAACAAATAGTTAGAAGAAGTTACATACATGAATGAACGAAAGAGAATAGTTACAGAAATCCTAGAGCATAAATTCTACTGCAAAGAGGGAGGTCTGATAAATGGATGTAAAATACATCCCAGCAGATTGGGAGAAGATGCGAAGTGGTTTAGGCGATCTCGTGGGGTTAGGTCGTTGGGGCAAAGGCATGATTGATGAACTGAAGGATATCACGGAGAACATGGAAGATGCAGCCTCTGATATTGCCGAATATGACAGTGATGGGGTTATCTCTTTTTCGCATATCGACCGCGAATCAACCTATCAAAAGCTCTACGAAGATTTTCAGGTAATGCATGACTTTACCGGCAAGGTTGGCGATATCGTCGATCGCACGATGGATCAACCGTTTTATGAAGATATTGATGCGTTTGTGTCAGCGATGAAGGAAGCAACGATTTCCAACTATACAACAAAGAACCGAATTGGGGCAACGGAAGAACAAATTACCTATCATGGCTATGGAGCGATGCACACGACCCGTGAGGTACCAAAAACAGAGGTAAGTCTTGATGATTTATTCAGTGGAGATACCTTTTATGGGGAACAAATGCAGATCGAATATGAGATGTGGAAGGCAGAGCACCCGGACCAGGATTTCACACAAGAAGAATATCAGATGGCTGCCGTCAACATGAATGCGTTCGAATATGAATCAATAAAAGATCAGCAATTAAATAAGGAATTTTGGGTTAATATAGGAGCTTTGGTGGTAGTTGTAGGCGTGGCAGTTGTATGCCCTCCAGCAGGGTTGGCGTTAGGAGCTGCTTATGGTAGTTTAGAATTAGGATCTGCGATATCAGGAAAAGATTGGTCCTCCGGGAGAGAATTGGATACGGGGGAGCGATGGATGCGAGGTGCATTAGCACCGCTAGACATTATCCCCGGAGTAGCTGGGGTAAAGAAATTTGCCACAACCACGCGAACTGTAGGTAAAGTAGCGGATCTAGGAAGAATAACCAAACAGCCATCTAATGTAAGAAATCTCGTCAGCACAGCAAAAGAAACCGCCACTGCACGTTTAACAAGTGCCAGACAAGTTGTAAATAACAAAATGTCTTTAGTAAAGGAAAACGTCAGTGGAACTGTGGTCAATGCAGCCCAAAAAGCAGATGATGTGGCTACCCATCTACGAGCTGGTATGCAGCCAAATGTTGCCATTGCTGGTGGAGGAAGGCTGGATGATGCAGCTGTAACTTACTTTAGTGCGAAGGCAAAGGATGCAGGGTTTGTAAAGAGCAGTGTAACTGAAAGCAGCAGTGGTGCAGGAAAACATTTGGATGATGGTAAGGATTCAGCTAAAAAAAGTCAAACTGAAGGAACATATTCTTATAATTACTGAATTTATGGGACCAGTTCAGTAATATTTAAGACAGAATTAACTATAAGCACTTGATTGCCTTTTTGGTAACAGGTGTTTTTTTGTGAGAAATTTAAAAGAAAACATCAGTGGAACCATAGTAAGTGCAGCCCAAAAAGCAGATGATGTGGCTACCAATCTACGAGCTGGTATGCAGCCAAATGTTGCCATTGCCGGTGGAGGAAGGCTGGATGATGCAGCTGTAACTTACTTTAGTGCCAAGGCAAAGGATGCAGGTTTTGTAAAGAGCAGTGTAACTGAAAGCAGCAGTGGTGCAGGAAAACATTTGGATGATGGTAAAGATTTGGCTAAGGGTATAGATAATGGTACTAGACAGGTATCTGACGATATCATTAAGGATGGTAGTCATTTGGTTAAAGGTGGTAAATTAAAACCAAATGTTAAATATCAAGCAGGTGAATATAATTATCAATATAAGACAGATGGTTTAGGGAGACTTACTGATTTTAATGCGGATGACTTAAAACTAACAAAACGTAATAATAGATTGTCTCATAAGTCCAATACACCTGGAAAAGAACCTGGAGACCATGCAGGACACCTATCGGCTGATAGATTTGGAGGCTCTCCAGATTTGGATTCTTGTATCTCAATCAAGTGGTGTTAACTTGAGTAAATACAAAAAGCTAGAAAACCAATGGGCTAAAGCAATAGAAGAAGGAAAAGACGTTTCAGTTAATGTTAAAGTTAATTACGAAGGAAATAGTTTAAGACCTAGCAGCTTTGATATAGAATATGAAATAGATGGTCGTATGAGGTTCACAAGTTTAGAGAACTAGGGGGGATTATGTGAAGTTATTTGAGGACTATTTTTCAGAATTACAAACAGACATGGTGGCTATTTGTTTAGAGTATGTTGATAATAAAGCTGATGAAATTTTTATTTATTGTTCGTATGAACCAAAAATGTATGTTTTTGATTTTTTCTATAAAATTAATGGAAAAGTTGTTCATAAACATCAACTAAACGAGGCTTCAAAAGAATTGGATAGTCAACAAAATCGGGTTTACGATGTTTCGAGAGAAAGACAGAAGGCTGCACTAAGAATAGGTAATCAAAATTTAAAGCATATTCATAAAAAATGTGAAGAGTTCAATAAAGATATGCCAACAGAAATGAAATTACATTATAATGTAAAGAAAAATAGCTTAAAAGGAAAATATAGATATGATTTAGTTTATTCTATTGATGACGAACTATTACCAGATGATATCTTTGATTTATGGTTCGAAGAAGTGAAAGAAAATAATTTGTAAAACTAGACCTTGATTGGCTAAAGTCCTTTCAGGGTTTCTTTTTTGAGGGGCTACCTAGTGCCGAATGAACCGCTAGTTATTAATAGAAAATAGATACTCTTTGTAAGCCGTATAGGTTGTTTTAACAAATTCTTTAGTACGTACAACACCTTTTAAAAAGGTAACCTATCTAGTGAGTTTCATTAGTTGTGAAATAGTCTAAAATCTTAGATACTACCATTCACGAACTTTATGAGCTTATTGATAATGCGGATTTTACAGGGATTTCAGAATTTTCCGAGGAAGAAGAAAACTTGAGCATTGCTCGAATTTGGTCACTATTAGTTGATGCTGTAGCTTATACCTCATGGGAAGCTTATAAAAATGAAGAAGTGAAATATTTACCTCAGTCATTAGAAAGTATTACTACCGATAGTATTATTACCTTCTTAAATAGTGCAGTGGAAACCAGCTTTGTTAAAGTAGAGGAAATCAAAAGAATGGAAAAAGTTTATAATGATTATAGGAGTACAAATGCTGAAATTCCAAAAAAAAGAGAAATATTTTATGGATATTTTTAAATAAGCAATATACCTTGGAATTTGTCTTGTAATACTTAATGCTCTTGATTTGTTGATAAATTATACTTAGGCTAACCTGCATATTAAACATATGTTGCAAGCTCTTTGTAACAAGCAAAATATATAGAATTTATGCTTAATGTTTGTTGACTGCCCTAAGGTTATAAAAAAAGCACTTGATTGTCAGATAGGCATCAGGTGTTTTTGTTTTTTTAGTTTAGATTTTTAACTTTGATTAACATTGGACAGACTATTGAGATTCATAGCTCAATGAAGGTAGTATCATCAAGGTATTCTGTTTAATACTGTGTATGTGAAAATAATAAGATAGGCGAGATGACATTTTACATGCCAAGAGGACTTAAGTTACTGCCGAACCCACAACCTAACGAGATTGACAAAGCTCGTGGCGATAAACAGTGGGTAACCAAAAAGGTTGTTTAATAGCACAAGAGGAATAAAAATAGGGTTGTAATATTCTTAGGGAGTGCCGTACAATTCTCGATATTCGCTAAAAGCGTTACAAAATTTTAAAATTTACGTTACTTAATACAAGCTAATTATATTAGATATAAATCAAATACACCAGGAAAAGAATCTGGAGACCATGCTGGACATTTAGCTGGTGATAGGATTGGGGGATCTCCGGATGATAAACTTGTTCCTCAATCAAGCAGTGTTGATTTAAGTAAATATAAGAAGTTGGAGAATAAATGATGGACGTATAAGTTTTACAAGTTTAGAAAATTAGAGGTGGTTAAATGAAGGAATTTGAAGATTATTTTTCAGAATTACAAACGGATATGGTTTCAATTTGTTTAGAGTACTTTTTTGAAAGAGCTAATAAAAAAATATATATTGTTCATATGAAGAAGGTCTTGTTTCAAATGACTTCTTTTATAATATTAAGGTGAAAATCTAGAAAAAATCAATTTGAAGGAACATTCTTTTTATTAATAAATTTATGTCACTAGTTCAATAATGTTTAAGTCTTAGCTACAGATTTAAATTTTGTGAGACAGCAAAAGAAACCGCCACTGCACGTTTAACAAGTGCCAGACAAGTTGTA
The DNA here is from genome assembly GCF_000723585.1 of Virgibacillus salexigens. Classification (NCBI taxonomy): domain Bacteria; kingdom Bacillati; phylum Bacillota; class Bacilli; order Caryophanales; family Bacillaceae; genus Virgibacillus; species Virgibacillus salexigens. The sequence continues at coordinate 4,928 of NZ_CCDP010000002.1, read as the reverse complement.
AATAACAAAATGTCTTTAGTAAAGGAAAACGTCAGTGGAACTGTGGTCAATGCAGCCCAAAAAGCAGATGATGTGGCTACCCATCTACGAGCTGGTATGCAGCCAAATGTTGCCATTGCTGGTGGAGGAAGGCTGGATGATGCAGCTGTAACTTACTTTAGTGCGAAGGCAAAGGATGCAGGGTTTGTAAAGAGCAGTGTAACTGAAAGCAGCAGTGGTGCAGGAAAACATTTAGATGATGGTAAGGATTTGGCTAAGGGTACGGGAAAAGGTAGTCATTCAGAGAATGTAACTAGAATAAAAGAAATTGAAGTAACATATAAAAGAAAAGTTAAACATGACTCTGAAGAGTTTGCTAGACAACTTAAAGATCAAGAAAAAGGTATGAATGAGTTAACGGTTGATGAGTATCTGAAAAATAGAGAAAGATATATTGCTGAGGGACGTGCGATAGAAGGTAATGCTGCTCAACAAACAGCTCGAGAAGAAGCATTTTCTGATAAAGTTGCAGAACTTATGACTAACGGAAAATCATTTGATGAAGCAGAAAAAGAAGCTAAAGAATGGCTGAATACCCAAGCAGCACTTCATAATCCAGATCAAATTGCAGGTGGATAACCAGATGAAACTGGTGGAATGGGGCATAAGGGCATTAATTCTTCAATTGGTTCTCAATGGAGATATAGAATTGATGTTGTTGATGAACAAATAAGGGAAATAGCAAAAAATATGAAACCTGAGCAATTAAAAGCACCTATTTGAATGTTAAACTGACACACTAAGGAGATTTATTTATGGAAAAAACATTAAATGATTTTAAGGTAAACAGTAAGGTTCCAAAAGAAATAATAGAGAAATATAAAAATCTTGTTCCAAAAGAAATAATAGACTTGTGGCAGGAATATGGATTTGGAACATTCATGCAAGGATATTTAAAAAGTGTTAACCCAGAAGCGTACATTGATATTTTACAAGAGTGTAGTCAAAGATATACGGATTCTGTAGTGTTATTTGCTACTGGTATGGGAGATTTAGTATTATGGGCTGACGGTTATGTAAGATTGCTTAATTTTAGATACGGAGTACTTAAAACAGTTATGCCAAACTTTTTATTTTTTTCAAAAGTCTGGATTCAGAAAAGTTTCGGGATGAGTATTTAAAGTGGAAACCATATCCCGAAGCTGTTGAAAATTGGGGAGAACTATCTTATGAAGATTGCTTCGGCTATACACCTCTATTAGGTTTAGGTGGAGCAGAAAAAGTAGAGAATCTAAAAAAAGTCAAACTGAAGGAACATATTCTTATAATTACTGAATTTATGGGACCAGTTCAGTAATATTAGTGCGAAGGCAAAGGATGCAGGGTTTGTAAAGAGCAGTGTAACTGAAAGCAGCAGTGGTGCAGGAAAACATTTGGATGATGGTAAGGATTCAGCTAAGGGTACGATGGGTAATAATAGGCAGATAGACTTTACAAGAGGTTTTGACGTAGACCCTAAATACAGCTCTTATGAACAAAGGGTAAAAACTACCCCTGTTAATAAAGGTGAATGGAGTAACGAACGAGCAGAATCGTTATTTATCTCCGATAAGACCGGTGAAATAAAAAAATATCTTGATGAAGCTGGTGTTGATGGAGTTGAGTATAAAAACGGAATGCCAGACTTTTCTCCATTTTCCAAAGGTGAAATTAAATTAGCAAATATGACTAATGATAGAAAATCAAACTTCTCGACTGCTGATGAAGAATTGGCTAAAAAGTGGAGTACACCAGAACAAAAATGGACAGCAGAAGATATAGCTGATTGGCGAGAAGATAATAAATATACTTGGCATGAACTTAACGACTTGGAAACAATACAATTGGTGCCAAGTAAAATCAATAGTGTTTTTAAACATTTGGGTGGAGTTGGAGAATATAATATAAAAGTTAAGTTAGGAGAGTGATTAGGATGGCCATGATTAATGATGATTTATTTGGAAAGCTTGAATATAAAAACAATTTTTGGAGAGGAGAAACAACTATTAGAATGTTTGATTTGGAAAAAGAAATACTTTTAAGTGTCGATGCACATGAAAATGCTGACTTTTCAAATGTGCAAAGAGAAGCATTTATTAACTTTAATCAAGATATGAAAAACATAATAAATGAGGCTGAAAAGAAAGTTTACGATTACTATATTGAGAACTATGAAGAGTATAGAGAGATGTTAGGTAATGAATCAGAAGCAGATAAATTTGCACCAAAGATTGATTCTATCTCAGATTTAAAGAGAATAGTGAAGCCGGTTGAATTAATCGTAAGAAGAGTAAGAAAGAATGGAAAAAGAAGATTAGGTTTACTTTGCGATGTCTCCTGGGATATTGACAATGGAATGGGAATAAAAATTGAAGATGAAATGGTAGAAGAAGTAGGTTATCAAGATATTGTATTATAACTTTCATAATATTATGGATGATAAAATTAACCTTGAATGGAAGTGAGTTCATTCAAGGTTTTTTCTCATAATTAATAGATGAAAGGTGATAAAAAAAGACTGTATGAAATTTAGTCTCTGGAACATTCCACTTTTTCCGTAGCGCATCCAACTCTTCTTTCCCCAATTCAAACTTAGGTATATTGGGAATTGAATAAGGTAAGTTTTTATTAATAGGTCTTTAGATTATTTTGAATAATTTCCCATTTGATTCGTATTAAACACTAAAGATATTTATTAAAGAAATGTTAGAATGGGAAGAGGAAATGCTATTTTCGATGATGTATTTTATTACTCTTCAGGAGATAAGAAGCTTATTAGTCCAGCAAAAGTAACTAAAGAAATAGAAGATAAAAGGCAATTATTCTATTGTAGTGGTAAAAAATGTAATGCAAAATTAAGTCATAACATAGGAAAAGGCAAAAACCCTAAGTCTTACTTTTTTTAAGAAAATTGCGCGACGAAGAGAACAATACTCATCATAAGGATTGTGATTTTTATTTACTAGATGAATATATCCAAGTCAAAGAATTGAAAAGTATTAGAAAAAATATAGTGGAGTAGAATGGTATGTTCCATTAGAAAATGAAAGTAAACCAAAACAAAATAAGAAAGAGAATAACAGTAAGGTTAAATCAAATTTGGATGAAACGAAATACATAAAGAAATATACCACAAAACAATATAAAACTGCTGCACAAGCAATAATCAAAGGAGGGTATTTTTATTGGAAACTATATTTAGCGATTTTATAAAACATGAAACAGTTGATAAAGATGTTATTATAAAATATATGGATAAACTCCCTGAAGAATTGATAGAAACATGGAAAAAATATGGGTTTGGTACTTTCGCAAATGACTTTTTAAAAGTTATTAATCCAGACGATTATTTATACATTTAGAGAATAGTTATTTAAGATATGAGCAGGCAATTCCTATTTTTACAACCGCAATGGGTGATATTATAGTATGGGAAAAAGGTAAGTATGTAAATTTATTAAATTTTAAGAAAGGATATGTTAATGTTGTTTCATCCGGGTTTGAATTCTTTTTTGATGACTTAAAAGATAATAACTTTATGAACGATGAATTAATGTGGCAGCCTTATCCTGAAGTGATTAGTAAATACAGTGCCCCTAACTATGATGAGTGTTTTGGATACACCCCTCTATTAGGGTTAGGTGGAGTAGAAAAAGTAGAGAATCTAAAAAAAGTCAAACTGAAGGAACATATTCTTATAATTACTGAATTTATGGGACCAGTTCAGTAATATTAGGGAGTATGTTACAGAATTAACAATAAGCACTTGATTGCCTTATTAGGAATCAGGTGTTTTTGTTTTTTAGAAACCTCAAATTTGGACGATGTTGGATATTGCTTTACTGAAACTCATAGCTCATGAAGGTAGTATCATCATGGAGTATTGATTTTATATTTGGATTTTGTGAGAAGTACGATAAACAGGCAAGATAACATTTTAAGTGGTAGGAACACTTATGATACTGCAAAACCCACAAACTAAATACAATGACAAAGCTCGTGGCGATAAACAATGGGTAACGTATATTATAGGTGCTGTTTTATTGTATAAGAAAATTAACTTATAGTTGTATTTTTACAAGAGACGGTCGTATAATACTCGCTATTCGTTAAAAAGCGTTACAATAATTAAAATTTATGTAACGGGAGGGTGAAAAGTTGAACGTTGTTGGGCATATACGAGTCTCCACTCAAGGGCAAGCAAGAGATGGATATAGCTTGAAATTTCAAGAAGATGAAATTAAAGCATACTGTGAAGAAGAGGGTTTTAACTTGATTCATATTTTTAGAGATGAAGGAATTAGTGGCGCAAAACTGAATGAAGAAGCATTAGAAATTGATAGGGTGGGCTTACAAGAAATGTTGGCTCACCTTTCGTCTATCCAAATTGATTATGTGGTGGTGCTGAACACAAGTCGCTTATGGCGGTCAGATATTGTAAGGTGTTGATACAACGAGAGCTAAAGAAATATGGCTGTGATATTAAAAGTATTGAACAGCCATTTTATAGTATCCATAAAAAGATCCCAACGCAATGGCTTAATGGAGTTATTGGACCAATACCAACGGCTTGAAATTGCTCTCAAACTAACGAAAGGGAGAAATAAAAAGGCGAAGGAGGGTGGTTATGCAGGAGGAAGGGCAACATTTGGCTATATGAAACAAAAGGGTGAGAAGGAACTAAAGATACATAACAGTCATGCAGAAGTAGTGAAACGATTGTTTGAGCTTAGACAGATACATATGAAATGGTCACTGTCTAGGTTGGCAGAAGCATTAAATAAGGAAGGTTATCAAACAACGCAAGGAAAAGCATTTACGAAAGTACAATTCTCGATATTCGCTAAAAGCGTTACAAAATTTTTAAATTTACGTTACTTAATACAAGCTAATTATATTAGATATAAATC